>NZ_PJJM01000092.1 GCF_002929805.1 Cryobacterium sp. Y50 | reverse complement strand
TATTCTTGGTTTGCTAATTCTCGGACCTCGTCAGAGATCCCCGGCGCGATTGTGGGTGCACTCATTTACTTCTCCTTGTCAATTGGTACAGGTTGCGAGGTGTGCGGGCGCCACCCTAAAAATTTCGGGAACCTGATCGAGAGCACTCAGCAGCGCCTCCACCTCAGCCACCGTGTTGTAAGCCGCGAAGCTTGCTCGTGTCGTGGCCGCAACATCCATGCGCTGATGCAGAGGCCAGGCGCAATGGTGCCCAACCCGAACGGCGACCCCGGCATCATCAAGAATTTGGCCGACATCGTGCGCGTGCACACCATCTACTACGAAGGACACGACACCGGAACGCTCCCGGACATCGACCGGCCCGATGACAGTGACCCACGGGCGTTTCGCCAGGCCGGCCAGGAGCACCTCGGTGAGGGCGTGCTCATGCGAGCTCACCCGCTGCATTCCCAGTCGTCCCAGGTAGTCGCACGCAGCGGCCAGGCCAATGGCCTGCGCAACAACCGGTACACCAGCCTCGAAACGTTGCGGCGGAGCGGCGTAGGTCGAGCTTTCCATTCGCACGTGCTCAATCATTGAACCCCCGGTGAGAAAGGGGGGCATGGCTTCCAACAGGCCGTAGCGGCCCCAGAGAACGCCGACTCCCAGCGGACCAAACATTTTGTGTCCGCTGAAAGCTACGAAATCGACGTCGAGATCGATCACATCAATGGCCAGGTGCGGCACCGATTGGCTGGCGTCCAAGACGGTCAGAGCACCGACAGCCCGAGCCCGAGCCACGATGGCGGCGACGGGATTAATCGTTCCCAAAACGTTCGACACGTGAGTGAATGCCACCACCTTGGTCTGCCCGGTGATGACCGTCTCCAGATCGTCCAGTTCGAGTCGACCGCCGTCGGTGACACCAATCCAGCGCAGGGTGGCACCGGTGCGGCGGGCAAGTTCCTGCCATGGAATGAGATTGGCATGGTGTTCCATCTCTGTGATCACTATTTCGTCGCCGGCACCGAGGGCGAACCGCGCCGCAATATCCGTTTCAACGCCGTTCATAGCCCCCATAGCGGCCGCATTGCTGAAGGAATACGCCACGAGGTTCAGTGCCTCTGTAGCATTCTTGGTGAACACCACCTCCCGAGTTTGTGCACCGATGAAATGTGCAACGCTCGCTCGCGCGGACTCGAAGGCGTCGGTAGCTTCCTCGGCCAGTTGATGGGCGCCACGGTGAACCGCAGCATTGTGCTGTTCATAAAACGCACGTTCGGCATTGAGTACCTGGCGCGGCTTTTGCGACGTCGCCCCTGAATCTAAATACACCAAGGGTTTACCGCCACGCACCAGGCGCGTGAGAATGGGAAAATCGGCACGAATGGCGGCCGATTCCGCGGCGGTGAATGCCCCACTCGCGCCAATGTCACGCTGGGTGTTTTCTACGCTAGTGATATCCGAGCTGGCGATTGCCTGCACTTCGGAAATTAACTCAGCATTGCTGCTCATGCAATAGACCCTTCACTCGCATTGTTTGTTGTGGACGTCGTCGGCCGGGCCAGTGCGTCGATGGGAATAAACGTCGTACAGACGTGCTGACCGGCGCCCAATGTTGTTCGTCGTTCAACCGGCACTCCAAGCAGTCGGGAGAATACTTCGGTCTCGGCATCGCAGAACACTGGGAACTCCGCTGCAACATGCAGAACTGGGCAATGCCCCTGACAGAGCTGCACGCCGGCCACGGGCAGGCCAGTTTCGCCCGGGCGAATTGACGCTGCAAAACCGTCAGCGCTCAGTGCCGACGCCAGTGCCTCTGCCCGGTCGCGCACATTATTGCCCGTCGAGGGTAGCTGTGTAGCATACCGTCGCTCAAGCGCTGCGCTGCGCTCACGGGCGAACTCAGCCACGGCATCCACACCGGTGTGTTCTGCGAGAAAACGCAAGGCTGCGGTAGCCACATCGGCGTAATCGCTACTCATCCCGGCATGACCGGCTTGAGAGAGAACGTACGCCCGAGCCGGCCGCCCACGACCACCTGCCACCACCGGTTCACGTTCCTCGATGGAACCTTCTGCGGCGAGCTGGTCGAGGTGGCGGCGTACCGCAGCGGGCGTTAGTCCCAGACGTGAGGCGAGGTCGGCAGCGGTCAGTGGTCCATCCGCAGCGAGCAGCTGCTGCACCCGGTCCCAGGTGCGGGCCTCATCATTGCGTCCGGGAGTTGACCCGTCTAGATTCGCAGTTCCACGGCGATGAGTGATTAACATGACATAAGCATGTCCTAATTCAGCGCGACTGGCAACTTGCGCGTAACTCTGGGTGTTCCGGCTACGCCGTGGCCTGCGCGGCGAGCAGCTCGCGGGTGAACGGATGCTGCGGCGCCAGAAATAGCTCCACCGCCGGCCCCTGTTCCACGACAATGCCATTTTTCATCACGAGGATGTCGTGGCTGAGTGCGCGCACCGCCGCGAGGTCGTGTGAGATGAACACCATCGCCAGCCCCGTCGTTTGCTGCAGGGAGACCAGCAGTCCCAGCACCTGGGTCTGTATAGGCGCATCCAGCGCCGACACTGGCTCGTCGCAGACCAGGAGCCTCGGCTGCCGGGCCAACGCCCTGGCGATCGCCACGCGCTGCCGCTGCCCGCCGGAGAGCTGATGCGCACGCCGCCCCAATAGGGAATCGTTCAGCGCCACCAGCTCCAGAAGCCGAGTCGCCTGCTCCCGGCGTTCGCGCCGCACGCTCCGCGAACCGTCGAGAGCAATCGCCTCAGAGAGAATCTGCAGCACGCTAGCCCGCGGGTCGAAGGCGCTCAGGGAATCCTGGTGAATGATCTGAATGCCACCGCGCCTCGCTCGCCGCCGCGATTCCGGTACCCGGCTCCAGGGTTCGCCGTTCAATAGAACATCGCCAGAGTCCGGGGTTTCGGTGCCCAACAGCATCCGTGCCACGGTACTCTTGCCCGACCCCGACTCGCCAACGATGCCAACGGTGTGGCCGGCACGCAGCTCGAATGAAACTCCGTTTACAGCGCGCAACGGTGCGCTTGCGGGGCCGTAGGTCTTGGTGAGATCTCGCGCGGCGAGCACCACTGGGGCGGCTTTCGGCGGAGCTGGTACCAGGCTCTGAGATATCGAGGCTAGAAGCTCGCGAGTATACGGATGCTGCGGTGCGGCGAACAGAGCGGCCGTAGGCTGCAACTCCACGAACCGTCCGTCTTTCATCACGGCAATGTCGTCGGCGAGCTTGCGGATAATTGCGAGGTCGTGGCTGATCAGCAGCAGCGCGATGCCCGACTCCTTCAGCTGGCGCAGCAGCAGCACAATCTGCGCCTGAACGGTGACGTCGAGGGCCGTGGTCGGTTCGTCAGCGATCAATGCGGCCGGCGAAGCCGCGAGGGCCGAGGCGATGAGTGCGCGCTGACGCAGGCCACCGGACAGTTCGTGCGGGTATTGTCGGGCGCGAAAAGCGGGCTCCGGCACAGCAACCTGCCCGAGCAATTGCAACACGCGGCGCGAACGATCGGCGCGACCGAGCCCGGGTTCGTGCACCGCGAGGGGCTCGGCCACCTCGGCGCCCACTCGGCGCAGCGGGTCAAGGGAGACTAGAGCGTCCTGGCTCACGAGGGCGACGCGGGCGCCGCGCAGACGTCGCCAAGCTGGTTCAGTCAAGTCCCGAGCGTCCACTCCTGCCACGGTCAGTTCCTCGGCGGTGACGCGTGCACCGGCCGGGGTGAGTCCAATCAGGCTGCGGCCGGTTATCGTCTTACCGGCACCGGACTCCCCCACTATGCCCAGGCACTTCCCGGCGGCAATGCTGAACGAGACGCCGTCGACCACGGCGGCCTTCGAGCCCGGCAGAACCACGCGCAGGTTGCGCACCGTGATGGCGCTCATCGCTGCCGCCCTGCGCTTCGGGCCTGCAGGTGTCGACCGAGGATGCTCGTCGACACCACGGTGGAGGTGATCACGAGCCCGGGGAATACGGCGATCCACCAGGCGCTTGCAAGAAAATTACGCCCCTCCGAGAGAATGAGTCCCCACTCCGGCGTTGGCGGCTTCGGCCCGAGGCCGAGAAAGCTCAGGCCGGCCGCGGCAGTGATGGCGGTGCCAACTCCCATGGTGGCCATGACCAGCAGCGGGCCGAGGGTGTTGGGCACGACATGACGCAGCACGGCCAGCGCTGGCGACACACCCAGCGTGCGCGCCGCCTCTACGTAGCCAGCACGCTTGATCACGAGCGTCTGCACCCGGGCGACGCGCGCGTAGGACGGGATCACCGCGAGAGCAACGGCCATCAGCAGGCTCGCCTCGCCCGGGCCGATGATCGCGATCACTATCAGGGCCAGCAGAAACTCCGGAAAGGCCATCACTATCTCGATCGCCCGGCTCAGCACACCGTCGCCCACCCGGCGCACGAGCCCAGCGCACGAGCCGATCGCGAGACCAGCAACGAGAGCGATAAGCGTGGCGCCGAAGCCAATAGCGAGCGAGTACCGCGAACCATAGATCACCCGTGCGAACACGTCGCGGCCGGCCTGATCTGTTCCAAACGGATGCCCCGGGCCGGGCGCCAGCAGCGCCTCGCCAATGTTCGTACGGAGTGGGTCAGCGGCGGTGAACACGCCCGGCAGAAGGGCCGACAGCACGAGAAGCAGGAGGAACCCGACGGCGGCCCAGACGGCCGGGGTGGGCATCCGCTTGATTCGACGTGATGGGGCGGCTGCGAGCAGGCTCATGCGTAGGCCTGCTCGGTCGCCAGGCGCGGATCGATGCGCTCGAAGACCAGGTCGACGAACAGGTTGACCATGGAGAAAGCCGCCGCGGCGAGCACGATAATGCCGAGCACCACGGGTACGTCGCGGTCGACGATGGCGTTCAGAGCAACGCGGCCGAGTCCGGGGCGGGCAAAGACAGTCTCGACCAGCACCGAGCCGCCGAGCAGGGATCCGACCATATATCCGGTGAGCGTGATGCTGCTGGCGGCAGCGTGGCGCAGGGTGTGGCGCAGCACGAGGCGGGTGTGGCTGGCACCACGAGCACGCACTGTGTCAACGAAGGGCAGCGCCTCCGCGTCGTCGAGGCCCTGCCGCAGCACCTGGCTGATGATGCCGGCCACCGGAATGGCGAGGGTCACTGCGGGCAGGATGAGAGCGCCGAACCCGGCCGTGGCGACGACCGGAAACCAGCCTAGGCCGAAACCGAAGACACTGATCAGCACGAGACCGATCCAGAAATTAGGCGACGAGACAGCGACCAGCTCGAGTAGGCCAGCCAGGGGCGCTGTGCGCCGACCGCGGCCAAGCAACGCCGACCCGAGCGCGAGCAAGAGGGCGAACACCAGGGCCAGGGACATCAGCTGCACGGTGGGCGGGAATTGTTGGCCGATCACGTCAGCGACGGGTTGCTGCCGGCGGTACGAGGTGCCGAGGTCGCCCTGCACGAGACGGCCGAGGTATCCGAGGTATTGCACGAGCAACGGATCGGCGAGCCCCCAGTCTTCGCGGATCTGGTCGCGCACCTGTGCCGAGACGCTCCCGAGCCCAATCAGTGCGTCTACCGGGTCACCAGGGATCAGCCGCAGCGCGAAGAACCCTACCGTGGCAGCGCCCCAGACTACGAGTACCATGCCGCCGAGCCGGCCGAACAGGCGAGCACCGGGTCGGTCGGCGCCGCGTACCTGCCCGTAGTGCAGGGTCACGGAGCGGTCGTGAGCGACGCCCCGTAGAAGAGGGGTTGTCCGTACAGGTCGAAGCTGAGGTTTTTGATGGCCGAGCTATAGGCGGTGATCGCCGAGGGTACGGTGATCGGAATCATGGCCACGTGGGTCGCATTCCACTGCTGTAGCTGCTGGTAGAGGACCTCGCGTTCGGCTGGGTCGCTCGTGGCGATAGCGTCGTCGAGCAACGAGTCGACAATCGGGTCTGCGGTCGATGAGCCGTTCTTGTAGCCGCCGCTGTGCAGATGGGCGCGCAGCACGTCGGCGTCAACGCTAGGAAAGCTCCAGTCTGATAGGTCATAGTCGCGCGCGTTAAAATCTTCGTAGTATTGGGCAACTTCGAGGTTATCCCGCACGATTTCGAAGCCGAGTTCGCGCAGGTCGGACTGCACGACGTCGCCCAGGCTTGCGTTCGCGTCGGAAACCGGGTTGTAGGCGAGCCAACGGGCGCTCAGCCTGGCACCATCTTTGGTTCGGTAGCCGTCAGCGTCGCGCTCGGTCCAGCCTGACGCATCGAGCAGGGCATTGGCCTGGTCTGGGTCGTACTGCCAGCTGTCTTCGAGGCTCGGGTCGTAGGAGTTCGGCGTTGCCGGAGAGAGGATGCTCCACGCGCGCGCGGCCTGCCCCTGGTAGATGCTCTCAACGGCCGGGCCGATGTCGATGCCGAGCGCAAAGGCCTGGCGAACGTTTTGGTCGGCGAACACGCCGTGCGCCTCGTTGAGAAACAGCGTGTATGGCAGACCAGGCATCGTCACGTTTTCGATGGTGAACTCGTCACCGATCTGGCCAACGGTGTTCGGAGCAATGTCGCTGGCGATCTGCGCTTCCCCACTCGTGAGTGCGCCGGTGCGTACCGACGATTCAGGCAGAATACGAAACTCAAGCGTGTCGATGGCCGGCGCGCCCTGGTGGGTGCTGCCTTCGGGTGCCCAGTTATAGTTTTGGTTCGCGGTGAAGACGATGCTCTGATCTGGCGTGTAGTCGCTCAGCACGTACGGGCCGGTGCCGACCGAGATGCCCGGTCCCCCGGCGGGGAGCTGGGCGGCATTCTCACGAAGCGTCGCGGGCGAGTAGAAGCCCAGCTTAGCGGTGCTCACGGCTTGCAAGAACGGGGCGTATGGCTGACTGAAATCGACCCGAACGGTGTACTCGTCAACGACCGTGGTGCCCGCATAGAAGCCGCCGGTTTCGGCGTAACCGATGAGGCTGGCGGCATCCGCTGACGCCGTTTCGGGAGCGACGACGTGCTCGAAGTTGACTTTGACGGCCTCGGCGTTGAAGGGCTCGCCGTCATGGAAGGTGACGTCATTGCGCAGGGTGAAGGTGTACTGCAGGCCGTCGTCGGAGATCTGCCACGATGTGGCGAGCCACGGCACGAACGAGCCGTCAGTCTTCTGGTAAACGAGCGAATCGAAGGAGTTGCGCATCACAAGGGCGGTGGCTTGAAAGGCCGACGAGTGGATGTCCATCTTGCCGCCGCTGAGCGTGCCACCGTTGATGGCGTAGGTCAGGGTACTGGAATCGGTCGTGGTGTTTTGCGCGGTGGCACTGCACCCCGTGACCACAGCGACGGTGGCAATGATGGCTGCTGCTGCGCGCAGCCAGGATGTTGAATGGGCGCGAGAGCGCATAACTGGGGTCTCTTTCTCCGGCGCGGATCAAACTGACAACTCAGTACACTGCCCATCTAACGTACCGTGCGGTACATAACGCAGTAGAGCGCCGGCCCCGACCGCCTCACGGCGATCCACTACCGGATCTCGGTCAGGTAGGTGGTGTAACCGGCTTGGTGCAAGGCTGTTCGGATCGGATCGGTACCGGCGGGTCCAGCCAGAGCGATCATCGCGCCGCCTCCTCCTCCCCCGGTCAGCTTCGCGCCGAGCGCACCGGCCCCGCGAGCGATGGCGACCATCTGTTCGAGCTCGGGGCCCGACACCTGCAGGGCATTGAGCAAACCCTGGTTGATGTTCATCAGCTCGCCTAGTTCGGCCAGGTCGCCGCGGCGCAGGGCGTCGGCTCCATCCACAACTAGGGAGTCAATCTGGTCGAAGATCGCGTTGTAGCGCCCGGGATTCTTCTGCCAGGCCGCGCGCACTGAGGCCACGGTGTGTGCGGTCAGCGCGTGCACGGCGCTAAGACCGATCACGATCGGGATCGGGTTGGGGGTGACGATGTCGCGGATTTCATGACCGCTCGCGGCATCCGTTTTTCGAAACAGGATGGGCCGACCGAACGTGGCGACGGTATTGTCGATGCCCGATGGTGTGCCGTGCACGATCTTTTCGCACTCAAAGGCCAGGCTCGACACCTGCTCATCACTGAGCCGAATTTCGAAGCAGTCGGCGGTCGCTCGGATCAGCGCGACGGCGAACGCGGCCGAGGCTCCCAAGCCGCTCGCTCGCGGCAGTTCGGAAAACACGCCGACTCGTACGCCGGATTGGGGCAGCCCGAGACGCGCGGCGATCAACGTGGCAACCCGATGGGAGACATCGGGGCTGATCGGTTCCTGCGCCGAACCATCCACGTTCCAGTCGGTGATGACCGGCACCTGACCCGGCTCGCCGCGAACGACTTCAGCGCGCACGGTGAGGCCGATGGGCGCGGCGATGGCGCGGCGGCCGTAGACCACGGAGTGCTCACCGAGCAGGATGATCTTTCCGTAGCCGACCTGCGCGTGGGCACCGAGCGGCGCACGCGCCGGGAGCACGGTCGTCGTTGCGGCCGGCATCGCTACGGCCGGGGGCACCAAGACGCACGTTGGCGGAACCTCGAGCTCGGCCAGAATTTGCCGTGCCTTCCACACTTTGATCTCGCCGTCGACGATGAGTCGCTCGACGACCTCGTCGAATCGCGCAGGGCTGGTGCCGGCGGCCACCGCGACCGCTCGGGCGTGCAGGCGCATGTGGCCGTGTTGGATCCCCGTGGTCGAGAGCGCTTTGAGCGCGGCCAGGTTTTGGGCCAGACCAACGGCCACCATCACCTCGGCTAGTTCTCGCGCCGATCCGACACCCAAAATAGTGTGGGCGATGCGCACGGCTGGGTTTGATTCCACCTGACCGCCGACCGTGCCGACCTTCAACGGCATCGTGAGTTCGCCGACCAGATCGCCGGCCGCGTTGGCGCTCCAGGTCGACAACGGTGCGTAGCGTTCTCCGCGGGCGGCGTAGGCGTGGGCGGCGGCCTCGATGGCGCGCCAGTCGTTGCCGGTCGCGATCGCGACGGCGTCGATGCCGTTCATGATGCCCTTGTTATGGGTGGTGGCACGAAAGGGATCCATGGTGGCGAATTCGCTGGCCAAGATAATCCCGTCGCGCACCCGCTCGCCGGGATAGTCCTCGGTTGCCAGCAGGGCCCGTGGGATGACCGCGTGGGCACGTACAAGGGCGTGGTCAGTCAAATTTGAGAGGATGCGCAGGAATACCCGACCGGAGCTGATCTGCTCGATCAGGGGTGCGATGCGTTCGCACATGGAGTTGACCAGGTTCGCGCCCATCGCATCACGGGTGTCCACGAGCAGATGCACGACCAGCAGCTCGCCGTTCTGCGCCGTCGCTCCGCGCAGGTACACCGCAACACCGCGCGCGCCGCCGCCGCGGGCGACCATGTTCGCGTGGCCGCTGTTGGCCAGCTGCAGAATTTTCTCAGTCTGGGCGAGCAGCGCGCGGCGCGCCTCTGCCGGGTCGGAAAGGTCAACGACCTGCACCTGACCGATTAGCAGCGGCTCGTCGGAGGTGCTGCTAAAACCCCCAGCTTGCCGCACCAGAATCGCCATGGAACTGACCGCAGCCACGACGGACGGCTCCTCCACCACCATGGGAATCAGATAGTCCCGACCGTTGATCTGAAAGTTCAGTCCGAGCCCCAGCGGCATCGAGAAGACGCCGATCACGTTTTCGGTGAGTCGATCAGCGGTCTCGGCGTCGAGCAGACCGATACCGGGCTGCAGCATTGCATAGTCGGCATCGTTCAATGTTCCGCGTTCGTGTAGCAGCTCCAGTCGTTCCTGCACCGACTTCTGATAGAACTTCGCGATGCGCGAGCCGCTCATGATTCGACTCCGGCTGCGCCGAATTCCAGCGCCACAACGGATGCCCCGGCGTTAGTCAGAGCCGATTCGAGTCGCTCGGCGGACTCGCCGCTCGCGCTGAAGGCGAGTCCGACGTCGCCGCCGCCGGCACCGGAGGTCTTGAACACGCCGCCCCCTCGTTGAGCTACCGCGCGCAGCTCCCGGTGTCGTTCGGTAACGATACCGGCCTCGGCATGGGCGTCGAGCAAAGCCAGCGCGGTGAAGTAGTCGTCGATCAGGCGCAGAAAGCTAGCGCGGTCGGCGAGTGCTGATTGCGCCATGTGCGCGAGCCGGGTCAGCCTGGCCAGGTCCTCATCGTGTTGCAGTGGATGCTCAGCACCAAAGTCGTTCACCCGGCCGACCAGGTCGGTTGTCGCCGACCCTTCACCGGTGACCACGGCCAGCATGGTGAGATCGTTCGGCCAGCGCAGCGCCACGGGTGATGCCCCGACGGTAAAGGAAAGCAGACCGCCATAGACACTCGCGGCGACATCTCCGCCGCTGCCCGTGCCGTTTTGAGTGGCCCGATGGGCTGACTGGGCTAGCGCAAAGAGCGCCGCGCGATCGAGGTGAAGCCTCGAAGCCTCGGCCAGGGCAGCCGTGAGCGCGCTGGCCACCGCCGCGCTCGACCCGAGTCCCAATTTGTGGCCGTCGCGCGTGAACTCAGCGCTGTCGATGCTGATCTCGAACGGACCGCCGCCGCTGGCTCGAGCGCGCACTGCCACTCGCACCGTGTCGAACAGGCGCAGGGTCGACCGGGTCTGGGCGTTGAGGGCGGCCGGCAGTTGCCCTTCATCGTCGAGGTCGAGGTGCTGGATACCAATGCTCGGGGCGTGCAGCCGCCAGGACCCGGCCGGTGCGACCGTGACGGTGACTCGGCGATCGACGGCCGACAGCAGCGCCGGTGCGCCCTGCAGAACCGCGTATTCACCGAGCAGAAACAGTTTTCCGGGTGCCGACGTCGCTGTGAATGTCACGTCAACCCAGCCGGTAGGCGTCGGGGCCGAGCGCGCTCTGGCGTACCTCGAGCACGCCAGTCACACTCAACAGTGCGGCGTGCACCCTGGACGCGTCGGTCGGCAGGCAGAGCACCTTCACCTGCGGTCCAGCGTCAATGGTGAAGTAGGCCGGCACGCCGTTCGCGCGCAGTTCGCGAACGGCGTGCATCGTCGCGACCGTCGCGGCATTCCAATAGATCAAAGCTGGCCGGGTGGTGAGCATCAGCGCGTGCAGCTTGAGGCAGTTATACTCGGCGAGTTCGCCGAGACGCACGAAGTCGCGAGCGGCGATCGCGGCCCGCATATCGGTGAGATCCCCAGGGGCCGTCGCCAGCCATGCCGGGTAGAAAGGCGAACTGACCGCGGTAGCGCCCATGCCGACGGTCGAATTGATCGGCTTCGCACCGTGCTCGGTGATAGCGACCATAATGGCGAGCGGCCAATCCGCGACAGGCAGCAACTGCTCGGCGTAGGAATCTGAGCCGTCGGCGGCACTGCCTGCGTGCATCTCGGCGAAACCGCCGAAGATGGAACGGGCGGCCGAACCGGAACCGTGCCTGGCCAGGATGGACAGCTCCCGCGCGGTCGGCATGAGACCTGCCGCGCCGGTCGCGGCGACGGTAAGGGCGGCGAAACCGGACGCCGACGAGGCCAGCCCGGCTCCGGTCGGGAAATTATTCGCGGACTCCACGATCGCACACAAGGTCGCACCTCGGTAGTGACGCACCAGGTCGAGAACACGGCTGACCCCGGTAGCGTCGTGCTGGCGTCCGTTCAGCCATAACTCATCGGTCGCCAGCTGCGGCTGAAAGGTCACTCGGGTGTCGGTGTGGAGGGCGTCGAGGGTGATCGAGATCGACCCGACCGCCGGGGTGTTGAGAACGGCATCGTTCTTGCCCCAATATTTGACCAGCGCAATATTGCTATGTGCGCGGGCGCGGGCCGTAGCGCCGGCCTCAAGGGTCTGTGACACAGGACTGCTCCGATCGGTTCTGCCTCTATTTTAGCCGAGCCCCCGACGCCATCTGGCCGAATCGGGCCGCGCCCTGACTCGCAGCCTGGCCGACTAAAGTAATGTGACCGTCGCGGACCCGCAAACACCTGAAAAGTGAAGTAGACACAGTTGGCTCCTGGAATTAGTGGTTTCTCCCTGTACCTCCCGCCGTATCGCGTTCAGCTCGAATCGTGGTGCGAGTGGAATGACCAACCGTGGGAGAAATTCCGTTCGGTGGTCGGACGCAGTTTTCGCATGCGCGCACCCCGACAGAGTGTCTATACCTTCGCGGCCACCGCGGTCTGGCGGCTGATTCGGGACTACGACATCGACCCGACCCAGGTCGGGCTGCTCGCCCTCGGAACCGAATCAAGCACCGATAATTCGGCCGGTGCTGTCATCGTGAAGGGCATGGTCAATGAGGCCCTCGCTGCGGCCGGCTTGCCCCTGTTGGCCAGAGACTGCGAAGTGCCGGAATTCAAGCAGGCCTGCCTCGGCGGCGTGTACGGCATAAAAGCTGCGCTGCGCTACTTGGCAACGGATGGTCGTGGTCGCCAGGCCATCGTCGTCTGCGCCGACATCGCCGAGTATGCGCGCGGTGGCAGCGGCGAGCCCACCCAGGGTGCGGGCGCCGTCGCCATGCTGCTGGAGAGCGATGCCCGGCTGCTGGAGGTGGACCTTACCGGGGCCGGCAGCGATTCCGACTATCGGGTGGCCGACTTTCGCAAACCGTTTGCCCGTTTTCGCAATCAGCCCGCGCGCGACGACGGCCAGCTGCAGGACCTGCCCATATTCAACGGGCATTACTCCACCAGCTGCTATATCGATGCCACCCACCACGCTATGACGGCGATGCTCGACAAACGCCCCGGCCGAAACCTTGACTATTTTCACGACATCGACGCGGTGTTCATGCACCGCCCGTATCACCAGATGCCCACCACCGGGTGGGTCATGGCCTATCTCTTCACCCTCGCGCATGACACCGACGGTCATGACGAGCTGCGCGCACTCGCCGCCGATGCCGGTGTCGACGCCGAACTCCTGATCGCCGAGCTGCTGGAGCCAACACCATTCGGCGTCATCGGTGCACAACTGGCCGAAAACACCGGCGACGTCTTTCCCCTGGCGCGCCGGGCGCGCAACCAACTGCGCAAAACTCCGCTCTGGAACACCCTCGTTCAAGAAAAGCTCGGACTTGGCTCCGAAGCCATGCGCGACCTCGGCAATCTCTACACCGCGGCCCTGCCGGCTTGGCTCGCCGCCGGCCTGCACCAGGCCCTGACCAGCGACCTCGACCTCGCCGATCAGGACTGGCTGGCCCTCGGCTATGGCAGTGGCGATGCGGCGGAGGCCCTACCGCTACGCGTCGTAACCGGCTGGCACGACGCGGCGGCGCGGATCAATTTCGACCGTGCGCTACTCGGAGCGGTCGATCTGAACGAAACACAATACATCGACGTGCACGCGGGACGCCTGATCGACATCGCCCCGCCCGCCCACGACGAGTTCGTGGTCGATCATGTCGGAACGTCGAACGGCCCTGACTTCTTCGACGATGGTGTCGAGTATTACCGCTACGTCGGTAGCCGCAGCGAGTAAACAGAACGGGGCCGATTAGAGCCAGCCCCGTTCCTCATACCGTTATTCGGCTGCGCCGATCAGCGGCTCGCCCTGCGCGTGCCGGGCGCGCAGCCAGGGGATCAGACCGCCGACCAGGAGCATCTCAATCTGGCGGGTGGAGAGTTCATGCCGCACCGCATAGGTCTCATTGCGGGTGGTATTGCGAACGAGAATCTCCGTGCCGTTGGTGAGCGCCTCCCGAATGCCATCCAGAACCAGAACGTCGTCACGCGCAATGCGATCGTGATCGGCGGCATCCGTGAATTGCAGCGCGAGTGCACCGAAGTTCGCGAGGTTCTGCCAATGAATGCGCGCAAACGAGACCGCCAGTACCACCCGCAGACCGAGGAACCGGGGCGTGATCGCGGCGTGCTCGCGGGATGATCCCTGCCCGTAGTTGGCGCCAGCGACAATCATGTGGCCGGTCGTGTCCCGGCTGAGGGCCGCGCGCGTCGGGTAGGTCGGGTCGACCTGGTCAAAGGTGAATTCGGCGAGCTTGGGCACGTTGCTGCGAAACGGCAAGACACGCGCACCGGCCGGAAGAATCTCATCCGTTGAGATATCGTCGCCGACGATCAGGGCAACGGGTGCCTCGATGCGCTCGGCGAGCGGGCCGAAGACCGGCAGGGACGAAATATTCTCGCCCTTGACCAGCTTGATGGTGAGCGATTCCTCCGCCGGCAGCGGCGCCTCGAGCATGGTCAGATTCACACTGGAGAATTCGGGCAGGACGATCTCGGGGTAGTCCATGCCGAACAGGTCGGCGAGGTCTCGCGGATCGGTTATTTTTCCGGTCAACGCGGCCGCAGCCCCGGTTTCCGGCGAGCAGAGGTAAACCGAGTCCTCCTGGGTGCCGGAGCGGCCCGGAAAGTTGCGCGGCATGGTGCGCAGGCTGATGCTGCCATTGGCAGGTGCCTGCCCCATGCCGATGCAGCCCATACAACCCGACTGGTGCAGCCGTGCTCCGGCCCCGATCAGGGCCAGGGTGGATCCCATCTTGGTCAGGTCCTGGAGAATCTGACGCGAGCTCGGGTTGACGTCCAGGCTCAGTCCGGGGAAAGACTGTCGTCCCTTGGTTATCGCCGCAACGATCGCAAAGTCGCGCAGACCCGGGTTAGCGGATGACCCGATCACCACCTGCTCGACCGGCCGGCCGGCAACCTCGCTCGCCGGAACGACATTGCCCGGAGAACTGGGCAGGGCGATCAACGGAACGATCGTGGCGAGGTCGATCTCCTCGGTCACATCGTAGGTAGCGTCCGCGTCGGCGAGCAGTTCAACGAAGTCGGCCTCGCGCGCTTCCGCGCGCAGAAAAGTGCGTACCTGATCGTCGGCCGGGAACACGGTCGAGGTGGCACCGAGCTCGGCACCCATATTCGCGATCACGTGGCGGTCCATGGCTGTTAGACCGGCCAGGCCCGGTCCGTAGTACTCGACGATGCGATTGACGCCGCCCTTAACACCGTGCCGACGGAGCATTTCGAGGATGACGTCCTTGGCGCTCGTCCACGGCGGAAGCTGGCCGGTCAGGCGCACACCCCAAATCTGAGGCATACGAATATAAAGCGGTTCACCGGCGATCGCAAGCGCCACCTCGGTGCCGCCGACGCCGATGGCGAGCATGCCGAGCGAACCGGCCGCCGGGGTGTGGCTGTCGGAGCCGACCATTGTCTTACCCGGAATACCGAAGCGCTGCATGTGGGTGGGGTGCGAGACCCCGTTACCGGCTTTGGAAAACCAGATACCGAAGCGCTGGCAGGCTGAGCGCAGAAAGTCATGGTCTTCGGCATTCTTACTATCCGCCTGAAGCAGGTTGTGGTCGACATATTGTACGGACACCTCCGTGCGGGCGTAATCCAGGCCGAGCGCCTCAAGCTCGAGCATGACCAGGGTGCCCGTTGCGTCCTGGGTGAGGGTCTGGTCGATCCGGATGCCGATTTCAGTACCCGGCACCATCTCCCCGACTACCAGGTGCGAGGCGATCAGTTTCTGAGCGACGTTGTACGCCATGTGGGCTCCTTTTCCGTGTGTGATCACCGCGTAGACGAACGTCTATCGACGCAGTGCGCGGATCTTCAATCTAAGCGATCACGAGACTGACGGCCACTATTTGGGCGTGATTGGGCCGGAGACAAGTAGCCCCGGCTGGCACGGGGCGAAGCCAGGCTCCCATACGATAGACGGCGTGAGTAGTTACGCGCTGGTGCGCCCCGAACAGCGCACGCCGACCGCCCGGTATCGGCATTCCCTCTGGCTGCTGACGCAGCGCGACCTGCGCGTTCGCTACTCCACCACGGTTCTCGGCTACTTCTGGTCTATTCTCGATCCGCTCGTCATGGCGGGCATCTACTGGTTCGTCTTCACCCAGGTATTTGACAAAAACGTCGGCAACGAGCCCTATATCGTGTTCCTCCTGGCCGCCCTGCTGCCCTGGATGTGGTTCAACGGAGCTGTCTCCGATTGCACGAGGGCATTTCTGCGCGAGGCTAAGCTCATCCGCTCCACCCGCATCCCCCGCACGATCTGGGTGAACCGCCTCGTGCTCTCCAAGGGCATCGAATTTCTCGCCTCGGTACCGGTACTCGTTCTGTTCGCCATTGTCTACGGCGCGCAACTGCACATCGACGCGCTGTTCTTTCCCCTCGCCATCGTGATTCAGGCCGCGCTGACCGCGGGCGTCGGCTTGCTCGTCGCACCGCTCGTCGTGTTCTTTCGCGACCTGGAACGGGCCGTCAAGCTCATCCTGCGATTTCTGTTCTACGCCTCCCCCATCATCTACAGCACCACCGACCTCCCGCCCGTACTGCATTTCTGGGCTGCTTTCAATCCACTGACCGGCATCTTCAGCCTCTACCGTTCAGCTTTTTTTCCGGAGCAACTCGACTGGTTCGCCGTTGCGATCAGCGTTGCCATGTCCTTGGTCTTCCTCGCCCTGGGGCTGCTGGTCTTCCGCCGCACCGAACGCGCCGTTTTGAAGGAGATCTAGTGGCCGTGGACCCAATGTCGCTCGGGGTGCTGCCGGTGATTTCGCTAGTGGATGTCGGCATCCGCTTTCGCAGGAATCGTCGCGGTCGTCGCAATTTCAAGGACCTCTTCGGTGCCAGAAACCGGCGCAGCCGTCCGGGCGAATTCTGGGCCCTGCAGCACGTGAGCTTCACTGTGCAGCCAGGGGAAGCCATCGGTGTCGTCGGCCGCAACGGCCAGGGCAAGTCCACCCTGCTCAAACTCGTCACCGGAGTCGTGCTTCCCGATACCGGAACGGTGCACGTGACCGAGGGCGTCGCACCGCTGATCGAGATCACCGGCGGATTCGTCGATGACCTCAGCGTGCGCGACAACGTCTACCTCACCGCTGGCCTGCACGGCATGACCCGCAAGCAGATCGCCGCACGCTTTGATGAGATCATTGAATTCGCCGAGATCGCCGACTTCATCGACACGCCGTACAAGCATTTATCGAGCGGGATGAAGGTGCGCATCGCTTTCGCCGTGATCTCCCGGTTGGAAGAACCCATTTTGCTGGTCGACGAGGTACTAGCCGTGGGCGATAAGGCCTTTCGGGAGAAGTGCTACCAGCGCATCGAAGAGCTTCTGGCCGGCGGCCGAACGCTGTTCATCGTGTCGCACAATGAGCGAGACCTGCGTCGGTTCTGCACGCGCGGCCTCTACCTCGACCGAGGCGATCTCGTGCTCGATGCCCCGATCACCGACGTGCTTGAGCGCTACAACGCGGACTACGTCGTCAAGCCCAAGGCCTGACCATAACCATCCTCAGCGAAAGTTAATGGCCAGGTAAGCGTCACGGGTTGGCGGAAGCTGTTCGACCTCCAGGCCAATCACCAGCTCACTGAGTTCAAGTTGTAGAACGGCGGCGAGTCGAATGAGCGTGTACATCGTCGGGTTTCCGTAACCCCGATCAATCCGCGCATAATTCGACACGTTGAGTCCGGCGAGCAGGGCGACCGACTCCTGATTGAATCCAAGAGTCAGGCGTCGTTCGCGCAGACGGCGGCCAAGCAGTCTGGACGCTTCTGATTTCGGCTTGGGCATTCCTCAGTTGTAGCCGCCCACCCCGGTCTTGACTAGCGGCTGGACAATTGCCCAGACGTGGTATTTGATGTCGTGCCGGAGTCGACGCGCGGTACAGCGTGTGCCCGGGGGCACCACGTACACTCGACAAGATGGGCGAGGAGAGGGTGATCAATGGCCAGGAAAAGCACACCGATGCTGTCATCGACCGGCGGAAATCCGCAGGGCGGCGCTCTACCGACCGGGTTTGTAAAGGGTTTCGATCGGGTTCTGGCCATTCACCGGCCGGTCGTCCTGGCCCATATCCGCAGCATCCGTCGCCGTAATCCATACGCCTCGCCGGAGCAGATCGTGCGCATCCTGGAGAAGCGCTATCTGGCAGCAGTCACGGCCGGAGGTGCAGCAGTGGGCGCGACCGCCGTCATTCCCGGGGTCGGCACTGGCGTCACCCTCGCCCTGTCTGGCGTGGAGACCGCCGGCTTTCTCGAGGCGACGGCGCTGTTCACCCAGTCGGTCAGCGAGGTACACGGTATTGCCGTGGAGGATCCAGAGCGGGCTCGCGCCCTCGTCATGACCATGATGCTGGGCCGGGAGGGCAGTGATCTGGTACGCCAGCTCGCCGGGCAGATCACCGGTTCGGGCACGGCGCGCACCACCTACTGGGGCGAACTCATCACGAACAACCTCCCCCGGGCAGTTCTGGGCCCCCTGACCGACCGGCTCAAGAGCGCTTTTCTGCGTCAGTTCGCCACCCGTGGCAGCGCCAGCGTGCTCGGCAAAGTCCTCCCGTTTGGCATCGGAGCGGTCATCGGCGGTGTTGGTAATCACATTCTGGGCAATAAGGTCATGCACGCGTCACAGTTCGCTTTCGGCCCGCCGCCCACCGGGTTTCAGCCGGATCTGGAGCCACGAGTACGCGAGATCCGAGTGCGAGAAGCGCGCCGGGGCAAGTCGGTGGCGGCGGGACAGACCGAGCCTTGGGCATCCAATTCGAGGCCGACTGCCCCGCCGCAGTCGCTCGAATCGCGGTCCAACCCCGCACGGGACTAACGCGTCGGGCGTACTAACGCTGCTCGCGCAACCCCAAGCTGCTCGCGCGCGTGGCCTGCCCGGCGCGCGAGCCACAATCGGGTGCCCGTGCAGCACAGTACCAAGGCAGCACAGCGGCGCAAGCTCGCCCGAACGCGCAACGCCCGGTCAGAACCCGACGCTATAGCTCATCTTCGGGAATCGTGGCGGGATCGCGCACGATGGGCACATCGTAGTCGTGCACGGCGGCGAACCGATCCCATTCGTCCATAAGGTGCTGCACGGCCGCGTGCAGGCGGACCGTCGCAACGCCGGGGGCGGTGTCACCAAAGTACCGGTGCACCCAGCCCTGCAGTCGTTCGACCGCTGCGTCATCGTGGGTGAGCCGGTCGACGACGGCCGCGATGTCCCCGGCTTGCTCGTCGGAAAGCCATTCGCAGTCGGAGAGGTAGCCACTCGTGTCGATCACGGCCATCGGGTTCACCGGGCGGGTAATGATGAGCGGCTTTCCAGTGGCGAGGCGGTCATACACCATCGCCGAAATGTCGACGATCGCGAGATCTGCGGCGGCCAGCTGCCAGCCGAGGTTTGGACCGGAGTCGTAGACGTGCTGAGCGCTGGGATCGCGGGCATTCGCGGCGGCGATAGCGCTGATGATGGTCTTATTTGCGGCACCATAGTGGTGGTCGGCGACGCCGCTGCGTGGGTGCGGACGGTAGATGACCCGATGCGTTCCGGTGTCCAGCAGGGCGCTGACCAGCGCGACGCCGTGGGTCGCGGCGGAGCCATAGGCGGCGGCGGCCCGATCGCCCTCCCAGGTTGGGGCGTAGAGCACGACCTGACGTTCGTCGGGCGTGTAAGGCAGCTCGCCGCTAAAGTAGTCCGCCTGCGGGCGCCCGATTTTGACGGCACGCTTGTCGAAGTCGTAGTCCCAGAGAACCCGGTCCAGTCGGGCCAGCGCAGCATCGCCGGCGACGAACGAGTAATCGTAAGCCTTGAACTGGTTGGTGATCATGTACATCTTGTCGCTCTCACCGTGGTTGATGAAAACGTGCCAGCAGCGCCCGTAGCGCATCATTTGAAAGTTGCGCGGGTTCTGGTTGACGTAGAACACGATGCGAATGTCCTGCTCGGCGACAATCTGCTCGAGCTGCGACACCGTGCGCGCGTAGGCGACCGGAACCGGCGACTCGTCCATGAGTTTGAGGGTGCCTCCGCCGGTGCGGCTGAGCACCAGCACCGGCCAGGTCTTGGCGAGGGTAGCGAGCGGCCGATACCATTGCCGCATTTGGTACATGTTGACCGGCCCGTCAGCAAAGTAGACGGCGATCTTGAAGTGGTTATCCTCGCGTAATTCCCGCGATTTCAGCGGGCCGCGCAGCGCGTGTTGCACCTTGCGGGATGCCACAACATCCTTGACCAGCTTGACGGCGCGCCTGAGGTCTTTCCGAATTACCACCAAACCAGCCTACCGTCCCTCAGATAATCGGCGGTCGACCGGCGACGGTCATGCGCCAGATCGTGCGTGCTCGAAGCGGATGCCGCGGCCCCGGATCGCTGCGCCAGCCCTCGCGCCAGCCACCGAACCAGGCGCGTAGGGCCGGCCTGTTGCGCGGGGCCCAGCGCAGCACCTGAATCGCGGTCCAGGCGCCGACGTAGAGCGGCACCAACGGGGCTGGCAGGTTGCGACGGGCGAGCCAAACCCGATTGCGGGCGTTCAGACGATAGTAGTCGGCGTGCCGGGTCTGCAGGATCACCGGATGGTTGGCCACGAGATCGCCGGCGTACCAGGTAACGAAGCCCTGGTCCCAGACCCGCCAGGCGAGTTCGATGCCCTCGTGGGCGTAGAAGAACGGCTCGGCCCAGCCGCCGGTCGCGTCGAAGACGGCCCGCGGCAGCAGTACGGCACCCTCCCAGACCGAGAACACCGGTCCGGGTGTGGCGGCCTCACCCTTGCGGATGCGCGGAATCCACCGACGAGGCGATTCGACGCCGGTCGGGTCCTCGATCCGTGGCTGCAGCAGGCCGATCCGAGGGTCGCCGCGCAGCTTGCCGATCGCGGTGATCAGAAATTTCGGGTCGGGAATGCTCGCATCGTCGTCGAGAAAGAACAGGTATTCCCCAGTGACAAGCGACACCCCGCGGTTGCGTCCAGCCGGAATGCCGAGGTTCGTCGGCAACCCGAGCGATTGCACGTCGGTCGGCAGGCCGGTCGGCTGCCAGCCGTTGCCGACACAGATCACGTCGAGCGTGACCCCTTGCTGAGCCAGCACTGAACGGATGCCGCGGTCGAGGTCATCCGGCCGGGTGCCCTGGGTCAGCACCACGACACCAACCGTCGGGGTACCGGAGCCGAACCTAGGAACGGACACGCTTGGACGCCATGATGGCCACGAAATGGCCGATGAGCGAGAGCAACGCGAGTGGAACCAAGATACTCAGCACGGCCCGGTCCACGATGGGCTGCCCGATGACGAGGCCCACGACGGCCGCGGCGAAGATCACCATGGTCAGTTCGACCGAGTGGTATAGCCGGTGGAAAGGCACGAAACGGGCGAGACGGCGTACGCGGGCGATCAGGCTCGACGTCGGGGTCTTCTCGCCGTGGGTGTCGGCGAGCTTGGTCAGGCCGGCGTTGGCACGGGCGACGTGCACCATGTCATTGAGCGCTTTGTTCAGCACGATGATCAGGGCGAGCAGCAGCGCGAGGCTGGTCCAGAGAAAATCCTCGGGCGACTCAAACGGGTGGGCGGCTGCCCGAAAGCCGAGGGCAATGGGAATGAGTGACTCGGTCGAGTAGTGTCCGACTTTGTCGAGAAACACCCCTGCGGGCGAGGACGTGCCGCGCCAGCGGGCGACTTCCCCGTCGCAGCAGTCGATCAGCATTTGCACCTGGCTGAGCACGAGCGCGAGCAGGGCGCCCCAGATTCCCGGAACCAAAAGGGCCGCCGCGGTCGACCAGCCGGCCAGAATCATCAGTGCGGTCACACCGTTGGCCGAGATGCGAGTCTTCAGGAGCATCCAGGTCAAGTACGGCGACAGATCGCGCAGGTACAGGCTCGCGGTCCAATGCTCGGCGTTGGCGCGTAGGCGCACCTCGGGCGGCTGCGCCACCGCGCGCAACTGGGCGATCGACTCCGGCCGGGCTTTGCCTGAACGCGCGATATTGGGCGAACTGGTCATGCGCTCACCTTCCCGTGTGTGCCGTGATGTTGCTGGTGAGCTTGAGGTACCCGAGGACGAAGCCGATTCCCCAGCAAAAGTGAATGCATGGCAAGACTATGAGAAAGTGCAGGCTCGCACGAAATCCGTCTGGTCGTGCCACCGCGAGAGTCGCGGCGACGACGATGAGCAGATACCCAGCCGGAACGATCAGGCCGAGGAGCAGCCACGGCGCTGAGCCGAGAGCCAGCTGCAGGAGCCCCCCGAGCCCGAGGAGCATCCCGAGAGTCACTCCGAGCACCATGATTGGCGGCACAAAATAACGGATGCCGTTGGCCGCTGGGTAGCGCCGAGCGAGTTCTCCGCGCCACAGCCCGGTCGACAACATCTGCCGCGCCAATTGGGCGAGGGTCGGCCGGGGCCGGTAGAGCACTCGGAGCTTTGGCGTGAACCAGACCAGGCCACCGGCCTCGCGCAGCCGCCGATTAAGGTCCCAGTCCTGGCCGCGCTTCACACCCTCGTCGAAGAGGCCGACGTTGAGGATGCTCTGGGTGCGAAAACAGCCCAGATAGACCGTTTCGGCGGCCCCTTCCGCTCCACCCACGTGGTGCGGTGTCCCGCCCAGGCCGATCCGGGTGCCGTAGGCGCGGGCCACGGCCCGTTCAAAGGCGCTGATCCCGCGAGCATCCATGATGCCGCCGACATTGTCGGCGCCGGTGCGTTCGAGCGTCTCAACCGCGACACGGGCGTACTCGGGGGGCAACACCGAGTGCGCGTCCACGCGAATGACGACCGCATATTGGGAGGAGCCAATGGCAGTGTTCAGGCCGGCCGGAGTCGACCCCACCTCGTTGGCCACGACACGAATGCGTGAGTCAACGGAGGCCATTTCTTCGACCAGTTCGGTCGTTCCGTCGATGCTCGGTCCGAGCGCCAGGGTGACCTCGAACGGTCCCTGGTAGTCCTGGCCCAGCAGGCTCTCGACTGCGGCTCGCACGTGTGTCGCCTCGTTCAGCACGGGCATCACGTACGAGACCCCGGGCAGAAATCTCATACTACCTTGGTGCACCTGGCTGGCCGGCTTTCCGCTAATGGGGTAGGACGATCGAGCCTACCAGCCCGGCAATTCGCCACGCGCCGGTGCCGAACGCGTAAATTGCGCCGCCGGCTTACCGGCGGCGCAATTTACGGGAAGGTGTGAGAAGCGGTAGGAAGGAGCGGGGCTCAGCTGGTGAGCTCGCCGACCGTGACGGAGATGGTGAACGACTTTCCATCCCGCACATAGGTCAGGTCAGCGGTTCCACCAGCAGGGAGCACCCGCACCTGAGCGGTGAGGTCGATCGCGTCGGTGATCGGTACACCGTTGAAGTTGGTAACCACGTCGCCCTCGGTCAGGCCGGCCTTCTCGGCGGCACCACCGGGGCTGGCTTCGACGATGACGGCACCCACCGTGTTGCTGGTCGAGCTCGACGCGTCTCTGACGCTCGCACCGAGCAGGCCGTGCGTGGCCGTTCCATTGGCGATGATCTCATCGGAGATGCGCTGGGCGAAGTTCGACGGGATCGAGAATCCCACGCCGATGCTTCCGGTCGCTGACGACGCGGTCGTGCTGCCAGCGCTGGCAATGGCCACGTTGATGCCGATCAGCTCACCGGCGTCATTCAGCAGGGCGCCACCGGAGTTGCCGGGGTTGATGGCGGCATCCGTTTGGATCACGGGAAGGGAGATACTCGCGGTGGCGCTCTGGGAACCCGGCGACTGTTCGCCGTTCTGGTCGGGGAAATCGAAGAAGAACGGGTTCTGGCTGTCTCCCTCATCGGGCACCGTCTGGTCGGGCGAGGTCGGTGCGGCCGAGCTTGCGACCGTGATGCTGCGGTTGAGCGCGCTGACGATGCCGTCGGTAACCGTGCCGGAGAGCCCCAGTGGGGCACCGATGGCGATGGCGCTGTCGCCGACGTTGAGCTCGGAGGAGTCGCCCCAGGTGATTGGGGTCAGTCCGCTGGCATCGGTCAGTTTGATGACGGCGAGGTCGGAGATGGGGTCGGTGCCAACGAGCGTGGCGGTGTACAGCTTGCCATCATTGCTCTTGACCTCGATCGTGACGTCCGAGGCTGCCCCGTCGAGGGTGACGACGTGGGTGTTGGTGAGAACGTACCCGTCTTCGGTGAGGATGACCCCTGAACCGGTACCTCCCGAGGAGCCGTTGGCGACATCAATGGTTACGACGCTCGGCGAGGCCTTCGCGGCGACGGCGGTGATCTGATTGACGCTCGTGGAGTCATTGACGACGACATTGTTCGGGCCGGAGGCTTCGCTGACCCGGACGCCGTTGTTCTGGTTGCTCATCATGAGAGCGGTGATGCCGGCGCCCGACGATCCGCCGACCAGGGCGCCAATAGCGAGGGCGGCGATCAGTGCGACGCTGCCCTTGCGGCGACCGGATTCCTTGGTCTTGCCGGCTGGGAACGGCTGCCCGGGGTAGGAATCCGTGGGATAGGAATTCGCAGTGGCGTAGTCCTGCGAAGCGGCGCTTGGAGCGTGGGCCGCGGGAGACGCGGCGGCGGTCGGCGCAGGGCGACCGAAGGCATCCGTCGGGTGAGCGGAGGTCTGATTCGTGACGGGCTCAGCTGAAACGGACGCTGCCGGCTGGGTCGGTGCGTAAACGACCGGCACTGCGGGCTCGGAATTCGCCGGTGTGGTGGTCGGGGCCGAGGGGGCGGCCGGCGCTTCGGTGGGTAGCACCGGCGGTGCAGTGGGCGCAGTGGCCTCTCCGGACTCATTCACGGCAAAGGCTGCTGCATCATCAGCCGGGTCGGGGTTGGTGCCAGAATCTTTATTGTTGTCGGTCATCGGGTGCTCCTTCCAAGCGTTGCCAGCTTTGCGCCCGAACCTGAACGTTCGGTCTGTACGGCCTGAGAGCATTCAATGATCGAGCCGAGACCTTGCCGAGGCGATAGTTTGGAGCGTATGCAGGACTCTTTCCACACAGAACATACCCCGATCGTCTCGGGTGCCTGGCGACGCACAGCCCGCGGGGCCGGGCTCCTCACCGAGGACGGCAGCGTCGCTGCGAGTATTTTCGCCGAGATGAGCGCGCTCGCCGCGCGTACCGGTGCCATCAACCTCGGGCAGGGCTTTCCGGATGAAGACGGACCGGCCGAGGTTCTCGAGGCCGCCCGCCAGGCGATCAGCGACGGGATGAACCAGTATCCGCCTGGACGCGGCCAGCCGACCCTCCTCGACGCGATTGCCAGACACCAACAGCGTTTCTACGGACTAACCCTCGACCCTGGCAGTGAAATTCTGGTCACGGCCGGCGCGACCGAAGCGCTCGCGGCGACCATTCTGGCCCTGATCGAACCGGGCGACGAGGTCGTCACCTTCGAGCCGTTCTACGATGCCTACGGTGGACTGATCGGCCTGGGTGGAGGCATCCACCGAACGGTGCCGCTACGCGCTCCCGACTTTCAGCCCGACCTCGACGCTCTGCGCACCGCTGTGACCGACCGCACCCGATTGATCATCGTGAACGATCCGCACAACCCGACCGGGGCGGTTTTTCCCCGGGAGACGCTCGAGCTCATCGTGCAGCTTGCACACCAGCACGACGCGTTGATCGTCACAGATGAGGTCTACGAACACCTCACTTTCGGGGTGCCGCACATTCCGATCGCGACGCTGCCGGGGGCGTGGGAGCGCACGGTCACCATTTCATCCGGGGGCAAGACGTTCAGCCTGACCGGCTGGAAGGTAGGGTGGCTGAGTGCGCCCGCCGCGATCGTGACCGCCATTCTCGCGGTCAAACAGTTTCTCACCTTCGTGAACGCGGCGCCGTTTCAGCCGGCCATCGCGGTAGGGCTCGACCTGCCGGACTCGTATTTTTCGGGTAGCGCCGCCGAGATGAAGGGCAAGCGCGATGTTCTGGCCACGGGGCTTCGTGCGGCCGGATTCGCCATCAGCGTGCCGCAGGGCTCGTATTTCATCGTGGCGGACGCGACACCGCTCGGTTTCACCGACGGTGCCGACTTCTGCCGCCGACTCCCCGAGCTGGCCGGGGTTGTCGCGGTGCCGATTGCGGCGTTTTGCTCCCCCGCGCACCGGGCCGAATATGCGCCGCTCGTGCGGTTCGCTTACTGCAAGAAGGTCGGCCTGCTCGAGCGAGCATCCGCGCAACTCGCGGCGCTGTCTCGGCGGTAAAACCCCGCTGTCAAGGGGACCAAGGGGCTTCGCAACCAATTCCGGTGCATAACTCCTGCAATTTCTGCGGCAGCGCGTTCTCGCCCGCGAAATGACGCGGAACTTTCGCCGACAGCCTAAGAATTGCAGGAGTTACGCACCCGACCCGAGCAAGAGTGGAGTTTAGAAGCCAGGGCCGGGTAGTTAGGAAGCTAAAGCGGGGTAGTCGGTGTAGCCGCGGGCGCCGTCGGCGTAGTAGGTGAGCGGGTTGGGCTCGTTCACGGGCAGGTCCTCCTGCCAGCGCCGCAGCAGGTCGGGGTTGGCGATGGCCGCGCGACCCACCACGACGGCATCCGCGACGTCGTCACGAACCAGGGCGAGGGCTTCGTCGCGCGAGGTGATCACGCCGAATCCGCTGTTCACCAGAAGGTTGCCACCGAAACGCGCCCGCAGGTGTTGCACGAACTCCCCGGCCGGGTCGGCGTGCAGCACGCTCAGGTACGCCAGGCCCAGCGGGGCGATCCCGCCGAGGAGGGCACCGTAGGTGGCCGCGACGTCATCGGCATCCGTTTCGAGGGCATCTTGAATGTTGTGCTCGGGCGAGATGCGCAGGCCCACCTTGCCGGCGCCGATCACCGCGGCAACCGCCGTGACGACGTCGATGACGAAACGGGCGCGATTCTCGGGTGACCCGCCGAAGGCGTCGTCGCGCACGTTGGAGGTCGGCGAGAGGAATTCGTGCAGCAGGTAGCCGTTCGCGCCGTGCACCTCGACGCCGTCGAATCCGGCCGCGATGGCATTCTTCGCCCCGCGCACAAACTCGGCGATGATGCCGGGAAGTTCGTCTATGGTCAGCGCGTGCGGCACCGGAAAGTCCTGCTTGCCGTCATAGGTGCGGGTACTACCGGTGATGGCGATCGCGCTCGGAGCCACGACCGGGTATCCGCCGTTCGTGGCTTCGTGTGTGACCCGACCGGCGTGCATGACCTGGGCGACGATGCGTCCGCCGGCGGCGTGCACGGAGTCGGTCACGGCCTGCCAACCGGCGAGTTGCTCCGGCTCGACCAGGCCGGGCTGGCCCGGAAAACCCTGACCGGCGTGGCTCGGGTAGGTGCCCTCGCTCACGATCAAGCCGAGAGTGGCTCGCTGCGTATAGTGCAGGGCCACCAGCTCACCGGGGACCCCAGACTGTCCAGAACGGATGCGAGTCAGCGGTGCCATCACGAGGCGGTTGGGCAGCTGAAGGTCGCCGAGGGCCAGCGGGGAAAAGAGGTTCACGGGTACTTCTTTCTGAAAATAACGAGTCAGCCGGTCAGTCAGATCGACGGGTTCTGGGAGGACGGGGCGAGCGGTCGTCGCTTTTCGTCCGTAGGCGGTAACGGACGCGGCGTACTCGATATTCCGGCCTGTCAATTGGCTCAACGCGTTCGCTTCCTGCGCGTTGTGTTTCGTGCCCCGTATTTGTCACGGCTGGGAGCAATCCGGCGCGGTTCCGGCACCGAACTATCCATATGAGCATCTTGATGACCCGACCAACGAGCAGAAGCCTCTCCGTCGCGACCGGCCTTGATACTCCGGCGCCGCGGCCGAAGCCAGGCCCGCGCCCGGCGCAACCCGTGCAGGAACCATCCTGTGAGCCCGACTCCCAGCCCCGACCGGCACCCCCGGCACCCCCGGCAACCGTGCTCGGTTATAACCCCTTCGCGCTCGACCCGGCTGCCCACCATTTCGGGCTGACGACCAGTTCAATGCGCCTGCGCGGCGGCACAGTCGTGGTGCGCCATGGTCGCCGCACCGCAAGCCAGACCGCGACCATTCTGCTGCACGGCGCTGCCGGATCCTGGACGACCTGGACGCCCCTGCTGCAGGCGGCCCACGCGACCGAGCGTGATCTGCCCGACCTGATCCTTCCCGACCTGCCCGGGTGGGGCGACTCGCCGCTTCCCGCGGATGAAGTGAACCTGACCGTCGAGTCGATGGCCGAGACAGTCGCCGAAATCGCGCGCGCCCTCGGCTACGAGCGCTGGAACGTCGTGGGTCATTCCATGGGAGGAATCATCGCGTTGCAGCTGGCGGCGAGCGAGACGCGGGCGACAGCATCCGTCGGTCTGGTCTCCGCCACGTCGTTTTCTATCATTGACAGCGTGCGTCACCCAATTCGCCACTTCTTCGTGTTGCCAGCGTTCACCGCGCTGCTGCTGACGATGCGGATGCTGCGGCTCGGCGGCGGGGTTAGTCGTGGCCTGATCAAGGCCCTGGCTCGCCTGAACCTGCTGCGCGGCCTCGTTGCACCGCTATTTCGACACCCAGGAATCATTGACTCGACCGTGGTCGCCGCGCTCGGAGCCGAGGTGCGTCCGGCCGGGTTCGTGCTCGCCACTGACCGCGCCGGAGCCTACGACGCAACACGGCGCTGGGCTCAGATCGTGTGCCCGGTGCGCGCCGTGCACGGTGACGACGACGTGTTCGTCACGGCCGCCGATGACGCGAAATTGTGCGAGGTCGTGCCCCAGTGCGTGATCAGTACGATTGCGAGGTCCGGGCACTTCGGTCAGATCGAACGCCCACTCGAAGTACTGCTCCGGCTCGAATTCACCGCTCCGCCGCCGATGGAGCAGGCGCTCGGTGCAGATCAATGTGACAAGGCGTTGGGCACTTGCTGAATTGCTTGTGTTTGTCCCCTGAACGGAGGACAGTGGTCGGGAGTACCCGGTTCCACGCTAAAGTGCAGGCTTTGCTTTCAATCGTTCCGGCTCCAGTGTTTCAACACCCTCTGCTTCTCGCTGGGGGCAGCACGACCGACCGAAGGTAGCACTCATGGGTTCGCTCACGTATGACCGTGTCGTCGTGGAATTCGAAGACCGAATGTTGGCGCATCTGCAACTCGTGATCGTTCAGAAACTGCGCCACGATGAGAGCTTTCTGCTGTCTTGGCGCGATGCCACCGTGGTCGGCGACGGGCGCAGTGCGGCGTGGCTGCACCCGGCAATTCCGCTCTATTTCAAGTTCGCCGGCGGCCACGCTCCGACCATCAATCCGAACTGGGTGGCGCAGCTCACGCGTGCGGCGAACAGCTGCCAGGGGCTTGTCGTAACCGCCGAAGAGAGTGCGGTCGTCAACGCCAACCAGGCACCTAGGGTCGAACCGGCCATCGGCATTCGGGCGGCCGCCCAGACCCATACGACCAAGGCGACCGTCAGCGAACGGTAGCCGGGTCAGCGCCGTCAGAATCAGCGCCGTCAGAATCAGGGCCGTAAGAATCAGGGCCGTAAGAATCAGGGCGCGGCACGACGGCGAACCGGCGCAGCGCCAGGGCCGGGTTGATCGCGCGCACCGCTTCAACGCGCGCCGGTTCCAGGAAGGCGATGGCGACATCCGCTGCCTCACCGAGACTGATCAACGCGACGCCCATCGGATCGATGATCATGCTCATGCCAACGCCGATCGGCGGCGTGTGATCGGCCGCGGCCACAAACACTGTGTTCTCGAGCGCCCGAGCAGTCAGTAATGTGCGCCAGTGGTGTTCCTTGAGGGGGCCGCGCACCCACTCGGCCGGCACCAGCACCAGGGTTGCGCCGGCATCGACGAGGCGACGGGTTACTTCGGGAAAACGGATGTCATAACAGGTCTGCAGGCCCACCCGCAGGCTGCCGACTTCGAACGTTTCGGGAACGTCCATGTCACCCGGCAGCACCCAGTCGGATTCGCGGTCGCCGAAGGCGTCGTAGAGGTGCAGCTTGCGATAGCTCGCGACGAGGCGGCCGGTCGGATCGACGGCGACCAGGGTGTTCGAAAACCGGGCCGGGTCCTCCGTCGTCTCGAGCATGCCGCCCACAATGTGGATGCCCAATTCGGCTGCGAGCGCGGCGAGCGCCGTCACGAACAGGCCATCGAGCGGCTCCGCGGCGGCGACGAACGCCGGGCCGAGTTTGGGCTCGAAGAAGGCCGAGTACTCCGGGAACACCACCAGGTGGGCACCGCGTCGGGCGGCTGTCGTGGCCAGCTGGCAAATCACGGCCCGGTTCTGCGCTTTATCGGGCCCCGGCGCGAACTGGGCGATGGCAACGCCCACCGCGGCTGGTTGGTCTCGCTGCGCTTCTGGGCTCATGGCAAAAGCCTAGCTGGCAGCCGATGACGACGTCGTGCGGCAAAGGGATTGGGCTTTGCGACAAGTTCGGGGGGGTTCGGTAGTTACCGGTAACAATTATTGGGTAAATTGACCGAGTGACCTTCGTTACAGCGATTCATTCCGTTGCTCCTCGACCGATGCACCGACCCGATTACACCGTCAGATCAACCGGATGGTCGGCTCTGCTCGTGGGACTCGTCGGCTTTATCGTGTCGGTCGCTTGGTCCTGGCATCCGTCGTATTGGGGCGATGAAGCGGCCAGTGTGATGTCGGGCGAGCGGTCGCTGCCCTCACTGTTCGCCATGCTCGGCAACATCGATGCGGTGCACGGCGCTTACTACTTGTTTCTGCACGGCTGGATCGACCTGTTTGGTGCCTCCGAGTTCTCCACCCGGCTGCCGAGCGCGATCGCGATCGGGTCTGCCGCTGCTGGCACGGTCGTTCTGGCCGAAAAATTCACATCGCGCCCGGCGGCGATCGGCGCCGGCCTGATCTTCGCCGTGCTGCCCCGGGTGACCTATATGGGGTCAGAGGCGCGATCGACGGCGATCGCGACGGCCATCGGCGTGTGGCTGACCGTGCTGCTCGTGCACGCGGTGCGCAGCCGCAGCGCGAGTCGCCGCCGACAAACCGCCCTGTGGGGTGGCTACGCCGTGCTGCTCGCGGTCGGATTGTACGTCTTTCTGTACCTGGCCCTGCTGCTTCCGGTACATGCCGTCGCAGTCGTGGCGCTGGCTCACCGGCATCCGCTTCGCCGACCCACTGCCCGACTGTGGTGGAGCCTGGCCGTCTGGCTGGGGGCGAGCCTCCTCGGGCTATTGCTGGCCCTGCCCATTCTGCTCGCGGGCTCAGCCCAGCGGGAGCAGATCGCGTTCATCGGCCGCCGACCGCGGGTCACCGTCTCCGAAGCTGCGGTCATGCAGTGGTTCGACACCGTTCCGGTCGCGATCATGGCCTGGGCGCTCATTGTCGTGGCCGTCATGGCAGTATTTTTTCGGCGCCGCGGCACGCATTATCAGGCCGGTCTGCCCAGCCGCGGTGCGCTGAGTATTTTCCTGGCCTGGATGCTGCTGCCGAGCGGTATCCTCTTGCTCGGCAACGAGTTAGTCACCCCGATGTACTCGACGCGCTACCTGTCGATCTGCGCTCCGGCGGTGGGCGTCGTGATCGCCGTGGGGGTTGCTGCCCTGGCCAATAATTGGCTGCGCGCCGCAAGCGTTGCCCTGCTCGTGGCCACCATCGTGCCCGCCTACGCCGTGCAACGCGGTGACTTCGGCAAGAACGAGGGCAGCGACTGGCGTCAGGCGGCAGCCGTGCTGGCAACCGAGGCCCTGCCCGGCGACGGCATCATCTTCGACCAGAGCGTTCGCCCGTCGCGCGTTCCGCGCCTGGCGATGCACCTCTACCCCGAGGCGTTCGCCGGCCTGCACGACGTGACGCTGACTCGTGCCTACAGCGACACGGCTTGGCTCTGGGACGAAGTAGCTCCGCTGACCGACGCGCTTCCGGCCCTGGCGAACCTCAACACGGTCTGGCTGCTGCAATACTCGGGGAGTGCGGAATGGCGAAATGAAACGGATGTCCGCACGCTGCAATTGCAAGGATTCCGCGTCGACGAGACGACGCTGGTCAACCGCACCATCATTATTGAAATGACGAGGTAAGCCAGTGCCCCAGAACTTCGCAGTTATCACGCTGGTCATCATTCCTACCTACAACGAGGCCGAGAACGTGGCCAGCATTGTTGAACGCGTACGCTCTAGCGTTCCCGAGGCGCACATTTTGGTCGTCGATGATGCCTCCCCCGACGGTACAGGCAGCCTCGCCGATCAGATTGCCGCGGCGGATTCGGCCGTACACGTTCTACATCGCACCGCCAAGACCGGCCTTGGCGCCGCCTACCTCGAGGGCTTCGGCTGGGCTCTCGGCCACGGCTATACCCAGCTTGTGCAGCTCGACGCCGACGGATCCCACCAGCCGGAGCAACTCGCCAGCCTGCTGACCGCGGCCGAAACGGCCGACGTCGTGCTGGGATCACGCTGGGTGCCGGGTGGGGCCATCGAGAATTGGCCCTGGCATCGACGGGCGCTCTTCCGCGGCGGGTCCTTCTACTCCCGGATGCTGCTGCGGCTGCCTCAGCGCGACGCCACCGGCGGCTACCGGGTGTATTCGGCCCGCGCCCTGTCACGCATGGACCTCTCCAGCGTCGACAGCCTCGGCTACTGCTTTCAGATCGAGATGCTGCTGCACGCCGTGCGCGCCGACCTGCGCGTCGTCGAAGTGCCGATCACCTTCGTCGAGCGGGTGCGCGGGTCGTCGAAGATGAGCCCGCGCATCGCGATCGAGGCGATGGCCCGGGTGACTCTCTGGAGCGTGACGGGCATGGGCATCAGCCGGGCCGGCGCGCGCGCAGCTGCCGCAACCCGCGGAGCCTGACTCCTCTGGCCTGACTCCTCTGGCTTGGGTTGCGATTCTACAACCCGATTGATCCGAGATCAGCGTTTCCCGCACGAAGTTCGACTTACGGGCGACCGCCTATGGATGAATTGCGCCAACCGAAGAACGACGGGGTTTCGTCACCTTCGGGTGTTTGAGTCAGTTTGACTATATGATGGGTGCAGCAGTTAGAGTCAAATCGACCTTTACGACTGGATCCCGTGCTGGAGCATTCCGTACAGACCCCCCTGAGCGCCCTACAGAGCCCGCTCGTCGTCGAAGGCGTCCCGGCGAGCACTGCGGGAGCGAGCGCTGCGGGTTCAAGTCTGGCCGTGTCGACCGTGATCTTCGCCCTGCGCCCCGACGACGAGTCCGGACTCAAGACCCTGTGGCTACCCCTCGTTCGGCGCACCCGCGACCCACACCGCGATCTTTGGGCGCTGCCCGGTGGGTGGCTGCCCGCAGACGAAGAACTCGCCGCCGCCGCCGCCCGCACCCTGCGCGAGACCACGGAGCTGTCCCCGCGCTACCTCGAGCAGCTCTATACCTTCGGACGTCTCAACCGCTCCCCCGGGCTGCGCGTGGTCTCCGTCGTGTACTGGGCGCTGGTGCGCTCGGAGGTGGCGGAACGGGCATCCGTTGGTGAAAACGTGCGGTGGTTCGCTGCCGATTCGCTGCCCCCGCTCGCCTTCGACCACAACAGCGTGGTCGAATACGCGCTCTGGCGACTGCGCACCAAGGTCGAATACGCGCGAATCGCACACGCCTTTCTCGGTGACACGTTCACCCTCGCCCAGCTGCGGGAGGTACACGAGGCCGTGCTGCACAAGGCGCTCGACCCGGCCAATTTTCGGCGGTCGATCGAGGCGAGCGGCACTCTGATCAGCACCGATCAGCACGTGGCCGGGGCCCGGCATCGACCGGCGCGGCTCTACCGCTATGACGATCGTGCCAACGAGCACGACCCACCGCTGCCGCTGCTCTGACCCAGGTTTCTCACTTCTCACTCTCATTATCTTGCAAGGAGCACGACCATGACTATTCCCTCGGTCGAGACCACCATTCGTCTCATCGGCACCGGCAAAGCCGCCGGCAGCACGTGCAGCCCTGATCTGGCGACAGATCCGTGGGAGTTCGACACCGGCACCCCCGGTTATGGCCCCGGATCGTCGATGGGTGACGTCATTCCGGCCGGCTCTCCCCGCCAGGGTGCACTGCCCGAGCGGTACCGCACCGCCTCACCGGAGGAACTCAGCGCGCGCATCGTCGAGGCCAAGAACGTGCTCGGCGACTCGGTGGTCATTCTCGGTCACTTCTACCAGCGCGATGAGGTGCTGCGGCACGCCGATTTCGTCGGCGACAGCTTTCAGCTCGCCCAGGCTACCCAGAGCCGCCCCGACGCCGCCGCGATCGTGTTCTGTGGCGTGCACTTCATGGCAGAAACCGCCGACCTGCTCTCCGGGCCCGATCAGGCCGTGATCCTGCCGAACCTGGCCGCCGGCTGCTCGATGGCCGACATGGCCGACATCGACTCGGTCACTGAGTGTTGGGAGCAGCTCGAGGTCCTCTACGGCACCGAAGCGGATGCCTCCGGCCGGGTTCCGGTGATTCCGGTCACCTACATGAATTCCTCCGCCGCGCTCAAGGGCTTCTGCGGCGAGCACGGCGGCATTGTCTGCACCTCGTCGAACGCGCAGACCGTGCTCGAGTGGGCCTTCGAACGCGGCCAGCGCGTCTTGTTCTTCCCCGACCAGCACCTCGGCCGCAACACTGCCAAGGCGATGGGGGTGCCACTCGATGCGATGCCGATGTGGAACCCGACCAGGCCGCTCGGCGGCAACACGGCCGAGCAACTCGACACCGCCCGCGTCGTGCTCTGGCACGGTTTCTGCAGCGTGCACCGCCGCTTCACCGTGCCGCAGATCGACGCCGCCCGCGCCGAGCACCCCGGTGTGCAGATCATCGTGCACCCGGAATGCCCGATGGCGGTCGTCGACGCCGCTGACTCGGCCGGATCCACCGACTTCATCACTAAAACCATCGCCGCTGCCCCGGCCGGTACGACCTTCGCCATCGGCACCGAGATCAACCTCGTAAACCGGCTAGCCGCCCAGCACCCAGAGCATGAGATCTTCTGCCTCGACCCGGTGATCTGCCCCTGCTCCACCATGTACCGCATCCACGCCGGCTACCTGGCTTGGGTGCTCGAAGCGCTCATCGGTGGCGGCGAACAACCGGGCCAGATGCTCAACCAGATCACAGTGTCGGCCGATATCGCCGAACACGCTCGCGTCGCCCTTGAGCGGATGCTGGCGGCCCGGCCGCCGGCATCCTTTGCTCCAGAATCCACCGTGCCGACGGCCCTCCTGGCCGGCGTCTGACATGGCGTCGATTCTCGTCATCGGCAGCGGCCTCGGCGGCTTACTCGCGGCCGTGCGGGCAGCGGATGCCGGCCACCGCGTCGTGCTCGTCACGAAGTCGGTGCTGCCGGAGAGCAACACCCGTTATGCGCAGGGCGGCATTGCCGCCGCCCTGTTTCGCGACGACTCGGTCGACGCCCACGTACTCGACACCCTGCGCGCCGGCGCCGGCCTGTGCGACCCGGCGGCCGTGCGCGTGCTCTGTGAGGAGGGTCCGGCACGGGTGCGCGACCTCATTCGCTTCGGCGTGGACTTCGACCGGGATGAATCCGGCGTGGCCCGCGGCCTCGAAGCCGCCCACTCCCGTTCCCGGGTCGTGCACGCCGGCGGCGACGCCACCGGTGCCGCGGTCGAAGCAGCGCTCGTGGCGACCGTGCGGCGCCGCGCTGCGATCGAGGTGCGGGAGCACACCATGCTCGTCGACCTGATACTTGACCGGGGCGACGTGGTCGGCGCTCGGGTGCTCGGCCCAGACGGCGTGCAGCTTTCGCTGACCGCTGACGCCCTGATCCTGGCCACCGGCGGCGCCGGCGCGCTGTACACGCACACCACCAATCCCTCGGTCGCAACCGGGGACGGGGTGGCGGCGGCGTGGCGAGCGGGGGCATCCGTTACCGATCTGGAATTTTATCAATTTCACCCGACCGCCCTCGCCGTGCCCGGAACGCCGCTGGTGTCGGAGGCGGTGCGCGGCGAAGGCGCCGTGCTGCGCGATCAGCTCGGCGGTCGTTTTATGCACGGCGAGCACCCCGACGCCGAACTCGCGCCGCGCGACGTCGTCGCCCGGGCCATCGCGCGCCAAATGGAGCGGCAGGGCGGCACTCCGGTGCTGCTCGACGCCACCGCGCTCGGACGCACATTGCTCGAAACCCGATTTCCCACCATCACAACGGCCTGCCGGGGAGCGGGTCTGGACTGGGCCGTCGATCCGCTTCCGGTGGCCCCGGCCGCGCATTATTGGATGGGCGGCGTCGAAACGGATGCCTGGGGTCGAACCAGCCTGCCCGGGCTCTTCGCCGTCGGCGAGGTTGCCCGCACCGGAGCGCACGGCGCCAACCGGCTCGCCTCAAACTCCCTGCTCGAGGCGGCAGTGTTCGCCGACCGAGCCGTGCGCGCCCTCGGCGAGCCTTGGCGGATGAGCACGACCGTGACGCCGCTGGCCGTACACTCCCCCGCCGGGGCTACCCAGGTCGACCCTGCCAACGCTACCCAACCAGCATATTTACTCCATTTGCGAGTCCAGGGCGTTGACGCCGTCGGTGACGCAACCCGACCTGCGAAAACAAACCATCCACGAGTCGAGCTGGTCGAGACCGCCAGAACATCACCGTCAACCGATCTCGGCACGCTGGTCAACCGCCAAACCCTGCAGCAACTCCTCTGGGACTCCGCCGGAGTGCACCGCTCCGGCGTCGGCCTCACTGCAGCAGCAGCAGCCCTCGCCGAATGGACGGCCTCCGACGCTACCAGCAGCTCCGTCGCCGCCCTCGAAGACCGCAACCTGCTCGACCTGGCGCGCCTGCTCGTGACCGCCGCCCTGGCCCGCGAAGAGTCGCGCGGCGCACACTACCGCTCGGACTTCACCGACACCCGGCCCGAACTGGCCCGCTCAGTGTCACACGTACGACGCTCGCAATCCCGCACTCTCATTCCGGCCAAGGAGGCCATCGCATGCTGACCACTCACTCCATCGACGTTGTCGTGCAGGCCGCCCTCGACGAGGATGCGCCCTGGGGTGACCTCACCTCGACCGTGCTCATCCCCGAGGACGCCGTCGCGACGGCCAGGCTCGAGGCCCGCGAACCCGGCGTGTTCAGCGGCGGCGCCGTCTTCACCGCCGCCTTTCGCCTGACCGACCCCCGCATCGAGGTTCGCCAGTTCGTCAAAGACGGCGATCGGTTCGAACCCGGCGCCACGCTCGCCGAGGTGGCCGGCCCGGCCCGCGGCATCCTGCAGGCGGAGCGCATCGGTCTGAACTTCGTGCAGCGGATGAGCGGAATCGCCACCCTGACCGCCCGGTACGTCACCGAGACGGCCGGCACCAAGGCCCGCATCGTCGACACCCGTAAGACCACGCCAGGGCTGCGCGCCCTCGAGCGCCAGGCCGTGCGCGACGGCGGCGGCCACAACCACCGGTTCAGCCTCTCCGACACGGTGATGGCCAAGGACAACCACCTCGCCATCCTCGCGGCCGGCCCGCTCGGACTGACCGAGGCGCTGCGCGCGGCGCGCGCGAAGCTCTCGCACACCACCCACTTCGAGGTGGAGGTCGACCGCCTCGACCAGATCGACGACGTGCTCGCGGCCGGCATCGACACGATTATGCTCGACAATTTCAGCCCGGAGGACTTGCTTACAGGCGTGCAGCAGATCGCCGGCCGGGCCATCGTCGAGGCCAGCGGCGGAGTCTCGCTCGACACGGTACGCGACATCGCGGCATGCGGCGTCGACGTCATCTCGGTCGGTGCTCTCACCCACAGCGTGAACTCGCTAGACCTCGGACTCGACATTGCCATTCGAGTCAGCGCGCCGGCCGGATTCGCGCTCTGAGCCCATGATTTACCTGGACAATGCTGCGACGACCCCGGTGCGCAGTGAAGCGCTTATGGCCATGTGGCCGCACCTCACGAGCGACTTCGGCAACCCGTCGAGCCATCACCAGGTCGGCGAAGCGGCCGCTGCCGCGCTGCTGGAGGCGCGCCGCAGCGTCGCCCGGTTCCTTGGCTGCCGCCCCGGCGAAGTGACGTTCACCAGCGGCGGTACCGAAAGCGACAACCTCGCCATCAAGGGAGTCTCCCTCGGCGCCCCGCGCGGCCGCCACATCGTCACCACTCCGATCGAGCACGAGGCCGTGCTCGACTCCTGCGACTATTTGCGCCGACTGCACGGTTTCGAGATCACCCTGCTGCCAGTGGATGCTGCCGGCCGCGTCGACCCCGCTGGCCTCGCCCGCGCGCTCCGCGCCGACACCACCCTGGTCTCGGTGCACTACGCCAACAACGAGGTCGGCACCGTGCAGCCCATTGCGGACCTCGCTCACGTTGCCCGTGACGCTGGCGTACCATTTCACACCGACGCGGTACAGGCCGGTGGCTGGCTCGACCTGAACGTGACGACACTCGGCGTGGACGCGCTGAGCCTGTCCGGCCATAAACTCGGCGCTCCCCCCGGCATCGGAGCGGTTTTTCTGCGCGGCCGCCTCGTGATCGAACCGCTGCTGCACGGTGGCGGCCAGGAGCGCGGCAAACGCAGTGGCACCGAGAACGTCGCCGGAGCGCTAGCCCTGGCGGTGGCGCTGCGCCTGGCCAGCGACGAACGCGCTCTCGCCGCCCAGCGCACCAGCGCCCTCCGCGACGAGTTCATCGCCACGGTGCTGCGCGTGACGCCGTCGGCCCGGCTCACCGGGCACCCAACCGAACGACTGCCGGGCACTGCGTCCTTCGTCTTTCCCGGCACGAGCGGTGAGGCGGTGTTGCTGGAGCTCGAAGCGCGCGGCATCGTCTGTTCGAGTGGGTCCGCCTGCGCGGCCGGAAGCAGCGAGCCGTCGCACGTGCTCACCGCCATGGGCCTGTCGAATGACCTGGCGTTGACCGCGGTGCGGTTCACGCTGGGTGCTGGCACATCGGCGGCGGAGGCGGCCGAGGCGGCGGCATCCGTTGGTGAAGCAGTCGCCGCGGTGGCAAGCCTCGGCGTCTAGGCCGCCCACTAGTGTCCTGACGGGCCACGCGAAACAGCCATTGCTCAGCGCAAAGCGGTCTCGAAAACGCTTTTCTGAGCCGAACGTGACTTCGTACGAAAATCTAAATGTATCTGAGAATCTCTCGACTTTGAGTGGTGGTTTTGATACTATGGAGGCATGAGCCAGCATGGCGATATTCCCCAGCAGGGCCTCGTCGATCCTTTCTTCGCAGCTTACGGCGCGTGGCCGGTAACAGCCAGGGACAGCCTCGATTTCGCGGCGTTTCAGGCCCAGTACGACGCCGACTGGCGGGCCGAAGTGGCGGCTGGAGCCGGACAATACGGCGAGCTCATTGCGCCTGAATGCTTCATTACGGAGGTCGTCGCTCCCGATGCCGGTGTTTCCGAGTTCGCCGACTGCCCGACGATTCCAGCCGGTCTTGACCTGAACGAGGTGTTTCGGGCGGTGTTGCCGACGCATGTGTTCGACGAGGACGTGCGCGAGGAGTTCCTTTACGCCGAGTACCTCCGCACCGAGGGCACCACCGGCGAGCCCGAGGCCGACCCGATTGACCCTGGTGACCCTGGTGACCCTGGTGACAGTGACACCGCCGACGGTAGCCCGGCGGAGCAGTTGAGTCCGTTTCAGCGTCGGCAGGCGCAGTTCGTGGACCGTGTCCTCTACCTCGAGAAAGTCATCTCGTGGGCGCAAGCCAGTAAGGCGGAGGTTCTCACTGAGGCGTGGGATTACACCACCAACACCGCCGAGACCGGCCGGCCCCAGGCCGGGCCGCAACACGAGCACGACTGGGACGCCACCTTTGCCGCCCAGCAAGGACTCGTCGCAGAAATGGCGTGCGCGCTGCGTATCCCCGCCGGTACCGCCTCCGGCCTCCTCCACGAGAGCCGCGTGCTGGTGGAGTCTCGCCCGCAGACCCTGGATGCGCTTCGCAGCGGGAAAATCTCCCTGCGCCACGTGCGGCGGGTCCTCGAACAGCTCGACTCCGTGCCCCGGGCTGCCCGGGCCGAAATGGAGGCACTGCTGCTGCCGCACGCCCATAAACTCACCGCGTCCCAGTTCGACGGCAGGGCCCGCAAACTGCGCGAACGGTTCCACCCCGACAGCATCACCGTTCGCCGTGCCAAGTGTCTGGCCGACCGCAACGTCGCGTTCTACCCGGATAAGGACGGCATGGCCACGCTCTGGTTGCGTGCGGCTGGAGAAGACCTTGAAGGTATCTATACCCGGGTTACCGATGCTGCCATCAGCTTGCAGGGCACGGGCGAACCTCGCACCCTCAGCCAGCTGCGAACAGATGTCGCCATCGACCTACTGGAGTGCGGCGTCACCAGCACCGGCCTCGGCGCCGGACTCACCGCCAATGTCAACGTCACCGTCCCCGTCCTCACCCTCATGGGCACGAGCGACGAACCCGCCGAACTCGAAGGCTACGGCCCCATCGACCCGGAGACCGCCCGCCGCCTCGCCGGGACCGCCACGAGTTTCCTGCGCATCCTCACCCACCCGCACACCGGCATCGTCCTCGACGTCAGCACAGAACCGTTCCGGGTGCCCATCGCGCTGAAAAAATACCTACGATTACGCGATGGAACCTGCCGGTTCCCCGGCTGCAACCGCTCTGCCGGCCACAGCGACCTCGACCACACCGTGGATAAACAATTCGGCGGCCCCACCACCGCCACCAACCTGCACTTCCTCTCTCCCGCCCACCACAACCTGAAGCACTTCTCCGACTGGAAGCCCATCGCTGACCCCGACGGCACCCTCCACTGGACCAGCCCCGCTGGCAAGCACTACGCCACCGACCCCGCCGCCCGCATCAGCCCCCACCTTGAACAAACCAGCTCACCCGCACCAACCACGCCCGCCGAACCACTAAGCGATCCATGGAACTACGTCTGGAATACCGACGATCCCAACCCGCGGCCGTTCTAGCGTCGTGCGCCCTTCCTTCGATCGTTAAGTGGTTGTCTGATACCTGACGATCGACAGCATGACCTGATATTGTCATGACAATTGGCCAAACCGATTGGCTTGTCAGTGAGGTATCAGTTGAGCGCGAAGGAAGAAAATACCCTCCCGATGGGAATGTTCATGGATCTGAACCGGTCGGGCCCGATTCCGCTGTATTTTCAAGTCTCCCAGCGCATCGAGAAGGCCATTCTCAGCGGCGAGCTGCCGGCCGGATCACGCCTGGAGAACGAGGTCGCCCTCGGCCAACGGCTGGGCCTCAGCCGTCCAACCGTGCGCCGCGCCATCCAGGAAATCGTCGACAAGGGTCTACTGGTACGCCGCCGCGGCATCGGCACCCAGGTCGTGCACGGCCAGGTGACGCGCAAGGTCGAACTGACCAGCCTCTACGACGACCTCACCAACACGCATAAGGTGCCCTCGACGCATCTTCTCGCGCTCGAAACCCGGACAGCAGATGCGAAAACGGCCGAGCGTCTCGGCGTGGCCGAGGGCAGTCCTACCCTGTACATTCGGCGCGTTCGCCTGGCCGATGCCGTACCCGTCGCCGTGATGGAGAACTGGCTTCCCGAGGAGTTCATAGGCATCGAGCCCAATGATCTCGTCGCGCACGGCCTCTATCAGGTGCTGCGCTCGCGCGGAGTGACGATGCGCGTCGCCCGCCAGCACATCGGAGCCCGCAAGTCCACCAACGAAGAGTCCATGCTGCTGGAGATTGAGAAGAACGCTGCGCTCCTCACGATGGACCGTACGGCGTTTGACAACTCGGGTCGCGCGGTCGAGTTCGGCCAGCATTGCTACCGCCCCGACCTGTACTCCTTCGAAGTGACGCTGGTCGAGAAATAGCACGGCTAGGGGCGAGCGAGCTCGTGCGCTAGCGCGTCGAGTTCTGCTCCGCCAGCCATGAGCTTGGTCATCTCCTCGATAGTGATCTCGCTCTTCTTGAAATCGCCAAGGCTGGTTCCGCGCTTGAGCAGCAGAAATCGGTCGCCGACGGGATACGCGTGGTGCGGGTTATGCGTGATGAACACCACGCCCAGACCGCGATCCCGAGCCTGCGCGATGTACTTGAGCACCATACCGGCCTGCTTGACGCCCAGGGCTGAGGTCGGCTCGTCGAGAATGACGACCTTGGCGCCGAAGTACACGGCTCGCGCGATGGCCACCGACTGGCGTTCACCACCCGACAAAGTTCCAATCGGCTGGTCGACATCCCGCAGGTCGATGCCCATCTTGGCAAGCTCTTCCCTGGTGATCCGGCGCATGCCCTTGACGTCCAAATGGCTGAAAGGACCAATCCCACGAGTCACCTCCGACCCCAGAAAGAAGTTGCGCCAGACCGGCATCAGCGGAACCACGGCGAGATCCTGGTAGACCGTCGCGATCCCCAAATCCAGGGCCTCACGCGGGCTGCCGAAGGTGCGCTCGACCCCGTAGGCGAGAAGCTTCCCCTGGGTGTGCGCGTGTGCTCCGGACAGAATTTTGATGAGCGTCGACTTGCCGGCACCGTTATCCCCCAGCACGCAGAGGACTTCACCGACCCCGACCGAGGCCGACACACCCTGCAGCGCCAAAATGGAGCCGTAGGTTTTTCCGATGTCTCGAACTTCAAGAATGGGCAGGGCAGCGGATACCTCTGCGTGCGTCATGAGCGAACTCCTGCCTGGCGGCGAACATAAAGGTTGACCAGCACGGCGAGCAGCAGCATCCCACCGAGGAAGGCCTTGAGCCAGTTGTTATCCCACTGGGCGAACACGATGCCCTGCAGGGTCATGCCGTAGATGAGGGCGCCGAGCGCCGCACCGATGGCCGAACCGTAGCCGCCGGTCAGCAGGCATCCGCCGACCACCGCGCAGATGATATAGATGAACTCCTGGCCGATGCCGGTGGTGGCCTGAACGGTCGATACATCGAAGAGCTGCAGCATTCCGACCAGCCAGCCGGCACCGGCCGTGGTCATGAACAGGCCCATTTTGACCTTCATCACCGGCACGCCGACCTGGCGGGAGCTGGTGATCTGTCCACCGACCGCGAAGATCCAGTTTCCCGACCGGGTACGCAGCAGAATCCAGGTGGCGAGAGCGGTAATAGCGAGCCACCAGACGATGGAGATCTTCACGTCCATGCCGAACAGGCTAAACGAGGAGCCAAAGAACACTGTGACGGCGTCGAAGCCGGGCACTGCGCCCATACCCTGAATCGACACGGTGCCGGTGATGATCTTCGTGACGGCGAGGTTCACCCCCTGCAGAATGAAGAACGTGGCGAGCGTCACGATGAAGCTCGGCAGACCCGTCTTCATCACCACGAAAGCGTTTGCCGCACCGATGGCCAGGGCAATCGCCAAGGCAATTACGAGGGCGAGCCAGATATTGACGCCCCACTCGGTCGTGACGATTCCAACGATCAGTCCCGTCGTACCGACCATGGCACCGGCGGAGAGGTCGAACTCTCCGCCGATCATGAGCAGGGCCACCGCGACGGCCATGATGCCGAACAGGGATGCGGAGTAGAGCCAGGTGGCTACGCCCGCCGGCGTCAGAAACGCCTGCGTCGAGACCGAAAAGAACATGAAAATGGCAAGGGCGGCAACCGCTGCGCCGACCTCGGGTCGGCGCAGCAGCGTTTGGATCAGACCGGCGGGCTTGATCCGTTCATGGGTCACCGCGGGTGCGGTGAGTGTCATCGCGTTCCATTCTTCGCGAACTTCGCGACCTGATCTGCGTTGTCCTTCGTGACGAAGCCCGGGCCGGAATAGACCGGCAGACCGCCGCCGACAACGTCGCCGTTGCGCGCCTGCAGGGTGAGGAAGGCCACGGGGAGATAGCCCTGGGAGTATGGCTGCTGATCAACGGCAAATAAGATCTTGCCGTCGAGGATGAGCTGGGTAACGTCGGAGGATACATCGAAGGTCGCCAATTGGGCCGTGCTGGCAGCTTCTTCGATGGCCTGGCTGGCCGCGACGGCGATGCCCGGGTTCAGGGTGAGCACGCCATCAATGGACGAGTCGGCCAGAAGGCTGCTCTTAATCGTGTTCTGGGCGTCCGCGATGTTCGCGACGTCGACCTGAACGTTGCTGACCGTGCCGCCGAGGGTGTCAGCTGCTCCGTCGCAGCGTTCTTCCAGTCCGGTGTTGCCGGCTTCATGGATGATGCAGATGACGTTGCTGACGCCGGCTACGGCGAGCTGCTCGCCTGCGCCCTGGCCGGCGATGAACTCACTCTGACCGATGTGAGTCTGAGCACCGAATTCCTTGGACTGGTCGAGGCCGGAGTTGATGGTGATTACCGGAATTCCGGCGGCGACCGCCTTTTCAACCGCATTCTGGACACCGTCAGGGTTGGCCATCGAAACGATAAGGCCGTCCGGATTCGTGGCGATGGCTGCGTCGATCAGCTGGCTCTGCTTCACCGGGTCGCCATCGCCCTGGTACGTGACAGTCACCCCGAGGTCGGTGCCGGCCTGCTCGGCGCCGCTTTTGACCACGTCCCAAAAGGTATCCCCCGGGGAGCCGTGGGTGACCAGGGCGATGACAATCTCAGCGGATGCGGCGGTCATCGTGTCTCCTGAGGTGGCCGTGCATCCAGCCAGAGCCAGGGGAACGACGATGAATGCGGCGAGCCAATTTCTGTTCTTCTTCATATCTGCAACCTTCGTTGCATTTATTCTCGCCTGTCGATCATGAAATCGACGCACTCAATCCAAATCACAACCTCCGGTCCGATACTTTCTCGACAGAGCCGACGCCTGTTCCTCGGCACGCGACTCGTATTTTGGCGACCACTACCGTGTCCCGCGCTCCTCTGCAACCGGCACCCCGGCGAGGGCGACGCTCAACGTACCGACCGCGACGCGAAGCCCTTCGAGCCGGCCCAGGGACGCGTCCTCGTGCTCGATGGCGAGGTCGGTCTCGGGTGCAACCCGGGCGAGCGTCGCGACGAAACGATTCCAAAAATCCTGGTCGTGTCCGAGGCCAACGGCCACGAAATCCCACGCTGAGTCTTTTGGCCATTCACACAGCGTGTATTTGCCGCCGAGAGACAGCGGATGCTCCGCTGCGGGTACCCGACGAAACCGGTCGTCGAGCACACCGTGAATACTGACCGCCTCATTGATTCGAATGTCTTTGGCGGCAGCACAGTAGACCAGCTCACCGAGGTATTCCATGGCCTTGATCGGATCGATCTGTTGCCAGAACAAGTGTGAGGGGTCCATTTCGGCCCCCACGTGGGTCGCATCGATGGCATCGACCAAGCGCATGAGTGTCGAGGGGTTGAACACGACGTTCTGTGGGTGCATTTCGATGGCTACCTTCACGTCGTGCGCTGCGGCGAACTCGTTGACGCGGCGCCAATAGGGAATCACCACGTCGTGCCACTGATAGTCGAGGGTGTCCATATCAACGCTGTTCCACGGGTTGACCGCCCAGGCTGGGCGCAGTCCCCCGTCGTGCGCCGCTGGCAGCCCCGACATCGTGATCACGCGTTTCACTCCGAGTCGGTGCGCCACCGAGATGGAGGTGAAGACATCCTGCCCCTGAACCAGGCCGACCTCAGGATCGGGATGGAGGGGGTTTCCGTTGCAGTTCAGAGCGGTGAGCTTGATGTTTCGTTCGGCGAACAAGCCGAGATAGTTGTCTCGGGCGCTGTCACTGGACATGACAGCATCGATTGGTAGATGCCGCGACGGGAGAAATCCGCCGGAGTTGATCTCAGCACCGTTCAAGCCGAGTTCAACCAGGGCATCGAGCGCCTCCGGCAGTTCGCGGTCGTGCAGGATTGCTGTGTATACGCCGAGTTTCATGTTCATCTCCAGGAGTGATAGTTCGAAGTAGGTCTGAAATCTGTTGCCGCACAACTGACAAAGGCCCCGACGTTTCCGCAGGGGCCGCTGTCAGCAAATTCTTTTCCTAGAACGATCCTTCACGGAATCGCGCCAGACCCACTGCGCCCTCGACAACGGCGGCGGTCAGTTCCTCGACGCTCGTGTCTTCGCGACGGGCGTCCAAGATCTTCTTGCCGTGGTTCATCACGATGTGACGGTCACACACCTGGAATGCGTGGTGCAGGTTGTGGGTGACGAGCACGGAGCTCACCCCTTCGCCCTTCAGCTGGGTCAGGTAGCCCAGCAGCGCCTCGGTGGCACGAACGGCCAGAGCCGAGGTGGGCTCATCGAGAATGAGCAGACTGCGCTTGAAGTGCACCGCACGGGCAATGGCGACGGCCTGCGCCTGACCTCCCGAGAGTGAACTCACCAGCTGCTTGGGGCTCTTGATTCCCTCGATGGTGACGACGCTGTCGAGAACTTCGGCAGCAACGGCATCCATTTCTTTCATCTTCATGAAGCCGAACCGGTTGGTGACTTCACGGCCCATGAAGATATTGCGGGTAATCGTCATCTGGGGAACGAGGGCGGAATCCTGAAAGATGGTTTCCACGCCCAACTTCTCGGTGACGTTTCGGTTCATTTTTTCGATCTTCTGGCCGTCCCAGAAGAAATCGCCGACGGTCGAATCCACGACGCCCGACATGATCTTGACCAGGGTGGACTTTCCAGCACCGTTATCACCGAGCAGGCCGACAACTTCGCCCTTGCCAATTTCAAACGACACGTCCTTGAGTACCGTATTGGGACCGTATTTCTTGGATACGCCCTCGATTCGAAGCAGTGCCTCGCTCATCGCGCTTTCCCTTCCATGAGCTTGTTGAAGATCGCCGCGATAACGATGGTGACGCCGACGAACAGGGTGATGTAAAAGCCAGGTGCCTTGGCGAGCAGAAGTCCGTTACGGATGAGTTCGATCAGCGCAGCACCAACGATAATGCCGATAACACTGCCGCGCCCACCCGTCAGCGATGTGCCACCGACGACTGCGGCGGCGATCGCAAAGAGCGTGAAGTCTTCGGTGGCGGTACCACCGGGCTGAATCGACGAGGTGCGCACGGCAATCAGGATGGCTGCGAAGCCGACCAGCCCGCCAAAAATGGCGAACGACATGAGCTTGACGCGTTTGGTCTTGATCGAGATGGCCTCGGCCGCGGCCGGGTTGCCACCAACGGCGAAGATGTGGTTGCCGAGTTTGTGGCGGTGCATGAAGAACCAGGCCAGAACACCGATGATCAGCAGCCACACCAGCTGGGACCGGAACGAACCGAAGTTGTGTGCGAACAGGTACTCCATGGTGCCTTCGCGCGAGGTCGTCAACGCGGCGGGTGAGGTGCCGTTGATGAAGATGCCGGCACCCATCCAGAAGAAGCTCATGCCCAGCGTGGCGATGAAGGAAGGGATCTTCGTGTAGACAACGATAATGCCGTTGACGAGCGCTACGGCGACACCCGTGGCAATGCCAGCAGCAATGCCGAGCCACAGTCCGGCGGCTTCCGAGGTCTTAATGAACACGATGGCGCTGAGCGTGATGTTCGCGCCCAGCGAGAGGTCGAATTCTCCGGCAATCATCAGGATGCCAGCGGCGAGCCCGAGGATAGCCAGCACTGGCACACTCTGCGAGATCACACCCGATAAGTTGTTCGGGTTGAGAAAGGCGAAGCCGGTCGGGGAGATCAGGCTTGCGGTGACATATCCCGCAAGGAGCACGATCAAAACGATGCTGATTTCGAGTGCGCCACGACCGCGAATGAACTGCAGGTTGTAGTTCATCCGGCCGAAAAGCGAATCTGGCTCACCGGACGGCTTGCGCTTGAGCGAGATAGCCTCGGTCGGAAGCGGCACTTCGAGGATGGGGCCTCTACGGCCGGGGGTTTTGTCTGACATGGCTTCTTTCCTTTGAGCACACGAGATGAAGGTGCCGGGAAGTTTTTGAGGTGTGGGGTGGAACCAGGGCCGATCGACGAGCTGACGATCGGCCCTGGCCTCTGTGATTGAACTACAACCGCGTGGAGCTACTGACTAATGCCAGCCATGCCGCGCCACTAACTACCAGCGGATGCCCTGAAGGTCCTTAGCTTCGATGTTGTCGACGTTATCCGTGGTGATCAGACCGGTACCACCGGAGTTGATGTTCGCCGGCGAGAAACCGAAGTCCAGCGAGAGGACACCCTGCATGGTGGACTGGAAGCCCTGAACGTAGCCCTGCTGGTCAGCCGTTGCGAGGATGACGCCATCCTTCAAACCCTGAACGATCTGGGGAGCGGTATCAAAGCCAATGATCGACACATCGGAGAGACCGGCTGCTTCAAGAGCGGCGGGCAGGTTACGGTGCGGGGTGCCACCGACGGGGATAACAGCCTTAACATCGGGGTTTGCAACGAGCCAGGAGGTCAGCGCGTCGAGAGCACCGGCATCGTCGCCACCCACTCGAAGCCACTGCTCCTGCGGAAGAACGCCTATGCCAGCCGCGTCGAGAACGTCGAAGGCTCCGCCACCACGCTGCAGTGCGTAGGGCTGGTCGGGCTCTTCAGCCGTGATGAGCACCTTGTCACCGGTCGAGACCTTGCCGGAGTCGAGGAGCGCCTGGCCGACGATGCCGCCGACTTCATAGAAGTCCTGGCCGACAAAGCCGGAGACGCATTCACCGGCAGTATCGGGTGCTGGAACATTGTACGAGATGACGGTGATTCCGGCATCGTGTGCCTGGCAGGCAACGTCAACCCAGGCTTCGCCCTCGTTGAAGGGCATGAAAATCACCGCCGGGTCAGTGGCGATTGCGGTCTGAACCAGGGTCACCATGGTGGCGGGGTCGGCGTCAGCCGTCTGGTGGGTGAGGTTGAGGTTACCGAGCTTGGCGGCATCCTCTGCACCGGCAAGGATCTGTGCCCAGAAGGCGTCTGATGCCGGGTTGTAATAGGTGATGAAGTACGCGTCGCGGTTTTCGCCGCGGGCTCCGAATCCGGACTCGAGGCCGGAAGCGCTGGAGTCGGCCGCTTTTGTTTCAGTTCCACTTGCGGTACAGGCTGCCAAGCCGAGCATTGCCGTGCTCGCGATAGCCACGGCGACCAGGCCGCGCTTGGTGTTGAGAGTGAGTTTCACGTCGTTGTGTCCCTTTCAAAAGAACGGATTGTGAGTTGTGCGCTCCTGCCGGGGGAAGGGCAGCTGCACTGCAAATGACTGGCGGTAGCGGGGGACCGAGTGACGACAGATTCTTTGTTAGGACATTCTTACGTCATAAACTCGAGCGGCACAAGTCCTGAAATTATCGAGTTGGGCATCCGTTATCAAACGGTGACAAATGGAGCGGTGATTTGTGCAGACACGCGGCGTAGCGACCGGGACGTTACGATGACCTTTGCGTCGAAAGGAACCACAGTGACCGACCAATCATCGCCGACCGCAGGTCTGCGCCCGGCGACCATGGCCGATGTCGCGCAGCGGGTCGGAGTGTCTCGCCAGCTCGTAGGGCTCGTGTTTCGAAATGCCACGGGAGTCGGTGCCGATACCCGGGAAAGAATCCTGGAAGCCGCTCGGATTCTTGGCTACAGTCCAAACACGGCGGCCCGCGCCTTGCGCGCCGGTTCGACCAAATACATCGGGGTCATCTTCGATCCCGCTCACTCGGCCCCGGTCGAGATCATCGAATGGCTCTACGCCGTCGCTCACGAATCCGGCTACCGGCTTGTGGTCAGTGCGCTCACGCCGATTAGGGACGAAAGCGAGGCGATAACCGAGATCGTCGGCCATCGATGTGAGGCGCTCATCCTGATTGCCCCGCGTTCCTCACCGGAGCTACTGCGCCGCGCCGCCGGACAGATTCCCATTGTGGTCATCGGCCGGGGCATCCCCGACTGTGACTTCGACCTCGTCCGTTCGCAGGGCGACAGCGGAATCGAATCCGCCGTTATGCACTTGGCCGGCCTCGGCCATACCGAAATCGTGTACGTGCACGGCGTCGACATGCTTGACGGCACGCTGCGGCTCTCCGGCTACCGTGCGGCCGTGCAGCGACTCGCCCTCACCGAGCAGATTCTCGAAGTTCGGGGCGACTACACCGAAGAATGCGGGGCTAGCGCCGCACGCATCCTCCTTGCCGGCGCGGTGCTCCCGACCGCCATTGTCTGCAGTAACGACCAAGCCGCCCTCGGCCTCAGTTACACCCTTGCGGCCGCCGGCGTGCGCATTCCAGCTGATGTCTCGATCACGGGATTTGATGACAACCGCGTCGCCCGGTTGTCGTTCATGAACCTCACGACGGTGCGTCAAGACCCCCGAGAGGTCGGCGCGGCTGCCATGGCCGCGGCCATTACTCGAATCACCGACACGGGTGCCGCAGGCTCGCAAGTCTTCACGAGTGCCCGGCTCGTCGTCCGCGGCAGCACGGCCGTGCCGTCTCGGTAGCCCGCGCGGTTACACCAGCACAAGTAGTTCGCGAGCCCATTCGACCGCGCCGTCATTCGGAAGTGATCCGTCGCAGGCGTCATGACGACCGTATACTCCTACCCGTTTCGCCCCGAGTTCGGTGAGTCGGCGGTCAATGATTTCGCTGCCTTGACTGTAGGTCTCATACGTGCTGTTGCCGAGACCGAACATGGCGTAGCGGATACCCGACAAATTCGGCCGCTCGCTGTTGAGCGCTTCGAACAGGGGCGTCGCCCCGCCTGGGAGTTCTCCGTCGCCGTGCGTGGAGCACACGACGAGGTAGAAATTTTCGGCATCGAAATCGGCGACGTCGAAATCTGACATGTCGTAGACGGAGACCTCCCGCTCTCCCTCCAGCTCGGCGGCCAGGTCTTCGGCGACCAATTCGGCATTGCCGGATTCGGTTCCGTACAAGATGACAGTTGTGCTCATGAGCGTTCCTATGTTAAAGGTCGTGCGGGCGAGGGCGATGCGGGCAGTTCAGAGTCGGGAGGTTCAGTCCGGAAAACCCGGGCTTTCCCGGGAAAAATTCGCCAGCGTCGGCAGCTGCACCGATGACATCAGCCACCATCTTCGCGTCAGTGCGGTTGGCAGGAATGGTGCCCTGCGGCCCGCGACGGAGCCAACCGACGCAAAACAACCCCGGTCCGAGGCGTCCGATATCGAGGTCGCTATCGTGCGATTCGTGGGCCTGGCGACGCACTGGGGCATCTTCTGCTTCGAAGAAGCCAATGGCGGTCAACACTGAGTCGACGGCGAGCCGGAACGAGGACTGGATACCATCGGCACTGCGAAAGATAAGGGCCTCAACGGTGTCGTCGCCTTCGATCCGCTCCGGCACCCAACCAAAATGAAATCGTACCGTGCGGTCAGAGCCCGCGGCAGCATCCGTATTTTGAGCGCCGTCAACGGCCGATGCGGCCGATGCGGCCGCGAGCAGGTTAAGAAGCGCGTCACATTTAGCCGAGTCCCGAGGCTCCGTGTCGGCGTCGTGGAGTTCACTGGGATCGGCCAGAAAACGCACGTTGGGAATTCTCGCCAACTCGCGGATCATCGCAGGATCGAATTTTGCTCGTGAGAGGCTGGATCGTCCCACGATGTCGATGTGCCGCACCGGCCCGGCAGCGATGGCATTGACGACTTCATCGGCCACGCCATGGCCACGAAGTTCCTCCGGCGACATCAGGAACATTCGGAGCAGGTCAACGGCCACATTGCCCTGCCCGACGATCGCGATACGCGAGCCGAATACCACACCGTTGGCACTCTCGTCGGGGTGACCATTGATCAGGCGGGTGACTCGTCCCGAACCGTATATTCCAGCCAGAGCCGCACCGGTGACGTCGGCGCCGGCCGGTAGAGTCGTGGCCCGGGGAACGTTGCTGGTGGCACCGGGGATTTCGAGGGCTCGGTCGGCAGAGAGGCCGGTCGCGAGCACGGTAACGTCAAAGGCTTCACGCAGCTGGTCCACCGTGATGTGCCGACCGATTTCGGTCCCGCCGACAAAGCGCACCCCACTCTGCTCAAACAGGCGGTCGAACTGCCGGGCCACCGCTTTCGTGCCGGTGTGATCGGGCGCCACGCCGTAACGCACGAGTCCGTAGGGAAGATCCAAACGATCGAAGATCACGATTTCGGAAGTCGGCCAGCGCTTGCGCAGGAAATGCGCGACGTAACAACCCGACGGTCCACTGCCGACGATGGCGATGGAGTGCGTCGCGGGGGCAAACACGGCTAACTCCCCGTTAACGGTCGAGAGTTCACTCCTGTGCATACGTGCTGCCCCTTGCAGTGTTCGTAGGCTAAATAGAACTTTGTCAGGTCAACATAGCATGATTTACTAGCACGTGCTAGTGTTTGATGAAATCGCCGGTACAGAGCCGACGCGAATCGTGACAGTTGCACCCATCAAGCCGTGAGCTTGAGAACTTGACCACTGAGCCACCCGACCAGAAACTCGCGCAGAAGACCGCTGCTGGATAGATCCAGACGTCGCGGGTCCGGGCCAAAAATTCCCCACAACGGATGGGCGGAGTCATGCCGGTGCCGACCCTGATCGTCACCGGCCGGGTCAACTGCCGGATGCATGTCTGCGGGCGGCAGTCGGTCGAGGTGTACTAAATCGGGCCAGAACGAGTGCAGCAGAGTGGTTTCGAACACCCCGGCATGGTCGGGAGCGAGAGGCGCCTCGGTACACCGGTTGACACCGGTAGCCAAAACCCGCATGGTGTGAGTTCCCTGCGTGTTCCACTCGGCTGCCAGCCCGTCGATGAGATCGAGCTGTTCGTCGGGAAAATGACCGGTGAACAGAACAGTTTTCCGCACACCGAAATCAGACAATCGTTGCAGGGTGTGGTGCACGTTTGATCGGATTGCTGTAGCTGTTGGCATCATGATCGTCCACGGGTAGGCGGAATGCCCTCCTCCCGTGCCTTGGTACAGCGGAGGGAGGACCAGACCACCAGTCCGTTGAGCAGCGTCAATACACAGCCCGTGGGCCGTTAGAGCGTCCAGACCGACCGGCAGATGCGAACCATGAAATTCAATCGTCCCCAGCGGTAAATACACGATGGACGCAGCAGCCAAAGCTGCGTCAAGTTCGGCGGGCGAGAGGTACTCGACTTGAACTTGTCGAAGTTTTGCATCTCTCATTTGTAGTAGTTTCTGGGCCAGTTGTGCTCCGCAAGCTGGTCGAGCAGTTCCGGGGGGAACGCCTGGCCATCGGAGTACGAGGCGTTGCGCTCGACGTTTTTCTGCGTGCTCATGCCCGCGATCACGGTCGAGACGTCGGGTGAACTCAGGGTGTATCGCATGGCAGCCTCCGCCAGGGTGAGGTAATACGGCGCGCAGATCGCTTTCAACGCTTCGACGCGTTTCAAAGTTTCGGTGAACCGTTCACCGCGAAACATCTGGTGCTGCTGCGAGCCGACCTCCCACGAGTCATAGGTTGAGGGAGTCCACGCACCGCTGAGGGAGCCCGAGTCGAAGGCGACCCGGTCAATGAACGCGGTCTTCGTTCGCGCTCCTGCCCGAAATAAATTGGTCACTGGACGTTGTTCGAATAAGTTGAAAATGACCTGGATGGAGTCAACTAGTCCGAGATTCGCAAGATTCACTCCTTCATCGGGGCGGTAGTCGCGAATGGAAACCCCGATTTTGTCTATCTTGCCCTCAACCCGCAGGGCATTGAGGGTTTCCAGCCAATCCAGGTTGTTCAGTCCGTCGGTGACCCAGCAATGCAGTTGAAGGAGATCAAGCCGTTCAACGCCAAGCCGGGTCAACGCGAGCTCGACGCCGTTGCGCAGATGCCACTCGGGGTAGCGGCCACGCATCTTGGGGTTGTCTTCGTCGGCGTTCGGCCAGCGAGTTGGCTGAATTTTGGTGGCAACGTAGATGCGGTCCCCGTCCCAGCGGCGAAGAGATTCGCCGATCACTTCTTCGCTGTGGCCAGCTCCATAGAACTCAGCGGTGTCGACAAAGTTGATGCCAAGGGTGTACGCGGCCAGAAGGGTCGCAATCGACTCTTCATCGTCGACCTGGCCCCATTGGCCGCCGAGCTGCCATGCGCCGAAGGAGATCTCGCTAACATCCCATCCTGTTCTACCAAAAGAGCGATATTGCATGGGGTTTACCGTCCAATTCCTAGAGTGAAGTGCTGATGGACGACGCCGCTGCCGGGCGCGGCGAATTCGACAGGGAGAGCGGAGAATCCGCGCACCAACTGCTTCACCCAGCGTTCAGGGGAGCCGACAATGCGAATATCAGGTCCGGCCAGCAGCTCCTCGACCATGATTTTTGCTGCCATGCGAGCGAACGGCGCGCCCATACAAGCGTGAATACCTTCACCGAACGACATGATGCGGTTCTTCGGCGTGAACTCCCGACTGATGTCGAAAACGTCCGGATCTGGATACACGCGTTCGTCCCGGTTCGCTGACCCCTGCAAAAACATCACTCGGGAATCGGCCGGAATCGTGACCCCGGCGATCACGATCTGCTCCGTGGTTTGTCGCGACACATTTTGTCCCGGCGTTTCGTAACGTAAGGTCTCCTCAACAAACGCTGTGATCAACTCTGGGTGAGAGCGCAAATGTCCTTGCAGGCGCGGAAATTTATCCAAGACATAAACCAGGTTGGTGAGCAGGGCTGCCGGGGCATCGCTGGCGGCAGAGAGGATGAGATGGGCTAAACCGTCCTGCTCAGCTTCAAGTACTTTCCCCTTCTGGGAGGCCAGCAAAATCTGGGTGTACGCATCGGAGCCAGTTGTCTCGGCGCCAGCCGCGATTGCGTCACGACGTTGGGCGAAACGACGCGCTAGAAGCTCTTCGGTTTCGCCATTCGCTACCGCCGCGTCAACCGGGATGCCGTACTTGCCCACCGTTCGTTCCATCGCCCGCCACAGGTGTTCCACGAACGCGGTGTTGTCCTCTGCCGGTGAGCCGAGCAAGGAGATACCCATACCAATGGACATGGGCAGGGCGAAATCGGTGGCAAAATCGCCACCACCCTTGGCCTGCATGTCGGCGAGAAGGCTCTGCGTGAACGCACGAATGCCGTCTTCTTTGGCCAAGATTTCGCGGGCTGCAAAGGTACGGCGAATGGCCGCCCGCAAGTTCGTGTGGCGGGGAGGGTCTTCGGCGACGAGCATTCCGGCCCCATAGGAGTCGTGTGTTCCATCGATATCGTTCCCGAGACCGTTGACCAGCTGGACATTGTTGGCCAAGCCGGCACGAACGTCGTCGTATCGGGAGACAACATAGATTTCCCGGTCCCGATTGAAATACACGGGGGCGGCATCCCGCAGCCGCTTGTAGGTGTCGTAGGGGTAGTCATACACCGCGTAGGACAACGGGTCGTAATCCACCGTGAAATCCAACGGCCCAACACCGCCTTGTTTAGTGACCGTCTCTGTTTCCAGCGACCTGGCCGGATCATCAATTGCTTCAGAAAGACTGAGTTCGAGATGCGAACAGCCGGGCCTGGCGACTCGTAGCTGCGGATTTTCTGTCATGGCGCTCCTTCGCGACAATGTTGGGTGACGGCGTGATCAATCACACTTGGGTGAGAGGAACGCTGCGGTTGGCCAGCGAACCGTAGTCGGGGGGGCGTGGAGTCCCACTCGAAGCCGTCGTGCCGCCGTCGACGGGCAGTATGACACCCGTGATATAGGCGGCGTCGGGACTTGCCAGAAACAAGGCGGCCCTGGCGATGTCATTCGGTGTCGCGGGTCGTTCCAGTGCCAGACGGTCGCGCAGCGCTGACCAGAAAACCGAGTCATCCAGTCGTTCCTGCGTCTGCTGAGTCGATGTGAAAGCCGGCGCAATGGCGTTGACTCGCACACCGTCACGACCCAGATCGAGTGCCAGGCTTTGCACAAAGGCATTGACAGCTCCTTTCGTTGCGTTGTAGCCCACCTGTCGCCAGTCACCACCCATGCCGGCGATTGACGAGATCGCTGTGAACGACCCACGGGACTTGCGCAGCGCCGGTACAGCGGCTCGAGCCAGGTGGATCATTCCGTCAATGTTGATCGACCGCATTCGCTCCCACGATTCATTCGTGAGTTCGTCAATGGTTCCAGGCTCACACAGGCCGGCGTTGGCAATAACGGTATCCAGTCCGCCCCAGATCTCCGTGGCGGCGCGCACTGCCATTTCGACATCGGCGCGTACCGCCATGTCGCCCTCGATGATCAGGGAACAGTCGGAGGGGAAGTCCTTCACCGTCTCGCGGAGCGCCTCCGCGCGGCGACCCGCAACAGGTACTCGTGCGCCCTGTTCGAGAAATGCCCGCGCAATCGCGCGTCCAATCCCCGACCCCGCGCCGGTGACCAGAAGACGAGTTTCGTCATAGGGATACCTGGCCCACGCGATCATAATGCATCCGTTTTAAGATAGAGATTCATTTGGTAAAGCAATGGTTTCACCAGCGCGCGTGAAGGACATTTGCCATTCATGACTTCCTCGGATTCCCTTTAAACCGGCGCATGCATCTAGGCGATCGAATCCGTCATCACTTCGCGCTGGTAGATAGCGGTCGCGGCGGCGGTTTCGTCCTCGGCGAAGACACTTGAGACCATGACCGTGTCTGCACGGTCGAGGAATCCAATTTCCTTCAGTCCACCGAAGAATTCGCTCCAGTTCACGTCGCCGTCGCCGATTTTCAGGTGTTGGTGCACCCGCACGGCATTGCCGGGCGGATTGGTGATGTAGCGCAGGCCGTGCGACGCCGTGTGATCCATGGTGTCGGAGACATGCACCAGGCCGAGCTTGTCGCCGGCGGCGCGCATGATTTCGAGTGGGCTATTGCCGTAGTGAAACGTGTGCGAGGCCACGTAGACAAACCCGAAGTTTTTCGAGTTGATGCCGCGAATCACGCGCAGCGCGGCAAGGCCGTCTTCGACGAAATCATCGGGATGCGGATCGATCAGTACCCGGATCCCTTCCTTCTCGATCGTCGGAACGAGCTCCTCCATCGAGCGATAGAAGGCCCGCTCCGACTGTTCCGCCAGTTCAGGCCGACCGTTGAACTCGGTGTTCATTGTGTCGACCCCGAGTTCGACCGTGATCTCGATGGCGCGTTTCCAGTAACGCACCGCCGCTTCCCTGGCATCTTCGTCGGGACCCGACCACCGCAAGACCGGCAGAACGGATGCCACGCCCACTCCGACATCCGTGCACGCCTTTTTGAACGCCTGAACAAGGTCGTCGTCCGCCTTCGGATGGTTGAAGAACGGGATGAAGTCAGCGTGCGGCGTCAGCTGCAGCCACTCATAGCCGAGGTCAGCCGCGAGACGGGGAAACTCCAGCAGGGAGTGCGAGTGGTGGAACGGGGTGGGGTCGAGTGCGATCTTCACGGTGGCCTTTCGAAAACGGGTAGGTGAAGGCTAGTTGTAGAAGGCGGGTCGCTCGACGTACACAACGTCGACCAGTTCGCTCGTAGTCAGGGCTGTCACGCCGGCCGCGCAGGCTGCGGAGGCGAGGTAGCCGTCCCAGGCGCTCGGTCCGTCGATCTCGCCGCGTTTGGTGGCGTTTACCCAGCGCTGGATCTGGTTGTCGTAGGCGGCGGCGAACCGGGTTTTGAAGCTCGCGTTCTCGACTCCACCGTAACGGCCGTCCTGCCACAGGGTCATTCCGGCGGTGCGGCCGATCTCGGCGATTCCCTTTTGGAAGACGGCCTCGGTCTTTACTTGGTAGCCGAATTGCACGCTGACGTTCATCTCGACATTGGCCAGCACACCGCTCTCCGTGTACAGCAGCACGAAGATTGGTTCGTTGAGGTGATCGGGCGAGAGCGTGTTGCGCTTGCCGTGCTTGACCTCGATCGCGACAATCGGCGAGTCGGTGAGAAAGCGCACCACGTCGATCTCATGCACGACGGAGTCTTCGATGAGCATGCTGTTGGTGTAAGAGTCGGGCACCATCCCGTTGCGGTGAGCGCAGTTGAGAGCCAGCAGCTCCCCCGCCGTGCCGGCGACGATCAAGTCGCGCAGCTCAATGTACTCCGCGTCGAACCGACGCATGAAGCCCACCTGGATCAGCTTGTGACCAACTACAGCACCGGCCGCCTGCTCCGCTTCGAGGATGCGCAGTGATGCCTCCGGAGTTGGCGTCAGCGGCTTCTCGCACAGAATCGGGATGCCCGCCGCGAGGGCGGGAAAAAGGACCGGCTCGTGAAACTGGCCCGGGGTGGCGATCAGTACGGCATCGACGACACCGGCAGCGAGGGCGTCTTCCAGCTTTGTGAAGTGCATAGCACCGGGAGCGTGCGCGAGGGCGGCCTGAGCTCGACTCTCATCGGGTTCGACGATAACGCTGACGCGAGCGCCGGCGATACGCTCGGTGATGCGGATGACGTGGTCGGCCCCCATAAGGCCGGCACCGACGACGGCAATTTTCAGATCAGGCATGATTTTTCCTTCGAAACGTTTGGGTGGGCATAGAACGGATACTGCGGGGCTAGCGGATGCGCGCGGCCCGGGTGCAGCTGAAGATGTGCTCACGAGTGCGCTGGGCGATCGGGAACGGAAAGTCGATGGCGCAGCCGTACATGTCCTGCTCGATGATGGCGAACATCTCGGGGTTGATTTCGGCAGCTTTTTCAATGATCGGTGCCAGCTCCGGCACGCCCTCGAAGCCCGGTTCCGTCATGACTCCCAGCGCCACGGCCTCGACGAACGGCAGGTCGTTTTTTAGCACATCGGCCAAGATGTTGGGTTCTACCTGCTTGAGGTGCAGGTAGCCGATGCGATCCGGGTAGGCCGTCATGAGCTTGACGTTGTCACCGAGGTAGTACGCGAAGTGTCCGGTGTCGAGACACAGGTTGGTGAAGGCCTGGTCGGTCTCCTGAAGAAAGCGTTCGACCTCGCGGTAGGTGCCAACGTGGCTGTCCGCGTGCGAGTGGAACTGCTGCTTGATTCCATACTCTTCAAGCAGGGCCTGGCCGAGCTTGTCGTGGCCGGCGGAGAGCTTCTTCCACTGGTCGCTATCGAGGTTTCGCGATTCGAGCACCTCGGCCGTGGCATCGGAACGCCACAGGTCCGGAATCACAACGAGGTGTTCGACGCCCAGCTGCGAGACCAGCCCGGCAACGTCGAGCGCCTGGTCCCAGGCCCGCTTCCATTGGTCTTCACCCTTGTGAAAACCGGTGAAGACGGTTCCAGCCGACAGCTTCAAATCTCTCTTAGCCAGCTCATCGGCGAGCTGCGCCGGATCGGTGGGGAGGTAGCCGAACGGGCCGAGTTCCAGCCAGTGGTAGCCGGCCGCCTGCACCTCATCGAGAAAGCGTTCCCACGGAATCTGCTTCGGGTCGTTCGGAAACCATACGCCCCACGAGTCGGGAGCGGTGCCGATGCGAATCTGGGATTCCGACATGACTAGTTGTTCCTTTCGAGGGCGCCGTTGCCGAGGAGCGGCTTCTGGCGGGACCGGTGGGCAAGATATTCGGTGCGGGCCTGCTGCGTACTTGGCAGGGAGGAGACGGCGGCGACGGGTACGTCCCACCAGCCTTCGCCATCGGGTGCATAAAGCCTGGGGTCGTTGTTGATGTGGATCATGGTGGCGCGGGTCGAAGCCTTGGCGGTCTTCATCGCGGCTGAGAGATCGGCGATCGCGTTGGCACTGGGTTCGATGGAAATAACGTCCAGGCCGTAGCTGGCGGCGTTCGCGGCCAGGTCGATCGGCAGAATCTCACCCTGCTCGAAGTTGTTACCCGCCTTGTCCTGATAGCGATAGAGGGTTCCGTAGCGTTGCGATCCGACGTCCTCGCTGAGGTGTCCGATCGAGGCGTAGCCGTGGTTCTGGATCAGCACGATGATGAACTTGATGCCCTCGGCAACAGCCGAGACGATCTCGGAGTGCATCATGAGATATGACCCGTCGCCGACCATCACGATGGAATCGCGGGTCGTGTCGGCCCGAGCCACCCCGATGCCGCCGGCGATCTCGTAGCCCATACAGGAGAAGGCATATTCCACGTGGTAGCCGAGGTCGTCGCGCACGCGCCACAGCTTGTGCAGGTCCCCCGGAAGCGAGCCGGCCGCACAGACGACGACGTCGCGGGGGTCGGAGGCCTGCTGTACGGCACCGATGATCTCCGACTGACTCGGAAGGGACCGACGGCGGTCCACGAAGGACTCGTCGACAGCAGTATCCCAGGTGACCTTCTGGCGCGTGTAGTCCGACTCGAAGTCGGCCGAAACATGGAAGCCCGTCAGGGCTGAAGTGAGCTCGAGCAGCGACTCGCGGGCATCCGCTACAACCGGAATGGCGCTGCCGTGCTTGAACGCGTCGAAGGAGGCAATGTTGATGTTGATGAAGCGCACGTTGGCGTTCTGAAAGGCCGTGCGGCTCGCGGCGGTGAAATCGCTGTAGCGCGTACCGATACCGATGATCAGATCAGCCTGGGCGGCAGCGCGGTTGGCGGCGGTGGTTCCGGTAGCTCCGACCGAACCGAGGTTCTGGGCGTGGTCCCAGCTGAGCGAACCGACGCCTGCCTGCGACATGCCCACCGGAATACCGGTATCTTCAACGAATTCGCGCAGGGCCGCGGTGGCATCGGAGTAGATCACGCCGCCGCCAGCGACGATCATCGGGCGCTGGGCCCGGGAAATCGCGCGGGCGACCTCGGCGATGACGCCGCGGTCGGGGCGGGGGCGACGGATATGCCATTCGCGGTCGGCGAGAAATTCCGCCGGCACGTCAACGGCCTCGGCTTGCACGTCTTCCGGCAGGGAAATAGTCACGGCGCCGGTCTCGACCAGATCGGTGAGTACTCGCAGGGCGCCGAGGGCGGCCGAGAACAGCTGCTCGGGGCGATTCACCCGGTCGAAGAAGCGCGAGAGCGGCTTGAAGGCGTCGTTGACGCTCATGCTCGCATCGTGCGGAAGCTCGAGCTGCTGCAGCACCGGGTCGGAGACGCGGGTGGCAAAGGTGTCGGAGGGCAGCAGAAGGACGGGGAGGCGGTTGGTCGTCGCGACGGCCGCACCGGTCAGCATGTTAGTAGCACCGGGGCCGACGGATGCCGCGCAGGCGAAGGTGGACCGGCGACGGGTCATGCGCGAGTAGGCGATGGATTCGTGCACCATTCCCTGCTCGTTGCGCGCCTGGTGATACGGCATCAGGGTGGGGTCTTCAACCGAGAGCTGCTTGAGGGCCTGGCCGATTCCGGCGACGTTTCCGTGGCCGAAGATGCCGAACGTGCCTACGATCGTGCGCTCACGCACCTCGCCATCGACCGTGTACTGGTGGGCCAGAAACTCGATGAGTGCCTGGCTGACTGTCATGCGACGGGTAGTCACTACGCTGTGTCCTTTCGGGGTGCTGCGGTGAAGTTAAGAAGTGTACGGAAGTCGGGAATCGAATTCCTGACCCACCCAGGTATCCCGGATCCAGCCGTGCGCCGGATCATCGCTGATGCGCCACGAACGGTCGGGATCCGGCCCGGCCATCACGTTGAGGTAGTAGAGGTCGTAGCCGGGGGCTGCGACGCAGGGGCCATGCCAGCCGAAGGGCACCAGCGCGACATCGCCGGTGTGCACCTCCGCCATAATGTCGATCGTGCCAGCCTCGGATGAGTAGGTACGCATCAGGCCGAACGGGCTCGCCGTGTCCGGCACGGGCTGGCCGCGCGTGACGCTGCTTTCGAAGTAGTAGATCTCCTCGAGCTTCGACTCCACACCGTCCCGGTATTCGTCGTGCTTGTGCGGCGGGTAACTCGACCAGTTCTCGGCCGGGGTGATCACTTCACACACGATCAACCGGTCGGCCGCGAGGCTCGCCGGCGTGCCGAAGTTGTGTACCTGGCGGCTCGAGCGCCCCGCCCCGCGCAGCTCGATTGGGACATCCGCTATCGGAATGTAGGCCACCGGAAACGCCTGGTCGGTCGGCGCCTCGGCCACCGCCACCCGGCCGGCACCCTCGATCGAGAGCGCGGTGCCGGTGGGCAGGTAAAGCGTGTCGGTGGGTCCGTGAAAAACGGATGCTCGCCCCGCGAGCACCTGCACGCGCGCCTCGGTCTCTCCCACGAGCGTGTAGCGCACCGTGAACGATCCGCTCAGGGGAACCACGATGCGTTCGACCGCTTCTGCGGCGAGTAACACGGAGTCTTCCACCTCGAGGGCCGCGACGCGGATGCCGGTATAGCGCCATCCACTGATAGCCCGGTCGACGACGGTTTCCCAGCCGTCGCGTTCGAGGGAGCCCCGCGCGTAGAACCAGCCTGCGGATGGCGTTGTCATCGTTAGTTGTTCTCGGGGAAGCCGAGGTTGATGCCGCCGTGGCTCGGGTCGAGCCAACGACTGGTGATGGCCTTGCCGCGCGTGAAGAAGTGCACACCCTCGACGCCGTGCGCCTTGGTGTCGCCGAACAGAGAGTTCTTCCAGCCGCCGAAGGAGAAGTACGACACAGGCACCGGGATCGGTACGTTGATGCCGATCATGCCCACCTCGATCTCGTTCTGAAAACGGCGAGCCGCGCCGCCGTCGTTGGTGAAGATGGCGGTTCCGTTGCCGAAGGCACCGGAGTTGATCAGGTCGACGCCCTCCTCGAAGCTCGCCACCCGTACCACCGAAAGTACCGGTCCGAAGATCTCTTCGGTGTATGCCTTCGACGTCACCGGCAGTGCATCGATCAGGGTCGGGCCGAGCCAGAACCCGTTCGGGTCGCCGTCCACCTCGATGCCGCGGCCGTCGACGACGATATTGGCACCGTCATCCTTGGCGATGTCGATGTAGCTCGCGACCTTGTCGCGGTGTACCTCGGTCACGAGCGGACCCATGTCGCAGGAGCGACGGCCGTCGCCTACGGTCAGGGTGTTCATGCGGGTGACGATCTTTTCGATCAGCACGTCGGCAACGGGTTCAACGGCGACGATCACGCTGATGGCCATGCAGCGCTCCCCCGCACTGCCGAAACCCGCGTTGATGGCGGAGTCGGCGACGAGGTCAAGGTCGGCGTCGGGCAGTACGAGCATGTGGTTCTTGGCTCCGCCGAGGGCTTGGATGCGCTTGCCGTGGCGGGTGCCGGTCTCGTAGACGTACTGGGCGATCGGGGTCGAGCCCACGAAGGAGATGGCCTTCACGTCGGGGTGCTCAAGCAGGCCGTCAACTGATTCTTTATCACCCTGCAGCACGGTGAAGACGCCGTCGGGGAGGCCGGCTTCCTGGAGCAGCTTGGCCATCCAGATGGCCGCGCTCGGGTCTTTCTCGCTCGGCTTGAGGATCACCGAGTTACCGGCCGCGAGAGCGAGCGGAAAGAACCACATGGGCACCATGGCCGGAAAGTTGAACGGGCTGATCACAGCGACGACGCCGAGCGCCTGGCGGGTAGAGTACACGTCGACGCCGGTGGAGACGTTTTCGGAGTAGTCGCCCTTGAGCAGGTGCGGAATGCCGCAAGCAAATTCCACGACTTCCTGGCCGCGGGAGATCTCACCGAGCGCGTCGGAGAGTACCTTGCCGTGCTCGCTCGTGATGATCTCGGCCAGCTCGCCCTTGCGGGCGTTCAGCAGTTCGCGAAAGCTGAACAGAACCTGCTGGCGCTTGGCCATGGACAGGTCGCGCCAGGCTGGGAAGGCAGCCTTGGCGCTGGCGATGGCGGTCGCTATTTCGGCTTGGTCAGCGAGCGACACAGTCTTGCTCACCGTTCCCAGGGCTGGATCAAAGACCGGCGCAATACGGCCGGAGGTTCCCGGCTGTTCCTTTCCGTCGATCCAGTGCGGGGCGGTGGCTAAATCCGTGGCTGTTGCGGGCATGGTTGCTTTCCTTCTGTACGAGAGTGGATGAGAGTTCTTAGGCGCCGTGCACGAGTTCGGCGGCGGTATCGATGGCTGTTTGGACGTTGCCGTCGCTCGGGTAGAGCAGGCTGCGGCCCACGACGAGGCCGCGCACGCCGGGAAGCTCGAGGGCGTTGCGCCAGGATTCGAAGGTTTCGGTCTGATCGCCGACCGGGTCACCGCCAAGGAGCAGGGTCGGCAGGGTGGTCGCCGCCATGACGCGAGCCATGTCGGCAACGACCGGCAGCTTCAGCCACGAGTAGGCACTGGAGTTGCCCAAGCCCTCGGCGATGGCGATCGAGAGGATGACGGCATCCGCCGTGAGGTCGTTCTTGACGCGACCGTCGACCCAGGAGCTCATGAACGGCTCCAGCATAATCGGGATGCCGGCCGCAGCCGCTTCGCTCACGGCCAGCGCTGTGGCCTCGAGGGTAGCGAGCGAGCCGGCATCTTCGAGGTTGATGCGCACGAGATTCTTGGCGAAGTCGAGACGGTCGCGCTTGATTTTGTCGATGTCGTAGGCGGTGTAGCGATCGTCCATCTCGAAGGAGGAGCCCCAGAGCCCGCCACGGTTCATCGACCCGACCACGACCTTGTCGTCGAGCAGCCCGAGCAGGGCCAGGTCGTCGATGATGTCGGGGGTGCCCAGCACGCCGTCGACGCCCGGGCGGCGCAGAGCTGTCGCTAGGCTCTCGAGCAGGGCGTAGCGGTTGGCCATGGCGTTGGCGTCCTTGCGCACGCCCAGGGCGCCACGAGCGCGGTGGTCGGCGGCCACGATGAACAGCCGGCCATCACCACGAATCAGCTCACGCCGGGTACGGCCGGCCAGAATCTCACCGATGCGCTCGGGGTGCGCCGCACGGGCGTCGCGCAGCGCGTCGAAGTCAAGCCTGGTCATGCCGGCAGTCCCTTCATTATCTCTTCAACCTCACTGGTTGTGGGCATGGCAGTGGAGCATTCGCGGCGGCCGGCGACGATGGCGCCGGCCACGTTGGCGAATTGCAGGATACGGCGGAGCGGCCAGTCCTGTAGCAGGCCGTAGCAGAGCGCCCCGCCGAAGCTGTCGCCGGCGCCGAGGCCGTTGACCACGTCGACGAAGTACGGCGGTACCTCGACGGTTTCGGTGCGAGTTTTTGCGAGCACGCCCTTAGGCCCCTGCTTGACGATGGCCAGTTCGATGCCACGCTCCAACAGCGCGTCGGCGGCGCGCAGCGGGTCGGTCTCGCCAACGGCGACTTCGCACTCCTCTTTGTTGCCGACAGCGACCGTGACGTGGCCGAGGGCCAGGGCTACCTGGGCGCTCGCCTCTGCGGGCGAGGCCCAGAACATGGGCCGATAGTCTAGATCGAGAATAGTCAGCGGGCTGCGTCCCCGGGCTTCCCAGGCTGCGAAATGAGCGGATCGGCTGGGCTCTTCGCTGAGACCGGTCACGGTCGACCAGTAGATGCGGGCATTCGCGATGGCGGTCAGGTCGAGCTCGTCGGCATGAATGACCAGATCGGGCGCTTTGGGCGCTCGATAGAAGTACAGGGGAAAGTCGTCGGGCGGAAAGATCTCGCAGAACACTACGGGGGTGTTGAGGTTGGCAACCCCAGAGACGAATTCGTCGCTGACGCCCAGGCGCACGAGCTCTTGGTGCACGTAGTTGCCGAAGGGGTCGTTACCGGTGCGGGTGATTACCGCCGAGTTCAATCCGTGGCGTGCGACGGCGACGGCGACGTTGGTCGCGCTGCCACCGAGATACTTGCCGAACGTTGACACGTCTTCGAGGCCGACACCATCCTGCAACGGATAAATATCAACGCCGACGCGACCTATGGTCAGCACATCGTGGGGGGTTCGCGGTGAAGTCGTCATACGTCGATGTACAACTTTCTGTACTAGTAGTGGTCGGCTTATCGCCGTTCCTCCACAGTAGCGCCCTCTGCGCTTAATGTCATGACATATTCACAATTAGATATTTCAGAGCGGATGCGGGATGGCCGGGTCGCCCTGATTTCGCGCGTCGGTCAATGGCGATCTAGACCGGCTCGATCAGCGGGAGGGCGGTGGGCGCCTTGTACAGACGTAGCCACAGCGGGTACAAAAAAGCCCCCGAAACCAAGGGTTTCGGGGGCATTCGTTGCGGGGGCAGGATTTGAACCTACGACCTCTGGGTTATGAGCCCAGCGAGCTACCGAACTGCTCCACCCCGCGCTACAAGTACAAATTTAGCACACCCCGAAAGCCCGGTCGACCACATTGGGTTGATATCACCCATTGAGCACCGAATTACGCTTCTCTTCTGGTATCAAACACCCGCGACCACAATGGCCGCAAGCCCCCTTTGGCAACGGTTGGCAATGGAGCTCAGCGGGCCCTCTGTGCACCGCGCCAATAACCGTCCACCCCCACCTCGCTTCTCGGGTGCGGACCGAACCACGCGCGAGCACCAGAGTAAGCCGGCAGCACCGCCACACGATCGCGGCGTAGAAGAAAAATCAATCAGATTGTCTCAATAACTTGACGGGCGCACTCCCTGGTAATGAACATTCGCGCGGCCAACTTCGAGGTCGACACCCCGTTGATTTTTCGCCATCGTTGAACGCCATCGTTGAATAATTGCAATCTGGCCGATTTAGGGCCCTGCAGCTACAGGATGGTTGGAGTCCGGAAATGCCGCAAGCCCTCACCCGAGAGAGTGAGGGCTTGCGGCAGTCGTCGTGCGGTCGGGCTACTCGCCGAGCAGGGCGAGCATGCTCGCGATCGTGTCTTCGAGCTTCGCGTCGGCGGTGCCGTAGTCGGCGAAGTTACCATCGGCGAGTGCGGCTGCCTTCTCCGCGAGCGCCGTCTTGGCGACGGCGAGCAGGGACTTGAGCTCGGCATCCGTTGCGGCATCACCGGTCGAACCGGCCGGTACGTCGGTGCTGCCATCGGTTGACCCGTCGGTGCTCGGGTCGGCCGGGCCGCCATTGTTCGTGGTGGCATCCTCGGGCACATCGGTGTCGCCGGCCGTGGCACCCGAGTCACCACCGAACAGCACGTCGAGGGCGCCGTCAAGGGTGTCCTCGAACGCGATCTGGTCACCGAAGGCGACGAGCACCTTTTGCAGCAGTGGGTAGCTGGTCTCACCGGTGGACTGCACGTAGACCGGCTGCACGTAGAGCAGTCCGCCACCGACCGGCAGGGTCAGCAGGTTACCGTTCAGCACGGTCGATGAGCCCTGTCGCAGCAGGTTGAGTTCGGTGGAGACCGTCGGGTCAGCGTTGAACACGTTCTGCACCTGGCCGGGGCCAGGAACGGTACCGTCCTTGGGCAGGTTCAGCAGCCTGAGCTGACCGTACCCGTCGGCGCGCACCCCGTCTTCCGCTCCTGCGTCGGCGTCTACGGCGAGATAGCCATAAAGCACGTTTCGGCTGGATTCGCCGGTTGCTTCCGGCTGGAAGGTCGTGTACAGCGAGAACGACGGTTTATCCGACCCCGGTACCTGCATGGTGAGGTAGTACGGCGGCTGCAGGGTCGGGTCGGTGGCGGGCGAGTCCGGGTCGTTGGGCGAGATCCAGGCGTCGTCCTTGGAGTAGAAGGAACCCGGGTCGGTCACGTGATACTGACCGAGAATGGAGCGCTGCACCTTGAACAGGTCGGCCGGGTAGCGCACGTGGCTCATCAGGTCGCCGCTCATCTCGCTCATGGGTTTGAGTGACGACGGAAAGATCTTCTGCCAGGTCTGCAGCAGCGGGTCCTCGTCGTCCCAAGCGTAGAGGGTGACCTCGCCGCTGTAGGCGTCGACGGTGGCCTTGACCGAGTTGCGCATGTAGTTGATGCTGTCGAGCGCATACGGCTGCGCCGGTGTCTGCGTATCGGCGATGGCCTCACTCAGGCTGACCGGGGTGGAGTACGGGTAGTCCGCCGAAGTGGTGTAGCCGTCAACGATCCACATGACCCGATTGTCAACGACGGAAGGATAGGCCTCGGAGTCGAGCGTCAGGTACGGCGCGACTTTCTGCACGCGGGTGACCGGGTCGCGGTCGTAGAGAATCTCCGACTTGTCGTTGACCGAGGCGGCCAGGAAGATCTGCTCCGACTGGAATTTCAGGGCGTAGATGAGTTTCTTGAACGCGTTGTCCAGTTTCGGCCCACCGTCTCCCGAGAACGTTGTGTAGGTCTGGCCAGCACCCTCTTCACCCGACGGATAGTCGAGCTCGATCGGATTGGCCCCCTCTTCGTCACCGACGATGGAATATTCGGGTGAAGTCTCGCCGAAGTAGATCCGCGGTTCGAAGTCGCCGAGCGCGCCGCTGGTGGGAATGCCGGATTCGAGGAACACCGGCTGTCCGTCGACCGAACGCTGGTTGCCGTAGGCGGCCACCATTCCGTAGCCGTGGGTGTAGACGGTCTTCGAGTTGACCCAGGTGTTACCGGTGTTCAGTCCGTCGATGTTGAGGTCACGCACGGCGACGACGGCATCCTGCGACACGCCGTCGATCACGTAGCGGTCAACATCGAGGTTGTCGGGGAACTGGTAGTACTGGCGGAACTGTTCTAATTGACGGTACGAGTCGCTGACCAGGGCCGGGTCGAGAATACGAATGTTGGCGGTGGTCGCGGCGTCGGCGCGCAGAGCGCCCGGCTCGGCGGTGGTCGTCGCGTTGTACGGGATCTCTTCGATGTCTGCGACATCGTAGGCATCCCGCGTGAGGTCGATATTTCGCTCGATATACGGTTCCTCGAGTGCCTTCGCGCTCGGCTCCACTTGGAAGCGCTCTACCACCCAGGGGTAGAGCGATCCGATCAGCAGGCTGGACACGATCAAAAGCGCGGTACCAATGACCGGCAGGCGCCAGCGGCCGATGATGGCCGTGAGAATGAAGAGCAGAGCGACGACGGCGGCGATGCCGGCGAGGATCGCTCGGCCGGGAATAGTCGCGTTGACGTCGGTATAACCGGCACCGGTGATCAGTGCGTTGTTGTTGGTCAGGGTGGAGTACTGGTCGAACCAGATACTCACGGCCTGCAGCAGCAGGTAGATGGCGGCCGTGACAGCAATCTGCACGCGCGCGGCCTTAGAGATGAGCACCTCACGCCCGGACACCCGAATGGACCCGTACAGGTAGCTGGTCGCGACCGAAACGAGCGCCGAAATCAGCACCACAGCCGATGCGAAGGCGAGCACGGACTGGTAAAACGGCAGGTCCATCAGATAAAAGGAGATGTCGAAGTTGAACTGCGGGTCAACCCGCCCGGTTTCGGTGCGGTTGAGCCACATCAGCACGGTCTGCCAGCGGGTGGCAGCGGCCACACCGGCAAACAGCCCGAGGAGGGCCGGAATGCCGTACATCGCGAGGCGACGCAGCGGCTCGATGACCTGCTGGTAGCGATCAAGTTGCGAGTTGAGCTTCGCGTAGACCGGGCGCAGGCGGTAGGCCAGCTGAATACTCACCCAGACCGGAACGGCCATCGCGACGAAGCCGATCATGAACAGAACGGTACCGGCGATCCATTGGGTGGTCAGCACGTTGACGAACCCCAGCTGGTCGAACCACAGCACATCGGTATACAGTCCGGCGAAGATAAAGAACAGGATCACCAACCCCGCGATAATGGCTGCGGTAATTGCTAGCGGGGCTCGACTACGCCGTGGGGCGTTGTCGGCTGATGATGAAGTCACGAATTGGCCTCTTGCGCTCAGTTATTAGATACAGGGTGATCACTTGCTGCGTGATCAGGGTTTGCCACCATCATACTTTGGCGGCCCTGAGAGAGTCATCACTACTGCGCGTTGGCCGAGGCTCAACTGGCCGGGCAGCTCGGCAGGTCGCTCGTGTCGGCGCCGGTCTTGATCGCGTCGAGGGCGTTGAGCGCTTCGTCGAGGGTGGCGACCGAGAACACGGTCAGGCCGTCGGGGATATTGCCGGTTACCTCGTCACAATTCTCCGCGGGGGCGAGAAACCAGGTCGCGCCGCTCTCGAGCGCGCCATAGAGCTTTTGCTGGATGCCGCCGATCGGGCCGATGGCGCCGGACTGGTCGATGGTTCCGGTGCCGGCGACGTTCTCGCCGCCCTGCAGCTCGCCTGGAGTGAGCTTGTCGATGATGCCGAGGGCAAACATCATGCCGGCGCTCGGGCCACCGACCTTGTCGAGCTGAATCTGAACCTCGAACGGAAAATCGTAGGCGACCGACACGTTGATGCCGGCCACGATCGTGCCGTCGTTGTCGATCGGAGTGACCTCGACGGTCCGCGCGACGCCGCCCCGCACAACGTCGACGCTCGCCGCGGCCTCGGCGCCGTTGACCTGTAACGCGGCACGCAGTTCGGCGACGTTGGCCACCGGGGTACCGTTCACTGCGGTCACTTTATCGTCGGGTTCGATCAATCCCGCGGCCGCAGAACCTTCGGGCAGGCTCACCACAGACACCGTCGTGGGGTAGTCGTAGCCGAGATGAGTGAGTGCGGCGGCGATGGCATCCTGTTGGGAATTGATCATGTCGGCGCTGCTGCGAGCGTCGCGCTGCTCGGTGCTGACATTGTCGGGAAAAACCTGGTCAATGGGGAGTACTGCCTCGCTCGGGTCGAGCCAGGCGCCGGCCACGGCGAGCCAGCTCGGGCGGTCTTCCCTGTTGCCGAACAGCGACACGGTGAGCAGATCGAGGGTTCCGCCGGTCGGGTAGACGGTCTCGTCGGGGATGGTGATGAGAGCGGTTTCGACGTCGTCGTAGGTGGCGGTGCCGAGGGTGTTGAGCACTGGACCCGGCTTCTCGATGACGTACGGCGCCGGCATGATGCCTAGAATCACTCCGGCGACGAGGGCGATCAGCAGCGCCGTCCAGCCGAAGGACGGGCCGGAGCGCCGGGCACGTCGAGGTGCCGATGCATCGGTGAATAGCGCCATCGTGATCCTTTGAGTGTTGATTTGTGCGAGGTTGCTGGTCGTGTTCGCGACGGGCGCACAGCAAGCCCTACAGCCTAGGATGTTTCCCAGCCCCGAGCGGGCTACTCGCACTAGCGTAGAAGTATGCAACTGAGAGGGGCCTGAAGTGGCCGACGACTCCCTACCCCCGAACGACAAAAATCCCGGCGAACCCAACGCTCATGACGACGGTGACGAGTTTCGTGACATGCTACGCGACATTCTGAGCGGCAAGAGCGGCATCGACCCGAGCCAGCTCGCCGGCGCTGCCGGCCTGCCCAACGACCCGGCCAGCGTCGCCGCGCTCATGCAGCAGTTGCAGGGCGCGATGAACTCCCAGGGCACCGGCGTTGACTGGAAGATTGCGCTCACGCAGGGTGAACAGCGAGCGGCCACTGGCCAGCTCAGTGCGACCAATGAACAGCAGGCTCAGCTGCGCCAAGCTTTTCACATCGCGGCTCTCTGGCTCGATGACATCATCAGTGTGGCCGAACTCACCGTCGAACCGCGCCTAATGACCCGCCGCGAGTGGGTCACCGCGACCATGCCGCTCTGGACCCAGCTCGCCGAACCGGTCGCCACGAGCATCTCCGATTCCCTTACCCGGGTCTTCGCCGAACAGGTTCCCGAAGAGATGCAGGGCATGGTCGCCAATGCGAGCCAGCTCGTGCGCAGCATCGGCGGCACCCTGTTCGCCATGCAACTCGGCCAAGTCGTCGGCCAGCTGGCCAGCGAGGTTGTCAGCGGCGGCGATGTCGGCATTCCGCTGCTCGGTGAGCAGCAGGCCGCCCTGCTCCCCCAGAACGTTGCCGACTTCGGCGCTGGCCTCGACGTTCCGCCCGACCAGGTGCAAATCTACCTCGCCGTGCGCGAGGTAGCCCACGCCCGATTGTTCCGCCACGCCCGCTGGCTGCGCCTGCACCTGACCAGCGCGGTCACCGCCTATGCGCGCGGCATCAGCATCGACTCCAGCCGGCTCGAAGAACTGGCCGGAAGTTTCGATCCGTCCAACCCCGAAGACCTGCGCCAGGCCATGGTCGACGGTTCGCTTATTCAGCAAAAGTCCGAGTCACAGCTCGCGGCCCTGTTCCGCCTCGAAACGATGCTCGCCCTAGTCGAGGGCTGGGTCGACGTCGTCACCGCTCGCGCCACCGTTCGACTTCCCAAAGCGGATGCGATCGCCGAGACGGTCAAACGCCGCCGGGCTTCAGGCGGTCCGGCTGAGTCCGCTTTCGCGACCCTGGTCGGTCTCGAACTGCGTCCGCGCCGGCTACGGGAGGCAGCAGCGATGTGGCAGGCCGTGACGGATGCCGTCGGCAACGAGGCGCGCGACGCGCTCTGGTCGCACCCCGATCTGTTGCCCACTTCGGAGGACATCGACGATCCCCAGCCACTGATCATTCGGCTGACCAGCGTTGCCCGCGGGGAACCCGAGGTGCTCGACGACGTCGACCAGGCCCTCGAAGACCTGCTGCGTGACGACGGCGCCGAGCGCCCGCACGAGGAGTAGCGGCGCTTTTCCTCCGCCTCGCCGAGCAGAACGGCGGCTACCTTGTGTACACCCGCCAAGACATAGAAAAGCCCTGCAGCTCTACGCGCGCGGCTAGATTCACCCGACGGTCTCGGAGCGCCGCATCGACGAGGTCAACGAGGTGCTTGGGGAGATGAAGCACGGCAAGATCGACGGTCGGGTGATCATCCACTATTAAAGCGGCCTGACGATGCTGGCCGAGCGATCGCCGAATCCCACTATTCGGTGGAAGCGCGCCCGCACTCCCGTACCTGTGGATAACTTTTACGCGCGACCACCAGACGCGTCATCATGTCGGCATGGCCCTGAGACTGAATCCGCGGTATCCGCTGGTGTGGCGTACACCGAATTGCGTGCAGCTCGGCATCGACCGCGCCATTGTCACGATCGGCGGGTTGACGCCCGCGCACGAGGCCGTGCTGTCAGCACTTTCTGCGGGGGTACATCGATCGGGTGCGATGCTCCTCGGAACTGCCGCCGGGGCATCCGTTGTCGAGGTAACGCATTTGCTCGACTTGCTCGAACCGGCCCTGTTGTACGTGCCAGACGATGCGCCGGCACCGGTCACCCCGCTGCCCCGCACCGTGCTGGTTGACGGCCACGGACCAACCGCGATCCGGCTGCGCGTGCTGCTGGCCAACCTCGGAATCGAAGAGCCATCACCCGACAACGACCCGGAGCTGGCCGTGTTGATCGGGCAGTACGTCTTCTCTCCTGAACGCCACGGGCACTGGCTGCGCCGCGATATTCCGCACCTGCCGGTGGTCTTCAGTGACAGCGCCGCGCGGGTGGGGCCGCTCGTCGAACCCGGCCGCGGACCCTGCCTGACCTGCCTGGAACTCGCCCACGTCGATGACGATCCGTGCTGGCCGGCCATGGCCTGCCAGCTCGTGCTGCGCGAGGCCCCGAGCGAAACTCCGCGGCTGAGCTTCGAGCTCGCCGCCCGGGTGGCCGGACTCGTTCAGGACCGCCTGGAAACAGGCCGATCCGTGTTGTTCACGCGGTCACTGCGCCTGGACGCGCGGGGCGGTGCGCTCACGGCCTCTGTACACCGGCTGCACGAGCGGTGCGGCTGCCAAGCTCTTCCAGAAAACGCGAGCGTTCGCGAGCTCCTCGCGCCTGCACTCCCGAGGACGACCAGCTCAGCGCGAGCCGTTTCCGGGCGCGGGTGATGCCGACGTAGAGCAGCCGGCGTTCCTCGTCGATCTGCTCGAACGTGCTCGCATAGCTGATCGGCACCAGGCCCTCGCTCAGGCCGACCACAAACACCGCATCCCACTCGAGGCCCTTAGCGGAGTGCATCGTGGCGAGCGTCACGGCCGACACCGTCGGTTCGTGCTGGCCGGCCTGACGCTCCATCAGCTCGTCGGTGAACTGTCTGAACGTGGTTCCGGCTGCGGCCTGGTCGACCAGACCCATCAGGGCGTTGAGCGATTCCCACCGCGCCTGCACTGCGCCGCGGGTCTCCGGAGCAGCCTGGCTCCAGCCGAGCGAACGCAGAACGTCACTGACCGATTTGAACAGCGGTTCCCCAATGATTGAAACGGATGCCGCGCGCAGGCTCATCACCGCCTGCTTCACCTCTGGGAGGTCAAAGAACCGTTTCGCGCCGCGAATCTGGTAGCTTACCCCGACCTCGGTCAGCGCCGTTTCGATCAGCGCGGCCTGCACGTTGACCCGGAACAAGATGGCCACGTCTTCGGGTTTAGTGCCCGCGTCGATAAGTTGCAGAATCTGCTCGGCCACGCCGCGGGCCTCGGCCATGTCGGAGGCGTAGCCGCGCACCGTTGGGTCGGGGCCGCTGTCGGTCTGGGCAGACTGCAGGGTCAGTGCGCCGGACCGGCCACGCATCAGCTGGTTCGCGGTGGCGACGATCGGAGCGGTCGACCGGTAATTCTGTTCGAGCCGCACTACCGTGGAGTCCTCATAATCCTTCGGAAAGTCCAGCAGGTAGTCGCTGCGAGCACCGGCAAAGGAGTAGATGGTCTGGCTCGCGTCGCCGACGACGCAGAGGTCGCGGCGGTCGCCAAGCCAAAGGGCGAGCAGGTCGTGCTGCAGCGGCGAGACGTCCTGGTATTCGTCGACGACGAAGAACCGGTATTGTTCGCGCACCTGCAGGGCCACGGAGGGTTCGGCCTCGATCATGCCGGCCATGGCGAGCAGTACGTCCTCAAAGTCGATCTGCTTGCGATCGTCTTTGAGCTTCTCGTAGGTCTGCTGCAGGGCGACGACCTGGTCGACGTCGAGTCGGCCGGGCAGGCTGCGGCGGGCGATACCGGCCGCGTACTGCTCAATGCTCAGACCGCTGGTTTTGCGCCATTCCACCTCGGCGGCGAGGTCGCGCAGGGTGGCGGTGTCGAGTTTGAGGTGCAGAGCCTCGGCGGCGTGCCCGAGAATGCGGCCCTTGCCGTCGAGGATGCGCGGCGCCTGCCCGCCGACGACGTGCGGCCAGAAGTAGTTCAGCTGGGACAGCGCTGCGGCATGAAAGGTGCGCGCGGCCACTCCCCCGGCGCCGAGCTGACGCAGGCGTCCGCGCAGTTCGGCGGCCGAGCGGCTGGTGAAGGTGAGCGCCATGACCCGGTTCGGGGCGTAGGCGCCGGTCAGCACGCCGAGCGCAATGCGGTGCGTTATGGCGCGGGTCTTGCCGGTTCCGGCGCCAGCGAGCATGCAGACCGGGCCGATCAAAGCTTCGGCGGCAATACGCTGCTGTTCGTCGAGGCCCGCAAGCAGCGAGTCGGCGGTGACCGTCACGGACGAATCAATTCCGTCGCGGCGGGTAACGGCGCGCCGAGCCAACGCTCGATCATGGCGTGCGCGATGGAGGACGGGCCGGGCAGCAGCATCCACTCACCAGCATCAAGCAGGTCTTTTCGGCTGAACCAGCGCAGCGCGAGAATCTCAGCTCCGTCGGGCAGCAGATCATGAGCTTGCTGGTCGTCGACGAGGCGAGCGGTGAAGCCGCACATAACCGAGGCCGGGAACGGCCACGGCTGGGAGCCGACGTAGGCCGCATCGGTGACGCGCAGGCCGGACTCTTCGGACATCTCGCGGATCACGGCCGCTTCAAGGGCTTCGCCGGGTTCGACGAATCCGGCCAGCAGTGAGTACCGGTTGTTCTCCCACATGGCGTTGGAGCCGAGCAGAATGCGGTCGTCGGCGTCGGTGATCAGCACGATCACGGCGGGGTCGGTGCGCGGAAAAACCTGGCTGTTATCGACCGGGCAGCGGCGCACCCAGCCGCCCTCCTCGACCAGGGTGACGGCACCGCAGCGGGGGCAGTGCCCGTGCGAGGCATGCCAGTTGAATACGCCGAGTGCTTCGGTGAACAGCCCGGCGTCGCGGTCGTCGAGCACGGTCGCGACGGTGCGCAAGGCCGCCCAGCGTGTCTCGTCGGGTTCGAGGCGGGCGGCGGCGTCATCCTCGAGCTGCACGGCAACGATGCGGGTACCGGCCGGTTCGGGCAGATCAGCGGGCAGGGACCGGCCGAGGTAGACGCGCAGGCCGGCGTTGTGCAGACTCGTCGGCGACAGCAGGGCCAGGTGCACGCCGGTGCTGGTCGCATCGGTGCTGGTCGCATCGGGGGGCGCGAGCAGTATTTTGCCGTTCCAGACGGGCAGAAGGCGGGTGGCGGCATCCGCCCAGAGCTGGTCGAACAGCTCAGTCAGGTCGCGGGTAAGGTGGTCGCGGTCGACCGCGTGGCGAGACAGCGGCAACCTCGTCGTGAATGTGAACGACATGGTTTATCTCCGAGCTCTGCGAGAACGCGTTATGGAGGCGTGGCGGATAACCGCCAGACCGCAAGTCGATCTAACCTAGAAGGCATGGCCAGAACTCAACTCACTCTAGCCGCGTTAGCCACCTCCGCTGTTCCGGGGCTCGACGTGGCCTACGCCCGCAAGCACAGTGCCGGCGCGCACGGGCTGTTCGACTCGGCGCTCGTCATCGACAAGGCCGGTCGTGCGCTCATTATTTGCGTTCCCACCAGCCAGTCGGCCGAAACGGAGCAGTCCGCGGACCTCGTGGCGCTGCGCGCGCTCACCACCGGCAATCGCAGCCGGCTGCCGTTCGACGTGCCCGAGTACGTCGGCCAGACACCGATTCAAGGGACCCGTGCTGTGGTCTATGAGCTGCTGGCCGGTGACAGTTTTGATGCGGATGCCCTCACCGGGCATGAGGGCGTCGCCGGGTCGATCGGGCGCGCGATAGCCGCCATCCACTCGCTGCCGAGCGCCTTCATCGGCACCGCCGGCCTGCCGCAGCAAAGCGCCGAACAGTGCCGCAAGGACGCAATCGACCTGATCGACCGAGCCGCCAGCACCGGTTATCTGCCCGCCGCGCTGCTGCGCCGCTGGGAACAGGGCACCGACGACGAGGCCCTGTGGCAGTTCGCGCCGGCCGTGGTGCACGGGTCGATGTCGGCCGATTCCATTCTGATCACCGACGACGCCGTGTCGGGGATTCTCGGCTGGTCGGGTTTGGCCGTCGGCGATCCGGCGCGCGACCTGCACTGGCTGCTGGCCGCCCGCGGTGACGCCGCCGAACTGGCCATCGATACCTATTCCAGCACCCGACAGGGCAGCGACACGCACATCACCCAGCGCGCCATGCTGTACGCCGAACTGGAACTGGCCCGCTGGCTGCTGCACGGTTCCAGCAGCCACGACCAGTCCATCGTCGATGACGCCGTCGCCATGCTCGACGGCCTGGTCGACACTGTGCACAGCCACACCCAGCAGCCGCTCTCCCCCGAAACCGGCCCGATCATGAGCGTCGGTGACGTGGAGAACATGCTCGACCACATGCCGCGCGCCGCCCGCGACTACGACCAGCACGCGGCCATGCACACCGATAGCTATAACTTTTCGGGACTGACCGCTGACTCCGACCGTGACGACGCGGACTCTGACGACGCCAACACCGGGGCCAATGCCCCGGACCAAGCCGCAAGAAGGTCGGACTCCGAGTAGAGACGCTCGGGGGTGATGACGATATCGTCGGCGACGAAATAGAACACGGCATCGACGATGCTCGGATCGATCCCCTTCCACCGGGCGTAGGCGAGCCGGTACAGCGCGAGCTGAGTCTGTTTGAGTTCCAGGTCGGCGGCGTTCTTGGGCGCCCGCCCGGTTTTCCAGTCGACTACCTGGAACCCGGTTTCGGTACGGTAGACGGCGTCGAGCTTGCAGACGAAAACCTGCCCGGCGAGCACGTGGTGAATTTCGATCTCAACGTCAACCGGCCGGCGATCAGCCCATTCGGAGCGTTCGAAGGTGGCCTGGAGAATAGCGAACTGCTCCTGCTCCGGCACGTCGAGCTGCCCGAGCGTTCCCGTGCCCTGGCCCTCGTCTGCCAGATCGAGATCGAGGTCGAACAGATCGGCATCGACGCGGTCGGTGCCAGTGGCTCCGCCCGCCCGACGCTCGACCCAGGAATGGAACAACGTGCCGAGCCGAGTGGCCCGGTACGGACGCTGCGGCATCGGGCGGCGCAGCTCCGCCGCGACACCGGCCGGATCGTCGACGTAGTCCTTGAACCGGGAGGCCGGGATGCGAGTGGGCACGGGCGCAACCCCGCCGCCTTTGAGGCGCAGGGCGCGTTCCTCAAGCAGCAGGGTTACGGCGTGCGACCAGCGCGTGGGGGTATCCGCTTCGCTCGCGCTCACCCTTGCCGCAGCAGCCTCGACCAGCGCCCGGCGGCCACCGAGTGGGTCGAACGGCCACAGTTCAGTGCCATCATCGACCCAGGCGGGCTTCTCGAACTCGACGGGCACGTCGGGGATTTCGGCGATCAGCCCGGCCTCGACAAGTTCGGTGAGGTAACGGCTGGGCTTGCGGGCGGTACTTCCGGGACCCCAGAATGAGCCGGTCAGCAGCAGCTCGCGCTTGGCGCGGGTGGTCGCGACGTAGATGAGACGGCGTTCCTCGTCGTCGTGCCGGTCGGCCAGCTCGGCCTTGTAGGCCTGAAACGCCAGATCGAAGTCGAACTGGGTGACGTGGCCGGCGATATCGAGATCGGGCAGCTCGGACCGGTCGCCTCGGAACGCATAGGGCAGCTCGCCGAAGCGCAGCCATCCGCTCGTATCGCGAGAGGCGGCTGGCAGGCTCTTCTCGGTCAGGTTAGGAATGGCGACGAAATCCCATTCGAGACCCTTGGCTCCGTGAACGGTCAGCAGCTGCACGGTGCCTTGCTCCGACATTTCAGCGCGAGGGCCGAGATCATCTTGCAGTTCAGCCCGCTTGAGCCAGCGCAGAAAGCTCGCCAAGGTGCCCTGCTCGTCACTGTCGAGAAAGGCCGAGACGGTGTCGTGGAAGGAATACAGGTTAGCCAGGCCGAGGTCGTTGGCCTCGTTCGCGATCAGTTCGACGTCGAGCCGAAATTCCTGCTCGATCAAGCGCACAAGGTCGAGCAACGGCAGGCCGGCCCGGGAGCGCAGCCAGGCCAGCTGACGACCGGCCGACTGTACCCGGGCCCGGCCGAGTTCGCTGAACCCGGCAAGCTGGCCGTGCGAGTCGGGCGCTGAGCCGAGAAAATCAAGCGCATCGACGAGCGAGCTGCCCTCATCGCCGGCAACGGATGCGCGCAGCTTGCCGCGCAAATCGGCCGAGATGGCTTTCTGCGCCCAGTCGTGCCCGGCCAGCCAGCGCGCCACGTCGGCGAGCGCTTGCAGGTCGCGCGCGCCAACGCGGTAGCGGGCACCGCTGAGCAGCCGCACCAGTTCGCTGCCGGCGGCGGGGTCGTGCACCACGCGCAACACACTCACGACATCGGCGACCTCGGGGGTGGAGAGCAAACCACCGAGTCCGAGCACGTGGGCACGAACGCCGTGCACCCGCAGCACCTCGGCGAAGTATTCCATCTCACTACGGGCCCGAAACAGCATCGCGCCGCTGTGCTCGCCGACCAGTCGGGTGGCGAACCAGTCGGCGATGGCTCCGGCCTCTTCGGCGATGGTTTCAGCCATGAGCGCGTCGACCGCGCCGAGCCGGGTGCCGGTGGGCACCTTGAGAGTTTCGACCTGGATTCCGCCTGGTTTGGCGCGGAGCGCGGCGCTCAGCGGGGCGACGAGAGTGTTGGCAGCATCGAGCACAAGGGCAGGATTGCGCCACGTGAAAGACAGCGACATGGTCGGGGCCGTAATCGCTGGGCTGAAGTCGCTGGTGTTGAAATCTCGGCCGAAGCCGAGCAGGTTTGCGCTACTGGCACCGCGCCATCCGTAAATGGATTGGTGGGGATCACCGACGGCCATCACCGGGTGGTCGCGAAACAGGGTATGTAGCAGCTCGGTTTGCAAGACCGAGGTGTCCTGGTACTCGTCGAGGAGCACCACGCGGTATTGGTCCCGGTATCGGTCGACGACGGTGTCGACCTTTTGGCAGACCTGCAGTGCCAGGGCGACCTGATCGGAGAACTCGATCAGTCCGAGGCGACGCTTCTCACGGCTGTAGCGGGCGGCGAGCTCGGCCAGAACGGGGAGCGGGACGACCGCGGCCAGGGAATCAGTGACCGAGGCGTACGGTGTCTTCTTGCGCGGATTGCCGTAGGGCAAATCGGGCAGGTAGCCGAAACTGTCGGCCAGACCGGTGAGGTCGTGGGGAGCCCCGGGCTGACCGAGGTGAACGGCTGGCGGATTCTCGGCCAGGGCACGGCTGAGCTGCAGCACGGCATCGGTGACGAGGTCGAGGCTCTTGCCGAAGGGCACGAGCCGCCCGTCGCCGTAGTCGATGACGACGCGACGGGCCAGGAGCCAGGCGCTGGTTTCGCTCAGCAACACCGACTCGGGTTCGCGGCCGAGCAACAGGGCGTTGTCGGTGAACAGGCGGCTGGCGAAGGAGTTGTAGGTGGACACGCTCGGGGTGTTGAACAGGTCGGAAGACTCCGCAGCCGTGCCATGGTCGGAGTCGGAGTCGGAGTCGGCGTCGACGGTGATCGGCATGAGGCCGGCTGTTTCGAGGTCGCTGATGCGCTTGTTGATGCGCTCACTGAGCTCGCCGGCGGCTTTGCGGGTGAAAGTGAGTCCGAGAATCTGGTCGGGTCGGGCGTGGCCATTGGCGAGCAGCCAAAGCACCCGGTTGGCCATGGTCTCGGTCTTACCGCTGCCGGCTCCGGCGACGACGAGGGTCGGCGTGAGCGGCGCTTCGATGACCGCCTGCTGCTCAATAGTCGGCGCGAACATGTTGAGCGCCGCCGCGATATCGAGCGCGGAAACCGTAGTGGTCGTGGAAAGAAGACTCATGAGCTGACCTGCTTGATGACGTGGATGCGGCAGGACCCGTGAGACCTGGGGTCGAGACAGTGCGAAGTGATCTCGGCGATGAAGGTGGCACCGCCCATTCCGGCAGCGTCATCACCCACCCGGATGCGAAAAGCCTCAAGCTGCTCCGGCGTGAACGCGGGCTGGGTGGGATTGCGATAGTTCTGCTTGACAGTGCCCGAGGAGACGATGACCAAGCGGGCACCGGCCAGAGCCATATCCGAGGACACACCGTCGATGGCGCCTTCCTGAAAGGCCAGCTGGTAGGCGCCAAGCTGCGGATGCTCCGCGACTCCACTGTCGCTCGTCGCATCGCCCTTGCCAGTTTTGAGGTCGACGATCACGGCCCGACCATCAGCCTGGCGCTCGACCCGGTCGATGGTGCCCGACAGCACGGCACCGCTCACCTCGAGCTGAAAGGTGCCCTCGGCGCTCAGCAGCTCGCCGCCGCCGTGCTCGAAATCCAGCAGGTAGGAGGCCAGTCGATCGGTTAGCTTCCGCGCTGCAACCTTCTGCACCCGGGATTGCCAATCAGCATCGAAGTCAAGCTCGTTCCAACGGGCCTCCATCCCCTGCCACAGGGCTTCTGGGCGCCGATCGGTGGCGTCTTCCATGACCTTGTGGATGATCGTGCCGAGGTTAGCGGCGGAGTTGGAGTTGCCGCCACCGACCTGACCGATCAGCCAGTGCAGCGGGCAGGTTTCAAAGGCTGCCATGCGCGACGGCGATACCCGTACCGGTTGGTCACCGGCCTCCGGGTCGTTGAGCGGACGCACGGTGCTCGGATCGGCCAGACCGTACCACTCGTCGGGCGAGGCACCGGGAACATTTTCGTCGGCGAGCCGGGCCAGCGTCGCGGCGGCATCCGCTGCCCGGGTGGCAGAGTCGAACCGACCCGGCGAGTGGATGGCACGGGTCAGGTCGCGACGCAGTCGTGCGGTCAGACCGCGAAGCGACACGGGGTAGTGAGCGGGGTCGTCGGCTCCGAGAGCCGGGGCAGGCTGCGGCAACAGGCGAAAGAACACCGATGGTTCGTTCTCTTCGTTATTGACGGCGGTCACGAGCAGTTCAGTCGTGGCCCGGCTGGCCGCCTGAGCGAACATGCGTAGCTCGTCATGGAGCACCGCCGTTCGGGCGTCGGTATCGGGGACATCTTGCCCCGAGGCGATGAGGGCGAGGTCGCCGGCGCCGAGCAACGAACCGCGAACACGCAGATCGGGCCAGACGTTGGCCTGCACACCGGCGAGAACGACGATATCAAAATCGCGCCCGATGATACCGCTCGGCGTGGACACGGTGACCGCCGCGCCCAGGGCGCGCGGCGCTAGGGTATCTTCGGGCACGTCAGTGTCGACGAGGTGTTCGAGGAACAAAACCGGTGGGGCCGCGGGGGTACGTTCGACGTAACGCTGAGCGGCCGAGAACAGGGCGACGACGGCATCGAGGTTGTGGTTGGCCTCGTCGGCGACGATTCCGGTGCTGGTGGACTGTTCCTTCCATTCGCGGTCGAGGCCACTGCGCTGCCACAGGCCCCAAAGAAGTTCTTCGATGGTCGCGCCGGCCGCATACTCGATGGCGGCCTGGCGCAGGCTCGCTCCGCAACCGGCTGCGCGGCGGGCGGTGCGGTTGTCGATGGTAGCGAGCAGCTCGGGGTCGTGCAGGGCGACGACGAGCAGTTCATCGGCGCTGCGCGGGGAGGGGATGTCGTCGCCTAGCTCGTGTTCGCCTAGCTCGTGTTGCCCCAACTCCTGTTGACGCAGTGCGGCGCGCAGCCGACGCAGGGTGATCGGGTCGAGGCCGCCGAGCGGGCCGCGCAGCAGCTCGATCGCGGCCTCGGAGTCGAGCTGTTTACGGCCGAGGGCGACCTCGAGGGCGAGAATAAATGCCTTCACGGCGTACTCGTCGCGCAGCGCCGTGCTGGCAGTCGACACCTGCGTCGGCACCTCGAGAGCGGCGAGCCCCTTGGATATCGACGGAACGAGCGAACCGGTGCGCACAATCACGGCCATGCGCGACCACGGAATGTCGTCGATCACGTGCCGCTCGCGCAGCAGCCGGGCGATCACCGCGAGCTGGTCGGCCGGGCTGGTCGCGATGACGGTGTGCACGGATGGTTCGGGGACGACGTCCGGCGTGGTCACTGCGCTCGGGGCCGAGAGCGCAGGATCATCGGAGCCTTCGACAGCAATCTCGCTCACCACGTCGGGCGCAGCCAGCACGCTGCCCGCCGCGCGCTGGGTGCCGGCCGCGGCCGCGCCGATGCGGCTGGTGATCTGCTGAATCACCTGACGGATGCCCGCGCCATGGCGGTAAACGGTGCCGAGCACGATCGGCGGCGCTATCCCGCCGAAAGGCAAAGCCGCCGCGGTGCCGGCGGAGGTCCGCACCGGCGTACCGACCGCGCCGATGCCGAGGTACTGACCGAGGCGGCCGAGGGCATCGGGATGCGCACCGTGGAATGAACCGGTGCTGATGTCGGGGTCGCCAACGGCGATGATCGCGACTCCGCGCGCCTGGAACTGCGCCAGCAGGGTGAGCGTGGCCTGGGTGACTTCCTGGGCATCGTCGAGCACGATCAGACGCAGTCCGGCCAGGGTGCCGAGCGTCGCAGCCCCGGCCGGGCCGGCCTCGGCTCTGGCCACGATCGCCGCTGCATAGCGGGCGAGCTCGGTAGAGTCGTACTGCTCTGGGCGGGCTTGGTCCTTGGCCTCTTCGTAGCCGCGAATAAACTCGGCAGCAGCCACCCACTCCGGCCGGCCCAGGCCGAGACGCTCCAACTGGCCCGGGGTGACGCCATATTCCACGGCGCGCATCATCAGATCGCGCAGTTCGGTACGAAAACCGCGGAGACTGCGCACATCCGCGCCAAGAGTGGTCGGCCAAACCGGGCCGCTCGGCGCTCCGGCCGTCTCGTCGTCTAGATGGCCCTGTAGCAGTTCGGCGATGATCTGGTCCTGCTCGCCGCCGGTGAGCAGGGTCGGAGTCGGCCCACCGGCCTGGGCGACCGCGGAGCGCACGATTTGAAAGGCCACGGAGTTGGCGCTGCGAGCTAGCGGTCCGTTGGTCGGCACGGCCAGGCGCAGCGCGATCCGGTCGCGTAGCACGGTGGCACCGGCGCGCGTCGGAACCAAGACCAGCACCTCGCTCGGTGAATACCCCCGGTTCAACACTCGGTCGGCGACGAGTTCGACGAGTGTGGTGGTCTTGCCGGAGCCGGGCGCACCAATAACGGCGGCGCTCTCCGCTTCGGGGAGGTCGAGAACGGCCTGCTGGTCGGCGTCGAGGTCGTGGTTGGTCACATTTCAACGGTAACGGGTTGCGCCGACAGTGAAATCGGTCAGGGCGGGGGCGCGTTCTGTCGTAATCTGGGCGCAAGGCTACGAAAGGCAGTTCGGTGGATATTCGCATTGGTATTTTCAACTCTCCCCGGGAGATCGGTTTTGAGACTTCGCAGCCAGCGACCGAGATTGAGGAGACCGTTGCGGCGGCCCTCTCCGGTCAGACCGGCTATCTGAAGCTCAGCGACAGCAAGGGTCGCGTCTACATCGTTCCGACCGTTGGGCTCGCCTACGTGGAACTCGGCAGCGAAGAGTCGCGCCGCGTCGGCTTCGTCGCCTAAAACGCCATGGAGTTGTTGTTCGTCGCGCTGTTCGGCACGCTCATAGGCCTCGGCGCACGGTACTTCTTACCCGGACGCTCCACCCAGGGCTCGGTGCTGGTCCCGGCGATCGGAACGGCCGCGGCATCCTTTGTCTGGGTCGCACTGACCTGGCTCGGCTGGAATTGGGCCGGCGGATGGATCTGGTGGGTGTCCCTCGGGGCCGCCTGTACTGCATCCGTTGTGCTGAATCTTCTGATCAGCCGGCGACGCATTCACGCCGATCAGCGGCTGCTGCAAGCCCTCGCCAAAACCGGAACGGCCTAGTCTCACATTTTTATGCAGTGAGGCCGAGGCCGTCCATGCGGCGGGTGTGCGCCGCGATGAGTTCGGTGAAGACCGGTTCGATGCGTGCCTCATTGCTGTCTGCGGGAGCGTTCGCCAGATCAGTGGCCGACCTGGCCACGAGCAGGGTGTCACCGACGAGCCGACGGCCCCACATCGCCAGCCGTGAGCCGAGCGCCTGGTCGTTTTCGATCGCGGTCTGTAGCTCGTGAATGAGCACGTCGGTACCGGAATCCTCGCCCAGCAATTGCGCGACGCGAGGCCCGATATCACGCGGCAGGCCGTCGGACAGCCGAATGAAGAAGTCGTCGAGCAAGCCACCAACCAGGTAGCAGCTCAGCAGTAATTCATGCCAGTCAGTACCGGCCGTTTTCGCGCGGAACGCATCGAGGCTCAGGACGAACGGGGCCATCTCGACGGCTGGTTCGTGGCCGCGTCGACGAATCTCGGTGATCAGTCCGTGGTGCTTGCTCAGCGCCCGACCAGCAGCGGCGCTGAGGCCTTCTTTCACTGCGAGGTTCGGTGCGGTCGCCACCGCGCGGGCCAGGCTATCGAATTCGCCGAGCTCACTGTAAGCGGCCTGGCCGAGAAAATGTTGCACGCCCGGTGCGAGCGAACTGATGTCTACTTTTTCGGCTGGCTGGGGCGCCCCGCGGGCCGAAAGCCTCGGAGCTTCATTGCGCTGCGGGCGCCGACCGAACCACGTGACCACGGGCCTAGTTTAGAACAGCGCGCCTGTGGCCGCTGTCCAGACGGGGCAGTAAGGTGGAATTACGTCGCCGACAAGGATCGGCGGCCGCTGCCCGAGACGCAAAAACGGGCGCACTTCGCTTCCAGTTAATGACAGGCATACATTCGTGACTTTCTCTGAACTTAATATTGACCAGGACATGGTCGACTCCCTCGCCGCCACGGGCATCCTCGAACCGTTCCCGATTCAGACCCAGACCATCCCCCTCGCCCTCGCCGGCCAGGACATCATCGGTCAGGCCAAGACCGGCACCGGAAAGACCTTCGGCTTTGGACTTCCGGTAATTCAGCGCCTCGGAATCGACCCGGAGCCCGGTGTGCAGGCCCTCATCGTCGTGCCGACCCGCGAACTGTGCGTGCAGGTCTCCGAAGACCTCGAACTTGCCGCGGCGAACCGTAATACCAAGATTGTCTCCATCTACGGCGGCAAGGCCTATGAAGATCAGATCGAACAGCTCAAGGCTGGCGCTCAGATCGTCGTCGGCACCCCTGGCCGTCTGCTCGACCTCGCCGGCCAGCGTTTGCTCACCCTCGCCAACGTGCGCGAAATGGTGCTCGATGAGGCCGACAAGATGCTCGACCTCGGTTTTCTCTCCGACATTGAGAAGCTCTTCGCGCAGACTCCGGCGACCCGCCACACCATGCTGTTCTCGGCAACGATGCCCGGACCGATCGTGGCCCTGGCCCGTCGTTTCATGAACCGCCCGATTCACATTCGCGCGACCGATCCCGACGAGGGCCTCATGCAGGCCAACATCGAGCACCTGGTCTACCGTGCCCACAACATGGACAAGGACGAGGTCATCGGCCGCATCCTCATGGCCGAGGGCCGCGGCAAGACCATCATCTTCACCCGCACCAAGCGTGCCGCCGCGAAGCTCGTCGAGGAACTCGGCGACCGTGGCTTCAACGCCACCGCAGTGCACGGCGACCTGAACCAGGAACAGCGCGAACGCGCCATGGCCAGCTTCAAGAGCGGCAAGAAAGACATCCTCATCGCGACGGATGTCGCCGCGCGCGGCATCGACGTGGAAGACGTCACCCACGTGATCAACCACACCATTCCCGAAGACGAGAAGGCCTACCTGCACCGCGTCGGCCGCACGGGTCGTGCCGGCAAGACCGGAATCGCCGTCACCTTCGTCGACTGGGACGACCTGCACAAGTGGTCGCTCATCAATAAGGCCTTGGACTTTGGCCAGCCGGAACCGATGGAGACGTACTCCTCGTCACCGCATCTTTACACCGACCTGAACATTCCAGCCGGTTCCAAGGGCCGCCTGCGCGCCACCCCGGTGAAGGAGGTCACCGTGGGTGACGCTCGCACCGGCGGGGCCGGACGTACCGGCGCATCTCGTTCTGCCGGAGTGGGCAGCCGATCCGGCGCGGCACGCTCCGGTCGCTCCGAGAGCGGTCGTAGCTCCGGCCGTGGCGACTCTGCGCGCACCGGTTCCGACCGGCCAGCGACGAGCCCGGCCGCCGCCGACGCCAGTCGCCCCGCCCGGTCACGCACCCGCGTCGGCTCCAGCACGAACCCGGATGCCCCGGCGGCGACTCCGGCCGCCGGAACACACGATGGCGGTGGAGCCGAGCACCACGACGGCAATAACGCCCCGCTGCGTCGCAGTCGCACCCGTCGTCGCTCGCCGCAGACCGGCAGCACAATCTAGTCGCTGCGCAGCGCCACTCGAACAAGCAATCAGCCGTAAACCGGAGCCGAGCCGCGGCCCTCGGCGATGATGCGGTCGAGAACGTCGGGGGCTGTGGTGTTCTCGCCGAGCAGGTTGGGCTTGCCGGTGCCGTGATAATCGCTTGAACCCGTGACGTACAGCCCGAATTTGGCGGCGAGCTCGTGCAGCCGTTTGGTGGGCTCCGGATTGTTCTCGCGATGCTCGAGTTCAAGCCCGAACAGTCCGGCGTCGACCATCGTCTTCAAGCTGGATTCAGCGACGACGTCGCCGATGCCGCGGGTGGCGGGGTGGGCGATGACCGGCACTCCCCCGGCTGCGCGCACGAGTTCGATCGCTCGCAGGGGCTCGGGGGCGTAGTGCGGTTGAAAATAACCGGCCTTCCAGTGCAGAATGTCGGCGAAGGCCGCGCTGCGATTGAGGGCGTGCCCGCGAGCCACGAGAGCATCGGCGATATGCGGCCGCCCGACCGTGGCTTCAGGAGTGGTCTGGGCGAGCACGTCGTCCCAGCTCAGGTCGTAATCCACTCCGATGCGGGCGACCATCTCCTCGGCCCGGCTGAGCCGGGCTGCACGAACGCGGGTCATCTCGGCCAGCAGCGCAGAATCGTCCGGGTCAAAAAGATATGCCAAAAGGTGCACGCTGGAATACCGCACCCGGGTGCTAAATTCCATTCCCGGAATAAGTGTCAGGTGCTCGATGCGTGCGGCCGCGGAACCCTCAGCCCAGCCAGCCGACGAATCATGGTCGGTGAGAGCGATCGTGCCGAGCCCTGCCACGGCCGCGGCGTGCACGAGCTCCGCCGGAGTTTCGGTACCGTCGGACACGCTCGAGTGTGCGTGAAGGTCGATCGGACCCCGAAATTGCCGCGCGACTGCCATGACCCCATGCTAGTTGGACACCTGCGCCCGTTCACCACCGCCCACGGCACGAGTTATTCCCCAGAATACTGATCTAGGGTTCAGAATAATGTTCACCAGACTCCTTCGGGCACTGATTCTGATCGGTGCCGCCGTCATCCTGCTGGTCGTGACCTGGCCGCAAGCGTTCGGCTTGCATAACAGCTGGGTCGTCGCCCATCTGGTCTCCTTTCGCGCCGTGGCCGTCATCGGCGCGGTCGTCGGGCTCGTTCTGCTCGCCGTACTGCGGTTCATTCTTCCGCACCGTCGAACATTGGGAGTGGCCATGGTGCTGCTCGCCCTGTTCGGTATCGCCAACGTCGGCGTTCTGGCCTCCCGCGGTTTCTCGACGACGGTATCGCCCACCGAGGGTCTGGTCAGCGCCGAAGCGGATGCCGACTCCGTCACCGTGCTCAGTTGGAACACGCTCGGAGACGCTCCCGGTGCCGCGGTCATCGCCGCGCAAGCGCTGGCCCACAACGCCGATGTCGTGACCCTGCCCGAAACGACGGAGGAGACCGGCATTCTGATCGCCGAAGCGATGCGCGACGCTGGCCGCCCTATGTGGGTACACACCCTGGCCTTCGATCTGGTCTCCAAGGCCCGCTCCACCACCGTGCTGATCAGCCCCGACCTGGGCGCCTACGCGGTCACCAACGCGGCCGGGTCCGGGCCGCCCGGCAACACCAACGTGCTGCCGACCGTCGTGGCCGAACCGGTCGACGGTTCCGGCCCCACCATTGTGGCGGTGCATGCCGTTGCGCCGATTCAGTATGAGATGTCGAACTGGCGCAGCGATCTGGACTGGCTCGCTACCCAGTGCCAGGGCGACGACGTGATCATGGCGGGCGACTTCAATTCCACGCTCGACCATATGGCGGACCGCGCGAGCGGCGGCGACTCGGTGCTCGGCAACTGCTCGGATGCGGCGCTGTCCGTCGGTGCAGCATCCGTCGGCACCTGGCCGACCGCGTTGCCCGCGCTGCTCGGCAGCCCGATCGATCACGTGATGGCCACCCCCAACTGGCGGGTTTCCGGCCTGCAGGTGATCGAGTCGCTCGACGAGGCCGGAAGCGATCACCGACCGATCGTAGCGACACTGACGCCGGCCAGATAATTTCGGACAGTCACGCAGGATCCACTTATCGCAGCATCTGCAGCACCAGATCGGGGGCTGACCAGAGTGCGGTGCGAGAATGGGGGAATGGCTGATACTACTGCTCCCGCATTTATTCCTGCCGCGCGTTCGAACGAAAACCGTTCGACCACTCCGGGGTCTACCGGCTTCAAAGCTTTCATCGCGAGCGGGTGGGCCGAACGCACCGACGTTCTGCCCCCAGCCCGCGAGCAGGCGCCGTTCGCCGCCGAACGTCGCGCTCGGCTGTCCGCGCAGTACCCGGGCCAGCGCCTGATCATTCCGGCCGGCCGCCTCAAGCAGCGCTCCAACGACACCGACTACGCTTTCCGCGCCCACTCGGCCTTCTCCCACCTCACGGGCTGGGGCAGCGACAGTGAACCCGGCGCCGTGCTCGTGCTGGAACCGGCGGCCGCCGGCGGCCACGACGCTACCCTGTACTTTCGCGAGCGGGCCGGTCGTGACTCCGACGAGTTCTACGCCAACCCCGACATCGGCGAATTCTGGATCGGACCGCGTCCATCCGTCGCCCAGGTCGCCAGCGACCTCTCCCTTGAGGTGCGCGGCATCGCCGAGCTCGCCGCCGTGCTGAAGGTCGTCGATAGCGAAACCCTCGTGCTGCGTGAAGCCGACCCGAACTTCACCGAGCAGGTCGACGAAGCCCGTCTGCGTTTCGCCGCCGAGCGGGTGCTCAGCAGCAACGCCACCGATTCACCGTTCAGCATCGAAATCAACGCCGAACACGAACCCGACGCCGGTCTGGCCCTCGGCCTCTCCGAACTTCGCCTCGTGAAAGACGCCTTCGAAATTGCGCAGATGCGCCTGGCCATCGCGGCCACCTCGCGCGGCTTCAACGATGTCATTGCCGACCTTCCACGGTCGAGCGTGCACGCGCGTGGAGAGCGCCTGGTAGAAGGCGTGTTCAACACCCGCGCTCGCAGCGACGGCAACACGGTCGGCTACGACACTATTGCCGCCTCCGGCCCGCACGCCTGTATTCTGCACTGGACCCGCAACGACGGCGTCGTAGCTCCCGGCGACCTGATTCTCATCGACGCCGGCGTCGAACTCGACAGCTACTACACCGCCGACATCACGCGTACCCTCCCAGTGAATGGTGTCTACAGCGACGTACAGCGCCAGGTCTACGAAACCGTGCGCGAGGCAGCGGATGCCGCTCTGGCCGTCGTTCGCCCCGGCGCCATCTTTCGCGACGTGCACGCCGCCGCGATGCAGGTCATCGCGAAGCGCACCGCTGAGTGGGGAATGCTCCCGGTCACCGCGGAGGAGGCCCTGCTTCCGGACAACGGCCAGCACCGCCGCTACATGGTGCACGGTACCAGCCACCACCTCGGCATCGACGTGCACGACTGCGCGCAGGCGCGCCGGGATATGTATATGGACGGCGTGCTCGAACCGGGCATGGTCTTCACGATCGAACCCGGGCTGTACTTTCAGCCCGACGACCTCACCGTGCCGGCTGAATTCCGCGGCATCGGCGTGCGCATCGAAGACGACATTCTGGTGACCGCGACGGGTGCCGAGAACCTCTCAGCAGCGATCCCCCGCACCGCGAGTGAAGTAGAGGCCTGGATCGCCAAAGCCCAGCGCTAACAGGTTCGCTAGAGCGGGATAATGTTTGCTTCAGCCCTGCCGAAGCAAATATTTTCCCGCTCTAGCGTGAGTTAGTTGGGGGTGGGTGGATCCACGGGTGGGGTCACGGGTGGGGTCGCCGGTGGGGTCACCGTGGGTACCACGGGTGCTGGCTCGGCCTGGCGGAAGCCCGCGAGCAGGTTGCGGGCCCGGTTGACCAGCTCAACGTCGACAATGATCTGGTAGTTGGTCGCGATGACCTGCATGGTCGAGGTAAAGTCGCGGCGGCGGCGGTTGATCGCGTAGCTCGTAATGCCGAGTAGCATGCCGAAACCGGCACCCATGATCAGGGCGGCGAAGACGAACGGCAGGCTCGATCCGGTCGGCGAGAACAAAAAGAATAGAATCCCGAAGAAGATTCCCAACCAGGCACCGGATGCCGCGCCAGCGAGCGCGACCCGGCCGTAGGTGAGTTTGCCGGTCACGCGCTCGACACTCTTGAGGTCGTTGCCGACGATCGCCAGCTGCTTCACCGGAAAGTCCGCCTTGGCGAGCGCGTCGACCGCGCTCTGCGCATCGGCATAGGTGCTGTACGTCCCGAGCACCTCGCCGCGCGGCAACACGGGAGGCAAAACTGGGCGACGCCGGGGAAACAGACTCTGGTTGCTCATAGCATCATTCTTTCACGCAGACCTGTTGACCTGCCTGAGCGCGCACCTCAGGTTATCCATTCAATGGACTCGGCGAACGTCTCCTCACCGTCGTCGTCATCAAAGACATTGGCCACCATGTGGGTGACGAAGAGCGCAAAGCCCAGAGCAATGTCGTTGAAGAGCTTGCGGTCGAACGGACCATACCACGAGACACCTCCCGGGCTCTCGGGGTCCAGGTCGAGCCGGGTGATGGCGAAGTCCCCCTCCAGGGAGAGGATAACGATGCGGAGTGAGCGAAACGGCGCTTTTCCGCCGATCAGGTCGCCGAGGCCCCGTGCTTCCTCAGCGTTGAGTGCCAAGAGATGGGACAGCGAGACGGCATTGTCTGCGGTGCGATCGGTTGCGACCGCAAATTTCAGGTAGCTCATCCGGTCGCCGGAGACCAGGTGGATGGATTCGGCCTTGATCGATAATTGCCGATAGGCGACGATGTCGTGCGCTGCGTTCAGGAGGCCGGTGAGAGCCCGGCCGGCGGCGGCGCTGTCGCCGACTTTGCTGTAGTCGGGTGCGACTGCGCTCCAGATCAATTGCACGGCTCGCCTTGCCGCAGGAATGCCGCCCTTCGCCAGAAAGCTCAACGCTCGCCCTGCGCCCGGAAAGCGGGCCCGGCCGAGCACCGTGCAGCGACCGTTTCTACCAGCCTTCGACGGAAATCATGGACAAGTTTGCAAACGGTCATGAGCGCAACCCTATTCCGTGCCAGCAATTCGTGCCTGGCCGCCATTGTCGGGCTAGTAGCCGACACGGGGAAGTCGTGCCGGGCCGCCAATGTCGCACCAGTGGCCTACATTTATATTGTGAGTTCCACAAGAGTTTTTGTCGCCCGACTGGCCGGGTGCACCGTTTTCGACCCCGCGGGCGACCGCGTGGGCAAGGTGCGCGATGTTCTTGTGGTGTATCGAAAAAATGACCCGCCCAGCGTCGTCGGATTGATCGTGGAGATCCCCGGTAAACGACGCGTGTTCGTGTCAATCAACCGGGTCACCAGCATCGGCAGCGGCCAGATCATCACGACCGGCCTCATCAATGTGCGCCGCTATGAGCAGCGCGGCGGCGAGGTGCGCGTCATCGCCGAACTTCTCGGCCGCAAGGTGCTCTTCACTGACGGCTCGGGCGAAGCCACCATTGAAGACGTCGCGATCAAGGAGGGTACGGAGGCCGACTGGGCGATCAGCCAGCTCTTCGTGCGTCGCCCAAAGACCAGCGCCTCCCCCTTTGTCAAGGGCATCACGACCTTCGCAACCTGGGCCGAGGTCCGCGAGAAAGAGACCGAAGGCCAGGCACAGTCCGCCGAACACCTCATCGCGACCTATTCCGATTTGAAACCGGCCGACCTCGCCAATACCCTGCTCGATCTGCCGCGCGAGCGCATGTTCGAGGTGGCCGGTGAGCTGCCCGACGATCGCCTCGCCGACGTGCTCGAGGAAATGCCCGAGACCGATCAGGTCGGCATTCTGACCAGCCTCGGCGATGCCCGCGCCGCCGATGTGCTTGATCAGATGCAGCCCGACGATGCGGCCGACCTGATCGCCCAGCTGCCCGAGGAGCGTGGCGAGCAGCTGCTCGACCTGATGGAGCCCGAAGAAGCCGAAGACGTGCGGTTTCTGCTCTCCTACGCCCCCGACACGGCCGGCGGCCTCATGACGACCGAGCCGATTATTGTCTCGGCCGATGCCACCGTCGCCGAAGGGCTCGCGCGCATCCGTCGTCACGATCTTGCCCCAGCACTCGGCGCGGCGATCTGCGTGACTCTGCCCCCCTACGAAGCACCCACCGGTCGTTTTCTGGGCATGGTCCATTTTCAGCGGATGCTGCGCTACCCACCCCACGAGCGGCTCGGCACGCTGCTCGACGCGGGTCTGGATCCGGTGACCGCCGACACGTCGGCCGCCGAAGTCAGCCGTATTCTGGCGAGCTACGACCTCGTATCGGTGCCCGTGGTCGATGAGAACTACCGACTGGTCGGGGTGGTGACGATTGATGACGTGCTCGACTACTTGCTGCCCGACGACTGGCGCAGCCATGACGGTAATGACGACGTGCGTCGACGCGCCGCCGCCCGCAGCGAGATGAGAACCGGCAGTATCCCACTACCCGGAGCGCAAAGGACGACTCGTGGCCCGCAATAATCGCGCCGACCTGCGCCTCGATGCGCCCAAAGGATTGCGAACCGGCAACCTCGTGGGTCTCGGGCGCAACGGCGGCCACAGCCGGGACCGGTTCGGCCGCTTCACCGAGGCCATCGCCCGCGGCATGGGAACCCCGTGGTTTCTGCTCGGGCTCACCCTGTTCGCCGTCGCCTGGATCTCCTGGAACACTCTGGCGCCGGTGGCGTGGCGCTTCGACTCGGTCGCCCTCGGCTTCATCGCGCTCACCCTCGTGCTGTCCATGCAGGCGTCCTATGCTGCTCCGATGATTCTGCTCGCGCAGAACCGGCAGGACGACCGCGACCGGGTGCAGTTCGAACAAGACCGTCAGCGGGCCGAACGCACCCTCGCCGATACCGAATACCTCGCCCGCGAGGTTGTGGCGCTGCGCATCGCCATCAAGGACATGGCGTCGAAGGACTTCATTCGCGCGGAACTGCGCGCGTTGCTTGAGCATTTGGACGAACGCACAGACCCAGACAGCACCAAGGAAAGCCGCCCCACCGTATGACTCTTGATCCACTGATTTCAACGAACGATAGCATCCGCTCGCGCGTCTTCATCGCCCTGGCCCGGGTGACCGACCCCGAGATTCGCAAGCCCATCACCGACCTCGACATGGTGTCCGGGGTGACGGTGAGCGACGACGGGCAGGTGAACGTCGGCATCCGCTTGACCATTGCCGGTTGTCCGGCCGCTGTGCGGATCGAGAGCGACGTTCTCGCCGCCGCCGAGTCGGTATGCGGACCGGGGCGCGCGAGCGTCGAGGTCGCGATCATGACCCGCGAGCAACGCACCGCACTGACTGAGAAACTGCGCGGCGGCCAGGTAGCACGCAGCGTGCAGTTCGGCCCGGAGTCGCTCACCCGCGTCTATGCGATCACGAGCGGTAAGGGTGGCGTCGGCAAGTCCACCGTCACCGCGAACCTGGCTGTTGCGCTCGCCGGCGAAGGCCTGCGAGTGGGAATCGTAGACGCCGACGTGCACGGTTTCAGTATTCCCGGTCTGCTCGGCCTGGTGCACGACGGCCTCGCAGTCAAACCGACCCAGGTCGGCGACATGATTTTGCCGCCGATCGCGCACGACGTGAAGGTCATCTCGATAGGCATGTTCATCGACGACGCGTCGGCCGCGGTCGCCTGGCGCGGACCGATGCTGCACCGCACGATCAAACAGTTCCTGACCGACGTGTACTTCGGCGACCTCGACGTGCTGCTGCTCGATCTTCCACCGGGCACCGGCGACGTCGCCATCACGGTCGGCCAGCTGCTCCCCCACGCCGAGGTCATCGTTGTGACCACGCCACAGTCCGCGGCGGCGGACGTGGCCGAGCGCAGCGGAATCGTTGCCCGCCAGACGGGGCAGAGCGTCTACGGCGTGATCGAGAACATGTCGGCGATGGTGCAGCCCGACGGTAGCCTGCTCGAGCTGTTCGGTTCAGGCGGCGGCGCTGAGGTCGCCACGCGCCTCTCCGTCGGCCAAGATGTTCCAGTGCCGGTGCTAGCGCAGGTTCCGCTGAGCCTGGCCTTGCGCAGCGGCGGTGATGCCGGACTCCCTGTTGTGCTCGGCGCGCCCGACGACCCGGCCGCTCGCGTCATTCTGGAGCTCGCGCACCGCATGAAAACGCGGGCACGCGGGCTGGCGGGCCGCAGTCTAGGCCTCACGCCGCACTAGCCGACTCGATGGAACCGCCCGGGGAAACCGCCCTGCGGAGCCTTATTCCTTCGGCTTCACCAACGTCGCCGCATGGTCGGGAATCTGATGGTTCTCCTCCCGCGGCGGCCGTTCATAGTCCGAAGCCGGTGGTCTGGGCGGAATGTGCACCTTCGGCGGGTCCGTTTTCTCGTAGGGCACGAGCGAGAGCAGATGGCTGATCACGTTCAACCGACTGGCCCGCTTGTCCTCACTCTCGACCACCCACCAAGGCGCTTCGGCGATGCCGGTGTGCACGAACATCTCGTCCTTAGCCTTGGAATACTCGACCCACTTGGTGATCGACAACACATCCGTTTCGGAGAGCTTCCAACGCCGCATCGGGTCCTTCTGCCGGGAGCGAAACCGTCGTTCCTGCTCCAGGTCAGACACCGAGAACCAGTACTTGACCAGCAGAATTCCATCTTCGACGAGCATCCGTTCTAACAGGGGTGTCTGGTGCAGAAACCGGCGATATTCGTCGGAGCTGCAGTAGCCCATCACCCGCTCGACGCCGGCCCGGTTGTACCAGGATCGGTCCATCAGCACGATTTCACCGGTCGAAGGAAGGTGCTCGAGATACCGCTGAAAATACCACTGGCCGCGCTGGCGCTCGGTCGGCATCGGCAGGGCGACGATGCGAGCGACCCGAGGGTTGAGATATTCGGTGATGCGCTTGATCGCCGAACCCTTGCCGGCGGCATCGCGGCCCTCGAAGATCACCACAACGCGGGCACCGGACGCCTTCACCCACTGCTGCATCGTGACCAGTTCGGCCTGCAGCCGGGCCAGTTCGGCCTCGTAGACAGACTTTTTCACTCGTTTGGGCTGCTTCGACTCGGTCATCCGTTCTCCTTAGAGCGTTAGGTGGCCTCAGAGTCGAACGGGGCCGGCTCGAGCGCGGTCAGGGCGGCTTCCCTGGCACGTTTGCGTTTCAGATAGGCGCCGTCTGGGTTGGGCTCGGCCCGGGAAATCGACGCGGATTGCTCCTTGACCGGGTCTTCATCGGCGAGGGCTTCTCGAATGATGCGTCGCGGGTCATACTGCCGCGGGTCGAGTTTTTTCCAGTCCAGATCGTCGAACTCCGGACCCATCTCGTCACGCATGCGATCTTTGGCACCGTTGGCCATGTCGCGCAGCTGGCGCACGAGGCGAGCGAGTTGGGCGGCATAGTGCGGCAATTTGTCGGGACCGAGCAAGAAGACGGCGATGATCCCGATCAGCAGAATCTTCTCGAATGTCAGCCCAAACATGTCCCTAGAATATCTGCCCGGCGGGGCATCCATGGACCATGCCCACCTCGGCCCTAGTCTTGAGCTAATCATCTACTGGAGTTATTTGTGTCTGACATTGAATTGAACTGGAAGTTCTCCGACGACTGTGTCGTCGAATCCGAAGCCATCTCGCGCGCACGTCAACAATCCCTCGAACTCGGAATCGACGCGATTGCACCCTCGGTGGGCGCACAATCCGCCGTGATCGCCGCCGCCACCGGGGCGCGCAGCATCCTCGAGGTCGGTACCGGGGCCGGAGTATCGGGGATCTGGCTGCTCACTGGCGCGCCCGGCGCCACCCTGACCTCGATCGATACCGAGGTCGATCATCTGCAGCACGCCAAGGCCAATTTCACCGAGGCGAAGATTCCGGCCAACCGGGTTCGCCTGATCACCGGGAAGGCCGGCGAGGTGCTGCCCCGCATGAACGAAAATTCTTACGATATTGTGTTCGTGGACGCCGACCCGCAGTCGGTCATCGAATACGTCGAACATGGCCTGCGCCTGGCCCGCCCGGGCGGAACCGTACTCGTGGCGCATGCCCTGTGGCGCGGACGCGTCGCCGACCCCGCGCAGCGCGACGACGTCGCCACCGGTTTCCGCACGCTGCTGACCGAGATCGCCGGGTCGAGCGCCGTGATCAGCGCGCTCTCCCCCGTCGGCGACGGACTGCTGCAGATCACCAAGCTCAACGCTTAACCTCCCATACATAAAAAGAACGGCTGCGCGAGCAGCCGTTCTTTTTATGTTCTGTACTCGAAAAACGCTACTTCGCCGCAGCGACAACCCCTGCGAGTGCATCGTGAAGTTCCTTGGCCTCGGCGTCGTTGACTGAGACAACGAGCCGACCCCCACCTTCGAGCGGTACACGCACGATGATCAGGCGCCCCTCTTTTACCGCCTCCATTGGACCGTCTCCGGTCCGTGGTTTCATGGCCGCCATGAACTCCCCTTCCATTCGTCTTTGTATACCCATTATCGACTATCTCGGCCCGAGACGTAAATTAGGGCCCTTTCGCGGTCGTTTAAGGCGGCGTCCAGTCGTAGCCGTCCACTCCCCAGCAGATCAGCAGCCAGCCCCACTGCCCGGCCGCGCAGACCAAAACGATCGCCACGCGATAGGCCCGGTTACGCGGCATCGCGGCCGCGCCGAGCAGCGGAAACATCGGCATGAGCAGCCGAAAAGTGCTCGACTGGGGAAAAAACACCGCGAGCAGGTACAGAGCGTAGCTCGCCAGCCACAGCCGCAGGTCAACGCCGAGACGCCGTACAGCGGGTGTGAAGAGCAGCAGGGCGAAGGCCAGAATCAGCGCGGTCACCACGACGATGCCCAACGGGCTGCCGAGCCACCAGACGCCGCTCTGGAACCAGGCCGTGAACGGCACGAGCTCCTGATAGCCGATGTAGGGTGCTCGCCAAGCGAGTTCCGTGTCGGTATAGGCCATCAGGTCGCCGGTCACCGCCCAGGCAGCGAGCGGCCAGACCAGCCCCAGCAGCGCACTGAACAGGGTAACGGATGCCGCCAGCATCCGTTCTCGAGGCGCAAAAGGGTCACGCCCGCGCGTGACGAACCGATAGATCACGTGCAGCCCGAGCGCGAGCGCGAAGGCCAGCCCGCTCGGCCGGGTCAGGGCCATCACCGCGATCACCGGAAACAGCAGCCAATAGTGGCGTTCGAGCAGCAGGTAGAGCGCGAGGGTCAGAAAGAAAAGGTACATCGACTCGGCGTAGGCGAACTGCAACAGGGGCGACAGCGGGGCGACACAGAACAGCACGACCGCGAACAGGGCCGTGGCCGGCGACTGAACCCGGGCCATCAGCCGGTAGAACAGCAGGGCGGTGCCGAGGCTGAAGACGACCGAGACGAACACCGCCACCGGCGCCCAGGTGAACCCGGTCAGTTCCATCAGCAGTCGCGCCAGTACCGGGTATCCCGGCATGAACGCCCAAGCATTCTCACCGACCTGACCGGTCTCGGTTACGGGCAGCACACTCGGGTAGCCGACAACAGCGACGATGTTGTACCAGTTGCCGTCCCACATATTGGCAAAGTCGGTGTATTTCGGGCTCGCGCCGGTCCACGCGTTGGGGCCCTGCACGCTCGCCAGAATAACGACAAGGCTCGTCGTGACCACGCGCGACAGCGCCCAGACCGCGATCACCTTGCCCCACCACGGAGTCAGCCGATAGCGGGCGTGCCAGGTGGCGGGTATCAGGTGGGCGGGCGGGCGGTGGAAGTGTGGGCGGCGGGTGGCCTGGCTGCGGGAGCGCAGCATCCGCTCAGTCATTGTTCTGTCGCTGCGTTAGCGAACGGATGCGCTCAGCCAGGCGCGCAGACCGCTCTCGCAGGCCGTGATCTCTTCTACGGCCACGCGCTCGTCATCGGCGTGCGCCTTGAGCGGGTCACCGGGCCCGTAGTTGACGGCCGGAACTCCGAGGGCCGAGAAGCGAGCGACATCGGTCCAACCGTATTTGGGCCTGGCGATACCGCCGACGGCGGCGAGGAATTCGCGGGCGAGCGGGGCGTCGAGGCCGGGCCGGGCGCCCTCGGCACGGTCCACGACCGTTAGGTCGTAGCCGGCGAACAACTCGCGCAGATGAGCGACAGCCTCATCGCCGCTGCGGCTCGGAGCGAAGCGGTAGTTGACGTGTACCATGCACTCGTCCGGGATGACATTGCCGGCGACGCCGCCGGTGATGCCGACCGCGTTGAGTCCCTCGCGGTAGACGAGGCCTTCGACCTCGACCTCGCGGGCCTGATACCCGGCCAAAATGTTCAGAATGGCTGCAGCCTTGTGGATGGCGTTCTCGCCGACCCAGCTGCGCGCGGAGTGCGAGCGCAGTCCGAAACAGCGAATCTCGACCCGCAGGTTGCCGTTGCAGCCGCCCTCGATCTGGCTCTTGGTCGGTTCGCCGAGAATGGCGAAATCGCCCTTGAACAGGTCGGGCCGGTTACGGGCCAGACGGCCGAGGCCGTTGAGTTCGTCGGAGACTTCTTCGTGGTCATACCACATCCAGGTCACGTCGACGCCGGGGGCGCTCAGTTCGGCGGCGAGCTTGAGTTGCACGGCGACGCCGGCCTTCATGTCGGTGGTGCCGCGGCCCCACAGGTAGTCGACGCCGTCGATGGTCTCGTAGCGGGTCGGCAGGTTGTCGTTGAGCGGAACGGTGTCGATGTGGCCGGCGATGACGACGCGCTGGGCACGATTCAGGTTGGTGCGAGCGACGACGGTGTCGCCATCGCGAATGATTTCGAGGTGCTCGAAGCCCTCCAGCGCGACGACGATCGCGTCGGCCAGTGCGGTCTCGTTGCCGGAGACCGACTCCATATCGCAAATTTGCCTGGTCAGTTCGACCGACGTCGCCGTCAGGTCGAGTACGGTGAGTTTCGCTGGGGCCGGAAGTCTAGAAGTCACTCTACTAACCTAGAGGTATGCCCTCCGTTCTTACCGAAAACGTCACAGCCGCACCGACCCAGGCGTGGGGGTACGGTCTCGCGACCGTCGCCACCGACGGCACCGTGCTCGACACCTGGTTTCCGTCCCCGGCGCTCGGTACACTGCCGACCGGCCGCGATCGCTGGATCGTTCCGGCCGAACTCTGTGAGGCAGCCGGCGACGACGCCCGTCGCGCGGTGCGCCTCGAAGCCGTCACCGTAGAGATCACCCTCGACGCGACCCCGGCCAACACGTCGGATGCCTATCTGCGGCTACATCTGCTCTCCCACCTGCTCGTTCTGCCGAACAGCATCAACCTCGACGGCATCTTCGCGCACCTGCCCACCGTGGTCTGGACCAACGTCGGCCCCATGCTGCCGGTCGACTTCGCACGGCTTCGTCCGGCCCTGCAACGTGCCGGAATCCAGGCCAGCGGCGTCGATAAGTTCCCGCCGCTGCTCGACTACGTCGTACCGGCCAGCGTGAGAATAGCGGATGCTTCACGCGTGCGGCTCGGCGCCCACCTCGCCCCCGGTACCACCGTGATGCACGAAGGCTTCGTCAATTTCAACGCCGGAACCCTCGGCTCCTCAATGGTCGAGGGCCGTATTTCGCAGGGTGTCGTGGTCGGTGACGGCGCCGATATCGGTGGCGGGGCATCCATTATGGGAACTCTCTCCGGTGGCGGAACCCAGCGCATTTCGATCGGCGCCCGCGCCCTGCTCGGCGCCAACTCCGGCGTCGGCATCGCCATCGGCGACGACAGCGTCGTCGAGGCTGGGCTCTACGTCACAGCCGGCACCAAAGTGATTCTGGTCGGCGAGCCGGTCGGCGACGACGGCACGCGGCCGACGGTGAAGGCCGTGGAGCTCTCTGGCGTGCCCAACCTGCTCTTTCGCCGCAATTCCATCTCCGGCGCCGTCGAGGTACTCGCCCGCAGCGGCAGCGGCATCACACTGAACGCCGCGCTGCACGCGTAGCTGCTGCAGAGCGGATGTCAGCGGGTTCCGCTAGCATCCCGGTAGAGGCAACACACGAGGGAGTGATGTGGGGACCGACGCACCGCGCAGCAAGGGCCATCGCCACATTCGGCGGTTATTGATCGCGCTCGGTGTGGTGCTCAGCCTCGTTCTGGTCACGGCCGGGCTGGGCGTTTGGACGGTGACACGCTCGTTTCCGACCCTGTCCGGATCCGTCAACATCGAGGGCTTGTCGAGCACGGTAACCGTGACCCGTGACGACGCCGGAATACCTCAGATCACGGCGAAGACCGCGGCCGACCTGTTCCTGGCCGAGGGATACGTGCATGCCCAGGACCGCTTTTGGGAGATGGATTTTCGCCGGCACGTGACGAGCGGTCGACTGTCGGAGCTGTTCGGCGAGAGCCAGGTGGGCACCGACACGTTTGTGCGTACGCTCGGCTGGCGCACCGTCGCCGAACAGGAGGTAGCACTGCTCGACCCGGTCACACTCGGCTACTACCAGTCCTACGCCGACGGGGTGAACGCCTACCTCGACACCCATGACGGCGCCGATCTGTCGTTAGAGTATGCCATTTTAGGCCTGCAGAACCCTGGGTATGAGGTCGAACCGTGGACTCCGGCGGACTCGGTCGCCTGGCTCAAGGCAATGGCCTGGGACCTGCGTTCCAACCTCGATGATGAGATCGACCGAGCGCTGCTGTCGATGACGCTCACACCGAGCGAGGTGAACCAGCTGCACCCCGAGTACCCCGCGGGAACGCACCCGACCATTACCGGCAGCCAGACGGTCGTCGTTCCTTCGGCCGGGGCGCCGGATGCTGCCGAACCGACCGCTGAACCTACGTCCGAGCCGTCCGCCAGCACCAGCCTTGACTCGACCATCGAGCCAGCGTCCGTCGATTCCTACGCGGGAGCACTCACCGAGTTGCGCGCCGCACTCTCTTCGGTTCCGGAGCTGCTCGGACCGGCCGGCGGCGAGATCGGTTCCAACTCCTGGGTCGTCGCGGGCTCTCTCACCGACACCGGCCTGCCGCTACTGGCCAACGACCCGCACCTCGGGCCGGCACTGCCCTCGGTCTGGTACCAGGTCGGGCTGCGCTGCCAGTCAATCAACGCCGACTGCCCGTTCGACGTCGCCGGGTACAGCTTCTCCGGCTTGCCGGGCGTCATCATCGGTCACACCGCGCGCATCGCCTGGGGTTTCACTAACCTCGGACCCGACGTCGCCGACCTCTATATTGAAAAAGTAACCGGCGACAGCTACGAATTCGACGGCGCAGCGAAGCCGCTTTTGCTGCGCGACGAGAAGATCTCGGTCGCCGGCGGTGACGATGTCAAGATCGAGATTCGCTCGACCGAGCACGGACCACTGCTCAGCGGATTTAAGGGCACCACTTACCAACGCATCGCCAGTGACTATCCGACAGTGGCTGAACTACCGCCGGCTTCCTCCGGGGCAGAGTCCGGCGCTGAGGCCAGCACGTATGAGCTATCCCTGCAGTGGACCGCGCTGGCACCCGGGCGAACGGCATCCGCAATTTTCGCGCTCAACCAAGCGACCGACTGGACCAGCTTTCGGGCGGCCGCAGCCCTGTTTGAGGTTCCGGCGCAGAACCTGACGTATGCCGACGTCGACGGCAATATCGGCTACCAGGCTCCCGGACTCATCCCCATTCGGGCCAGTGGAAACGGCACCCTCCCGGTGCCAGGCTGGACCAGCCAATACGGCTGGACCGGCTACATTCCCTTTGATGCGCTGCCGAGCACTTTCAATCCATCGAGCGGATACATCGTCACGGCCAATAACGCCGCCGCCGATCCGGGTTCCCCGAACCTGCTGACGGCCGACTGGGATCTCGGATATCGAGCGAACCAGATCACCGCTCGACTGCAGAACCTCATCGCGGTCGGGACTCCGCTCACCACAGAGCTGATGAGCGACATTCAGGGCGACAACTACAGTGCGATCGCCGCGGCGCTGGTGCCACGGCTACAGGAGGTGCGCCTCCCCGGTTCAGCAGCCGAGGCGCAACAGCTGCTGGATGGTTGGGACTACCAGGTAGATGCCGACAGCGCGGCGGCCGCCTACTTCAACGTGATCTGGCGTACGTTGCTGAAGGACATGTTCACCGGCAAGATCGACGACGGCGCCCATCTCACCGGTGGTGACCGGGCGTTCTCCGTGGTGACGAGCCTGCTCGGCCAGCCTGACTCGCCGTGGTGGTCCAACCCCACCTACGGCACCGTCGGCCAGGAGAGCATGTTGCGGCGGGTGATGACGAGCGCCGCCACCGAGAGTGCCGACCTGATGGGGTCTGACCCGGCTGACTGGCAGTGGGGCAGCATTCACACGCTCGACCTCAAGAACGCGAGCTTCGGCGAGTCGGGGATCGCCCCGCTGGAGTGGCTGTTCAACCGCGGACCCTACGAGCTGGCGGGCGGATCTACCGTCGTGAACGCCGTCGGGTGGGATGCCACCCAGGGCTACCAGGTCGACTGGGTGCCCTCGATGCGGCAGGTGATCAGCCTGGAGGACTTCGACGACTCCACCTGGATCAATCTCACCGGGGCATCCGGTCACGCCTTCCATTCCAACTACATCGATCAGGCGCCGCTCTGGCGCGATCATGAGACGCGTCCGTGGTTGTTCACCCCGACGACTATCAAGGACGACGCGACCGACACGCTCACCCTCGAGCCCGCCGCGTAGCCTGATTCTGGTCCCAACACCAGCCTGTGGAGAACTTTGACGGGGTTGTAGCAATCCGGTCTATGGTGGCCCCATGCGAAACCCGCCGCATGGACACCCCGTGCACAGAGCTGTGCTCACCGCTGCCGTGCTTTTCCTTGCCAGTACGCTGAACGGATGCATGGCCGCTCCCGTCCCGCCCAATTCGGGTCCGCCCATCGTGGAGGCGACCGCCACTCCCAGTGCGAGTCTCCCGGCCTTCGCCTCGAACGACGAAGCTCTCGCTGCCGCGAAGGCGGCGTATACGACCTACCTTGCAGCAGGTGATACTGCCCGTGCAACGGATTCTGAATCATGGAAGGCATATTTGTCCCTTACTACAGGCACGGAACACGACGGCGCAGAGCAAGCCGGCAAGCTGATGGAGGAAAAAGGCTGGTCGTTTACCGGGGTCACCCTGTTTGATTCAATGACCATTCAATCATCCCAGACCCTGGCAGATTCCACTTGGGAGATACGCACATACCTCTGCCTAGATCTCAGCGCCTCCGACACGGTCAACGAGGCCGGTGAGTCCGTGGTCAAACACGACGATTCCCGCTCGCCGATGGTCGTCGTCTTCGTTACGCCCGACAGTAATTCCCGACAACTGCTGATTTCGGAGTCCCCAATATGGTCCGGTTCAAACTTCTGCTCATAGTCTCAGCTCTGGCGACGATGGCGCTCACAATTACGCCTACAGCACCCTCTTACGCGGATCCTGAGGACTGCACCTTTGCGCAGAAAAAGGCAGGAGTCTGCCCTACATCTCCACAGACAGGCGGTATCGCCAATGGCGAAGGAGTCGACCTCTCAGCCGAAAGCGATGAACGTTCAGTTGGCGAATCGGATAAGGCGAAGGAAGCTGGCCGCGGCTCGGCGGGCAGCCAAGTACGACCGACTATGTGCGTGAGCCACAAAACGACAACAACAGCCAGCCAATGGGTTCCGT
>NZ_PJJM01000090.1 GCF_002929805.1 Cryobacterium sp. Y50 | reverse complement strand
GCTCCGGGATTGAACCGGCTGCTGCGGGCGGGGCGGTGAGGGTCATGGCGACGGCGCCTCCTTCACCCACAATTATAGCGCAGAACGCACATAGAATCGAGAAAAACTCATGTAAACATGGATATATATTCAGAACCATTTCTGATCGGGGAGTGCGGTTGCCGATCAGGTTGCGGCACTCGAGCCGGGAGGATTCCTGGGGCTGCAACTGGCCGCGTGAGCGGGTGAATTGCTGCGTCAGCACGGCGGAGTAACCATTCATGCGCTTTCACGAGCTCTAGCTGGGAATCGGGCGGGCCGGAACAACCGGTTCGTCCGTGATTGGATGGAGTGTGTGCGAAGGCGGCCGTGTCGTTCAGCACGTGATCGGGGGAGCACATGACACTGGTAAGTAGTTCGGCGCCGACACGCCCGCGCGATGTTGCGGCGGCGGCAACACTGTGGCTGCCCATCGCGGCCGTTGTCGTCACCTGGCTGCTGTGGATTGAACGCCTGCCCGCTGTGCTGCCGCGGCAATGGGGCCGCGACGGCGCGGTGAGCTCGACGATGCCGACCGTGGCGATGGGGGCGATCGCAGTCGTGGTGAGTCTGGGCGCTGCACTTTTCGCCACCTATTGGTTGCGCGAGCGTGGCGCTCCCAATCGCCGATCGGTGTATCTCGGACTCGGCTTCGCTGCCGGGCTGTCGTCGTGCCTCTGGCTGACCACGGCCGGTATCACAATTGCCGCCGGTACTGCAGAACCCGAGATGGGCGCCTGGGTGCTTTTCACGTTTGCCGCCTGCGGTTACGGAGGGCTTCCGTTCCTTCTCGCCCAGAAATGGATGGTTCCGGTGCTACCCGTACAGCCGAACGTCGAGCCAAGCGCAATAGACCCGACGGTTCCCTAGGCCAAGCTGGTGACCAGCCTGAACCTGGCTGCGCCAGCAGGTCTCAGCGAAAGCGGGCGACCTCGTAGCCGCCGGCGGAGTAAATCGTTGTGAACACCACGCCGGGGTGTAAGGCCGCGGCGACGACCTGCGCCGAAGTCCATTCGCCGGGCAGGCCGCCCGCCGCAAGGTCGATCACTAGATAGTCCGGGAGCGGATTCTGGTTGCCGAGCCAGTAAACGTCCGTTCGTTCCACCAGATAATTCATCAGCCCGATATCGGATTCGACCCGGGCGCCGTCGGGCACAACGGAGAGGGTGGCCTGCGCGGCAGCGGCGCGATCCGTAGAAAAATTGGCCGATATATTCGTCAGTTTGAATAGCGGTAGCGTCGTCGCGAGCACCAGACCGGCAACAATCGGAACGGATGCCGCCCGCCGCCCGTAACCGCGCAGCCAGCCTCGACGGCTGGCGCGCACGAGCACGATGCCATCGAGCGCGGCAGCGAACACGATCGGCATGAGCACGGCGCTGTACTGCCAGGTTGGACCCCAGTAGCCCGAATTATCGGACAGAAACCGCCAGGCCAGCGTCGGCAGCAACACAAGCGCGAGCGGCGATCGCACCGCAATCACGCCGCCGGCGACGAGCAGCAGAAGCAGGGTCACACCCTTCTGCGGCTGCAGCAGTGCGGCCGGATCATTCAGAATACTCAGTGGGTCGATGCTACTCGAATAGGCCCAGGCTCCATTCGGGTTGAGCAGCGGCAGTATCACGAGGCTCGCGAGCGCGAACCAGCCGATACCCCAGACGCCAAGCCACACTCCAAGCGGATGCCGGCTGCGCACGGCCAGCACGATGCCGAGGGCGGCAACGGTGAGGCCGAGGTCCTCCTTGACGAACACAAGCGGCATCGCCCAGAGCAGGCACGCCATCCACTTGCGCAGCAGAAAGGCGGTCAGCGACAGGGCCACCAGCGGAACGGCGAACGCGATCTCGTGAAACTGCGCCTCCACCGCGCCCTGCAGTCCCCAGCTGAGGCCGAAGGCCAGCCCGAACAGCGTGCCGGTCGCGGGTCCGAGCAGCCGGATTGCACCATAGGTGAGTGCAGCGGCGGCCACGCCGAACAGGGCGTTCTGCACCACCAGCAGGGTGAAGGCGTGCGGAAAGATCGCAAAAATCGGGCCGAGCAACATCAGGAGTGGATGAAAGTGGTCACCCAGCAGGTTGAATCCCTCGCCCTTGATAGTGACAATCGGTGCCTCGAGCGCGGCATACTGCCCGGCCAGCTGGGTGAAGATGCCCAGGTCCCAGGACGGAGCGGCGAAGCTGCGCCACTGTAGGGCCGAGAATACGGTGTACAGCGTGGTCGTCATGAGCCCGACGGCGACCGGGAGTAAAGTCGGCCGCCCCATGCCTGGCCGAAACATTCCGACGCGAAATCCCCTCATTCGACCACGCTAACGCACCGGCATTAAGCGCTGCAGCATGTCACCGTGCCCCAGCGTCGCCCAGCATGTCGCCTCGACCGGTACCCTGCGCACCGAGGGAGCAGACGGAGCGTCCAGACAGCGCCACCCGCGCCGCAGCATCCGCTTGACTGAGATTCTGTCGCAGTCCGGGGCCCTTGGCCCTGTTTCAGGGGCGCGGCGCGAACCCGACCCTCAGCGCACGCAACCGCACGCTGGCCCAATCGTGCGCTCGCAGCCCCTCTACACCGGCGAGTGTCCCAGAAAACACCTTCGCATCCCTCTGCGAAGGTGTTCTCTTTATCCCGGTGCTCTTACAGGTCGGCGAGCAGAGTGACCGGGTTTTCGATGCAGCCGGACACATAGGTGAGAAAACCCGCGGCCGTTCCGCCGTCGCAGACCCGATGGTCGAAAACCATCGAGAGTTCCACCACAGTACGCACCGCAAGTTCGTGATCGACCACCCAGGGCCGTTCGATCATTCGCCCGATACCGAGAATGGCCGCCTCCGGGTGGTTGATGATCGCGGCCGAACCGTCAACACCGAGCGACCCGAAGTTGTTGAGCGTGAAGGTTCCGCCGGTCAGTGCGCTCGGCGCGAAGGTGCCGTCCGGCGACTGCGCCACGAGCGCGGCGAGGGCGTCGCGCAGTTGACGTGTGCTCATCGCATGCGCCCCGTGGATGACGGGAACCATCAGTCCGCGTGCGGTCTGCGCCGCAATTCCGAGGTTTACCGCGCCGTGCTGCAGAATCTCCTGACTCGCAGTATCGACCGAGGAGTTGAGCACCGGATACCGGCGTAAACCGGCCACCACGAAACGCGCAATGAGCGCTGTGACGCTGAATCGTTCTCCGGTCGTCTGGAGCAGCTGATCTCGCGCGGCAAACAAAGCCGTCGCGTCGACGTCGAGCCAGATCGTCGCCTCTGGAATCTCCCGCCGCGACGTGGTCAGCCGCTGCGAGACAACCTTGCGCAGTCCGGAGATCGGAATGCGGATATCCGCGGTCTCGTGGTCGGTAGGTGCCGCGCGAGGCGGCGTCGCCACAGCCTCAACGACGGTTACCGCTGGCGTCGTTAGCGCGCGAATGTGTTCCTCGACGTCGCTGCGCAGCACCAGACCGTCGTGCCCGTTGCCGGACAGCAGGCTCGCGTCAAACCCGTTCTCTCGCGCCAGTCGGCGCACGATCGGCGATACGACAGGGGAGCGGTGGTTCGAGTCGAGGCCGCTCGTCGAAACGGATGCCGCCTCGGCCGGTCGCTCGGCCGCGATTGCGGGCGTCGGTGCGGGCGGAGCCGGCGCATCCGTTGCCGCGGGGGCAGCAACGCTCGACGTGCCGGCGCGGCCGAACCGGCCAGCGGCCACGCGGCGGGCCGGCCTGGTGCTCTCGGTCGTGCCGTAGCCCACGAGAACGGCGCCGGAATCTTCGGTGGCTGCGGCGACGGTGGCCGCAGCGGCCGGAACGCCGACGGGTGCTCGTGCTGAACCACCTGAAGCGGCCGAACCAGCGGGCGCGTCGCCCATTGCTTTGCCCGCTGCGGCATCCGCTGCAGTATCGACCACCGTCAGCAACACCTGCCCGGCGTGAATGACCTGGCCGGGCTCGCCGAACAGGCTCGCCACGACGCCGCCGTAGGGCGACGGCAGCTCCACGATCGACTTGGCCGATTCAACCTCGACCACGGCCTGGTCGATGACGATCGTGTCACCGGGAGCGACCAGCCAGGCCACGATCTCGGCCTCGGTCAGTCCTTCACCGAGGTCGGGCAGCAGAAACTCGCGGCTCATCAGGACCACTCCCAAGTCGACAGTGCGGCGAGAATACGGTCGGGAGTCGGCAAGAAATACTCCTCGAGTTTGGGCGACGGGTACGGAATATCGAAGCCGGTGATGCGCAAAATTGGCGCGGCCAGGTAGAAGAAGTTGCGTTCGGTCAAACGAGCGGCCACCTCGGCGCCGTAACCGCCGAACTGGGCGGCCTCGTGCACAATCGCGGCCCGGCCGGTCTTTCGAACGGAGGCCCCGACCGTCTCGTCATCAAACGGCGACAGCGTGCGCAGGTCGATGACCTCAATGGAGAGCCCCTCAGCCAAACCCTGTTCGGCCGTCGCGAGGGCGGTCTTCACAGTCGGACCGTAGGCGATGAGCGTGACATCGCTGCCCTCCCGCAGCACGACGGCCCGGTTCAGCGGCTCGGTCTGCACCGGCAGTGCCAGCGATGCCTTGCTCCAGTAGCGACTCTTCGGCTCCATGAAGATCACCGGGTCATCGCTCGCAATGGCCTCGCGCAGCATCGAGTAGGCGTCGGCCGGGTTTGACGGGCTCACCACGGTCAGCCCCGGCGTCGCCGTCCAATACGCCTCCGAGGAGTCCGAGTGATGCTCAACGCCGCCGATATCACCGGCGTAGGGAATGCGAATGACGATCGGCAGCGAAACCTTACCGCGCGTACGATTACGCATCTTCGCTACATGCGACACGATCTGCTGGAACGCCGGGTAGCTGAACGCGTCGAACTGCATCTCCACCACCGGGCGCAGGCCGTACATGGCCATGCCGATCGCCGTTCCCACAATGCCGGCCTCGGCCAGCGGCGAGTCGCTCACTCGGGTCTCGCCGAACTCGGCGTACAGGCCGTCGGTCACCCGAAACACGCCGCCGAGCGGGCCGACGTCCTCGCCGAACAGCACGACCGTTGGGTCATCGACCATGGCGTCGCGAATGGCCGCGTTCAGGGCGGCGGCCAGGGTCAGGTTTTCGGGCGCGCGCACACCGGTACCGGTCTCGAGGGTCTGCTGGGGGCTCATCGGGTGCTCTTTTCGTTTTCACCAGCGGATGCTTCGGCGTCGCCGTCGAGTTCGGCCGCCAGAAAGGCACGTTGCTCGGCCAGAGCGGTGCGGGGAGTGGCGTAGACGTGCTCGAACAGCTCGAGCGGATCGACCACCGCTTGCTCGGTCATGCACTCCCGGGTCGTCGCCGCGAGCGTCTCGGCTGCGGCAGCAATATCGGCGCGCTCGTCGTTGGACAAGGCCCCCTGGGCGATGAGGTACTTCTCCAGGCGTTCGATCGGGTCGCGGCTGCGCCACAGGTCGACGTCGGCGGTTTTGCGATAGCGGGTGGGGTCATCCGAGTTGGTGTGGGCCTCGATGCGGTAGGTGAGGCCTTCGATCAGGGTCGGGCCGCCGCCGTTGCGCGCTCGGTCGACCGCCGCCGACACGACGGCGTACATTGCGGCGGCGTCGTTGCCGTCGACGTAGAAGCCGGGCATGCCGTAGCCGATCGCCTTGTCGGCGATGGTTCGGCAGGCCATCTGTTTGTCGAGGGGAACGCTGATCGCGAACTGGTTGTTCTGCACTACGAAGACGACGGGCGCCTGCCAGACCGCGGCAAAGTTGAACGCCTCGTGGGCGTCACCCTCGCTCGTGGCACCGTCGCCGAGCAGGGTAAGCGCCACGGTGTCGTCGCGCTTGAGCTTGGCCGCGGTTGCGAGGCCCACGGCGTGCAGCGCCTGGGTGGCGAGCGGCGTCGCCTGCGGGGCGATGCGGTGCTGCTGGTAGTCGTAACCGCTGTGCCAGTCGCCGCGGAAGGAGGCGAGAATGTCCTTCGGCTCGACGCCGCGGGCGAGCAGCGCGATGCTGTCTCGGTAGGTCGGAAACAGCCAGTCCTGCGGGGCGAGTGCGGCGACGGCAGCGATCTCGCAGGCTTCTTGGCCGAGCGCGGACGGGTAGGTGGCGAGGCGACCTTGCCGAGTGAGGGCGGTGACCTGCACGTCGAACCGGCGGGCCACGACCATCTGCCGATAGAGGCCGAGCAGCGTCTCGATCGGGGGAAGGACGAATCCGCCGCTCTCGCTGTCGAGGACGGCGTTCCCTGAATCATCGATCAAACGCAGGGGTGGGGGTGCCAGCACGGCCGTCAGCGGCGTGCTCTCGACATTGAGGCTCATGAGCCAATGGTGCGCCCTTTTTTACAGGTCTGGCTGCGCTTTTTCGCAGTTGTGAACGATTGGCCGATCATGCGCGAGACGGCGACCAATCGGCATAGTTGAGTCCTGAATCAGTGCCAGGCGTCCGGAGTCGCGCCGGGCGCGTGCCCGGTGATCTCGTCGAGAATGAGGTGGGACCGGGTCGAGATCACCCCGGGCATAGTGTGGATATCGCGCAGAATGGCCTGGCTGAGCTGCTCATGGTCGGGAGCGCTCACCGTGAGGATGATGTCGATATCGCCACTCACAGCCTGTGCCTTCTCGACGAAAGGCAGTTCGGCGAGCTGCGCGGCGATCGCGCCCCAGGCGACATCACCGATTTTCACAACGACGAGCGCCGACACGTTCAGCCCCAGGGCCTTACGGTCGGTCTGGGCACCGAAGCCGGTGATTACGCCGTGGCTGATCAGCTTCTGCACCCGGGTGTGGGCGGCGGTGCGGGAGATGTGCACCTGCAGGGCCAGCTGGCGCATCGAGAGTCGACCGTCCCGGCTGAGCTCGGCGATGATCTGGCGATCGGTGCTGTCGAGTCCGGGGTGGGGAGTCTGGGGCTGCGTCATTGAACTCTCACACTACCGGCGCGGGCGCAGCTACCGGAGATTCGCGCAGAGCGGATTTGCGCAGCACGCGAAGATAGTGATTCTTGGGCCAGTGTCGCAGCGCGCGCGGCAGACGGGGATAAATCAAGCGGATGCCGCCCAGCACGCGATCAAAGCGCCGTTCGTGCCGCTTTGACCAGGGGAGTTCGAACAGCACACGAACGCGGGGCGGTAGCAGTCCGGCGGTCATGAGCCGGGCCAGCGGGAGGGCGGCTCGATACCAGAACGGAGCCGACCGCGAGTGCAACAGCTCGTGCGCGACCGCGCGGGTGGCGGCATCCGTTGTCAGCAGCGGCAGTTGCTCGTTCCAATACTGGCGAAAGGCGGTGCGATCTTTCGGCCACAGTTCTGGCGGCACCTGCAGCGACGTGCCGAGCCGGGCGTATTCGCTATAGACGGCATCGGCCGTGTCGTCGTCGAGTGGGCCGTAGATCAACGCGTGCAGGTGGGTGGCTGATTCATACAGGGTCGCAGCAACCCAGAGCTGCAATTTGGGGGTAAAGGCGTTGTACTTGGGAGTCGGGCCGACTGAGTGCACGGGAACGTGCGCGTGATTGACCCGTGCGGCCATCGCTGCGGCCAGGTCGGCCTCGCCGAAGACGGTGGCGTAGACGTAGCTGAGTGTGCCGTTCAGCCGGGCGAGTGGTTTGGCGGCGAAATGGCTGTGGTCGGCAACACCGTGTCCGATGGCCGGATTCGCCAGCTGCAGCAGGATGGCCCGGCCTCCAGCAGCGATCAGCAGGCTCTCACCCGCCACCCCACGCAGGCTTGGTGCGTGTGTGCCCACAGAGACCTCCCAATAAACACGCAGAACCTCGTGACAGGGTGAGCCTATTCGGTCGGCCTGAGTTTAAGTCCCGTCTGAACGCCCGAACAGGAAGAGATGAATATTTGTTTTCTGGGGAATATGAACGTCTTCTATGCGCTTGCATGTATCCGAGGGCGACAATTCCTGGGCCCACATACTTGAGGAGAATTTCTATGAGCGAGACCACGATCACCGACATCCCGGGCTACAAGGCCGGAACATGGATCATCGACAAGACCCACAGCTCCGTCAGCTTCAGCATTCGTCACATCGTCATCAGCAAGGTCAAGGGCACCTTCGATGACTTCGACGCCACCTTTGTGACCGGCGAGAACCCGCTCCAGACGAGCGTCACCGCCTCGGCCAAGGTCGTCTCGATCAACACCAACGAGCCCAACCGCGACGGTCACCTTCGCACCGGAGACTTCTTCGACGCTGAGACGTACCCGACCATCGACTTCGCGTCGACCGGTGTGCGCGTGGTCAAGGGTGAGTACCTCGTCGACGGTAACATCACCATCAAGGGCGTTACTAAGGCGGCCACGTTCGAATTCGAGTTCGGCGGCTTCGGCGGAGATCCCTACGGCAACTACAAGTTCGGCGCCACGGCCAAGACCGAGGTCAACCGTGAAGACTTCGGCCTCACCTACAACGCTGCCCTCGAAACCGGCGGCATGCTGCTCGGCGACAAGGTCACCATCACCCTTGAACTGCAGGCCGCGCTCAACGCGTAACCCGTAGCATTCCTGGTGCAGGGCCTCACTTCGGTGGGGCCCTGAGTCGTTAATGCGAACTGACGAGCATCCACGCGGTCAGGCGTCAGCGCAGCGCAACGCATCGAGATCGGTCCAGCCGAGATCTTGATAGTTGGGAGCCCAGGTTTTCACCCGGGCGAACGCCCCGAGCTGCCGTGCGGCCCACTCGAGCACACGGGGTTGATGGGGCGGCTGCACTCATTCGCTCACCCTGACACGTTTAACCGTGCGGTCGAGGCGACGGATCGCGAGCAGAGCGGCGATGACCAGAAGAATGCTGCCCCCAAAGATCACGCCCTGCGTGGTGTGCTGTGGTATGACGAGCAGGAGGGAGCCCATCAGTATGGCAATGGCTGCGATCGTGAGCCCGAACGGAACAGCCGCGCGCAGGCCAGCGCGCCAGGCGGCATCCGAGTCGCCGGGTTGTCGTCGCCGAAGGCCGTTGAGCGACCGTGGATTGAGCACTCCCCGATAGGTGAGTACGTTCATCAGCACGATGAGCAGCCCGACAGCGATGTAGAAATACCCCATGATCACGCACCCTTCCTCGTTCCACCCTATCGATACCGAACGTGCAACCAGCTGTTCCGCTCCACCGCGGCTCACTGTGCAAAGCGCGGTGTGTGCGTCGTCCATGGGGCCGAAGTTGTTGTCTCGTGGGCTTGCCGGAAGACGCGAGCGCGAGTTACCGTCTTCGGCCTTATTATCGCCTGGCCCTGTCGCCCTGCACGCCCGAGTCAGACCGGGCGGGTGTCCTGGCCATCGAGCCACAACTCGACGGACTCGTCACGGTGCACCCCGTCGGTTCCGACGTGCTTCTCGCTGATCGTCGTGCCGTTCTTGATCACGTAGACGAGCGCCATCGCGTGGCCGCGGCCGAGGCCATAGTCGGTTTTGAGCCAGTCGACGATGGCGCCGGCTTTTGTCGCGGGGTCGTCGAATCCGTGCTCGTGCGCCAGCGCGACGAGTGCACGCGGGGTCAATCCGGACTTGTCTTCGATCGCCGTGAGATAGGCCTGAAAGGACATCTGATCTCCTAAATAAGCGGCGCCTGGAGCGGCCGAGCCGCTGCATCTTGGGGCTTGAAACGCCGTCTAGTGATAGACTACGCACGATTTTTACCCCACACGCTGAATCTGGAAACCGCGTCGGGCTACAGCGACAACGAGCGCCTACGCCCTCAGTACAGCGCACCTCGGCGGCACGATCACAATCACCAGCACGAAGGCAGGTTACGGCGCAACCAGCACGACTAGCGCCGCGACCGCACCGGTACGGCCGGGCAAGTTGATCGGCCCGACGCCGAGCGTCAACGCAGTGGTCAGAGCCGGCCAGCAACTCGTCGCAGTACCCGGCAGCTGGACTCCGGCAGCGGCGGACCGGAACCACTGCATGACCGTCAAGGGCACAGCCGCCTAGACCGGCTACCTGACCGTGGTGAAGAAGAGCGTCGCAACGCCTAAAGCTTCTTAGTACTCGATCATGGGGCCACGCGCAGACGGGTACAAGTTGTTGATCTGTGCCAAGGTACCGATGTGGGGTTCACCGCCTAGAGTCGCTCTTAGAGCGTGACTCCAGCGGCTAGATTAACATTCCATTTTGACAAGGAGCGTTCGTGTTTTCCATTTCTGACCTGTACATTGCCATCGTCGCGGCCCCCATGGCCGGCGGCGCCTCAACGCCTAACCTCGCTGTCGCCGTGAGCGATGCCGGCGGCCTCGGCTTTCTCGCCGGCGGCTACAAAACGCCGCAGGCCTTGGCCGAGCAGATCGTCGACGTGCAGCAGCGCACGAAGAATCCCTTCGGTGTCAACCTGTTCGTTCCGCAGGCGCCCCTGACCGACCGGGCCGCCGTCGAGACCTACCGCGGTATGCTCGCTCGCGAGAACCCCGCGGCCACATTCGGTGAAATTGACGAGACCGACGACGACTGGTTCGCCGACAAGGTGGCCGTCGTCATCGCGCACAAGGTTCCGGTGGTGTCTTTCACCTTTGGTCTGCCCCCACGAGACTCAGTGGAGCGGATACACTCGGCCGGCTCGTTCCTGATCGCCACGGTCACCTCGGTGCCCGAAGCCCTTGAGGCGGTCGATCGCGGCGTCGACGCGTTCTGCGTGCAGGGGCCGGAGGCCGGCGGGCACCGGGGGACCTTCGCCACGCGGGACGAACCGGGCACCCTGGCATTGGGGGAGCTGTTGATCGCGATTCGCGAGGCGGTAACACTGCCGCTGATCGTAGCGGGCGGCATCCACTCCGGCGGGCAGATCGCCTCGTTACTGGCCGCCGGTGCCGAAGCTGTGCAGCTCGGCACTGCCCTGCTGCGCACCGACGAGTCGGGCGTGAACCGGGCCCACCAGGACGCCCTCGTCGATCCGCGATTCACCGAAACCGTCATCACGCGGGCCTTCTCCGGTCGCCCGGCTCGGGCCTTGCGCAACGCCTTCACCACCGCCCACGACGCTACCGCGCCCCGGGAGTATCCGCAGGTGCACCACCTCACCAAGACCGTGCGAGCGGATGCCGCCCGCCGCGGTGACCCAGACGGCCTCGCACTCTGGGCCGGCACCGGGTTTCGCGAAGCGAGCACCGGCTCAGCTGCGACCGTGCTCGCAAGGTTGTGGGCCGATACGCACGCTGCCGTCGCCCTGTAGCGCGGCGCCCTGTAGCGGCGCAGAACCAGTGGGCGTGCACCCCAAGGTAGGCTCTTTCGACAGGGTGTGCAGCATCCGCTCCCCGGTAGATCAGCGTCGATCGGCACGAAAGCCGCCAGGCCGATCCGATCGCACGACAAGAAATGGTTCTCTTTTGCGCAAAATCATTATGTTCCGGGCGGGCAAGCTCACAGTCGCCGTCACGGCACTGCTGGCCCTGGCGGGCGGATTCCTCGGTGTCAGCGCCGCGGCCGCAAACCCATCGCAGGCCGCTGTCACCGGCGAAAACTACGTCATCGGCACCGACACCACCTTCGCGCCGTTCGAATACCGCGAAGACGGTGAACTCACCGGCATCGACATGGACCTGGTTCGCGACATCGCCGCGAACCAGGGCTTCACGGTCGAGATCAAGTCACTCGGCTTCGATGCGGCGCTGCAGGCGCTGCAGTCCAATCAGGTGGACGGCGTCATCGCCGGCATGTCGATCACCGACGAGCGCGAGCTCATCTTCGACTTCTCCGACCCGTACTTCGACTCCGGTGTGCAGATGGCCGTCGCCGAGGACAACACTGAGATCACCGGATACGCAGGTCTGGCCGGCGAAACCGTCGTCGCCAAGCGCGGCAGCGAGGGCGAAACCTTCGCCAACTCGATCAAGGACGAGTACGACTTCACGGTCAAGGCCCTCGCCGACTCGGCCACGATGTATGACGACGTCAAGGCCGGCAACTCCGTCGCGGTGTTCGACGACTATCCCGTACTCGCCTACGGCATCAACCAGAACAACGGGCTCAAATCGGTCACCGAGAAGGAACAGGGCAGCTCCTACGGTTTCGCCGTCAACAAGGGGCAGAACCCCGAACTGCTCGCCGCCTTCAATACCGGTCTGGCCGAGCTGAAAGACAACGGCGACTACCAGACCATTCTTGATACCTACCTGGAGCAGCCGGCGCCTGCCGCGGCGTCCGGTTTCTTTGGTCTGCTCAGCGACAGCATGCCGGCGCTCATGAAGGGGCTCGGGCTGACCCTGCTCGCGACCGGCCTGTCCATTCTGATCGCCCTCGTGCTCGGTGTGCTATTCGGCTTCTTCACCGTCTCCGAGAGTCGCATTCTGCGCGGCATCGCAAGCGTCTACGTCAGTATTTTTCGCGGAACTCCACTGCTCGTGCAGGCCTTCTTCTTCTACTTCGGGCTGCCGCAGCTCAGCGGGCAGTCGATCGATGTACTCACCGCCGGTGTGCTCACCCTGAGCCTGAACGCCGGTGCCTACATGACCGAGATCGTGCGCGGCGGAATCCAGTCGGTCGATCCGGGCCAGACCGAAGCCGGTCGCAGCCTCGGTCTCGGCTACGTCACGACCATGCGCCGCGTCGTACTGCCTCAAGCCGTGAAGATCATGACGCCGTCGTTCATCAACCAGTTCGTGATGACCCTGAAGGACACCTCGCTGCTCGCTGTGATCGGATTCGCCGAGCTCACCTATCAGGGCCAGCAGATCTACGCGGCGAACTTTCGCACCGGTGAGACGCTGCTGATCGTCGCGGCGCTGTACTTCATCGTCATCAACCTGCTCACCATGCTCTCCAACAAGCTTGATAAGAGGTTCAACAAATGAGCAAGATCAGTGTCACGGGCCTCCGCAAGTCGTTCGGATACAACGAGGTCCTCAAGGGCCTCGACGTCGAGATCACCGAGGGCGAGGTTGTCTGCGTCATCGGCCCCTCGGGTTCCGGTAAGTCCACCTTGCTGCGCTGTCTGAACAAGCTCGACGAGCTCAGCGCCGGCACGGTCATCGTCGATGGATTCAACCTCAGCGACAAGACGGTCGACCTGAACGAGGTGCGCCAGCACATCGGCATGGTGTTTCAACACTTCAACCTGTTTCCGCACATGACGGTGCTGCAGAACATCATGCTCGCGCCGACCGAGTTGAAGAAGGAATCCAAGGCGGATGCCCGCGCCACCGCCCTGAAACTGCTCGACCGGGTGGGTCTGTCCGACAAGGCGGATGCCCGCCCCGCGCAACTCTCCGGCGGCCAGAAGCAGCGCGTCGCGATCGCCCGGTCGCTCGCGGTGAACCCCGACATCATGCTGTTCGACGAGGCCACGAGCGCCCTCGACCCTGAAATGGTCGGGGAGGTGCTGCAGGTCATCCGCGACCTCGCCGCCGAGGGCATGACCATGATCGTCGTCACCCACGAGATGGGTTTCGCCCGGGAGGTCGCCGACCGGGTCATTTTCATGGCTGATGGCCTCATCGTCGAAGAAGGAACTCCAGCCGAGCTGTTCGGCAACCCGCAGCATGAACGCACCCAGGATTTCCTCTCCAAGGTGCTCTAAGCCGTGTGACCTGAGAACGGATGCCCCGCCCGAGACTCGCGCGGGGCATCCGTTTTTCTGTCGGTAAAGTCGCGGGCGCGCCCGATATTGACAAGCGCTACGGTAACTAACGAACCGTTGTAGCGGGTACCCGTTTCGGGCGCAGCCGGCACTGCGGGCCGCGGCCATCCCCTCCTGCGCAGTCATCGGAGCGGATGCACCGGCTCAGGCCCGATCGCCGACGATCTCCTCGCGTACCCGGCGCAGGTCTTCCATGAGGGAGCCGATCAAAATCCAGTGGTCGGGGTGTGGCGTGACGATGCGCAGCGGCGCGGTCAAAGCCAGCACCTCGGGTGCCGGCGGTTCGGGCGCAACCGTGAAGTCGCCCTCCGTACGAGCGAGCAACCGCAGATCGTGGGCAGCCCGGGCCAGCTCCTCGGAAAAAGCCTGAACGCTCGGCTCGAACTGCAGGGACGCATCATAGTGATCGTGCAGGGCTCGGGTCATGCCGATGGCACGGGTCACAAGCGTCGGCAGCCGCCCGGTCATCTCATGGTCCGCGTCGAGCGCCAGACGCAGTTTGGCCTTGCGTGGGTTGAGCATGAGGCTCTCCTCCGCCTGTGCGATAGCCTTCTCCGCCTTCACCAGCATGGGGCGCAGCAGGCGAGCCTTGATCATCAGCTCCATCAGATCGACCGGGCTCTGCGGTGCGCGCAGCGCCTGGGCGATGCGCACGAATGTATCAGCCACCTCGCGAGCGAGCAGCCCCACCGCATCGCGTGCCGGCGCAATCAGCACCGGCGGAACGATCAGGGCGTTGATGATGAGCGCGATCCCCGCACCGATGAACGTTTCAAAGATGCGATCGAGGGCGTACCCCGGCGTCGTCGCACCGAGCGCGAGCACGAGCATGGCGCTGATCGGAATCTGGCTCGCCGAGACCGGCGATAGTCGCAGGGCCCAGGCGACAAGGATGCTGACCACGATCGTGCCGAGTACGACCCAGCTCGACTGGCCGAGGAAGAAGCCGATCGTGGAGGCGATGATGACTCCGCCGATGACGCCAGCGGTGCGTTCGATCGCGCGCCCGAGGGTCTGATTGACACTCGGCTGCACCACGAGCAGGGCGGCGATCGCAGCGAAGATGGGTAGTTCGTTCGGCAGCAGCAGCTGGGACACGATCCAGGCCAGGGCGACGGCGACAGCGATCTTCACAACCTGCAGCACCGGGAGGCGGGTGGAGATGCGCAGGGCCGATGTTAGTTTCACCGCTCAAGGCTAACCCGGCCGCTCATCAAGCGGATGCCGACGCACCCGCAGCTCCCGCGGCCGGCGCTCGAGTGCGACACCGGGAAACCCGGCGTCGCGAGCTGCTACCACTCATTGCTGTCGTGCATCGTGGTGACGGCGTCGATCAAATGGGCGATTTCGGCATCCGTCAGACCCGGAAGCGGCCAGCAGTCCGCGCCAGTTGGTCCGGGCCACCGGGGAAGAACCGCCGCCGACGGCAAAGGTGGCCGGGTCGGCCTTCCAAACGGTCACCAACTCTTCGATCGTCTCATAGGGGGAGTCGGCGGCTACGAAGATCGCGCCGGCTTCTTTGCAGCGTCGTTATGCGTGGGTCGCCCGTCGTCCGAGCTAGCTCAGGTCGTCGTCGGTGCGAGCGCCGAACACGATTTCGTCCCAGCTCGGCATCGATGCGCGACCGCGCTTGGGTGTGGTGCGCCCATGGTTGGTGCGCTCCTGCGCCCGGGCAGCCTGATTGGCCCAGGCGTTGCCGGTCGGTTCCGGCGTGGTCGCCGGCGCCGCACTGGACTCGTCGGTAACCGGGCTGTCCGTGGCCGAGGACCGACGGGGCCGCATCGCCGCCGCAGGCTGCACCGACGCGGATACCATCGGTGGGGCCACGGAGGCATCCCGGCTGCCAGCCGCCTCGCGTTCGCCGCGGCGCCGACGCAACGATTCCAGAAGATCCGCGGTTTCGCTCATGTTCGATGCCGGCTCGGCAGCGCGTTTGATCGCGGCTTTGGACACCGCATCATCCCGGCTAAGTGAACGGGAGAAGGGCACAGCCTCGAGGTTCGGGCTGGTGTCGTTCAAAATCTCGTCGGGCAGGGATTCCTTGAAGTTGAAGGCGTTGCTGTCGAAGCGGGAGACGTCGGCGGCGCTCGTCTCCGAGCCGACCGCGCGCAGCCGGGGAATGAGTGAACCCTTGAGCTCGCCCTGCTGCGAGAGCGCGATGGCTTCGCTGCCCACCGGTGAGAGTGAGTTTTTCTTGGGTTCGAAGCCCCAGCGGGCGTCGTGGTCGATCTCGTCTGCGGTGAACGACAGTTTGACGATCCATCCGCCGCCGGGCTCTTTCCAGCTTGCCCAGCGTTCGCCGGTGGCGCCAAGCGAGGCGAGACGCTCCCGAATGACGCTGCCGAAGTTTGCGTTCTCATCGACCGGATCCGGATCGATGGCAGTGTGCACCGGTACGCTGAGCGCCGACGAGACGATGTATTCCCGTTCGGCTACGACCGGGCCTTCGAAGCGGCGCACGTAGTCGAGGGACGCGCCGGTGACCGCCGCGACATCCTCGGCGGACATGCCAGAGCGAATGTGCGCCTGAACTTCCCGGGGGGAGAGTTTGGGCGCGAGGCTCCGCTCCGTCTGGGTTTGGCGAAGCCGGGACTGAAGAACCTCGTCAATGGCGATGCGATATCGGTCACCATCTTCGGACGCTGCGAGCAGCGCACCGTTCTCAACCCCAATAACCTTCAATTCCTGCATGAAGACAAGCCCTCTCGCGATTACCGTTGGCTGCAAGACTGCCACGACTTGGGGTCATTTTGCGGGAATACGCTGGGCGTGCCGCAAGTTGTTTTCCGTGTCCGAATAAATAGGTTGGCGGACGGTTTGCTATTCCGTCCGGATTGTTGGAAACTATGCCCGCCGATTTCGTTTATCGGCGTAACTGGAATGGATGGGCATGGCAACCGATTACGACGCACCCCGAAAGACTGAAGACGACTCCGAGTCGATCGAGGCCCTCAAGGAACGTGTGCCAGATAAAATGTCCGGCAGTGTTGATGTTGACGACTCCGATAACCCGGGTGGGTTCGACCTACCCGGCGCCGATTTGTCCGACCTGGATCTCGATGTCGTCGTTCTGCCCGCGCAGGCTGACGAATTCACCTGCGTGAATTGTTTCCTCGTGAAGCACCGCTCGCAGATGGGCCACGAGACCAAGCTCGGCACTGTCTGCTTGGAGTGCGACTCCTAGACCTACTGGCCGATGTTGGCCGTTCGTGATCCATTGATCGCGGCGGCCAACTCTGCCGGGTGCCGGCTGGAGATGATCCAGTATGGCGCCGGATCGGTCGGATCGACGATGGGTACGCGCACGACCGGGTCGATCCAGCCGCGAATGAGCAGCCAGGCCCGGGCATCCAGCCTGGGACCGCGCTCCTGGGTGGCTTCGACCTTCGCGAAGAAGACAGCTTCCCCCAAAAGGTGGGTAGAAATCGTGGCCGGGCCGGCGATCAGCTCGCCGTTCTGCACCCGCACGACCGGCGAGGCCAGAACGAGCAGCAGTACGCAGCCGCCATAGAGGACGGCGGCCGTGATGATGCCGGCCGGCAGGGAAATCGGGACGAGCACCAGGATGCTCGCCGGTATCACCAATGCGGTGACGATGAAGGCCCATGGAGTAGGCCAGAGTTTTTCGCGGTAATCAGGCATGGCTCTATTCGATCAGATATCTGCACTACCCTCGACACGTGGCAGAAAGCGTCGAAGTACTGATCCAAGCATCCATCCTCCCGAACTATGCACATCCCGGTGATGCCGGGGCTGATCTGCATTCGGCCGAGGCTGTCGTGCTCGCTCCCGGTAACCGTGCACTTGTCGGCACCGGCGTGTCGATCGCGTTGCCAGATGGTTTTGCCGCCTTTGTCGTTCCGCGTAGCGGCCTGGCTTCCAAGCGCGGCATCACCATCGTGAATTCCCCGGGAACAGTGGATGCCGGCTACCGCGGCGAAATCAAGGTGGCCCTGCTCAATACTGACCAGAACGAGTCGTTCACGATCAACATCGGCGACCGCATCGCCCAACTCATTGTGATGCCCGTTGCCCGGGCCACCTTCATCGCTGTGGACCGACTACCCGGCAGCCACCGCGGCGAGGGCGGCTTCGGTTCAACGGGCATAGAAGCTACTCCAATAGAAGGTGCGCCAATGTCGAGCAATACTGCCCCGCAGACAGGAGAAAATCGGTGACTGACATCACGACCCCCGGGGATTTCCCACAACCCCATGCCAAATCGGCACCAGAGAACCGTGAGAGCGATGGCCCGTTCGACGAGTCCGAAGCCAACCCGGTGCGGCCATACGTCGACCTCGGCGGCATCAAGATTCTGCCGCGGGAAGGCCTGCACCTGCGCCTCGAAATTGAAGAGGGCAGCAAGCGCGTCGTTGCCATCGGTCTCGACTTCGCCGGGTCGACGCTGCAGGTGCAGCCGTTCGCCGCTCCGCGGTCGAGCGGCTTGTGGCATGAGATTCGCGATCAGATCGCCGACCAGATAGGCAAGCAGGGTGGTACCACGACACCACGCGAGGGCCCGTTCGGCCCAGAACTCGTCGCCGAGATTCCGGTTGCGGCCGGTCAGGAAGCCGGCGGTGTCACCCGCCTGGCCCGTTTCATCGGCGTCGACGGCCCACGCTGGTTCCTCCGTGGCGTGATCGCGGGCGAGGGCGCCATCGATCCGAATGCCGCAGCCCAGATTGAAGATCTGTTCCGCAGTATCGTCGTCGTGCGCGGGGGAACCCCGATGCCGCCGCGTGATCTGATTCCGCTGCGCATGCCCGCCTCGCCCACCGGCGCGACCGAGACCGCCACGGTCTAACGAGCCATGAGCGACACCCCCGGTCAGAACGGCCAGCAGGGCCAGCGCGATGAAGCGCACAATCCGGTGCCGACGCCAGAAGCGGCGCCGGCACCCGCTCCGACGCCGGAGCAGGCGCAGACCGCGTCAGCCTTGTTCGCCGAGTCGATGGCCGGGGCAGCCCGCCGAGCTGGATTCGGCGCGGCGACCGAAGCGGAGCCGATCAGCGGCCAGGCCCTATTAAAGGCGATGGGCGGCATCCGCGGACTGATCGAGGCTGTATTGCCCGGCTTGGTCTTTCTGGTCACCTATACACTGACCATCGACCCGTCGACAGATGTGACGAGTGACCCGATCGGCACACTGCTTCCCTCACTCGTCGCTCCGCTGGTCATCGGCGTGATCTTCGTCGCCCTGCGCGCGATCACCAGGCAGACGACGACGCCGGCGCTCGGGGGACTGGTCGGCACCGCGATCAGCGTCGCGCTGGCACTGTTCTCCGGCAAGCCCTCCGATTTTTTCCTGGTCGGCCTGTGGACCAACGCCGGCTACGGCGCCGTCCTGCTCGTCTCCGTGCTCGTGCGCTGGCCGCTGATCGGCGTCGCCGTCGGGTTTCTTATGGGTGACGGCGTCGCCTGGCGCCTCGACGCCAGCAAGCGCCGCGTGCTGACCATTCTCACTCTGTGCTGGACCGGCCTGTTTCTTGCCCGCCTCGCTGTGCAGCTGCCGCTCTACCTCGCCAATAACGTCGAACTGCTCGCCTCGATGAAGCTGCTCATGGGCATTCCGCTCTACGCACCGCTGCTCGTCGTGTCCTGGCTCATGGTGCGTTCCGTTTATCGCAAAGCGGATGCCGCCGACGCGGTCTGAGAATCGACCTCAGCCGGCATGGGTGCACTGCTAGAGTTATCTTGACGTCAAGATAGTTGACCGACGAGCACTCGTCGGAGCAACTCGATGGAAAAAGGCAGCTCCCGGCATCCGCTGGTAAGGCTTGCCTTGCTGGCACGAGGTTGTGCCTGTCACAAGAATTGAGGATTGCCGCCGGTTTCCCGTCGGCTCCTACAACGGAGAGGGCACTGTGTCGGATTCAAAAAGTACCGCGGTAAATAGCTTCGGAGCCAAAGACACCCTGCGCGTTGGTTCGACAGACTATGAAGTCTTTCGTCTGGACGCGGTCGACGGTTACGACAAATTGCCATACAGCCTGAAGGTGCTGCTGGAGAACCTCCTCCGCACCGAAGATGGAGCCAACATCACCGCCGAGCATATTCGTGCCCTCGGCTCGTGGGTTCCCACCGCGGAACCCGACACCGAGATCCAGTACACGCCGGCTCGCGTCGTCATGCAAGACTTCACCGGCGTTCCCTGCATCGTCGACCTCGCCACCATGCGTGAAGCCCTCGTCGACCTCGGCGGCGATGCAAAAAAGATCAACCCGCTCGCCCCGACCGAAATGGTCATCGACCACTCCGTTGTCGCCGACCTGTTCGGCACGACCGACTCGTTCGAGCGCAACGTCGAGATCGAATACGAGCGCAACGGTGAGCGCTACCAGTTCCTCCGCTGGGGCCAGACCGCGTTCGACGACTTCAAGGTCGTTCCTCCGGGAACCGGAATCGTGCACCAGGTCAACATCGAGTACCTCGCCCGCGTCACCATGACGCGAGAGGTCAACGGCGTTCTGCAGGCGTATCCAGACACCTGCGTCGGCACCGACTCGCACACCACCATGGTCAACGGGCTCGGCGTGCTCGGCTGGGGCGTCGGCGGAATCGAAGCCGAAGCGGCCATGCTCGGCCAGTCGGTCTCCATGCTCATTCCCAAGGTTGTCGGCTTCAAACTCTCCGGCATCATCCCGGCCGGCGTCACCGCAACGGATGTCGTGCTCACCATCACGCAGATGCTTCGCAAGCACGGCGTGGTCGGCAAATTCGTCGAATTCTATGGTGCCGGTGTCGCCTCCGTGCCGCTCGCCAACCGCGCGACCATCGGTAACATGAGCCCCGAGTTCGGTTCGACGGCTGCCATGTTCCCGATCGACGATGTCACCCTCGGCTACCTGCGCCTCACCGGTCGCAGCGAAGAGCAGGTCGCCCTGGTCGAGGCCTACTCGAAGCTGCAGGGCCTCTGGCACAACCCTGACAAGGTCCCCAACTTCAGCGAGTATCTCGAGCTGGACCTCTCCACGGTCGTTCCCTCCATCGCCGGACCGAAGCGCCCGCAGGACCGCATCATCCTCTCCGAGTCGAAGTCGCAGTTCGAGCGCGACCTAGATAACTACACCAACGCCCCCGTCTCCCTGGTGGATGCTGCAATAGAGGGTACGTTCCCCGCCTCTGACCCGCTCGGCCTCACCTCGCAGGATGAAGAGACCGCGCACGAGCACGCCTATCAGAGCAGTCTGGTGCGCCACACCAGCCACCCGACGAAGTCGCACCCGCAGCCTACCGACGTGAAACTTTCGGACGGTCGCGAGTTCACGATCGACAACGGTTCGGTAGCCATCGCGGCCATCACCTCGTGCACCAACACGTCCAACCCGAGCGTCATGCTCGCGGCCGGTCTGCTGGCCCGCAACGCGAGCCTCAAGGGACTCAAGAGCAAGCCGTGGGTCAAGACCACCCTCGCACCCGGCTCCAAGGTCGTCACCGAGTACTACGCGAAGGCCGGTCTCAACGGGTACCTCGAAGACCTCGGCTTCTACCTCGTCGGCTACGGCTGCACCACCTGCATCGGTAACTCCGGCCCGCTCGAAGACGAAATCTCCTCGGCCGTGCAGGACAACGACCTCGCCGTCACCGCAGTGCTCTCCGGCAACCGCAACTTCGAGGGACGCATCAACCCCGACGTGAAGATGAACTACCTCGCGAGCCCGCCGCTGGTCATCGCTTATGCCCTCGCCGGCACGATGAACTTCGACTTCGACACCGATTCGCTCGGCAGGGACACCGAGGGCAACGACGTGTTCCTCAAGGACATCTGGCCCGACGCCGACGAGGTGCAGAAGACCATCGACGAGTCGATCGACTCCAACATGTTCGAGACGCAGTACGCCGGTGTCTTCGAGGGTGACGACCGCTGGAAGTCCCTGCACACCCCCATCGGCGATACCTTCGCCTGGGACGCCGAGAGTACCTACGTGCGCAAGCCCCCGTACTTCGACGGTATGACGCTCGAGACCAGCCCGGTCGTCGACATCAGTGGTGCTCGCGTGCTCGCCAAGCTCGGCGACTCGGTCACCACCGACCACATCAGCCCTGCCGGTTCGATCAAAGCGGATGGCCCCGCCGGCCGCTATCTGGCCGAGCACGGCATCGCCCGTGGAGACTACAACTCCTACGGCTCGCGCCGTGGCAACCACGAGGTCATGATTCGGGGAACCTTCGCGAACATCCGTCTGCGCAACCAGCTCCTCGACAACGTCGAGGGTGGCTTCACCCGCGACTTCACCGTCGCGAGCGGCCCGCAGGCTGATATCTACGATGCCAGCCAGAACTACCAGGCGGCCGGTACCCCGCTCGTCATCTTCGGAGGCAAGGAGTACGGTTCGGGTTCCAGCCGGGACTGGGCAGCCAAGGGCACGAGTCTTCTCGGGATCAAGGCTGTCATCGTTGAGAGCTTCGAGCGCATCCACCGCTCGAACCTCATCGGCATGGGCGTTGTGCCCCTGCAGTTTCCGATCGGCGAAACTGCCGACTCGCTCGGTCTCGATGGCACCGAGATCGTCTCGATCTCCGGCATCACCGCGCTGAACAACGGCACCACGCCGAAGACCGTGCGCGTGACCTGCGTTCCGAGTGAATTCTCGGCCGCCGGCAAGGCACCGATCGAGTTTGACGCTATCGTGCGCATCGACACCCCGGGTGAAGCCGAGTACTACCGCAACGGCGGCATCCTGCAGTACGTACTGCGTTCGCTCGTCTGAGCGAACCAGGGCGCTGCCAGCACCTCGCTCTACCAGCACGACACCGGCGCGTAGACTCGATTCACTCGGGTCTGCGCGCCGGTTTGGCTTGATCCGTATAGCACTGTTTTGTATAGCAGCATGAAAGGTATGACGGATGATCCTTCTGGAGAGGATTCACGGTCCGCGGGACCTCGATGGTCTTTCGAAAGAGCAGCTGCCACAGCTAGCCGCCGATATTCGACGGTTTCTGGTGCGCGAGGTTTCGAAGACCGGCGGACACCTCGGGCCGAACCTCGGCGTCGTCGAACTAACCATCGCCATCCACCGGGTGTTCCATTCACCGACCGACGCGATCGTCTTCGATACCGGCCACCAGTCCTACGTGCACAAGCTCCTCACCGGCCGTCAGGACTTCAGCAAGCTGCGTTCGTTCGACGGTCTCGCCGGCTATCCGCAACGTTCAGAGTCGGAGCACGACATCGTCGAAAGCTCGCACGCCTCCAGCTCACTGTCCTGGGCCGACGGTATCTCCCGAGCCTTCGAGATGACTGGCCAGACCGACCGGCACGTGGTCGCCGTCGTGGGCGACGGCGCGCTGACCGGCGGCATGACCTGGGAAGCCCTCAATAACATCAGCGACGACAACACGCGTCGACTCATCATCGTGGTCAACGACAACGGCCGATCCTACGCGCCGACGATCGGCGGTATGGCGCGCTTCCTGAACACGGTGCGCACCCGCGCGGCCTACCGCGATGCCTACCTGACCAGTCAGAAGGTGTTCGACAAACTCGGCGCACCCGGTCGGGCAATGTATCGCGGGGTACGCGGCGGCCTGCACGGGTTCCTCAGCAAGGTCACCAACAACGAAGCGCTCTACTCCAACCTCGACATCAAGTACATCGGTCCCATTGACGGGCACGACGTGCACGCTATGGAGGAGGCCCTCACTCAAGCCAAGGGCTACGGCGCGCCGGTCATTGTGCACGCCATCACCCAGAAAGGCAAGGGCTACGACCCGGCCGTGCAAGACACGGCCGACCAGTTCCACGCGGTCGGGCAGATCGACCCGGAAACCGGCGAATCCGTCGAAGGGCCGGGCGCGGCATCCTGGACCTCGGTCTTTGCCGACGAATTGTTGCGACTGGCCACCGAGAACGAGCGGATCGTCGGTATCACCGCCGCCATGCTGCGCCCGACCGGGCTGCACAAGATGGCCGAACGTTTTCCGGCTCGCGTGCACGACGTGGGCATCGCCGAACAGCACGCCGTGACGAGCGCCGCCGGGCTGGCCTTCGGCGGCCTGCACCCGGTTGTGGCCCTCTATGCCACCTTCATCAACCGGGCTTTCGACCAGGTGCTGATGGATGTGGCCCTGCACAAAGCCGGCGTCACCTTCGTGCTCGACCGCGCCGGCGTCACCGGTCCGGATGGCCCAAGCCATCACGGTATGTGGGACCTTGCCATTCTGCAGGTCGTCCCCAACATTCGTCTGGCCGCGCCGCGGGACTCCGTGCGCCTGCGCGAAGAACTGGCTGAGGCCGTCGCCGTCGAGGACGGCCCCACGGTCTTGCGCTATCCCAAGGGCACCGTCGGCCTGCAGCTCGAGGCCATCCGCCGCCTCGACGATGGCGTCGACGTGCTGCAGGAAGCGACCCAACAGGATGTGCTGATTGTCACGGTTGGTCCCATGGCCGCGATCGGACTCGACGTGGCTGACCGGCTCGCCGCGCAGGGCATTGGAGCGACGGTCGTCGATCCGCGCTGGGTCGTGCCGGTGCCGCGCAGCATCATCACCCTCGCCGCCGCCCACCGCATCGTGGTCACGATCGAAGACGGCATTCGGGTCGGCGGAATCGGTACCCGTATCCGGCAGGACCTGCGGGAAGCCGGTGTGGACACCGCGGTGACCGAACTCGGCCTGCCCGACCAGTTCCTCGACCACGGCACCCGCGCCCAGATCCTGGAGCGCGTCGGCCTCACCCCGCAGGCGATCGCCCGCGACGTGGTCGCTATGGTGCTCGGCAGTAAGATTCCGAACGCCCGCCCCTTGCCCGCCGACCATACCGACACCGGCGCTATCCAGGTAACCCGCCGCGACTAAGGGCTCGTAAGTAAATAACCTAGACGCATGCCGTTTGGGGTGCCATGGCAGTGCTGTGTCGGTTCCCGTGGAGGTCGAAGAGTCGCTGGCAGTCAAGTTCGCCGCGTTGTTCCCGCATCTTGATGAGCGTCAGCGACGGTTGCTGATGGGGGCTGAGGCTCGCGTGCTGGTCGTGGCGGGGTCGCGGCGGTGGCCCGGGCGGCTGGGGTGAGACCGTCACTGCCGAGCTCGACGGGAGCATCTACCCCAAAGGCATCAAGATCACCGACCGCGAAATGGCAGATCTGGAAACCCAGCACCTGACCAGGCACGACTTCCATGGCGAGTGGAACTACAGCGTGAGCCCAGGAAAGTTCGCCCAACAAAGGTGATCTCAGCACGTGAGATGCCGAGTTACGCGTGTCTTTGATTTACGGGCCCTAAGCGCCCGCGGGCGGTGCCGCTGCCACACCCGTTGTGGTGCTGGCGGCCACCGACCCCGAGCAGTAGGGGGCCGCCCTCCTCGGGCCGTGAAATGGATAACATGTATAACGGAAAACCCACTTGCCGGATTCACCTCTATGAGATCAAGAGCCCTGGGCTGGGCGGCGCCGGGCGCCTGCCCGCCCCCTCGCTGTTGCGACTCGGAGCGGGAACCAAGCACGGCCGGGTCACGGACCTCGACGGTTTCGGTATCGCGATGCTCTTCTTCAGTGACCCGGACGGGGTTCACCTGGAACTGACGGACCTCTCTAACTCAGTAGTGCAGCCGGACCGGTTGAACATCCACTCTTGCCCGCGGAGTGGGATCGAGCGGCTGCTTGGTCTGCCCTCGCTCCCGACCGGCGTCACCGTGCACGGTGACGTCACCGGACTGTACGCCGGACGACGTGCGGTGGATGATCGCGGCCCCGGGCCGCCTCGCTAGGTCCGCCAGGAGGCCGGTCTTCCACCTGCCTCACTTGGCCCTGGCAGGACAGCTGGGAAGGGCTCTTCAACGCGGCCTGCGGTCCACCAAGCCCAGCAACTACCTGACCACCCAGCCCCAACAGGGCCCAACCTCAGCACAGTGGAAGAACCGGACAGACCGGCAGCCTCCGTTGGCACAGCCCGCCCGAAGGTATCCCCTATCGCAGGGGTCGCCGCCCTGGCTCTGCTCTTGCTGCTCACCGTTTCTGCCGCCGCGTCATGATGAGTACCTCGCGAAGCGCGCCATTGCCTCCGGCCTCCAGGACCATCCGGGCCAGGCACAAGTCGAGGGGCAGCGCCGCGATATTGCGACCGTATGCCGTGAGCCGCTTGCGCGAGTCGGTGGTCCGAGCACCTGCGATGTCACTTAGGCCCAGGGAGGTCATCTGTACCATGACCGACGCCAGGTTGGTGAGCAGGATCTCGGGGTCGGTGAACTCCGATCGAGCCTTGAAATCCTCCTGGGAGTACAGCCGGATGCCATCGGTCATCACCTTGACCAGGGTGTTGACACTGGAGTGATCGGTGAAGCGCACCTGGATAACCCACCGCAGTCCCCAGCTCGGTGTCCAGCTCCTGCGCGGTGCGCTCGGCCACCGACCTGGCGGCGATGACGACCTGATGGTCTCGGATGGCCGCGGCGATTTCGTCCCTGCGGGCAGCGACCGGCAGGTCGTCGGGATAGCTGCTTCTGGGAACCGCGGTGAGACGGCGCGCGATACGGGCTGACCGCGCCGGCGGTACCTCGCTCGGCCTGCGCCGGGACGGACGCCGACGGGACTTTCGTGGGCTCACAGGTTCTGGTCGCGCGGGATGCGGCGCACGCGCTGAGAACACGAGGTTCAGGATATCCGGCCCGCGAGCCCCACTCGGTGGCACTCCTGGGTCCAGCGCGCCCAGCAACGCGCGTGAGCCGGCGGCACGCGAGGTGCCGCCGGCTCACGTTCTCAAGCTGTTCTCACAATGGATGGACTACTGGAGAGGCTTAAGGTCCGCCTTGGGCGAGTCCTCCACCCTGAAGATGCCCCACAGGCCCTGGTTGACCTGGTTCTCCAGACCGCCGTCCCGGTAAAGGTAGTCCCCAGGAAGCTTCTGGAGTCCACCGGCCCCACCGAGCAGGTTGTAGTTGAAGGCGTTGCCTGTGAGCAGACCGCCCTCAGCTGTCTTGATCATCGCGTTCGGGTCGCTTGGCTGGTAGCGCCACCCGTGCCCGTTCAGGCTGAAGGTGTGTGGCCGGTCGCGGTCACCACCCGATACGAGCCGCAGGTGCGTCTCGTCTCCGACATAGGCCCGCACGAGCGGTGTGGCCGGGTCGCCGTGCACCACCGACGACATGACGTTGGCCACCTCTGGGTCCTTCGCCAGGCGAGGGGCGAAACGTTCGGTCGTGAAGTTGATGCCCCGGTGCCCCTGGTCGCTGGGTTCGCCCTCCGCTGGGTAGGGGAGGATGGCCCCGGCCTTGTCTCGCAGGATCAGACCGTCGACCCAGTTGAGCACAGCCTCGCGGAAGCTGCGTTTGACGCCGGCGGCGTCGGTGTAGGTGACGTTGGCCTGTGCGCCCGAGGTGATCGCAACTCCGGAGTTGGGGTTGACGTATGTCGAGCCCTTTGGCTCGATCAACAGCGACCCGTAGGACCCGTGGTGGCGACTCCCACGCCGGTCAGCGAAGTCGAGCAGGTTCGCTGCGCCGTCCTCGACCGCGGCATGGGCATACCACGTGTACTTTGTCGTAACTCCTGGCGCTACGGTCTGGTCGTAGTTGTACCCGACCGTGGCCCCGTCGGAGTCAATGACATTGTAGGTCAACAGGTTTGGGTGCATGGACACCCGGTTGGAACGTGGGAAGTTCGTCACGTCCGCAGGCAACGGTAGGTCACCGGTGTGCGCTTCGGGCGTCTTCGGCAGCTCGTTCTTGAGCGTCACCGTGACGCAGTCACCCACATTTGCTCGGATCACCAGGGGCTCGGTCTTCATGGCACCCGTGCGAACCTTAGTCACATCCTCGCTCCGCACGAACATCGTGCCGTACGGGTCGTGGTCACCTGACTTCACGTTGTACACGATGTCCTTGGCGATGGCCGACACGTTGACAGCGACCGCCCTTGACCCTGTCGGGCACGGGGTGACCGAACCCAGCGATCCTGTTGGGGCAACCTTGAGCGCGTCACCGGGCTTAAGGGCTGGCCACGCGTTGCCAATTCCAGGAGCTGCCCGGTCGGGCAGCGGTTGGAGGTCGGAGACCGCGTTCTTGGGGACCCGGAACAGACCCCACATCCCCATCCACTGGTCCTCAAGCAACGGGGACCCATAAAGGTAGTCACCGGGGGAACCGGCGCCGTCCTGCAGGATCGACGGGGTGCCGTTGGCGACGCTGTTTGAGGCTTTGGCGACTGTTGCTGCAGCACCGGGGTTGGTCTTGACCACCTGCGAGCCCTGCAGCTCGTAGTTGAAATACTCCGCGAGCGAGAGGGTCTGGGTGTCGACCGTCCGAGACAGGGGGTTGTCCGGCTCATTCAGCCAACGGTGACCGTGAAGGTTGAACTCGTGCATCTCCTCGTGGGAGCCAGCCACGTTGCGGATGACCACAGGGTCCTTCGAGTACGCCCTCAGGAGCGGCGTATCGGGATCGCCGTTGACCGCGGATGAGTAGGTGTACGCGGGGTCGCCCTTAGCGCCGGTAACCCCGGGTTTCGTCCGGATCTGGAACGGGGCGTTCTTGTAGTTGATCGAGTAGCCGCCCTGGTCTTGGCCGTAGTTGTCCGGTGCCGAAGGTGGGTTGATCGGTGGACCAGTGCCGTTATCCTTCCACATGGGCGTTCGGTCGGAGTAGAAGATGGTCATTTCCCGGAAGTCCGGGCCGCTGGCTGAGCGGATATCGGCCATAGGGCCGACTCCGTTCGTCGCAGCACCAGTCTTCGGATCGTGCCACGTGGCGTCAGCGGGCTCGACGTTCATCGCGGCATAGAGGCCCTTCTGCTGGTGTAGATTGGCGTACTGATGGTCGTGGAAGAAGGTCGTCCGCAACGCTGTGTCCACGAACCACCGGTAGCCGTAGGTCTGGCCAGGCATTGCCGAGGAGCTGTAGTTCCAGCCTACGCTGGTGCCGTCGGAGGCAAGCTCGTCGAACTTGACCAGGTGTACGTGTGTCGAGACCTCGGACGTCTCCTCGGTGGCCATGTAATCACCGTCGAGGCGGTTCACGTGGTCGAGGGGGACGTTGGGATTCTCGTCGAGGTGCAGGTCGTTGGTGGTGAACAGCTGAACGCACTCACCAACCCTGGACCGAATGGTGTACGGCTCGGGTGCCTTCTGTCCTGTCCGTACAGCGACCGCATCGGATTCCTCCACGTAGACCCTTCCCTGCCTGTCCTTCCAGCCCGCGGAGTTGTAGGTGATCGGGGTGTCGATGACGTGTGGCCGGTAGACCCGTGTTGGTGCAGTTGTCGGGCATGGGTCGACGTAGCCGTTGCCGGGCTTGGCCGGGTCAAGAGCAGGCATTCCTGCAGCCTCAAGCGCGTTCGGGCCACGGGGGGCGTCGCCGGGGCGACGGATAGCAGCGAAGGTGTCTTTGACCACCGCGTTCGGCGGACGGTAGGCACGCTGGCCGACGTCACCCTTGACAAACAGTGGGAAACCGGGCTGTGCTGCGGTTGGGGCCGCCGTGGCGCCTGCCCGGTTCGGCAGCTCCTGCAGTGCCTCCAGGGGCGTGCCGTCGGCATACTGGGCCGTGCCGTCGCGCAACTTGTCGAAGATCCGCAGGTGGCCCCAGAAACCCTGGGCGAAGTGCGGGTAGAGGTGGCAGTGGAAGATCGTGTCACCAACCGTGCGCTGAGTGCCGCCGGCACCTCCCTCGATCTTCAGCTCCCGAGCCTCGTGGGGGCCAAACGACTGGACGTCATTAAGCGGTGACTTCGGGTTCTTCGGGTCGGCGTTCCAGCGCTGGGTGTGCTGGTGCCATGGGTGGGTCTCCTTGGCGCCCGGGTGGACGACGTGGAACTTCAGCGGGTCACCGACGTACGCCTTCGGGATCAGGTTGTCCGAATCGGTCACCTTCACGCCGTCGACGGTTCGGGTCAGCTTGCCCTCGTCGCCGAAGACCCATGACTGCAGGTGGGACTCTTCTCCCATGCATTTGGCGCCGGGGTCGTCGACGACCTTGTCGAGCTCGGGCACGTAGCCGTTGCAGAAGTTGTCGCTTGGGGCATAAGTCTTGCCGTTGGGGAGCGTGATGGTCTTGGCCACGCCACCCGGGTTCTCCGGAGTGACGGTCCCACGGTGCTCGAGGATGGCCCGCAGCCGGTTGCGCAGCGGCTCCGAGCGGTAGTTGATGCCGAAGGTCGAGTCCTTCAGCCCGGTCGTCGGGAAGGTCGGTTGTTTCCCGTCCCGGTCCAGAACGTCCTCGTTCTCGTCGAGGAAGATCATGACGGCCGAACGGGTCGAGTCCGCGCCGGCTCGGATGTCGGCGAACAGCTGGGACTCGACTGCGCGCCCACCCGTGAGCAGGTTGGCCCCGGTGATCTGATTGTGCCAGGTCGAATCCTTCGGGTGTACGACGACCGCGCCGTACAGGCCGTTCTGGACGGTGGTGTGCTTCGGGTCGTTCGGGTCGAGGTTGGCGTTGTCGTACAACGGCGCCTCGCCCTCCCGGTCGGCGTACCAAGTGTAGGTGCGCTCGGTGCCCGTGGCGATGGTCGTGTCCGGGTTTAGGCCTACCCGCGCGCCGTCAGAGGTCTTCACGTCCGCTTGAACGAGGCCTTGGGTGGACAGGCCGATTCGCCGGCCCGCGATGTCGTTGCGCACCTTGACGGACACGCAGTCACCGACGTTGGCGCGCACGACGAGTGGCTGGGTGAGGTTGGGGTTGGCAAGGATTTTTTCCTTGTTCACCCTTGCGTCGGTGTTCTTGAGGGCATACATCAGGCCGTTGGGCAGCTTGTCGCCCCAGCCGTTGAGAGGGATGGTCACCTGGAAGGCGGCCAGGTCGTACTCTATAGCGCGGGCACCGGCCGGGCAGACCCCGTTGGCCGGGGTGGTCGGATCGCCAATGACGGCTGTTGCCGCAGAGGGACCCATCAGAGCGGAAGTCGTCATCAGGACGACACCGCCCGCCGCCACGGCGATGACCAAGCGAGAGCGGCGTGGTGTCGAGGCCATGACAGGCCGGGCACGCCGTGCCGGTGTCGGGGCCATGACAGGCCGGGCACGCCGTGTCGGCGTCGGGGCATACCCACCGGTCACGTCATCGCTTCGGCGCATGCCCAGGATGAGGCCTGCCAGGGTGAGGAGCAGAAGCACCGGGAACACGCGAGCGGCCTCGATGGCTCCGTGCTCGAAGAGTGCAGCACCCGAGGTCGCCTCCATGTGGCCGCCCGTGGCCGATTCGGCCACCGCTACGCCAGTAGTGCCAGCGGAAGAGGCTGCACCGTTGTGCGCAGCGTGCGGGTCGGCAGCGGCTTCGGCGGAGCCATTGGCTTGGCCCGTCTTGGCCAACCACGCTGCCGAGGGCTGGTGTGGGTGGAACCCGGGTTTGGTCGCGGCAGCGACTGGGGCACCTGGCGCGCCAGGGGGCGGGACAGCACCAAGTGCGACGTTGGCGCCAGGAGCTGCCTGGGCAGCCGGTGCGCTAGCTGAGGCAACCGCGTGGGCGGCGGAGGCATGCTCGGAGGGGAAGATCAGCGTGTGGCCGATCGCACCTGACATGAACACCGCCGTGGTGACGCCGACGACCGCGACCGTGGCGCGAGCCAAGGAGATCATCCGAGATGCCGGCCGCAGGCGCGCGATCACCGCGAACACGATCAGGACGGCCGGTACCACTAGTAAAAGCGACAATGTCCCGTCCCGAAGGAAGTGCAACGCTGAGGTACCCGAACTCCAGTCTTGCTGGGCAGACGCTGCGTGAAGCCCGTGGAGCCAAGCCGTGCCGCCATAGGCGAACACCACTCCCATGCCGACGCGAGCTCTCATAGAAATGTTCATTGGTCTCCCTGTAACGGCATTGATGGTGTGCTGAGGTCAAGCCGGACCTTTGAGCTGGAACGAATCAGGGCGGAATGGCTTGGTCACGGGTGTGGAGGTCTACGGGGCAACCTTGCTCGGCCGACCTTGGGAAAACCTTGGGCTAGAAACGATCATGAGGGAGTCAGGACCCTACTTCCGGGCGGTGTGGCAATAGCGTCAGCGACGGTTGCTGATGGGCGCTGAGGCTCGGGTGCTGGGGCATGGCGGGGGTCGCGGTAGTGGCCCGGGCGGCTGGGGTGAGCCGGGTTACGGTGACCGGGGGCGTGCGGGAGTTGGACGCCGGTGATGAGCCGTTGGGGCGGACCCGGCGGGTCGGTGGTGGTCGCAAGAGTGTGACCAAGACCGATCCGGGGAGGGCGGCGCTGCTGGCGCTGGTGGAGCCCGAGTCGCGTGGCGATCCGGAGTCGCCGCTGCGGTGGACGACGAAGAGTCTGCGCCACCTGGCCGACGAGCTCACGCAGGCGGGCTGCCCGGTGTCGGCCCCGACCGTGGCGCGCCTGCTGCGGGAGGAGAACTTCAGCCTTCAGGGCAACGCCATGACGATCGAGGGCGGCCACTATCCGGACCGGGATGCCCAGTTCGCCTACATCAACGCCGCGGCCGTAGAGCACCTCGCGGCCGGGCAGCCGGTGATCAGTGTGGACGGCAAGAAGAAGGAGCTGGTCGGCAACTTCCGCAACGTTGGTCGGGAGTACCGGCCGGCTGGTGAGGCGGTGGCGACCAGCGTCTACGACTTCATGGGGGAACTCGGCAAGGTCACGCCCTACGGCGTGTATGACATGGCTGCCCGCACCGGCCTAACCGTCACCGCCGGACTCGACGACACTTTGTACCCCAGAGGCATCAAGATCACCGACCGTGAGATGGCAGACCTGGAAACACAACACCTCACCAGGCACGACTTCCACGGCGACTGAAACTACACCGTAAGCCCAGCAGATCAACCCTGAACTACGCGTGTTATTGATTTACAGGCCCTAAGAACATGGACGGGCCCGGGCCCCGTCCGCGGGCCCAGCTTATAAACTGGGCCCGCGACCATAAGGTGGGCCCGGTCAATGACCCGGCCCCGTTCTCGCTATCTTTGAGCGGAGGTCGCCCCGACGGCAGCACAGATGCCGCGGATCGCCGGGGTGTGGAAGGTTCCGCCGAAGACCCGCTCGCTCGCGCCGACCCGGTCGAGGTACGGGGTGATCCCGCCCATCTGGAACGGCCAGCCGGCGCCGAGGATCATGCACAGGTCGATGTCCTCGGCCGCATGCACAACGTCGTCGTCGAGCATCCGCTTGATTTCATCGACCAGGCCGTCTTCGACGCGCTGCAGAATCTGCTCGGCGGTCATTGGCGTGCTGCCGCCGGAGATGATCTTTAGTGCACCCTTGTCGAAGCCGGTACGGCGTCCCTTACCGTCCCGTTCGAGAATTTTGCCGTGCGCGGCAAGCTTGTGCAGGTTGTCGCTCTCGAAGAACCGGTCGGGGAAGGCCGCATGGTGCGTGTCGAGCACGTGAGCGCCCACGGTGAGGCCGACCAGCTCGAGCAGCTCAAACGGGCTCATCGGCAGCCCGAACGGCGCCACAGCGGCCTCCACGACTTCGAGGGGCGTTCCGGTATCAACGGCGTGCATTGCTTCACCGAGCAGCTTGGCGAGTACACGGTTGACCACGAAGCCGGGGGTGTCCCTGGTGATCACCGCATTCTTGCGCAGTTTGCCGGCGATGACCATGGCGGTCGCGAGGGTGATCTCGTCGGTCTGCGGGGTGTTGACCACCTCGATCAGCGGCATAACCGCGACCGGGTTGAAGAAGTGGAAGCCGACCAGGCGCTCCGGGTGCGCAAGCTTCGACCCGATCTGCTCGACCGACAGCGACGATGTGTTCGTCGCCAGAATCGTCTCGGGCGACACGAACTTCTCGATCTCGGCGAACACGTTCTGCTTGACGCCGAGCTCTTCGAAGACGGCCTCGATCACCCAGTCGGCGTCGGAGAATAACGACTTGTCGGTCGTGCCGGTGACGAGCGCGCGCAGCCGGTTGGCCTCGTCGGAGGAGATTCGATTCTTAGCCTCGAGGGCCGCGATCTCCCCGTGAATGTAAGCAACACCTTTGTCAACGCGGGCCTGGTCGAGGTCGGTGATGACGACGGGCACCTTGAGTCGCCGCACGAACAGCAACGCGAACTGGCTAGCCATGAGGCCGGCGCCGATCACGCCGACCTTGGTGATCGGTCGGGCGAGCTTCTTGTCCGGCGCTCCGGCCGGGCGTTTTGCCCGCTTTTGCACGAGGTTGAAGGCGTAGATGCTCGCCTGCAGCTGGTCGCCGGCGATGAGACCGGCCAGGGCCTCGTCTTCGCGCTGGAAACCTTCGGCGCGGTTACCGCTCTTGGCCGCTTGCAGCAGATTGAGCGCAACATCGGGAGACTTCGCGACTTCACCGATGCGGTTAACGAGCATCTTGCGGGCGATATTGATGGCAACGTCCCATTTGACCAGGCGTTCCATCTTGCCGGGGGTGTTCGGGCGAGACACCTTCGTCGTACCGGCGATCACCCCGTCGGCCCAGGCGATGGAGTCCTCGAGGAACCGCGCCGAAGTGAACATGACATCCGCGACGCCGAGGGCGAGGGCATCCGCTCCGGTCAGGGTACGGTTGTTCTTGAGCGGATTCTCGATGATGATCTTCAAAGCATTCTCGATGCCGATCAGGTTGGGTAGCAGGTAGGAGCCACCCCAGCCGGGGATCAGGCCGAGAAAGACCTCGGGCAATGCGATCGCGGGCACGGCCGCGTCCACCGTACGGTAGCCCGCGTTCAGGCCAATTTCGAGCCCGCCGCCGAGTGCGAGTCCGTTGATGAAGACGAACGACGGCACACCGAGGGTGTCGAGCTTACCGAGGGAGTGATGGCCGAGCTGGCTGAGCAGCCTGCCGACCTCGAGCGAGGGGATTTCGGCCACCTTGCTGAGGTCCGCTCCGGCGGCGAGAATGAACGGCTTGCCGGTGACGGCGACGCCGTGAATCTCGCCCCGCCCGGCGCGAGCTGCCAGCTCGTCCAGAGTGGCGGCAAACTCGAGCAGGGTGACCGGGCCAAGCGTGTTCGGCCGGGTGTGGTCACGCCCGTTGTCCAGGGTCACCAGGGCCAGGGTGCGGTCGGCACTCAGCGGTACATCGCGCACAAAAGAGTGCGTGACGACCTCGTCAGTGGAGATCGCGATCAGCGGGGAGAAGTCTAAGGAGTCGTAATTAATTGTGCCCGTGTCGGTCATCGCTTCGCTGCCTTCTTGTTGAAGTGCGGGTTTTCCCAAATCACGGTGCCACCCTGGCCGAGACCGATGCACATGGCGGTGAGACCGTAGCGCACTTCCGGGTGGCGCTCGAACTGGTGGGCCAGCTGGTTCATCAGGCGAACGCCCGAGCTGGCAAGCGGATGCCCCACCGCAATCGCTCCGCCGTATTCGTTCACACGCGGATCCTCGTCATCGATGCCGAAGTGGTCGAGGAAGGAGATGACCTGCACAGCGAAGGCTTCATTGAGCTCGAACAGGCCGATGTCGGTGATCGACAGGCCCGCCTTGCGCAGCGCCTTCTCGGTCGAGGGTATCGGGCCGAGGCCCATGACCTCCGGTTCTACGCCGGCGAAGGCGAAGCTCGTCATGGTCATCTTCACGCCGAGGCCGAGCTCCTCGGCGGTGGCGCGGCTGGCCAGCAGGCACGCAGATGCGCCGTCATTGAGCCCAGAGGCGTTGCCGGCGGTGACCCGTCCGTGGGAGCGGAAAGGGGTGCGCAGGCCGGCCAGTCCCTCCATGGTCGTCTCCGGGCGCGGCGCTTCGTCGCGCGTCGCCAGGCCCCAGCCCGATTCGCTGCGGGTCGCAACGGAAATCAGGTCGGGCTGAATCGTGCCAGCTTCGTAGGCCGCGGCGACCTTCTGCTGGCTGCGCAGCGCGAACCGGTCTGAACGTTCCTTGGTGTATTCGGGGAACCGGTCGTGAATGCGCTCAGCGGTCGCTCCCATGTTGAGGGCGTCTTCGCTGACGAGCCGCTCGGAGAGGAATCGTGGGTTCGGGTCGGCCCCAAAACCCATCGGGTGACGACCCATGTGCTCGACGCCGCCAGCGATGGCGAGGTCGTAGGCACCGAAACCGATCGAGGACCCCATCATAGTCACCGCGGTCATCGCCCCGGCGCACATGCGGTCGATCGCGAATCCGGGCACCGATTTCGGCAGCCCGGCCAGCAGTGCAGCCGTGCGACCGAGGGTCAAGCCCTGGTCGCCGGTCTGTGTTGTGGCAGCGATCGCGACGTCGTCAATACGCTCCGGGGGTACCCCCGGGTTGCGTTCCATCAACCCGATGATCGCCTTGACCACGAGGTCATCGGCTCGGGTATTCCAGTACATGCCCTTTTCGCCGGCGCGTCCGAACGGGGTTCGGACCCCGTCCACAAAGACGACTTCTGCTCTCTCGGCCACAATGCCTCCAGTACGTGTTGGGTCAGGTCAAAATCGACCTGTCAGGTCGTTTCGATCCTACGGCGGCGAAATTTCCCACCCGAATCGTTTGCCGGATCCTACGACTCCAGATCCGACACGGGATCGGCCATTTGTGGAACTGCTACAAAAGCATCCGCTATCAATTGTGCAGTCACGTCAACTTGCCAGCGTCGCGCCCCTAACTGGGTCAGCGCTTCTCCGACGGATGCCGAATCCGGCGGCTCCGGCGGCGTCCATGCCACCCGACGCAAAAAGTCCGGGGTCAGCAGGTTCTCCAGGGGAATCGCCAACTCGTCGGTGACGGTCTGCAGCGCAGCCCTCGCCGCCTTGTAGCGCACGTCTGCCTCGGGGTTACGGTCGGCCCAGGCGCGCGGTGGCGGGAGGGTGTCGTTGCTCGCCTTGAGCGGCGGCAACTCGGTGGTAGCGAGGCCACGCTGAATGGCGGCCCACCAGCGGTCGAGTTCGTTGCGACTCGCTCGCCCGTTGAACTCGCGCAGGTCGGACAGCGCCTGGCGGGTCGCGGGGAGCACCCGGGCCGCGGCGAGCAGGGAGGCGTCAGGAACCAGGCGGCCGGGGGAGACATCCACGTCACGGGCGAATTCGTCGCGGGCCAGCCAGAGCTCCCGGGCGACCGCGAGGTTGCGCTGGCCGCGCAGCGAGTGCAGACCGGACAATCGTCGCCACGGGTCGACGCGGGCGGCCTTGGCCTCCTTGGCCAGGGTCGCGGCGAATTCCTGATCGGCGATTTCGGTCTTGTCGGATTCCACCAACAGATCGACCATACGGTCGCGCAGGTCGGGCAGCAGCTCCACGTCGAGGGCGGCGTAGACCAGCCACGATTCCGGCAGCGGCCGGGTCGACCAGTTGGCGGCTGAGTGTTCCTTGGCCAGGTGAATGCCGAGCAGCTCTTCCACCACGGTGCCAAGGCCGACACGGGGGATGCCGAGCAGTCGGGCAGCCAACTCGGTGTCGAAAATGTGTGCCGGGTCAAGTCCCACCTCGCGCAGGCAGGCGAGGTCCTGGCTGGCGGCGTGCAGAATCCACTCCACGTCGGCGAGGGCCTCGTTCAGTTCACTGAAATCGCCGATCGGCGGTGGGTCGAACAGAAACGTTCCGGCGCCGCGACGGTAAATCTGAATGAGATAGGCGCGTTGCGAATAGGTGAAACCGGATGCCCGCTCCGCGTCGACCCCGATCGGCCCATTCCCGGCCGCCAGGGCGGCCGTGGCGGCCAGGTAGGCCTCGTGGGTATCCACGACCCGGTGCACAACGATGGTCTGGTTGGATTGCGATTCAGCCACGGGCTGCTCGGCGTGCTGACAACATGCTGACTCCTTCCCCAGCGGGAGGGAGTCCGGCGAGCATGCAGAGCAGCTCGCCCCACCCCTCGACGTGGGCGATGAGATTGTGATCCAGGGGTGTCCACGACGCGCGCAGCTCAATCTGCGCGCCATCTCCCTGTTTGGCGAGTTCGCCAAAGCCTGACGAGATTATTTTAGTCGCCGTTCCCGACGCCGCGGTGTACCTGGCCTTGCGGGAGTTCAGAGCATCGACCAGCCAGGCCCAGGTGACCTTCGCCAGAAAGGGATCGAGTCCGATTTCTACCTCGAGCGGCGCCTGTGCAAAGCAGACGACGCGAAACGCACCGTTCCACCCGTCTGGCTCATCCGGGTCGTACAACAGAATGAATCGGCCGGTTCCGAGTTCGGAGTCCTTGCCGTGTCGGACCGGCGTGATATTTGCCGCCAGGGCGAAGGAGTACGGCGCCAGCTGGGCCGGCGCGGAAATCTCGGTGACAACTAATTCGGCCCGACTCGTGGCGCGACGAATCATTGACAAAGCCGCGGCAAATTCGACGGGCAGCGATTGATCAGTTTCGGGCACGTCTGCAGACTAGAGTTTTTTCTGGGTGTTGTCCGTGAGGCACGCCGACCAGTTGGAGGTGCAGGTGAACGAGGCACAGCCCCCAAACGGGCGCGGAGACGCTGCACAACGGTCGATTCTGGGACCGATGCTGGCTGTCACCGGCATGGCCATCGCCGGCGCGGCCGTCGCTGGTCTTACCGCCGGCGCCGTTCTCGCCGCGGTCATGGCCAAAACCATCGTCACACCTCCGACCAGACGTGAGGATGACACGCGGGTATTCGCGGTCGACCTCGGACGCGGCCTGATCACCCTGCAACGGCACCGTGATTCGATGCTCCCAGGCGACTACAGCTTCTTCTTCGGCAACGACACTGGCCACGCCCGGGTCGGCGCGATCACCGAGCGAACGGCCGCAACCGTCAGCCGGCGCATCCTCGCGGTGGACTACGGCGACCTCCAGGCGGCCCGGCACGGCCGGTTCAGCGGCTGGCTCTACACCGGTCCCGACGATCTCGGCTTTACCTGGCAAAATGTCATCGTCCCGACCGCGCTTGGCCCGGCCCCCGCCTGGCTCATTCCAGCGGATGCCGCAGCCGCCGGTGGTCGCTGGGTGGTCCAGGTGCACGGACGGGCGGTGCGCCGAGAGGAGGCGCTGCGGGCGGTGCCCGTGTTTCGGGCGGCCGGTTACACGTCGCTGCTCGTCTCCTACCGCAACGACGGAGACGCCCCGGCTAGCCCCGACGGGCGCTACGGGCTGGGCGACACGGAGTGGGCCGACGTCGATGCGGCCATCAGCTTTGCCGCCGACCAGGGCGCGACCAGCGTCGTGCTGATGGGCTGGTCGATGGGGGGAGCGATCTGTTTGCAGGCCCTCACCCGCAGCGCGCAGGCACCCCTGATCGTCGGGATGGTGCTGGAATCTCCCGTGATCGACTGGGCCGACGTCGTGGCCGCGCAGGCCATCGATCGCCGGTTACCGAGGCAGATCGCCCGCGGAGCAGTCGCGCTGATGGGGTCACGTCGGGGACAGTGGTTGACCGGACTCAGAGCGCCGATCGACTTCGGGCGGCTCGACTTCGTGGCGCGCGCCCGCGACCTGCACCGGCCCATTCTGCTACTGCACAGCGACGATGACGGCTTTGTTCCGGCGACCGGGTCGCGCCGCCTCGCCGACCGGCGGCCCGACGAGGTGACCTTTGTAGCGTTCACCGAGGCGCGTCACACTAAATTGTGGAACTACGACCCTGGCCGGTGGAACGCCGAAATTGCCGGCTGGCTGGCTCGGCTAGCGCAGCGCTGACCGCGCCGAGGGTCACGCCTCCACGCGCTCCCGCACCTGACGCTTGGCCCGGCCGAGCATGGCGCTCATGCCGCGCAGGCGCAGTGGTGAGACAGCCTCGTTCAGTCCGATCGACTGCGGGTAGTCATCGGGAACGGCCAGCACCCGCTCTACGCTCAGTCCGTCGAGGCCCTGCGCGAGGATCGACGCGAAGCCGCGGGTGGTGGGTGACTCGCGCGGAGCCGTCGCGTGCAGGTGGAACAAGCCATCGGCATCCACTTCAACGAAGATGAAAACCGGCGACTGGCATTCGACGACGCGTTCGAGCAGGTCGGGGTGATCCTGAAACTTCTGTGGAAGTTTCGGCAGCTCGTTGGCGAACTCGAGCAGCAACAGCAGCCGATCCTTCTGCTCGAGGGCGAGAAAATCTTCCCGAATCTCGGCCAGCAGGTCCGTGGTCATCGGCGAGGAGCCGGAGCCGGGGCGTCGCCGGGCTCGGTGCCGACGGCGATCGGTACGGCGACGGCGTTGCCCCACTCGGTCCAGGATCCGTCGTAATTGCGCACATTCTCGAAGCCGAGTAGGTAGGTCAGCACAAACCAGGTGTGGCTTGACCGTTCGCCGATGCGGCAATAGGCGATCACGTTGTCGCCGTCGGTCAATCCGGCTTCATCCCGATAGATCGCGTCGAGTTCGCTGCGCGAGCGAAAGGTCGAGTCCGTGTCTGCGGCGCGAGCCCACGGCACCGAAGCAGCCGAGGGAATGTGGCCGCCGCGCAGGGCACCCTCTTCGGGATAGGCCGGCATCGTCGTGCGGGCGCCGCTGTATTCCTCGGGGGAGCGCACGTCGATGAGTGGCTGACCGAAGTGGCCAAGGACGTCGTCCTTGAACGCCCGAATGGGAGCGTCGTCGCGTTCGACGACGGGGTAGTCGGTGCGGGTGACGCTTGAGGCATCCGTGGTCATCTCGCGTTCCTCGGCGAGCCATTTCTCGCGGCCACCATCAAGCAGGCGAACGTCGTCGTGGCCAAACAGGGTGAAGACCCAGAGGGCGTAGGCGGCCCACCAGTTGCTCTTGTCACCGTAGATGACTACGGTGCTTTCGCGGGCGATGCCCTTACTCGACAGCAAAGCGGCGAAGGCGGCACCGTCGATGTAGTCGCGATTGACCTTGTCGTTGAGGTCGGTATGCCAGTCGATCTTGACCGAACCGCGAATGTGGCCGACTTCGTAGAGCAGCACGTCCTCGTCGGACTCCACCACCACGAGACCGGCGTCGCCCCGGTGTTGGGCCAGCCACTGTGTGGAAACCAGTTTCGAGGGGTGCGCGTAGGCGGAAAATTTCTCGGTCGTGTCGAACGGGGCAGACATGTAACCTCCAGGTGGACCGGGGATGCATTCGCAAGTCGGGTTGACCGCGGATTAGGCTTATCGATGCCCACCACTTAAACCTACGCGGTGCCGGCACACTACGCATTTTGGTATCACTGCGCATTTTGCAGCACGAAGAACGAGAATGGGCGTTTCAGCATGGCACCAGAGGCCCACGAGAAGGCACAGCACACGGTTCCGCAACTCGCCGACCGCACGCCGACGATCACCGGTCGCGAAATCGTGGCCGAGCTGGTGCCGCCTCCCCAGTTTGAACACGCCTCGTTTGAGAACTACCGCCCCGACCATGACTATCCGTCCCAGATGACCGCGGTCGAGAAACTCATCGAGTTTGTCAATCCTCGGCCGGCCGGGTTCTTCTCCCGCCGCCGTCAGGCCAAGGACGACCTGCCGGGAATCTACCTCGATGGCGGCTTTGGCGTCGGCAAGACCCACCTGCTCGCGGCGCTCTGGCATGCGGCGACCGGCCCCAAGTATTTCGGCACCTTCATCGAGTACACCGCACTGGTCGGTGCGCTCGGGTACCAGGAAACCATCAAGGAACTGCGCAGCGCGAAACTCATCTGCATCGACGAGTTCGAACTCGACGATCCGGGCGACACCATGGTGATGACCCGGTTGCTCGGCGAACTCGTCGCCACCGGCACCCGGGTGGCCGCCACATCGAACACCCCGCCCAACTCGCTCGGCGAGGGACGGTTCGCCGCGCAGGACTTTCTGCGGGAGATCTCCGCGATGAGCGCCAACTTCGAGACCCTGCGCATCGACGGCCTCGACTACCGTCGTCGTAACGTATCCGGCCAGGCAGTCTCCGTCGAACCCGAAGCCCGCGAACACCTGGTCAATACCCTTCTTCAGCGCGGTTCAAAGGTTACCGAAGACGACTTCGGTGCCCTCATGCGCCACCTCGGTACCGTGCATCCTTCCAAGTATGTGAAGGTCATTCGCGACGTCGAGGTCATCGCCATCCGCGGGGTGTACCTGCTGACCGATCAAACGGATGCCCTCCGCCTCGTGGCCTTCATCGACCGCGTCTACGACGCTGAAATTCCCATCGTCGCGAGTGGGCGCCCACTCAATGAGGTCTTCGACGACGAAATGATGGCGGGTGGCTACCGCAAGAAATACCAGCGTTCGCAGTCGCGTATGGTCGCCCTCACCACCGGAGAGTTGCCGCCGCACACCGATTAGTTCGGATTGACCCGGAACAATTTGACCGGACATGAAGCTGCTGTGTGCGAAACGTGACGTTAACAAATCACTCAGGCTCGTAACCGGTACGAAACACGTCGGAACGTTTGTTGTAACAGCCGCCTCAGATACTGGAGTCGTATCCGAGGCGGTTCACCTCGCGCTACACCGTACACACTCGACACGCGTGAGGATTTTTTTATGGATACCGGAAGCATTGCCTGGCTGATCACAGCCACCGCCCTGGTGTTGTTCATGACACCGGGTGTCGCCTTCTTCTACGGCGGACTGGTCAAGGCCAAGAGCGTCATCAGCATGATGATGATGAGCTTTGGGGCTCTCGGGCTCATCAGTGTGCTCTGGATTTTGTATGGCTACAACATGAGCGTTGCTGGCAGTCCAACGGCTTTCTCCGGAAACCCCTTCTCCGATTTCGGATTGGGTCAGCTCGCGACGAGTGTCGGTGGCAATGTTGGTCTCCTCAGCGCCACCTACGGGGCCACCTTCGCGATCATCACCGTCGCGCTGATCAGTGGTGCGGTCGCCGACCGGGCGAAGTTCGGCTCCTGGATGATCTTCGCCGGCGTTTGGGCGACCCTTGTCTACTTCCCGGTCGCGGCTTGGGTCTGGGGCGGCGGCTGGATCCTCAACCTCGGTGACAGCATGGGCCTGCCGGGCGTCATCGACTACGCCGGCGGCACCGCGGTGCACATCAACGCCGGTGCCGCTGCTCTCGCTCTCGCTCTGGTTCTTGGCAAGCGCATCGGTTTCCAGAAGGGCATCACCAAGCCGCACAACGTTCCGCTAGTGCTGCTCGGTGCCGCAATCCTTTGGTTCGGCTGGTTTGGCTTCAACGCCGGCGCCGAATGGATCACTGGTCTCGCCAACGTCGGCCTCATCGTCGTCAACACCCTCGGTGCCACTGCAGCGGCCATCCTCGCCTGGATGCTGGTCGAGAAGTTCAAGGACGGCAAGGCCACCTCGGTCGGTGCGGCTTCCGGTGCCGTTGCCGGATTGGTCGCCATCACCCCGGCCTGCGCCAACCTCGAGCCCGGCTGGGCCCTGCTGCTCGGTGCCGTCGCCGGTGCCGTCTGCGCTCTTGCCGTCGAACTCAAGTTCAAGCTCGGCTTTGACGACTCGCTCGACGTGGTCGGAATCCACCTTGTCGGCGGGATTATCGGGACGCTTTACCTCGGCTTATTCGCCATCGACACCGGTTTTTTCACCGGTGGCGGAAACTTCGGTCAGCTCGCCGTTCAGGCCATCGCGGCCTTCTCGGTCCTCGTCTACTCCTTCGTCATCGCCTACCTGCTCGGTCTCGCGATCGAAAAGACCATCGGCTTCCGCATCAGGAACGAAGACGAACTGGCCGGAATCGACACGAGCGTGCATGGCGAAACTGGCTACGCCCTCGAGCGTGTCTAGTCTTTGACACTCCCGACTGGTCAGGCAATCGGGCGGTACTGGAGCGGAATCATCCGCTTCAGTCTCGCCCTTTGCATGCCCGACCAGGGTGCTGCCGGTGAACGGATGCCGCTGGTTCAGCCGCGAACGCAGGTGCCGGAGGAGACCGGGGCGTCGAGGCCCGGTGCCTCGTTGATGACCGGCTGAACCTCATCGAGCGCAAGCGCATAGCCGACGTTGTCGGTGTTCGACGCCTTGGCGAAGATGACGCCCACGACGAGGCCGGACTCGCTCAGCAGCGGACCACCCGACTCGCCCTGCTGCACGTCGGACGCCACGGTGTACACCTGGCGCGGTGTCGGGTCCTGGCCGTAAATGTCGGCGACGCTGATGGTTCCAAGCGAGATGACCTGGGCCAGGTCGGAGACGTACGGTCCGCCGAAGGGGTACCCATCAGCGACCGCGCCGCTGCCCGCGGCGAGATCGTTGCCGACGGCGAGCGGGGCTGCGCCGAGGCCAGGCACGGAAATGACGGCGAGGTCATCGACCGGGTCGAAGTAGACGATCTCCCCGGCAAGGGCTTCCCCAGACGGTGTCTCAACCACGGGCTGGTTCACCCCGGCCACGACGTGGGCATTGGTGATGACGCGGCCGTCGGACACCACGAATCCGCTGCCCGACTGGCTTTGGCCACAGGCGTAGGCCGTTCCGGTGATGCGCACGACGGACTGCGCGGCAACAGCCAGGGCCGGACTGCTCGTGTCGGCCTGAGCAGCATCCGGTGTCGGGCCGGTGAAAGCATCGACGATGCGTGGCAGACCCTGTGACACTGCAACGGAGCGAAGTTGCGCCATCAAGGCCTTGACCCGGTCAGGAGTCGCCGAGTCGATGCGGGACACCACGGTAGATTCAGCGATGGCGGGAGAGAGGAATGGGATTCCCAGGGCACCGATGCTGAACGCGACCATCGACGCCACGAGAGCCGATGCGACCGCCGCGAATGCTGCACCAAGCACGCGGTTGATGGTGCCGAGTGGGGAACGCTTCGATTTGCGGCCGACCATGCTGCCGGCGGAAGCACCGATCGAGTGCCCAATAAGCACGAGCAGAACGGCCACGGCAATCGTGCCGGGGGTGCGCCATTCCGGAGCGGGAATCCAGCCGCCGACCAGCGGCACGACGAAGAAGGCGGCGAATCCACCGGCGACCGCGCCGATGATGCCGGTCAGGCTGCGTAACAGACCACTGCGGTAGCCGTTGACGAGGGCGACGACCAACAACAGAATGAGCAAGAAGTCGAGCACGGTTGAGCCTGACATGCTTCTCCCTGAGTTGATGCTGCACGTGTTGTTTGGTCACGATTTCGCCTTATTCATGGTTACACAGGCCTCCTTCGCGATTGCTGAGCGCAGCCCCCGCCCCGCGTTCTTTCCCGGCCGATCAACAGGCGCGGGGCACGCCAAACTGAAGTATCGTGAAGCGATGACCGACGTTGGCCCGAAAGTACAGCGGTGACTCCAGCAGAGTCCTTGCCCATCTCAACGATCGCACCACCCCTGGCCGGGCGGGCCGTGGCCAGCCAGCGCTGGTCGCACCTGGTGTTTCTGCATTGGCGAGTGGATGCTGCGCTGATCGCGCCGCTTTTGCCCAGCGGCCTGGTTCCCGATGAGCATGACGGATCGAGCTGGGTGGGCCTCATCCCGTTCGTCCTCGATCGCGCGACAGTTCTTGGAAGCATGCCGATTCCGTACTTCGGCACTTTCGTTGAAGTAAACGTGCGCCTCTATGCCGTCGACGCCCAGGGGCGTCGCGGCGTTGTGTTCGTATCGCTGGAGGCCAGCCGCCTCGCCGCCGTGCTCGCTGCGCGTGCGCTGTTCTCACTGCCCTACATCTGGTCGCGTACGCGGCTATCGGTTGATTCGGGACAGTACCGGTACACCGCGACGCGCCACCGCGACAGAATGGCGCACACCGAGGTGGTTGCTCGGCCGAGTTCAGTCGCCGTGGTGGATGACTCGTTGGCCGACTTCTTGACCGCGCGCTGGGCGCTGTTCACGCGCGTCCGCGGTCGCACCGTGCATTTGCGCAACCATCACGAGCCGTGGCCGCTGTACCGTGCCGAGCTCGTGAGTCTCGACGACACGCTGCTGGCCGCCGCCGGTTTCACCGGTCTGACCGAACGCGCTCCCGACTCGGTTCTGTACTCTCCCGGAGTGACGACGTGGTTCGGCCGGGGTCGTTGACATGGTGCCAGCACTTAGAAAGTTCTAAAAAAATACCGACAACAACCGCGTCATCGAGGGAGTATTACAGCATGGGATTTCTTGACTTTCTGCTGGGCCGAAAGGACTAGGCACCGACCGGCGACCGGTCGCCTCGGTTTAACAATGGTCCGGTAAACAATGGTTCGGCAGGCAGCGAGGACGAGATTGCCGTCGAGCGGTACCAGTACCTGCTACGCACTGCACCGCCCGAGACCATCGAGAAGGTGCACACCGAGGCGTTCTCCAAATTGACTGAGGAACAGCGCGATATTCTTTTTCGCCAACTCACCGAGAACCTTGAACCGAGTGAGCGTCCAGCGGATGCCGTACCGGCCCACCTGGCCCAGGCGGCGACCCGGGCCGAGCTCCGCGAGCCGGGCACACTCACCCGAACCTTCGGAAACCAGAATGGCATGGGCTTTGGCAGCATGGTCGGCGGATCACTGCTCGGTCCGGTCGCCGGATTCTTCATCGGATCAGCGCTGGTGAGCGCTTTCATGTCGATGGACGGCGGCGGCACGGATGCCGGTGCCGACGCGAACAGCGAAACCAACGCCGATTCGGGCGGCGACTCCGGTGGAGACGCTGGAGGAGATTTTGGCGGCGGTGATTTCGGTGGAGACTTCGGGTTCTAATCTTCCAGAGCCGTTAGTGGAGGGCGGCGATGGCCTCACCAATGGGAACGTCGCCGTCAGTGAACTCGATGAATTTGCCGATGCTGTTGTCGCTCGCGAGCACGGCTGCGGCGACGAGCGCGACGTTCTCGCGAGAGGTGTCGCTGTCCGTGCTGCCTGATCCCACACTGATGGAACCGCTCGCGGCATCGAGGGTCAGCGCGCTCGGTCCGAGGATGGTCCAGTTCAGTGAGGTTGCCCGCAGGTAGCCGTCGGCAGCCGCCTTAGCCTCGTAGTAGGCGAACATGCCGTCGTCGGGAGAGGCGCCATGGACGGCGCGCGATCCCTTATACGAGACCATCACGTAACGGTAGATACCGGCCTGCGCGGCGGCAACCATTGAGCGGATGGCCGCATCGCGGTCGACCGCGTAGGTGCGCGCAGTACTGCCCCCGCCGGCCCCGGCTGACCAGACGATGGCGTCGTGGCCGGCCAGGAGCGTCGTGAGCTGATCCGTGGACAGATTCTCGACATCCGCTTGCAGCGGGGTTGCGCCGGTCGCTGAGACGTCGGAGGCATGCTCGGGGTTGCGGATAAGGGAGCTGACCTCATGGCCGGCAGTGGTGAGCAGGTGGGCTAGGTGGAGGGCAACTTTTCCGTGTCCGCCAATGATCGCAATTTTTGTCATATCATTCAGCCTGTCACGATTGGCTGCGGGAAGCGCTCAGGCTTGAAGAAAACGCAGCAGTATCGCGGCGAGCGCAACGCAGCCCAGTTGGATGCCGAGAAAGACGGCTACCCAGAAAAGCCCCGGAATGTGGGTGAGCCGAGCCAGCTGGTCGGCGTCCGACGATAACCCGGCCGTGCGGGATCGGGACTGCTGTAGCTCAAGGGACGTGCGCAGCGCACCGAGCAGGAGAAGTGCGGTGACCAGCAAGGCGAACACACCCTGCATCTGCGGCGTGCCGAACCAGGAGACGCCGAAGACGACGGCGCCCGTGACAGCGACCGACCAGAGCCCAAACCAGTTGCGTATCTGCACGAGGAGAAGGGCCAGCGCCGCGAGCAGCGCCCAGAGCAGTCCTACGTCGAACCCCCGGCTGAGTAGCCAGGCTGCACCGCAGCCGAGCAGCGCGGGGGCTGGGTACCCGGCCAACAGGGTGAAGATCATGCCCGGCCCGCTCGGGCGGCCGCGGCTCACGGTGAGCCCCGAGGTATCCGAATGCATGCGGATGCCGCCCAGCCGCCGCCCACAGAGCACCGCGACGACTCCGTGGCCGCCCTCGTGCACGATGGTGATGGCGTGACGGGCGATGCGCCAAACCGGCGGAAACAGCACGGTCGCCGCGGCCGCCGCCACGGTCAGCCACGCGGTGAGGGGGGCTAGAGCGGCGTGCGAAGTCGTCATGCGCTGCCAGATGTCCAAGAGCAGGTCCATGCGTCTCAGACTAGGTTGCACTAATGCGGAGTGAAGGCACAAAAAAGCCCCGATTTCTCGGGGCTTTTCGTGTAGTCGTGGTGGGCGATGCGGGACTTGAACCCACGACCTCTTCCGTGTGAAGGAAGCGCGCTACCAGCTGCGCCAATCGCCCAGTTGTACTCACACCGCAAAATCGAAGTTGCTGGTGCGACTTCTGATACTAGCCCAGACTGGCGGGTCGCCGCACATCCACACCGCACACCGGTGTGGCGCGGGTCATCGCCTACTCCAGCTCGACGGCAGAGTCGCGTCGCCCGGCCCTGTCCGCACACCACCCGCAACACCCCGCACACCACCCGCAACAGCCCGCGCAACACGCCGTACAAGCCTCGGTTTGGTTTCCGTCTTGCTATTCAGCTAGAGTCACTGAGTACGCAGAAATGCGGACAGTTGCGGATGTGGCGCAGTGGTAGCGCATCACCTTGCCAAGGTGAGGGTCGCGAGTTCGAATCTCGTCATCCGCTCGAATGAAATGGAATCGGCCTACGGACCGGTTCCAATTCGTTTGGTATGAACCCAACTGGTGGATTGGCCGAGAGGCGAGGCAGCGGCCTGCAAAGCCGTTAACACGGGTTCGAATCCCGTATCCACCTCAATTCCTGGTGCACTCGCCGAGAACTGCATTGCATAGACACCGTACTTCCCAGAATCTTGGGCGATTGGCGCAGCGGTAGCGCGCTTCCCTGACACGGAAGAGGTCATCGGTTCGATCCCGGTATCGCCCACAACGAGAAGCCCCGGTCAGCCGGGGTTTTTCTGTTTAACTAAGCAGCGGTCTCACTGGAAATAGCCGCGTTTGTGTGCACCTTGTGTGCATCCGTCATTCTTCGGGGGATCAAACTTGCTACTTGCTCGGCTGTTGCACGGTCGGCGTCACCGATCCGGTGCGTGTAAATATCGGATGTGATCCGGATGCTCGCATGTCCTAGCCGTTTCGATAGAAGCGTGATGTCCCCACCGGCATCGACCCACATTGAGGCGTGTTCGTGCCTCGTGCCGTGGAGGGTGATCTTCGGCAGTTTGGCCTTCACGCGCAGTTTCTCGAAGAGCCGTGTCGCATAATCCGGCTTCAGCGGTTGGCCGTCCTCATAGGTGAACACGAACCCGGAGTCGGCGTAGGCGTCGCCCCAGTCGTCACGCTCGCCTTCCTGACGTAGCTTCCACGCGATCAGGGCACCGGTAGCTGTGTCGTCTAAAGACACCACCCGCACACCGGCATCTGTCTTAGGTGCGCCCTCGATAACGCCGTCGGCGGTTTGCACACGAATCGACGAGATACGCAGCGTGCGGCTGGATAGGTTAACCTCTGACCATTTCAGGCCGACTAGCTCGCCGCGCCTGAGTCCACTCAGAAACGCGAGTTCGAAGAGTGCACCCAGGCGGTGCTTCACGGCAACATCCAGAAACCCGCCGACCTGCCCCGCAGTCCATGCCTCGAACGTTTTAGGGCGTTCCGCCTCCATTGGGATTCGTGCGGCGGGGTTACTGTCGATCAGCTGATCGTCGACGGCAGACGTGAAGGCAGCGCGAATTTTCTTGAGCACCTGATGCTGTGTTGGCACTCCCCGGCCACTGGCGCGCAACTCGTCGAAGAATCTCACAACATGGTGCCGACGGATGTCACTGAGCTTCATCGCCGCCAACGGGCTTCCCTTGATGTCGTTCTCGATGTACCGCGCGTACTGCTCATGCGTGGTCTGCCGGAGCCCTTTACCGCGATTTGCGGTGAGAGCATAGCGGGGGAGCCACTTATCCAAATAATCGGCCAGCGTGTCTTTGCTCGGCGGCAAGTAAGCCCCCTGATCGACCTTCACGGCTTCCTTGTTGCGTGCTTGCCTCGCGACAGTCACATTGGGGAATCCGATCTTCCTGGCCTGCCGACGCTTGCCGGTCTTTGGGTCACGACCGGCGGAGATGTAGTAACCCCAACTCCCATGATCCTTATCAGCCGTGAGGCGAGGGCAGGCGCGCGTAATCTGACCGGCGGTCGGTTTGTCTGGCAGTACGGGGTACGCCTTCCCTGACTCGTTGCGGCATCCGCAGCGTCGATAAATTGCGGCACTCATGGTTCTCTCTTCCTGTTCATCGCCGACCACCTGAGTCGGCGAAGCTGGGGTTACTTCTGGTCGTGCTCGACGACTGCATTTCGGAATGCTGTCCAGTGTTCGCCGAAGTCCTCGTCGAGTTCGCTCGCTTCATCGACAGCGTCGGCGCGCGCATCATCCGACATCGCGGCGAGCCTCTTCGTCGCCTCGTTGATTGCGTCGTGAAGTTGCAGCTCGGCGTCGGCAAGCTCGCGCCGCTTGACCTCGACAAGCTCGTGCAGTTGGGAGCCGTCACGCAGGTAGCGGTCGAACTGCATTCGTTCGCGCTCGTCGCCGTCCATTAGCCATTCGAGTACGGAACCCTGAAACACGCGAACGTAAGCCACGAACTCATCGACGACGATGCGACGGCGCGGACTACCTCGCTCCACGCGGTGAATGGCGCTCGGATGGATCGTGTACCCGGCTCGCTCACGCATTTGCTCCGCGAGCTTCTCGTAGCTCCATTCGCGTTCGGTGCGCTCGCGCTCAATGCGCTGGGCGATCTGATCCTCGACCGCGCGAAGCCGGTGTTCGCTCACTTTAGGCATATCCTGTCCCATCTCATTGTGTGTAACTAGCTCATATTCTTACACGCTATGAGTTGACAAGCAAGGACGCATCGGGCAGGCTTGGCACATCGCAACATCCGGCGGGGCCGTTGAGCGAGTCCTTACGACTCAAGCCTCAGGAAGGCCCCCCCCCCGATGTTCGCGAACCCGCCCACACTCGACGAGCTACGCGCTCGACCCACCCTCACCGTCGCCGAAGCCGCCCAAGTGCTCGGCATCGGCAGGAACACCGCCTACATCGCCGTTCACACCGGTGATCTACCCTCGCTCCGCATCGGCGGGCGCGTTCTCATCCCAACCGCTCGTCTTTTCGCTCTGCTTGAGGGGGACGACGCATGAGCAACGACTACCCCCCACGTATTCGACTCAGCCGCCGCGCCGACTCTTACCTGACCCGGCTCGTTGACGACCTCATCATCGGGCACGTCGAGCTGTACCAGCTGCCGCTGTGCCTCGCCGACCTCTACAACCTCGGCCACACCAACGGCATCGAGTCGTTGCGACCCGCCCTCTACCAGGCGAACGCCGACGCCGACCGGTACTACGCAGCCGCATTCAACCCGCGCTCGGCGATCAAACCCGGCCCGTCATATGCAGAGCTTGAACGCATACGCGGCAACCATGAACACGCCGACCAAATCGACGCCGACAACCGACGCCGCTTCGGGGATGCCTCATGACTCCCGTCAGCTACACGCCCTCCCTATATGCCGACGTTGCCGCCATGTTCGCGGGAGGCACGCCCGAACCGCCACAACCCACGGTAGGCAGACGCAGCGACGGCTCCGGGCTGGTGTACGCCGACGCGCTGAACGTGTTCTTCGGCCCGCCCGAAAGTGGAAAGACCCTCGCCGCCTCGACTATCGCCGCCGACACTCTCTTCGATGGCGGCAGCGTGCTCGTGATCGACATTGACCACAACGGCGCACATGCGACCCTCGCACGGTTCCGGAGCTTTGGCGTGAGCGGAGACACTCTTAGCAACCCAGCCCGTTTCCGGTACGCGGCACCCGAAGACGCCGAAACCATGCGCGCCATCGTCGCGGAAGCAAAACGTTGGCAACCAACCTTCACCATCCTCGACTCCATCGGCGAACTGCTCCCCATGTTTGGAGCGAACTCAAACGACGCCGACGACTACACCCGCGTAAACCGGGCGGTCATGACCGCGCTCGTCTCGTCGGGTACGGCACTAATCGCAATCGACCACGAAGCGAAAGGCACAGATTCCCGCAGTTACGGCAGCAGCGGCACCGCAGCAAAGAAACGCGCCGTCGATGGTGCCATGCTCCGCTTCACAGTCAAACAACCGTTCTCACCAGGGCACGGCGGGAAAGCATCCCTCGCAATCGCCAAAGATCGCCACGGGGGCCTCAAAGCCGTATCACCTGTAGGCGACCGCGAACCACTCGCCGCCGTGTTCCAACTCATACAACGCGACGGAGCCATCGACTGGCGATTCTGGGCACCGAAAGGTAACGACGACCAAACCGTTGACCCGAAAATCGCCGCCGACGCCCTCCAACTCGACGGCCTCGATCCAGAGCCGATCAGCACCCGCGACGTAGAAGCACGCATGCACTGGTCATCACGACGCGCAGTCGTGGCACTCAAACACTGGCGCGCTTCCCGCTTCCCAGAAGCGCAAGGAAGCAAGGAAGTAGGCATAGCGCTTCCCGCTTCCCACTCCTCTAAGGAGGGAAGCGGAAGCAGCCCACAAAACAACTCAGAAAGGGAGACATCATGATCATCAACGACGCAATTACAGACTTCAGCAACCAGCTCACAACCACCCGGCAGAAACTCGCGCTCAACGACCTCATGCACGAACTCAACAGTCGGCAACTGCTACCCCGGGACACTATCGTAACCATCTGGAAGCAATGGGCACACGCAGCGGCGAGCCCTCCTGTCCGCGCGGGTTCTGCTGGGGAGCGCGCAGAGATGCACACAGAGCGCACACACGCGGAAAAGAGCCCAGTAAACGTAAAGGATTCCAGCGGGTCTCTTCCCACACGCGGAAGCATTCAGGCCCGCGCCATTCCGCGCGACCCGCGCAACCCGGACAACAGGCGTAGCCGCTTACTCAGTGGGTACGGCGCAGCCCTTGAGTCCATAGGGCAGCAGGTGCCTGAAGCAGTGCAGCCGATCCGCGTCTACGTGTCCGCATTACGCGACGAGTGCGCCCGTGCTCGTGTCAGAGCGCGCGCCCTGCGCGCACAGCTCGAAAGGGGCAACCAATGAGTGAAGCACGATGCAAGGTATGCCAGCACCACGACCGGGCAGAGATTGACCGGCAGCTGGTGTCAGGGCTGACGAACACCGGTGCGGTAGACAAGTGGGGATTCTCGAAAGACAGTGTGAGGCGGCACCGGCAATCGCACCTGTCACCTGCGCTACGGGCGGCTGTGTCGAGACGGGAGACGGCGGGAGCGGTCAAAGCCCTTGACCGAGTGGAGGCGTTACACGGCAAAGCTATGGGCGTGCTCGAAGCTGCGGAAGCCGACGGTAAAGCGTCGCTGTCCCTGGCGGCGATCCGTGAGCTGCGCGGCATTGTGGAACTGCTGGCGAAGCTGACAGGGGAGCTTGACGAGAGGCCGACCGTACAGGTGCTGAACGTCACGGCGTCGCCGGAGTGGGTGCAAGTACGCGGAGCGCTGATGCAAGCTCTCGCACCGTACCCTGACGCCGCGCAGGCCGTCGCTGGCGCGCTCGCGGAGGGGGTGCCGGGTGCTTGATCTCGGCTCTGATTTGGCGGCGGCTCTCGACCCGGTAGCGTTTGCTGGTCGGTTGGCTTTCGACGCGGAGACGTGGCAGCAACGGCTGTTGCGTTCGACGGCTTCGCGGGTGTTGGTGCGGTGTGCTCGGCAGGTGGGTAAGACGCAGACGACGAGCTTCAAGGCTGTGCATGTGGCTTTGTATCGTTCGGGTTCTCTGGTGCTGATTATTTCGCCGTCTCAGCGCCAGTCTGACGAGATGCTGCTGAGGGTGAAGGCGCTGTATCGGACGCTTGGGCGGGCGAAGCTGGCGAAGGATTCCGGCTCTGAGCTGGTGCTTGAGAACGGCTCGCGGATTGTGTCTTTGCCGGGTACTGAGGGCACGTCGCGCGGCTTTTCGGGCGCTCAGCTGATTGTGCTGGATGAGGCTTCGCGGGTAGAAGATTCCATTTTCGCCTCAGTACTGCCGATGGTAGCCAGCGACGGCGCAATCTGGGCGCTCTCGACACCGTGGGGGCGGCGCGGCTGGTTTTACGAACTGCACGATGACGTGGCGAACGGTTGGCAGCGGCACAAAGTGACCGTGTATGAGTCGGGGCAGTACGGCCCGCACCGTATCGCGGAGGTGAAAGCGGCGCTCGGCTCGTACGTGTTCGCGTCAGATTACGAGTGCGAGTTCGGCGACACCGACAGCCAACTTTTCGGCACTGAGATGGTGCGCGCCGCATTCACACCCGCTATCAAACCATTGGAGTTCGCATGACCTCTTACACTGTTGGCCTTGACCTGGGACAGGGACAGGATTTCTCGGCGCTCGCCGTGGTCGAACGGGTGCTCGTGTTGCCGCCGCTGATTAGCTTGGGCGCGTTCTACCGTCAGCCCGCAACGTATGGCGACGCGCTGAAAGACGAGCTGAGGGTGCGGCATTTGCGGCGCTGGGAGCTTGGCACACCGTACCCGGTGATTGTCAAAGATGTTGCCGCCATGATGCGAACCCCGCCAATGAGCGACGCGATGCTTTTTATTGATGGAACCGGTGTCGGGCGGGCGGTTCGAGATATGTTCCGCGACGAGTGGCAGCAAGACAATTTCGGGTGTTGGCGACCTGTCGCGGTGACGGTGACGGCAGGCCATGACCGTAACGGTTGGCATGTGCCAAAGTCCGATCTGCTGGCGGCAATTCAAGTGCCGTTGCAGCAGGGCAACCTGAAAATTGCGGAACGCCTCCTGTTGGGTGAGCAGTTGGAACGGGAACTGACCGCGTTTAGGCAGACGGTCAGCCAGTCAGGCCGCGATTCGTACGACATTGCTCGTCGGGCAGGGGAGGGGCACGGCGACCTTGTGAGCGCGCTGTCGTTTGCCTTGTTCCAGCCGAACACAATTTCTCGACCGGATGTGGTCGAGAATACGGAAATCCTTGGAAGGGGAACAACATGGTAGACACCGACGCCAGCACCGGAATGCAGACGGGAGAGGTTGCCGACGATCAGCTCGCGCAACTTCCCGCCGAACGGTTGGCGCAAATGCTCCGAGACAAGCGCAAAGCTGAGGCGAACGTGCGCGCGCGGTTGCGTGACGTGGAAGGGGAACGCGACAAGCTCAGCGGCGTTGTGACCGGCTTTCAACGCAGCGCATTAAACGATCTTGCTACTGAGGCAGGCGTGGCACCTACCGCGCTTACAGACCTGGACGCGCATTTACAGCTCGATCAGATTCTCGGAGACGACGGCACACTTGACGCGGCGAAAACGTCGGCGGCGCTGAGCAGCCTCAGGAGTGAACGCCCGCACCTGTTCACGCAATCAGGGGCAGCGATAGCGTCGAGTGCGGAGTCGTTCACTGGTTCCCAGACTGATTTTCAGCATGCCGCGACATGGGGCGACGTAATCGGCGGGTGAATATCAGGGGGCGTGCGGTATTATGTCAAGTAAGGCCGTGCGCCCCTTTCGATCAGCCTCCATGCGGGGCAGTCATCCAATACCATTTCTGACTGCCTTTAAGGAGGCTTTTTTGATGACCGTTTTCACTTCAACCGATAACGTCAAGGGCATTTCACCCGATGCCATTTCTCAGCTGCTTGTGCTGCCCGTTGAGGCGGCATCCGTCGCCGTGCAGGCTTCGACGCTCATTCCGACCGATGCGACACGAACACACATTCCGCTCGTGACGGGCGACCCGTCCGCCGCATGGGTTGCGGAAGGTGACGAAATCGGGGCATCCGATCCGACCATTGACGACATTGTGGCAGAGCCTGCCAAGATTGCCGGTTTGACCATCATCACTAACGAGCTGGCAGCGGATACATCGCCGCAGGCAGCCGCGATTGTTGGTGATGGTCTTGCCCGCGACATCGCGCGAAAGATTGACGTTGCTTTCTTCGGCTCGAAGGGTGCAAGCGTCGTTCAGCCTGCCGGTCTTGGCGATTTGGCGGGTGTTACCGATGTAACCGGTTCGACGGCATGGGCCAATCTTGACCCGTTCGCTGAGGCAATCTCGAACGTGGAAGGCCTCGGCCTCGCCGTCGATACGTTCATCGCGAACCCTGCCGACGCTCTGCTGTTGGCGACATTGAAAGAGTCCACCGGCTCGAACAAGCCTCTGCTTGGCTCCGATCCGACAAACGCGACCCGGCGACTGTTGCAGGGTGTGCCGTTGCTTACGTCGCCCGGTGTGGCTGTCGGCACTGTTTGGGGTATCCCGAAGGTGCGCTCGATCATCGTTCGCCGTAACGATGTCGACCTTCAGACGGATAAGAGCGCCTATTTCACCAGTGACCGAACGGCGATTCGGGCGACTCTGCGTGTGACGTTCGCTTTCCCGCAGGCGGCGGCGATCCAAAAGATCAGCCTGACTGCATAACCATATGTCGAAGCCACCTTGCCGATGCTGGTTTAGGGGGCTTCGGCGTGGGAACGCCCACGCCTGTAGCGTGCCCCTTACGGTAAAGGAATGAAAATACTAGCTCCCTTAGCCATTGTCGCCGCCCTTCTTTTGTCTGGTTGTTCTTCCAGCCCAGCCGACTCAGAGCCTCAGGAGACGGCGCCGGTAGCAGAGAGCGGCGTCGATGTGACGGCCGATGTTACGGCGGGCTTGGATGCTGACACGGCGGCCCTTGTAACATCCGCCGAAGAAGTCGCCCCTGGGGAGCTCGAGATTGAGACATCAATAGTTGATCCTCGCGGCGACAACGGCAGCGCCGAAGCCCTGTCAGCTATCACGATTTGTGAGGCCGCAACGAACCTTGAGGGCACCACGTTCGTGCGAGTGGCGGAAGACGATGGGACGTCATTTGTAATGTACTCCCCGGACTCACCCGCTGCACTTGATCAGTGCACCGAGTACTAGACGTAATCGCGCGACTCGTGTGTGCATTCGTGTGTGCACACTGCGCGGTTCAGGACAATCTAACCGGGTACTAGACAGCATTCAGGCCTGAACCGATGCCAGTAAACAACACGGTTCAGGCGTGAACGGGACTGCCTAACATCGTGATCCTATCCCTGACACGGAAGAGGTCACTGGTTCGATCCCAGTATCGCCCACAGAGCATCGCAACAAAACACAGGAACCCCGGTCAGCCGGGGTTTTTTTGTACCCAGAACCGGCCGTGCAAGATCTGGGCGATAAGCCAGCTGATGCGCCCTTGTGCAGCATCCGCTGCCCGCGTAGTTTTACGCGCAGGAGGTGAGTGCAATGCGCGCCACAGAGGGAGATCGGATTGTCATTCGCGGCAAAACGGTGGAGCGGCCGGACCGTCGCGGCGAGATACTCGAGGTTCGTGGGATCGACGGCGGGCCGCCGTACCTCGTGTTGTTCGACGACCGGCATGAGAGCATCGTGTACCCCGGCGCCGACTTCGTGATCGAACATTCGTCGGAATCGGTCTAGGTCAGCGCCTGATTTGCGCGTCGACCAACCCGCGAAAGCGGATGCCGCGCCCAGATCACCGGGAGGGGGAGAGTTCAGCCGCACTGAACTCTCACCCCGCACCCGTTACCGAATAACCCGTACCAATCGCGGCAGGGTCACCGCCGGAGCATGCTTTGTCGTACCCAGATAGCGGGCGGCGAGCGCGTGCCTGCCGACCTTCAATGATGCGTACGTGAGTGTGGCTGAACCCTGAACGAGCGCCACCGGCTGGCCGACCTTCGTCACCAGGTTATAAAACTGTACGAAACCGGTCACCGTTTTGGTCGCGGAGGTGAAGTTCGCCGTCGCCGAGACGGGCACGCCCACGTGCACATCGCCTCGGGGCGCTATGGTCAGCGTTCCACTGACTCTGGCCGGCTTCGCCACGACGGTAATGACGACAATTGGTGACGTCGAGGAGTTGTAGAAGACCGCGAAACTCTCAGCCGTGATGCGGTGCACCCCCACGGACAGCCTTGTCGTCGTCAGCGTGGAGTGCCACTTTCCGAATACCTGATCGCCAACCAGCGGTCGGCCATTGTCGAAGAAGGTGATCTCCTCGCCGGAACGATCACCGTTCAGGGCGCGGCCCTGACTGTCCGTGACGTCCGCGGTGAAGGTGGTGTGCTGGCCGGCCGTGATAATGCCGGACGGCGTCGCGGTCAGGGTCGTTTTGGTGTCCGGTCCGGTCGGAACGAAGTAGCTGAAGGTTTTCGATGCCGGGGCAAAGTTTCTATCCCCGAGATAGTCCACTCGGAACTGGCGCGTACCGGCTTTGCTGGGGTAGGCATCGGAGTAGAAAATACCGGCCGTGTCGCTCGGCAGGAGCACGGGTGTCTCGGTGCGGTTGCCGGGCTCAAGCGACACGACGCGCACACCCCCCGTCGGAACGGCGGTGGCGGGGGCGACGGCCGAGATCTCGCCGTAAACGGAAGCCGCCTGGCCGGCGAAGTAGAAGTCATAGGTGCCGGCGTTAATGCTGACCGTGCCCCGCCCCGTCGAAAGGGTCGGGGCATCCGTTGCTGCCGAGGCGGCGGGTGCGACGATCAGGGCGCCGAGCACGGACGCAATAACCAGCGCGGGCAGGCGCCAGGAGCGCTTCGCGCCAGGGCGGGGGGATGGGGACGGGTGCGGTAATGGTGTCATGTCTCGCTTCTTTGCAGTCGGTGGTGCTCGGGCCCCCAAATCACGGACAAAGTACTCTCATATCGGCTCGGTTTGTAGTGCGTGCGAGCACTATCGTGGGCTCCCCGTCGCTCAGCCGACGATCAGCCCTGCGCACGCCGCTAAAGTTGACGAGTAGGCAAACAACAGGGAGTAATACACGTGGCTGACGGCTTTGCGCTTTTCACCGACCGATCCGTTGTCGCGATGCGCGTCAACGGTGAGTTGAAAGATTTGGCGGCCACCGTGTTGCCGACGGATATTGTCGAGCCGGTCAGCATAGACACTCCCGACGGACTGAATATTCTGCGTCACTCGGCCACCCACGTGCTGGCCCAGGCCGTGCAGACCGTCAACCCGGCCGCCCGCCTCGGCATCGGCCCATTCGTCACCGACGGCTTCTACTACGACTTCGATGTGGTCGACCCGTTCACTCCCGAGGACATCAAGTCGCTCGAGAAGGCGATGGACCGTATTATCCGCCAGGGCCAGCGGTTCGTGCGCCGCGTCGTCACCCACGACGAGGCCCGCGCCGAACTGGCCGCCGAACCGTACAAGCTCGAGCTCATCGGAATCAAAGGCGGCCCCGGCGAGGGCGGCGACGCGGGTGGCAACAACAGCGCAACTGCCGACGAAGAGTCGGTCGAGGTCGGCGGAGCCGAACTGACCATCTACGACAACGTCGACCCGAAGACGGGCGAGACGGTCTGGAAGGACCTCTGTCGCGGCCCACACCTGCCCAACACCCGAATGATCGGCAACGGCTACTCGCTCACCCGCCTGGCCGCCGCCTACTGGCGCGGCTCCGAGAAGAACCCGCAGTTGCAGCGCATCTACGGCACCGCCTGGCCCACCAAGGACGAACTGCGCGCCTACCAGGTACGTCAGGAAGAGGCGGCTAAGCGCGATCACCGCAGGCTCGGCGCCGAACTCGACCTGTTCAGCTTCCCGGAAGAGATCGGCTCCGGCCTGGCCGTGTTCCATCCCAAGGGCGGCATCATTCGGCAGGAGATGGAGAACTACTCCCGCAAACGCCACGCCGAAGCCGGCTACGACTTTGTCTACTCACCGCACATCACCAAGTCGACCCTGTTCGAAACCTCCGGCCACCTCGACTGGTACCGCGAAGGTATGTTTCCCCCGATGCACCTCGACGAGGAACGCGACGACACCGGTCACGTCACCCGCCAGGGCGTTGACTATTATCTCAAGCCGATGAACTGCCCGTTCCACAACCTCATCTTCAAGTCCAGTGGCCGTAGCTACCGTGATCTGCCGATGCGCTTGTTCGAATTCGGATCGGTCTACCGCTACGAGAAGTCCGGCGTGCTCAACGGCCTCACCCGCGTGCGCGGCATGACCCAGGACGACGCCCACATCTACACGACCAAGGAAGGCATGAAAGAGGAGCTGACGACCACCCTCAACTTCGTGCTGCAGCTGCTCGCCGACTACGGCCTCGAGGACTACTATCTCGAGCTCTCCACCAAAGACCCGAAAAAGTTCGTGGGCAGCGACGAAGCCTGGGCTGAAGCCACCGAGACTCTCCGCGAGGTCGCGGAGGCATCCGGTCTCGATCTGGTCGCCGACCCGGGTGGAGCGGCCTTCTACGGCCCCAAGATCTCGGTGCAGGCCAAGGACGCCATCGGGCGCACCTGGCAGATGTCGACCATTCAGCTCGACTTCAACTTGCCGGAACGGTTCGACCTCGAATACACCGCGAATGACGGCAGCCGCCAGCGCCCAGTCATGATTCACCGTGCCCTGTTCGGCTCGATCGAGCGTTTCTTTGCCGTGCTCACTGAGCATTACGCCGGAGCGTTCCCGGTCTGGCTGGCCCCGGTACAGGTTGTCGGTATTCCCGTTTCCGAGCAGTATGGCCCCTTCCTCGATGACGTGATCGCGACTCTGAAGAATTCCGGAGTGCGCGCCGAGGTGGATCACGGGGGCGACCGTATGCAGAAGAAGATCCGCACCCACACCAAGGCCAAGGTGCCGTACCAGCTCATTGTGGGCGAAGACGACCAGGCCAACGGCGCGGTAAGCTTTCGCTTCCGCGATGGCACGCAGCAAAACGGGGTTCCGGTCACCGAGGCCGTGCGCATCATCGTGGAGTCGATCGAGAACCGCGCGCAGGTGACCACGATTCCACTCGTGGCTGTGTCCGAAGTGGAGGCCTAGCATGCCGGCCATTCCCGCAGATCGATTGCGCGGTTCCGACGCGGTGGACGCCGGCGCGGGGGAGACCGCTGCCGAGTTCGCCGGTGTTCCGGATGCCTTTCAGCGGCTCTGGACGCCGCATCGGATGGTCTACATCCAGGACGGGCAGCAGCCGCACCCCGACGACTGCCCGTTCTGCATCGCTCCGACCCTGGACGATGAGAAGGCGCTGATCGTTGCGCGCGGCACCCATGCCTACGTGCTGCTCAACCTTTTTCCGTACAACAGCGGCCACCTATTGGTCTGTCCGTATCGGCATGTCGCCACCTACGACCAGGCCACGCCGGAGGAGATCGCCGAAATCGGCCAGCTCACCCAGATTGCCATGCGGGTGCTCACTCAGGTGTCGAATTGTGACGGCTTTAATATCGGCATGAACCAGGGGCGCATTGCCGGAGCCGGCATCGCCGAGCACTTGCACCAGCACATCGTGCCGCGCTGGGCCCTCGACTCGAATTTCTTTCCGATCATCGCCGGCACCAAGGCCATCCCGCGCCTACTCGGCGACGTGCGCCGCGAGATTTCCGACGCCTGGCCGGGCGCGTTGACTCCCTCAGACGCCACGACAGCTGCCCTCTAGTTTTTCTCAAGACCGGGCAGTGTGCTGGCTCGCCCCGGTCATCCGTTCGACCGATACCAGTCCCGGTCAGACCACCACCGCGTAAGGAATAGGATCGTAGTTATGACTGAATCAACCTCTGCCGAGCAGTTCGGCTCGAGCCGCGTTAAACGCGGATTCGCCGAAATGCTCAAGGGCGGCGTCATCATGGACGTCGTCACCGCTGCCCAGGCTCGTATTGCTGAAGATGCCGGCGCTGTCGCCGTCATGGCTCTTGAACGCGTTCCCGCCGACATCCGCTCGCAGGGCGGCGTGGCCCGCATGAGCGACCCCGACCTGATCGACAGCATCATCGCCGAGGTCAACATTCCGGTCATGGCGAAGGCCCGCATCGGCCACTTCGTCGAAGCGCAGATTCTCGAGGTGCTCGGCGTTGACTACATCGACGAATCCGAGGTGCTCAGCCCTGCCGACTACGTGAACCACATCGACAAGTGGAACTTCACCATCCCCTTCGTTTGTGGCGCCACCAACCTCGGTGAGGCGCTCCGCCGCATCAACGAAGGTGCGGCCATGATTCGCTCCAAGGGCGAGGCCGGAACCGGCGACGTCTCCGAAGCCACCAAGCACATCCGCACCATCAACGGTGAGATCAAGCGCCTCAGCTCGATGAGCCGCGATGAACTGTACGTTGCCGCCAAGGAACTGCAGGCACCCTACGAGCTCGTCGCCGAGATCGCCGCGACCGGCAAACTCCCCGTCGTTCTGTTCACCGCCGGAGGCGTGGCCACCCCGGCCGACGCCGCCATGATGATGCAGCTCGGCGCTGACGGTGTGTTCGTCGGCTCCGGCATCTTCAAGTCGGGCAACCCGGAGCAGCGTGCAGCGGCCATCGTCAAGGCTGTCACGTTCTACGACGACGCCAAGGTCATTGCGGATGTCTCGCGCGGTCTCGGCGAGGCCATGGTCGGCATCAACGTGTCCGACATCGCTGAACCGCACCGCCTCGCAACGCGCGGCTGGTAGCGCATCCGTTCGTGACGATTCTCTCGATGGGTACCCGACCGGCAGAAATCGCTGTACCGGCAAGACTGCGGGTTGGGGTACTCGCCCTGCAGGGCGACTTTCGTGAGCACGCGCAGGTATTGCGCGAGCTCGGCGTGAACGTCGCCCTCGTGCGCCGCCCGGAAGAACTGGACCAGATCGACGGTCTGGTCATTCCGGGCGGCGAATCGAGCGTCATGGACAAACTCGCCCGCACCTTCGGCCTCGCCGAACCGCTCCGCGCTGCCATCCGCGGCGGGCTGCCGGTCTATGGCACCTGCGCGGGGCTGATTATGCTTGCCGACACGATTCTCGATGGCATGGACGGCCAGCAGGGCCTCGGTGGACTTGACATCGCTGTGCGCCGCAACGCCTTCGGTTCGCAGACCGCCTCCTTCGAGACTGACCTTGATATTCCGGCGCTCGGCGACCAGCCCGTGCACGCGGTCTTCATTCGGGCGCCGGTCGTGGAGACCGTCGGGCCAAAAGCGACCGCCCTCGCCGCCCTCGCCGACGGCCGCTGTGTCGCTGTGCAACAAGGAAACCTGCTTGGTACCTCCTTTCACCCCGAAATCACCGGCGAATACCGTTTTCACGAGTATTTCCTGCAGAAACTTATCGCTGCCGCGCGCTGACCGATGCCGGAATTGTGCCGGGCGCGCGAGTGTGGCTAGGGTTCAGACATGACTCAGACACGCAGTGGTCAACGATGACCCGCTATGTAGCACTCCTCCGCGGTATAAATGTCAATGGCATCACCGTCAGCATGGCCGATCTCGCTGATACCTTTCACGAACTTGGTTACACCGATATCAAGACGGTGCTGGCCAGCGGAAATGTGCTGTTCAGCATCGACAGTCCACTCGCCGATGCTCCGCTGGCTAACAAAATGGAAACTGCAGCCCTCAAGGCGCGCATCGAAGCAGCCCTGACAGCTCGCTTCGAGTACGAAGCGTGGATCGTGCTCGTCGACGCCGAATCGCTCGACCGCATCGTGCGCTCGTACCCCTTTAACGCCGACCGCGATGGCTGGCATCCCTATGTCATGTTCTCCTCCGACCCTAGCCACCTGAGCGAGCTCGCTGGACACGCCAAGGAACTCGACACGACCGACGAACGCATCGAACTCGGCCACGGCGTGCTGTACTGGGAGGTTCGCAAGGCAGTCGGTATCAAGAGCGCCTTCAGCAAGAAGAGTGCCAAGCTCAAGTACCGTGACACCACGACCATCCGCAACCTGCACACCCTGCACAAGCTGCTGGAAGTCACACCGGGATAGACTGAGGCGGCACCAAGCGTGCACCAACTTCGCAGCGATCACCAGAGCTCGATCGAGCACAACTTATTCGAGCACAGTTTGTTCGAGCACAACAACGGGAGATGTATGTCCGGGCATTCCAAATGGGCCACCACCAAGCACCAGAAGGCGGTCACCGACTCCAGACGGGCCAAGGCGTTCGCCAAACTCATCAAGAATATCGAGGTTGCGGCACGGCTGGGCGGCGCTGATCTCTCGGGTAACCCAACCCTGGTTGATGCCATTCAGAAGGCCAAGAAGACCTCGGTGCCCAACGACAACATCGACCGGGCCGTCAAGCGTGGTGCCGGGCTGTCTGGCGAACAGGTCGACTACACGACCATCATGTACGAGGGCTACGCCACGCACGGTGTCGCGATCATGATCGAGTGCCTCACCGATAATAAGAACCGTGCTGCGGCCGAGGTACGCACCGCGATGGCCCGCAACGGGGGAGCCATGGCCGACCCGGGCAGCGTCGCGTACAACTTTCACCGCAAGGGTGTCGTTGTGGTCAAGCACCTGCCCACGATCACCGAGGACGACATCATGCTTGCCGTGCTCGACGCCGGCGCCGAAGAGGTCATCGACGAGGGCGAGACCTTCGAGATCCACTCTGACGTGAGTGACCTCGTCGCCACCCGCACCGCGCTGCAGGCCGCCGGCATCGACTATGAGTCCGCCGATATTGCCTTCATCCCGTCGCTTAAAATCGAGGTCGACGCCGAAACTGCCCGCAAGGTGTTCCACCTGATCGACGCCATGGAAGACCTCGACGACGTGCAGAACGTCTACTCCAACTACGACCTGTCAGTCGAGGTACAGGCCGCACTCTCCGCCGAGTCCGAGTAGTTCGATGGCGGTCCGGGTTCTCGGCATCGACCCGGGCCTCACCCGCTGCGGCGTCGGCGTCGTCGATGTCGAGGGCAACCGCACGGCCCGCCTGGTGGACGTGACCGTGCTGCGCAGCGCGCCCGAACTGCCCTTGGAACGGCGGCTGCTGCTGCTGTCCCAACGCCTCGAAGAGATGCTCGACCGGCACCGGCCGCAATTCATCGCCATCGAACGGGTTTTTGCCCAGCACAACGTGCGCACGGTCATGGGAACGGCCCAGATCAGCGGCGTCGCCCTGTTGCTGGCAGCTCAGCGCGGTCTGCCGGTGACCCTCCATACCCCGAGCGAGGTGAAGGCTGCCATCACCGGGTACGGGGCCGCCGACAAGAAGCAGGTCGGCACCATGGTCGCTCGCATACTAGGCCTCACCGAAATTCCCAAACCTGCCGATGCAGCGGATGCCCTCGCCCTCGCGATCTGCCATGCCTGGCGCACCGGCGCCTCCGGTGGCACGCTGCCGACCGTCGTCTCGGTGAAAGCGGCCACGGGCCCGCCTGCCGCGCTGACCCCGGCGCAAAAGGCCTGGCGCGCCGCCGAACGTGGGTCGGTGCCAGCGGTGTCGGCGGTGCCCCGTAGTCTTAAGCGGTGATCTCTTCCGTACGTGGCCTTGTCCTGTCTGCCGTGGGCTCAACCGCCAGCTCATCAACGGTGGTAATCGAGGTGGGGGGAGTCGGGCTGGGCGTGCAGGTGACGCCGGCCACCGCCCTCAACGTGCGCATCGGTGACGAGGCCCGCCTTGTGACCACGCTCATCGTGCGCGAAGATTCCCTCACCCTTTACGGTTTTCCCACGGCTGACGAACTGGCCGTGTTCGAACTGCTCGTCGGCGTCACGGGCGTTGGCCCTAAATCTGCTCTAGGGGTGCTCGCCGTGCTTACCCCCAATCAGATCGGCCAGGCCGTCAATGGCGACGACGACGGCGCGTTCCGCAAGGTCAGCGGTATCGGGCCGAAAACCGCGAAGCTCATCGTGCTCTCCCTCGCCGGCAAGATCGCCGTCACGGCGGCGAGTACCCCGACCCGCCCGGCCGGCGCCACCTCGGCCGCAGCAAGCGTGCAGGCGGCGCTGATCGGTCTCGGCTGGTCGGAGCGGGTCGCCGCTGTGGCTGTCGATGAGACCCTTACTGAGCTGACGGATGCTGCCGGTACCGATTCAGCGCCCCCAACCGTCGCCGCTGTGCTCCGGCTTGCCCTCGGCCGACTCGGCCCGGCAGCGCACCACGCCACCGGCTCGGCGGCAGCCGCGTCCGGCAAGGATCACCCATGAGTACCGATTCCGGTGTTGAACACTCCGGTGTTGAACACGCCGCCGCTGAACTCAGTAACCCCTCCCTTGAAAGCGAGTCTGAGCTCGCCTTCGAGGGCGCGCTGCGCCCGGCGAGCCTGGCCGAATTCGTCGGCCAAAAAAAGGTGCGCGGGCAGTTGCAACTGCTGCTGACCGCCGCGACGATGCAAAACCGCACGCCCGACCACATCCTCCTGGCCGGCCCGCCCGGCCTCGGCAAAACCACCCTCGCCATGATCGTCGCCTACGAGGGCAACCGGCCGCTGCGCATGTCGAGTGGACCGGCGATTCAACACGCCGGCGACCTCGCTGCGGTGCTCTCCTCCCTGGTTCCGGGTGAGGTGCTGTTCATCGACGAAATTCATCGCATGGCAAGATCGGCTGAAGAGATGCTCTATCTCGCGATGGAAGATTTTCGCATCGACATCATGGTGGGCAAGGGCGCCGGGGCCACCTCGGTTCCGCTCGAGCTCGCCCCGTTCACCCTGGTGGGGGCAACGACGCGCTCCGGCCTGCTGCCGAATCCGCTGCGTGACCGATTCGGCTTCACCGCGCACCTGGAGTTTTACGCCGAGAGCGAGTTGGAACAGGTGCTCTATCGCGCCGCCCAGCTGATCGACCTGCCGATCGAGCGCGACGCGCTGGCCGAGATCGCCGGCCGATGCCGGGGCACACCACGCATCGCGAACCGCCTGCTGCGACGGGTGCGCGACTACGCGCTCGTGCACGGGGGCGGCGCCAACATCGCCGCGGTGCACGCGGCGCTCGAACTCTACGACGTCGATGCAATCGGCCTGGATCGTCTGGACCGGGAGGTCATGAAGATCATCCTGACGCGATTCGGTGGTGGTCCGGTCGGCCTCAACACTCTGGCCGTCTCGGTCGGCGAGGAGTCGGAAACCGTCGAAGCGGTCGTCGAGCCGTTCCTGGTACGGATAGGATTCCTCACGCGTACTCCGCGCGGCCGTGTTGCGACCAGTGCGGCCTGGCAACATTTTGGTCTCGCACCACCTCAGGGCGCGACTCCACAGGGAAGTGCAACCCTTCTTGACCTATAATTCAGTTTGGCCCGCCTGTCTAGAGGCATATTCTCTCTAGGCCTGCTGTCGGCTCTTCACCCACAAGCTTCGGCCACCCGCGCCGCAATCGGAAGGTTTCACCGCTCCATGGATTCTTTGACTCTCGTCATGCTGGCCGTTTTGGCCGTACTCGTCTTCTTCATGTTCCGCAATGGCCGCAAGCGCAAGAAGGACCAGGAAGCCCTGCAGGCGACCATGGTTCCCGGTGCCGACGTCATGACCAACTTCGGTATGTACGGCACAATCATTGCCATCGACGAAGAGGCCAACAAAGTCGAGCTGCAGATCGCTCCCGGCGTCATCGTTGAGATCCACCGTCAGACCATCGCTCGGGTGGTCGAGCCGATTGTCGCCGACGATGTCGAAGACGACTCCACTGTTGATAGCATCGACTCGCTCAAGGAGCCGGAATTCGGCCAGCGCGTTGCCGAAAGCGACATCGACACCACCGAACAGCCGAAAAAGGGCGACGCTTAGTCTAGGTCCCAGTCCGCACCAACAACGCACGTACTGCAACACGCGGCGCGCCCACACATTTTGGTGTGGGCGCCAACAGAAAGCTGAGTTCATAGGTGGCTAAGTCGTCGTCTCCAGCCAAAAAGGCCTGGCGTTCCCTGACCTGGCTGGGCGTGCTCATCGTCGGCCTGATCGCCCTCAACGCCTTCGGGGTGTTCACCCAGAACGGGTCGTGGACGCCGAAACTGGCCCTCGACCTTGAGGGTGGGACGCAGATTATTCTTGCCCCGCAGGTCGAGAGCGGCGCGACCGTCACTTCTGAGCAGCTCACCGAGGCCGTTGGCATCATTCGCCAGCGGATCAACTCCTCGGGAGTCTCCGAAACCGAGGTCAACACGCAGGGCGGCCAGAACATCGTCGTGTCGATCCCCGGTACCCCCGATGATGCCACCCTGGAACGCATCAAGTCCTCGGCCAAATTGGAGTTTCGCGCCGTGCTCGTGGCCGGTCAGCCGTCCGGTCAGACTGTCGGCGCGGACGGGACCGCGACCCCCGCACCGGAAGCGACCGTCGACCCGAGCCTGTCGACGACTCCAACGGTCGAGCCCACCGACGCGAGCGACCTCAACTACGTCACCCCGGCCCTCCAGGCCGAGTACGACGCCTTCGACTGTGCCGCGATCAACACCACCAACGTCGCACCGGCCGATGAGCCCCTCATCACCTGCGAAACGGATGGCTCGATCAAGTACATCCTCGGTCCAGTTGAGGTAGATGGTTCCACCATTACAGACGCCACCAACGGCCAGCGCACCACATCGTCGGGCGCGACCACCGGTGAGTGGGTCGTCAACATTGTCTTCAACAGCGAGGGAACCACGAAGTTCGCCGATGTCACGACCCGGCTGAACAGCCTCAGCGGGGCACAGAACCAGTTCGCCATCGTGCTTGACGGTGCCGTCATCTCGGCGCCCTCGAACACGCAGGGAGCTATTCTCAACGGCAAGCCAGAAATCTCCGGCTCCTTTGATCAGGACAGCTCGAAGGCCCTCGCCGACCAGCTCAAGTTCGGCGCCCTTCCGATCAGCTTCACAGTGCAGAGCCAGGACACAATCTCGGCCACCCTGGGATCAACACAGCTGCTCAACGGACTCATCGCCGGCCTGATCGGGTTGATCCTCGTCGTCATGTACTCGCTCGCCCAATACCGTCTGCTCGGCCTCATCACTGTGGCTTCGCTCGGAGTGGCGGCCGTGATCACCTACCTGCTCATCACGATCTTGTCCTGGCGTGAGGGCTACCGCCTGTCGCTGGCCGGAGTTGCCGGCCTGATCGTGGCGATCGGTATCACCGCCGACTCTTTCATCGTGTACTTCGAACGCGTACGCGACGAGCTGCGTGACGGTCGCGGTCTGGAATCGTCGGTCGAATCCGGCTGGAAGCGTGCCTTCCGCACCATCGTTGCTTCCGACGTCGTGAACTTTCTCGCCGCCGTCGTACTGTTCGTGTTGGCCGTCGGTAACGTGCGCGGCTTCGCCCTGACCCTCGGCCTCACCACCATCGTCGACCTGCTCGTGGTCAGCATGTTCACCCACCCGATGTTGCAACTAGTCGCCAAGACGAAGTTCTTTAATGAGGGTCACAAGTTCAGCGGCCTTGATCCTCGTGCCCTCGGCGCGGTTTACCGTGGCCGTGCCCGCTTCGTACCCTCGTCGGCCGTGTCGGCGACGAAGGTGGCTTCCTCGAGCAAAGAGGCGGCCAAGCGACAAACGATCGCCGAACGTAAGGCTTCAGAACTTGTAGGCACCAGTACTGATCGATCGACAGGTGGGAAGGATTCCTGATGGCCAGCTTCTCGAAGTTCGGAAATGACCTCTATACCGGGGCACGGTCGCTCAATATTGTCGGGCGCCGCAAACTCTGGTATCTCATTGCCGGTGGCATGATCCTCATCGCACTGGTCGGCCCCTTCCTGCTGCGCGGCGGTTTCGTGTTCGGCATCGAATTCACCGGTGGCAGCGAATTCGTCGTCTCCCAGACGACGAGTCAGTCGCAGACCACGGCAACGGATGCCGTCGCAAGCGTCGTTCCGGAAGCGGTATCGAAAGTTTCCACCGTCGGCTCAGACGGTGTTCGGATCCAGACCGACCAGCTGTCAGAGGGGGAGACCACTGGCGTGCGGGACGCCCTCGCCGCCGGCTATGACGTTCCGGTCACCGAAGTCGCCACCTCCTTTATCGGGGCCACCTGGGGACAGGACATCACCGGCCAGGCGTTGCGCGCCCTGGTGGTGTTCCTCGTGCTCGCCGGTATCATCATGGCGGTCTACTTCCGCACCTGGAAGATGTCGGTCGCGGCCATGGTTGCCCTACTGCACGACCTCGTAATCACGGCCGGGTTCTATGGCATCACGGGGTTCGAGATCACGCCGGCCGCGGTGATCGGGTTCCTGACCATTCTCGGCTACTCGCTCTACGACACCGTAGTGGTCTTCGACAAGATTCGGGAGAACACCAACTTCGACGGTTCGGGCTCAAGCCGCACCTTTGCGGAATCGGTCAACCTCGCCGTGAATCAGACGCTGGTGCGCTCGATCAACACCTCCGTCGTCGCCGCCCTCCCCGTGGCATCCATTTTGTTCATCGGGGCATTCGTGCTTGGCGCTGGTACCCTGCGTGACATTTCACTGGCCCTGCTGATCGGCATCTTGGTCGGTACCTATTCGACGATCTTCATCGCGTCACCGCTGTACGTTCAGCTGCGCGTCGGTGAAGCAGCGATTGGCAAGCATGACAAGCAGGCTTTGGCCGCGCGCGCCAAGGCCTCCACACCCGCTGTGGAGTCCGTTACCGCCTAGCTTCCGCACCTTGATCGAAACGGCCAGTCCTTTGGGACTGGCCGTTTCGCTGCATGTGGTCGGGACGGATCGCTGGCAGCGTACGGGGGAGGCGTCACGAACCGGCATAATTGAGGGAACGCAAGCACAACCCGCGCGGTTTCTACCGCGGGGACTCGGAGGTGAGACCATGACGGACACGACGACGCCATCGCCAGCCTCGCTGCGCCGTCTGGTCCCGCGCATTTTCTCCCGCGCTCAGCCCGCCGGGGCCGTCGACCGTCTGGTCAAAACGGTGCGGCTGAACCACCCCAAGGTCGACCTGTCGATCATTGAGCGTGCCTACACGGCCGCCGAACGTGCCCATGACGGGCAGATGCGCCGCAGCGGCGAGCCGTACATCACTCACCCAGTGGCGGTGGCCCAGATTTTGGCCGACCTCGGCATTGGCACCAAGACGATTGCTGCGGCGTTGCTGCACGACACGGTGGAGGACACCGACTACACCCTCGATGCCCTGCGCGCCGATTTCGGTGATGAAATTGCGATGTTGGTCGACGGCGTCACCAAGCTCGACAAGGTGAAGTACGGCGACTCGACTCAGGCCGAGACCGTGCGCAAGATGATCGTTGCCATGTCCAAGGACATCCGCGTACTCATCATCAAACTCGCCGACCGGTTGCACAATGCGCGCACTTGGGGCTTCGTACCGAACGAATCTGCCGTGCGCAAGGCCACCGAAACCCTTGAGATCTATGCACCGCTGGCACACCGCCTGGGTATTCAGGCCATCAAGTGGGAACTTGAAGACCTCTCGTTCGCCGTGTTGTACCCCAAGCTCTACGCTGAAATCGAAAGTCTGGTCAAACAGCGCACCCCGCAGCGCGAAGAGTTCGTGCAGCAGATCATCGACATCATCAATGATGACCTCAAGTCCGCTCGAATTCGCGGCAAGGTTGCCGGGCGCCCCAAACAGTACTACTCGATCTACCAAAAGATGGTCGTGCGCGGCCGCGAATTCGACGAAATCTACGACCTTGTCGGCATCCGCATTCTCGTGAATTCGGTACGGGATTGCTACGCCGTGCTGGGATCCATTCACGCCCGTTGGACCCCACTGCCCGGCCGGTTCAAGGACTACATCGCCACCCCGAAGTTCAACCTGTACCAGTCGTTGCACACGACAGTGCTCGGCCCGAGCGGTCGTGCGGTCGAGATTCAGATTCGGACCACCGAAATGCACCAGCGCGCCGAATTCGGTGTCGCCGCGCACTGGAAATACAAGGAACAGGTCAACGGCAAGAGCGCCGGGGGCCCCGGCCCGCAGAGCGACACCGACATGGCCTGGCTGGCCCACATATCGGACTGGCAGGCCGAAACTGCCGATCCCGGCGAGTTCCTCGACTCACTACGCTACGAAATCGGTGCCAAAGAGGTTTATGTCTTCACGCCGAAGGGCCGCGTTATCGGGCTGCCCTCGGGCGCGACCCCGGTTGACTTCGCTTACGCCGTGCACACCGAGGTCGGCCACCGCACCATGGGCGCTAAAGTCAATGGCCGTCTGGTTCCCCTGGAGAGCGAACTCATCACCGGAGACGTTGTCGAGGTATTCACCTCGAAGAACCCCGACTCCGGGCCCAGCAAGGACTGGCTCAATTTCGTCAAGAGTCCCCGAGCGCGCAATAAGATTCGGCAGTGGTTCACCAAGGAGCGCCGCGACGAAGCTATCGAGCAGGGCCGCGACGCCATAGCCAGGGCCATGCGCAAGCAGAACTTGCCGCTACAGAAGCTGATGAACCAAGACTCTTTCGCGGAGGTCGCGGCTCAACTCAAGTATGACGACGTGTCGGCTTTGTATGCTGCGGTCGGTGAAGGCCACGTCTCGACCCAGTCCGTACTCGAAAAGGTTGTGTCCTCGGTGCAGAGCATCGAAGACAACGACAGCAACGACTTTCCGGTTGCTGCCCGCGGCCGGCCGCAGACCACCCGGAACGCTGATTCTGGTGTGCTCGTGCGCGGTGCCCCGGACATTCTGGTCAAGCTTGCCCGCTGTTGTACGCCGGTTCCCGGCGACAAAATCGTCGGATTCGTCACCCGTGGTGCCGGTGTCTCGGTGCACCAGGCGGCGTGCCACAACGTGCAGTCGCTGCTCAAGGAACCCGAGCGCATGATCGAGGTCGACTGGGCGCCAACGTCGAAGAGCCTGTTTCTGGTGCACATTCAGATTGAGGCACTCGACCGATCCGGATTGCTCTCCGATGTCACCCGGGTTCTGTCTGAGCATCACGTGAACATTCTTTCCGCCACAGTTAACACGTCGAGTGACCGCCTCGCGCTCAGCCGGTTCGTGTTCGAGATGGGTGACACCACCCACCTCGATCGCGTCCTCAATGCCGTGCGGCGTATCGATGCTGTCTACGACGTCTATCGGGTCAACGACGGCTAGACGCCCACTGCTGACTCGGTGCTTCGGTCGGCCGTTACAGGGCTCGCAACGCTTCGTTGACCGCGGCGAACCTGGCCACGGCGATGACGCTGAAGGCTGGACTGCCGCGTTGGCAGAGGCGCACGGCCGCGTCGACATCCGGATACCCGCCGCAGTGCAGTAGTCGGGTCAGAAGCGCGATGATTTCGGGCCCCGCGGTCGGTGACCAGTAGCGCGCCAGGTCGACGGCGGTGCGCAGCGGAGTGGTCACCCGTACGCCCGCAATGCTATGCACATCCTCGGGAGAGCGCACGATTTCGCGCAGCTGCACTCGTGGTGACCAGACGGCGGTCGTGCGGGCGCCGATGAGCACGCAGAACTGGTGGCGCAGGGGCTCAGGTGCTACGCCGTAGATCCACGCGGTGGTGAGGCGCTCCGCGATGGCGCGGGGTGGGACCAACCGGCTGGCGGAGACGGCCCGGTTGGAGCATCCGTCTATTTCATCGATCACACACCAGGAGTCGGCGAGTTGAAAAACCTGCCCGTCGAGCCGGGCGCCGCACAGTTCGGCCAGGGGCAGGTCGTTGACTGTGAGCGTTCGTTCCCCTTGATTCATCATGGCGCCATACTGCCCCAAACCAGATCCAGGCCCCCCAAGGAGCCTGGATCTGTGGAGAAAACGCCCGCCTGTGCAGGTGGGGATAATTTCTGCCGGGTCGTGCTGCGGTACTACCTACTGACCCATTGCCTTGAGCCAGGCTTTGCGAGCCTCGAGCGCTTCGGTGGCGTCCTTGATGGCGGGAGCGTTCTGGCTCTTCTGAGCGGTGGCCAGTTTGTCTTCAAGCTTGGCGATCGCGTCGTTCAGCTGGCCGGCGAAGCCCTCGGTTCGAGCCTTGGTCTCTGGGTTGTTGCGCTTCCAGTGGTCGTCGTCGAGCATGCGCACGACGGCTTCGACCTTGCGCAGACGATCCTCGATGGGCTTGACTTGGTCGCGCGGAACTTTGCCGATAACGTCCCACTTGCGCTGGATAACCGTGAGCGTGTCGCGGGCAACGTTGCGGTCAGTGGCCGTCAGCAGGGTCTCGGCCTCGGTCAGCAGCTCCAGCTTGAGCATCAGGTTCGCGGAGAATTCCTCGTTGTCCTGAGCTTCAACCTCGCTCTTGACGGAGTAAAGCACGTCGCCGGCAGCCTTGAACTTTGCCCACATCGCATCGTCCTGCTTCTTGCCGCTGCGGCCGGCCTGCTTCCAATCGTCGAGCAGGTTGCGATAGGCCGACACCCCGTCGGCACCCTGCGGTGCGAGCGCCTCAGCCTGCTCGATCAGGTGCTGCTTCTTGGTACGAACGTCCTTGTGCGCGCTGTCGAGCTCGGCGAAGAACGCCTTACGGTTCTGCTCAATCGTCGTGCGGGCCGCACGAAAGCGCTTCCACAGGTCGTTGGCCTCGCCCTTGGGAATACGCGGGGCATCGTGCTGGTGTGCCTGCCACCTCGCGAAGAGAGCATCGAGGGCAGCGCTGGTCTGCTTCCACTGCGTCTTGGCCGGATCTTCGGCGGCGAGGTGCTCGGCCTCTATCACGATCTCGGCTCGTTCTGCGACGGCGGCAGCGGATGCTGCTTTGGTCTCGATGCTCTGCAGCGCGGTGAGTTCGCTGACGGCTCCGCCGAGGGCGCCGAGGCGTTCGGCCAGCGCGGCCAGGTTGCCGACGGCGTTGGCGTTGGCAACGGCGACGGTGAGATTGGCCACCGATTTGGCGACGTCTGCGGCCGGAGCGCCACCCTTGGCGCGCTGCTCGAGCAGAGTTACCTGCCCGTTGAGTTCAACGTACTTGCGTTCGAAGTAGGCCAGTGCCTCTTCCGGAGTAGCATCCGGGTACTGGCCGACGGCGCGTTCGCCATCCGCCTCGCGCACGTAAACCGTGCCGGTTTCGTCTACGCGACCCCATGGTTGCTGATCTGTCGTAGTCAAGAGTCTCACCTTTGCTGAGTTGTTGTGTGGGCGCCGCGGGAAGAAAAAATGCGGAGCCAGGACATACGCTGACAAGCCTATTGCAATAGCGCAGGGGGATCGATCGATCCTACTGAACTGTTATGCCGGTAATAGTGGTCGGTACGACGGGCGAGGCGCCACCTGCCGTAATTCCAGCCTCCGTGATCTCGGCCTTGATCCGGTCGAGGCCACTCGTGACGCGCCCGAGCACCGTGTAGCCGCCCGCGCTGTCGGCGGGGATGGTGCTGTCTTCATAGACGATGAAGAACTGGCTGCCGTTGGAGAAACCGTCATCGCCGGAACGTGCCATGGCGAGAGTTCCAGCCGGATACACGTCGTCGGTCGGTGCATTCTCCACCGGTCCGTAGCTGTAATCGGGGCCGCCGGTGCCATCGCCCACCGGATCGCCGCACTGCAGCACGAAAATGCCCTCCACCGTCAGGCGGTGGCAGATGAGGCCGTTGTAAAACCCGGTCTGAACGAGGTTGATAGTCGATGAAACCGCCTGCGGCGCCAAAGCACCGTCGAGCTCGATTCCGACCGGAATGTCGTTGAGGGTCATGGTGCCGGTCCAGGTGCGACCTTCGGCCAGCGTGCTGGCGGGCACCTGACCCGAATTGGCACCGTCGGCAGCTGTCGGCGTCGTGGTCGGGATGTCGGTTGCCGCAGTGGTCGCTCCTGGAGTACCTGGTCCGCCGTTGAAGTAGAAGACTTGCGCCACCACGATCAGCGTGAGCACGACGAGCAGGCCCCCACCGGCGATCAGGTTGTCTCGCACGCGCCGCTTCGTCTGGCGCGCGTGCACCGCCCGTCGAGCCTGGTAGGAACGAACACGTCCGCGCTCTTCACGTGCCGCACGCTCAAGCTTGTAATTCGAAGCCACTTGGAACCCCTCCAGGGCCGTCGGGGTTGGCGACGACCGGACAAACGCAATCGGGCGCCAACGCTCCCGACCTCGTAGAACTCTACGCACAAACTACGCTGGAGGAATGTCGGATGCTCAACCGGGTCTGCGCAGCGGCGCAACCCCCCTCGCTGTACGAATGCGCCCGAAAACCTTGGATGAGGTAGCAGGTCAGCGTCATCTGCTCACCCTTGGATCGCCCCTGGTCAGTCTGGCCAGTGACAAGACGGGGGAGCGCGGAAGCGTGTCGGTCATTCTCTGGGGACCGCCCGGCACCGGCAAGACCACGCTCGCACAGGCGATCGCACACAGTTCCGGACGTCGTTTCGTTGAACTCTCGGCTGTGACGGCCGGCGTGCGCGATGTGCGCCAGGTGATGGAGGACGCCCGAACCAACCGGGACCTGTATGGACTGTCGACGGTGCTGTTTCTCGACGAGATCCACCGCTTCTCCAAGGCTCAACAAGATACTTTGCTTCCCGGGGTCGAGAACGGCGTCGTTATCCTGGTCGCCGCAACCACCGAGAACCCCTCATTCTCGATCATTTCCCCGCTCCTGTCTCGATCCCTTCTGCTCACCCTCGAGGTGCTCAGCGACGACGACCTCGGCATTGTTGTGGACCGCGCCGTCACCGATGCGCGCGGCCTCGCTGACCGGTTCGAACTGGAGCCAGAGGCCCGCGGCGCCATCATCCGCCTCGCCTCCGGAGATGCGAGGCGGGCGCTGACCGCGCTGGAGGCGGCATCCGTTTCTGCGGAGTCAACGCTCGAAGCTGGTGCGCCCGGCAAGCCAGTGATCACGACCGACATCGTCTCGCTCGCCGTTGACCGTGCGCTGCTGCGCTACGACCGCAACGGTGACGAGCACTATGACGTGATCAGCGCGTTCATTAAATCGGTGCGCGGCAGTGACGTCGACGCCGCCCTGCACTATCTCGCACGCATGATCGAGGCTGGCGAAGACCCGCGCTATATTTGCCGCCGCATCATCGTCCTTGCATCCGAAGACATCGGCATGGCCGACCCGCAATCTCTCCTCATCGCCGTCGCCGCCGCCGATGCCGTGCAACTGATCGGTATGCCGGAGGGTCGCATACCGCTGGCCCAGGCCGTCGTTCACCTCGCGACCGCCCCCAAATCGAACGCTGCCTACGTGGCGCTCGACGCGGCGATCGCTGACGTGCGTGCCGGCAAGATGGGCCGCGTGCCCAAGGGTATGCGCGACGCGCACTACCCAGGCGCCAAGCGCCTCGGCCACGGCAAGGGTTACCGGTACCCGCACGACGACGCCCTCGGCGTAGTGACCCAGCAATACCCGCCGACCGAACTCAAATCCACGCGCTACTACGAGCCGACCGAGCACGGCCACGAGCGCGACATCTCGGCCCGCCTCCTGAAAATCCGCCGAATAGTACGCAATGAGTAGAGTGCGTGACCAGCACTAAGGAGATCGTCCGTGACCGCCGATGGCGGTCTCACCAACCGGACTTACCGCATCCGCTCAAGACGGCCGTGTGCTACCCTTTATTCTGCCTACAACTGGTTTCGGCATGCGGCTGCGTCCGTTTCCAGTTTGGAGGGGAATCGTTCTGTAGCCGAACGTCCCGTGGCACCCAATCCTCTGATCTCCCATGACCTGTGTCGATCACGTTCGCACTCGCCCTGGTATCCCTGTTATTGAGTCCGATTGAAAGGAAACCGTGTCTACCAAGTCACGTACCCGCAGTAAAACCCGCCTCTCGCGCGCACTGGGCATTGCCCTTACGCCGAAGGCAGCCCGCTTCCTCGAGAAGCGCCCCTATGCACCCGGTGAGCACGGCCGCACCAAGCGCAAGACCGATTCGGACTATGCCGTGCGCCTCCGCGAAAAGCAGCGCTTACGCGCCCAGTACGGCATCCGCGAAGCCCAGCTCAAGATTGCCTTCGAGCAGGCTCGTCGTCGTCAGGGACTGACCGGTGAGAACCTCGTTGAGATCCTCGAGACCCGTCTCGACGCTCTCCTCGTTCGTTCGGCTATCGCCCGCACCACCGCTCAGGCTCGCCAGATGATCGTGCACCGGCACATCCTCGTCGACGGAGAGCTCGTCGACCGGCCCTCCTTCCGCGTGAAGCCCGGCCAACTCATGCACGTCAAGGCTCGCAGCGAAGGCATGGAGCCCTTCCAGGTTGCAGCAGCCGGCGGACACGTCGACCTGCTTCCCAAGCTCCCGCCGTACCTCGAGGTTGAGCTCGACAAGCTTCAGGCCCGCCTCGTGCGCACCCCGAAGCGCATCGAGATCCCCGTGACCTGTGAAGTCCAGCTCGTCGTGGAGTACTACGCAGCTCGCTAGCTCGCTAGCTCGTTAACCGGTCTTTGACCGGTACGCTGAAGGGCGGATCGTCTCTGGATGATCCGCCCTTTTTGTATACCCGGGCTCCCCAGGGGCCCATTGATCTGAGTGGAGTCACAGTGACGGGTGGAGATATTGCAGGGCTGGTGGCCGCCGGCGTATTTGCGATTCTGGTGGCGGTCATCGCCGTTCCACTGGTCAAGCTGGGCCGGGTGTTTGACGAAACCACCGCGGCCATCCATGACGTCAGCGCGGGAATCACCCCGATGCTGGCCGAGACGACCGAGACCATCCGCTCCACTAACCAGCAGTTGGCCCGCGTCGACACCATCACCAGCAACGTAGCGGATGTCACCGGTAACGTCTCAGCGCTCGTCGCTCTGTTCGCCGCCACCGTCGGCGGTCCGCTAATCAAGCTCGCGGGCTTCTCGGCCGGGGTTCGGGCGGCCTTTCGCGTCGGACGGCCGGGGTCCGGGCGAAATCGGGGTTGACCGGCTACTCTGGATACGGCGTTGATATTCTCACGCCCGTCTTATCGATAGCTACGGCTAGCGGTGCCTGGCTCCATTCAATTCGGTTCTATTGACTGAAAGCACAGGCCGCGCAGATTCAGGGAGAAGTGCCATGAAGAATGTCATCTGGTTGGTCATCGGTGTGGCCGCTGGCTTCGTCGTTGCCCACGAGGTCAACAAGACTCAGCAGGGCAAGCAGTTCTTCACCGAACTCGACACCAAGGCCCGGGAGTTCGGCGAGGCCATCTCCGAGGGGTACCGGCAGCGCGAGGCCGAGCTGCACGCCGCACTCGGTGATGTCGCTGAGGTTGTTAAGGACGCGGCCGTTGGCGACGCACCGACACCCAGCGCGCCCTGAGCATCCGCTCAGTTGAAACACCAGGTTTTACCGCACCACCTCACTCATGCACTAGAAAAACTACGGACACCATGCAGACTGCTGACATTCGCGGGCGCTGGCTCGACTTCTTCGCCGATCGTGGACACACCGTTGTGCCGTCCGCTTCCTTGGTGAGTGACGACCCCACCCTTCTCTTCACCGTGGCGGGCATGGTGCCGTTCGTGCCGTACCTGACTGGGCTGGTTCCGGCGCCGTATCCGCGCGCCACCAGCGTGCAGAAATGCATTCGTACCAACGACATCGAAGAAGTGGGCAAGACCCCGCGCCACGGCACGTTCTTTCAGATGAACGGCAACTTCAGCTTCGGCGATTACTTCAAGGAAGAGGCCATCGGCTTCGCCTGGGAACTGCTGACCACCCCGGAGAACCAGGGCGGCTACGGCTTTCGCGAGAGCGACCTCTGGGTAACCATCTACCTCGACGATGATGAGGCGCACCGCTACTGGCGTGCGCTCGGCGTGCCGGACAACCGCATCCAACGCCTCGGCATGGACTCCAACTACTGGTCCACCGGTCAGCCCGGCCCGGCCGGCCCCTGCTCGGAAATCTTCTTCGACCGCGGCCCCGCCTTTGGCGTCGACGGTGGCCCGGCTACCGACGACGATCGCTACGTTGAAATCTGGAACCTCGTCTTCATGCAGTACCTGCGCGGCGAAGGCAACGGCAAGGGCGACTTTCAGATTCTCGGCGACCTGCCGAAGAAGAACATCGACACGGGCATGGGCCTCGAGCGCGTCGCCTTCCTGAAGCAGGGTGTCGAGAATATGTACGAGATCGACCAGGTACGCCCGGTACTCGACCGCGCCGCCGCGCTCTCCGGACGACGTTACGGCGCCGACCACGACGACGACGTACGCATGCGCATCGTCGCCGACCACGTGCGTTCCTCGCTCATGCTCATGAGCGACGGCGTCATGCCATCCAATGAAGGCCGCGGCTACATTCTCCGCCGCCTGCTGCGGCGCAGCGTGCGTGCGATGCGCCTGCTCGGCGTCGACACCGTGAGTATGCCCGAACTGCTGCCAGCGTCGCGTGATGCAATGAGTGCCGCCTACCCCGAGGTCAAGAGTGATTTCGGTCGAATCAGCCAGGCCGCGTTTGCCGAGGAAGAAACCTTTCTGCGCACCCTCGCCAGTGGTAGCGCAGTGCTCGACCTCGCCGTAGCTAAGACCAAGAAGGCCAACAAGACCGAACTCGCCGGACCGACCGCTTTTCTCTTGCACGACACCTACGGTTTTCCGATCGAGATCACCCTGGAAATCGCCGAAGAAGCTGGCCTCAGTGTCAACCGTGATGCGTTCGACGTACTCATGACCAAGCAGCGCACCATGGCCAAGGCCGATGCGAAGTCGAAGAAGACGACCCTCGCCGACCTTGGTGTCTATAGCGCCTTCCGCGCCATCGGAGAGACCGTGTTCACCGGGTATGACGATCTGCAGAACGAGTCAAGCGTGCTCGGCCTGATCGTCGACGGTGAGTCCGTCACGACCGCCGTCGCCGGAAAAACAGCCGAAGTCATCCTCGCCGAGACAGCGCTCTGGGCGGAAGCGGGCGGGCAGGTCGCGGATGCCGGCCGCATCGTCGGTCCCGGCTACGAGCTCAAGGTGCTCGATGTGCAGAAGCCGGTCAAGGGCCTGATCAGTCACAAGGTGCTCGTGCAGTCCGGCGAGGTCGGTGTGGGGGACAGTGCGACGAGCGTGGTCGACGAAAGCTGGCGACGTGGCGCCCGCCAGGCACATTCTGGCACTCATGTGCTGCACGCAGCCCTGCGTCAGGTGCTCGGCCCGAACGCCCACCAATCCGGCTCGTACAACAAAGCCGGCTTCTTTCGCCTCGACTTCTCGTGGAACCAGGCACTGTCACCGGCGACCCGTACCGAAATCGAAGAAATCTCCAACAACGCCATTCGGGATAATCTGCCGGTCACCACGCGTGAACTGCCCATTGCCGAAGCCAAGGCGCTCGGTGCCATGGCCTTGTTCGGAGAGAAGTACGGTGACGTCGTGCGCGTCGTCGACATCGGCGGCCCGTGGTCGCGCGAACTGTGCGCCGGCACCCATGTGGGCAGCAGTGCTGAAATCGGCATGATCAACCTGATCAGCGAGGCGTCTGTCGGATCGACCAACCGTCGCATCGAATCGCTCGTTGGTCTCGAAGCGTTCCGCGACCTTGCCACCGAGCGCATGCTGGTCTCGCAGCTGACCTCGAGCCTCAAGACTCCGCGTGACCAGCTGCCCGAACGCATCAGCGATCTGGTGACGAGCCTCAAGACGGCCGAGAAGAAGATTGCGGCCTTCGAAGCCCACGCCCTGACCGACCGGGTTCCTGCCCTGCTGGCAGCGACTCGCCGGGTCGGTGCTGTGACGATCGTGGCCGAAGACCTCGGCGTGCTCGGTTCCCCGGACGACCTGCGCATGCTTGCCCTCGCGACCCGGGAACGTCTCGGCACGGACGCGGTCGTCGTAGCCTTGTCGGCCGTTGCCGCCGATAAGCCCGTCGTCATCGTTGCCACCAACCAGGCTGCTCGGGATGCCGGCCACAGGGCCGGGGCTCTCGCCAAGACCGTCGCCGGAATTCTCGGCGGCGGCGGCGGCGGCAAGGACGATCTGGCCCAGGGCGGTGGCCCCAACGGCGACGCCCTACCGGCCGCTCTCCAGGCGGTTGTCGCGGCGGTCAGTCGCTAACGATGAGGTCTGACCGAGCTCCCTCACGCTCTGGCTCCGCCGAACCTTGTCGTTCGGCGGAGCTGTCCGGCGGTGTCGTGCCGGATGCGGTCCCCGGCAAGATGCGCTCAGGAGTACGCCTCGGCGTGGATGTGGGCAAGGTACGCATCGGTCTAGCCCGCAGCGACAACCACGGCATGCTCGCGACCCCGGTGGAAACCGTCGTCCGCGACCAGACCGGAGTGACCGATCTGGCCCGCATTCTCGCGGTGGCCCTCGAGCTTGACGCCGTCGAGGTCATCGTCGGCCTGCCCTTGGCATTGTCAGGCAACGCCACCGCCTCCACGGACGACGCGGTCGGTTTCGCCGCGCGCCTGGCCGCAACTCTGGCCGTTCCGGTGCGGCTCGTCGACGAACGTCTCTCGACGGTGTCGGCGCAATCCGCGCTGCGGGCATCCGGTCGTGCCGCGAAAACGCAGCGGCCAGTGATCGATCAGGTGGCCGCGACTATCATTTTGCAACATGCGCTCAATAGTGAGCGTTCCTCCGGGCGGCTGCCAGGGTCACCCGTCGAACCGACCGAGAGGCCGTAATCGTGCCGAGTACTCCGGAAGAGCCCCTGCCGAGCCGTCGCCAATTACGCGCGGAGCAGGCCGCTGCGGCGGAGACGAGCGCGACGGAACCGGGGGCGACAGATCGAACTGGCGTCGAGCAATCTCGAGCCGAGCCGGCGGCACCGTCCGGGGGAACGGCATCTGTTCAACCGCCGTTGCTGCCGAGACGAGCAGCCGAGTTGGCAGAACCAAGCGATGATGCCGCCACGTTCCTGACGGCGAGCGAGATCGGTGGCTCCGGTCGGGGACGCACGAACCGGCGCTCACTGCTCGCGGACGAACCGCGGCGGGAAAAGAGGAGCCGCAAGGGAGCTTGGGGCTGCCTGATCGTCTTCGTCGTTCTCGCCGCTCTCGTGGCTGGAGTTGCGCTGTTTCTGCAGGGACCGATCTCCCAGATCATTGCTGCCACGCAAGGCCCGGCCGACTTCACCGCGGAGGAAGCGGCGACCGGCGAAAGCGTGATCGTCATGATTCATAACGGCAACGGCGGTTCGGAGATCGCCGCAACCCTCGTCGAAGAGGGCGTGGTCAAGAGCTTTGATGCGTTCTACTCCCTCCTGTTGCAGACGGCCCCAGAGCCGGTGTTCCAGCCCGGTGCGTACCAACTCAAAACGAAGATGGTCGCGAGCACCGCGCTGGACGCCCTGTTAAATGAAAACACTCGACTGAACCAGACCGTTATCGTGCCTGAGGGGACCGCGGCCGTCGACGTGCTGGCGGCGATCTCCGAGGGAACAGACATTCCCCTGGCGAACCTGCAGGCCGCGGCCGCCAACGTGGCCCAGTTTGGCCTGCCCACCGAAGCGACCACTCTTGAGGGTTTTCTCTTTCCCGCGACGTACACCTTCTCGCCGGAGGACACCGCCGAGATTGCTTTGCAGACCATGGTTAACCGGCAGTATGAGGCCCTCGATGCGGCCGGTGTGGCCGTCGCGGACCGCTGGTCGACGATCGTGTTCGCCTCGCTGATCCAGCGGGAGGCCGGCCTGCGTGATGACTATTACAAGGTGTCCCGGGTATTTCTAAACCGACTCGACCCGGCCCAGTGGGACAGCGGGCTGCTGCAGTCGGACGCGACTGTCGCCTATGGCACGGGCAAAACCCACCTGGTCACTACGACCGACGCTGAACGTGCCGACGCCGGCAACCTCTACAACACCTATGCGCACCCCGGTATGGTCGTCGGCCCGATCTCGAATCCCGGGGACCTCGCGATCGACGCAGCCCTGCACCCGGTAGACGGATCCTGGCTGTTCTTCGTGACGATCAACCTCGACTCCGGCGAGACGGCTTTCTCCACCACGGTTGGGGAACACGATGCTGCCGTTATCGTTTGGCAGAACTGGATGAGGGAGCACCCCGAATATGGATAATGCCACGTCAAATCGGCTCGCGGTGCTCGGCTCACCAATCAAACATTCCCGTTCGCCGCTGCTGCACCGGGCCGCCTACCGGCAGCTGGGCCTCGACTGGTCCTACGACGCCGTCGAGGTGAAGGCCGGATTGCTCGCCATGTTTCTGAGCTCCGTCGGGCCGGACTGGCGTGGGCTTTCGCTCACCATGCCGCTCAAACACGAGGTGTTGCCCTTCATTGACGACTGCGACCGGGTCGCACAGCTGACCGGGTCGGTCAACACAGTGCTACTACGTCAGGTTGCTGGGCGAGGCACTCTCACGGGCTACAACACGGATGTCGCTGGTCTGGTGCGAGCGTTGGCCGAAGGCGGCGTCTCCCGGGCTAAGCACGTGACTCTGCTCGGAGCCGGCGCGACAGCGGCATCTGCTCTGATGGCCGCCGCGGAACTTGGAGCTGAGTTCGTCAGCGTGCTCGTGCGCGACCTCACGAAGGCGCAGTCGCTCGTTGAACTCGGCCGGTCGCTCGGAGTCGTCGTCGACCTCGGTGATTTCAGCGGGTCCGCCGGCACCGGCAGCGACCTTGTGATCAGCACGCTGCCCGGTGGGACGGTGCTGCCGACCACGCTGCCGCTCGAGCTGCGCGAGCGCACGACGCTGTTCGACGTTGCCTACTCGCCGTGGCCGAGCGCGGTGGCCATCTCATGGGAATCGGCCGGCGGAACCGTATTGAACGGTCTGGGCATGCTGCTGCATCAGGCGCTCATCCAGGTACGGGTCTTCGTGACCGCAGACCCCTTCGAACCACTCCCCAGCGAGCCGGACGTGCTCGCCGCCATGCGCAGTGCCCTAACCCGCGACGCTACCCCGGGTGACGCTGGCCAGCACGATGCTGTGGAAAGATAGGAATCATGCTTCGTTGGCTCACCGCCGGAGAATCCCACGGCCCCGAACTCATCGCTATTGTCGAGGGTTTGCCCGCAGGAATCCCGGTCACCCTTGATTCGATCCGCCTCGATCTCGCGCGCCGCAAACTCGGCTACGGCCGGGGTGTGCGCATGAAATTTGAAGAGGACGAGCTCACTCTCTCAGGCGGCGTACGGCACGGCTTCACCCTCGGCGGCCCGGTCGCACTGCGTATCGGCAACTCGGAATGGCCCAAATGGGTCGATGTGATGAGTGCGGCGCCGGTTGACCCGGCCACCCTGAGCCGTGGCCGTGGGGCACCATTGACCCGCCCCCGCCCCGGGCACGCCGACCTCGCCGGCATGCAGAAGTACGGTTTTGACGAGGCGCGCCCCGTGCTGGAGCGCGCGAGCGCCCGCGAGACCGCCGCCCGCGTGGCGCTCGGCGCCGTCGCCCGCTCGTTCCTGAACGAACTCGGAATTCACCTGGTCAGTCACACCATCGCCATCGGGCCGGTACGCGTGCCCGACGGCGCGCCGATTCCTGAGCCTGGGGACGTCGACACGCTCGATGCCGATCTGCTGCGCTGTTTCGACGCCGCGACATCCGCTCTGATGGTGGCTGAAGTGGATGCTGCCCACCAGGACGGCGACACCCTCGGCGGCGTCGTTGAGGTGCTTGCCTACAACCTTCCCCCCGGGCTCGGCTCCTTCGTGCACTGGGATCGCCGACTGGATTCGCAGCTGGCCGCCGCGCTCATGGGAATCCAGGCGATCAAAGGGGTCGAGGTCGGTGACGGCTTCGAGACCACGCGCCGCCGCGGCTCAGAGGCGCACGACGAACTCGTTCAAGCGGATGGCGCCATTCAGCGAGTCAGCGACAAGGCCGGCGGTACCGAGGGCGGCATGAGTACCGGAACCGTGCTGCGCGTGCGCGCCGGCATGAAGCCGATTGCGACCATTCCGCGGGCGTTGCGCACCGTCGATGTCGCCACGAGTGAGCCGGCACCGGCGCACCACCAACGCTCCGACGTCTGCGCGGTTCCAGCAGCCGGCGTCGTGGCCGAGGCCATGGTGGCACTCGTGCTTGCGAACTCGGTGCTGGAGAAGTTCGGCGGAGACTCGATCGAGGAGACCCGTCGCAACCTGGAGTCGTACCTCGCCAACATTCCGGCGAACCTGCGCACGGGCGCGTCGAGCGACGCGTCGCTGTAGACAGGCCGATGCGATGCTGACCCTGCGGAACGCCTTGCTGCCGATCGTGTTCATTGGTCCGATGGCAGCCGGCAAGACCAAGATCGGTCGTCGAGTGGCGCGCGACCTGAATTTGCCGTTCATCGACACTGACAAGCGCATCGTCGAAAGCTACGGCCCAATTCCGGAGATCTTCGCGCGCGAGGGCGAAGAGTACTTTCGCATCGTCGAACGCGAAGCCGTGGATTGGGCCCTCGGCGAGCCGGCCGTCATCTCCCTCGGCGGGGGCGCCGTGCTGCACGCCGAGACGCAGGGCGACCTCGAATCTGCGACGGTGGTTTACCTCAGCGTGACCACCGCGGCCGTGCAGGCCCGCCTCGGCGGCAGTAAACGGCCGCTCCTGGTCGGCGGTATCAACGACTGGGAGCGCATCTACAACCTGCGCCGCCCCACCTATGAGGCCCTCGCGACGATTCGCCTGGACACCTCCAACCGACCGATCACCGGCATTGCCGACGAGATCGTGAACTGGGTACAAGAAAGAAATGATGATTGAGAAGTCAGGGACAACACAGATGATCGAACAGACCAGTACTACCGTGATCACCGTGACTGGGGTCGACAGTTATCCGGTCAGCGTAGGGCGTGGCCTGGTCAATACCGTCGCCGAGCAGCTTGGAACCGGTGTCAACAAGGTGCTCATCGTGCACACCTCGACCGTCGGCGCCCGCGCTGTCGCCCTGCGTGACAGCCTGCTCGAAACCTACGCCGAGGTTCTGCTAGCCGAGATTCCCGACGCGGAAGCAGCTAAACGGGTCGAGGTCGCCGCGTTCTGCTGGGGGGTCATGGGTCAGTCCGACTTCAGCCGCACCGACGCCGTGATCGGGCTCGGTGGCGGTGCCGTCACCGACCTCGCCGGTTTCGTGGCCGCGACCTGGCTGCGCGGCGTGAAGCTCGTGCAGATTCCCACGAGCGTGCTCGGCATGGTCGATGCGGCCATTGGCGGTAAGAACGGTATCAATACCGCCGAGGGCAAGAATCTCGTCGGCACCTTCTACGCGCCCGCCGCAGTATTGTGCGACCTCGACCTGCTCGATGCCCTGCCGAAAAACGAAATCCTCGCCGGCTTCGCCGAAATCGTCAAGGCCGGCTTTATTCAGGTTCCCGAGATTCTCGACATCATCGAAGCGGATGTCGAGCGCGCCACCGACCCGACCACCCCCGAATTCCGTCGTCTGATCGAACTGTCGATCGCCATGAAAGCGCGCATCGTGGGGGAGGACTTCAAGGAAGCCGGCCTGCGCGAGATCCTCAACTACGGTCACACCCTCGGCCACGCGGTCGAACACGCCGAACGCTATGGCTGGCGCCACGGCGCTGCCGTCGCCGTTGGCATGATGTTCGCGGCGGAACTGGCCGCCCTGAGCGGCCGGCTCTCGGTCGAGGCCGTCGACCGGCACCGCAGCATCCTCGAATCGCTGACCCTGCCGACCAGCTACCCGGTGGGTCGGTGGCCCACCCTGCTCGCTACCATGCAGCGCGACAAGAAGACCCGTAGCGGCATGCTGCGCTTCGTGGTACTCGACGATGTGGGCAAGGCCACCATCCTCGAAGGCCCGGATGCCTCGTTGCTGTTTAGCGCGTACCAGGCCATCGGGCAGTAGCAGCATCACCTTTTCCCACGGCGCGGAAGCTATGGCTTTGCCACTCACTGCTCGGCGGCGGTGGACGGGACGCTACGCGGGGATAGCTGCGGGACCGGCGAACGGGGTGATCGTGGTCATGAGCTCGGAACGGATGAGAAAGCGCACGCCGCGCGGGGCCTCGGCGCTGAAGCCGCTGCCGCGGCCGGGCACCACGGCGACGGTGAGAAAGGTGTGGCTCCAGTAGTTGAACTGTTCGATCGACATCCAAAAGTCGAGCGGCTGGGCTGGCCCGCCGGTCGGCGCGAGATCGAACTGGCCGAGCCGCACGTCTTGGTCGGAGGTGATGAATTCGCCGGCCATGAACAGCATCGGCGAACTGCCATCACAGCAGCCGCCGGACTGGTGAAACATGAGCGGGCCGTACTCCTCCCACAGGCTGCGGAGAAGGTCAACAGCAACGGGTCTGAGCTCGACGCGAGGGATGGTTTCACCGGCGATCGTGACCGATGCGGTTATTGTGGGAGTCGACATTGACGGACCTTTCTGCTGAGGACGGACCTTTCTGCTGAAGAAGGGGGCTGTCTCCGACGTTACGTCGTCGACAGCCCCCAGGCCAGACCTTCAGTGAACTCCCATCGAACGGGTGAGCATCCATTGGTCTAGCGGTTCGGTTTAGAAGAAGCCGAGCTTGTTCTCGGAGTATGACACGAGCAGGTTTTTGGTCTGCTGATAGTGACCGAGGGCGAGCTTGTTGTTTTCGCGGCCGATTCCGGAGCTCTTGTAGCCTCCGAAAGCTGCTCCGGCCGGATAGGAGTGATAGTTATTAACCCAAACGCGACCGGCCTGAATGTCACGGCCGGCCCGGTAGGCGACGTTGCCGTTGCGCGACCAGACCCCGGCGCCCAGGCCGTAGATGGTGTCGTTGGCGATCGAGATGGCGTCGTCGTAGTCGGTGAAACTCGTCACGGCGAGCACCGGTCCAAAGATCTCCTCCTGGAACAGCCGCATCTTGTTGTGGCCCTCGAAGATGGTCGGCTGTACGTAATAGCCGTCGGTGAGGTCGCCGCCGAGATCGACGCGTTCGCCGCCGAGGGCTAGCTTGGCACCCTCCTTGGTACCGATGTCAATGTACGCGAGGATCTTCTCAAGCTGGTCATTGCTGGCCTGTGCACCCATCTGGGTATCAGTGTCCAGCGGGTTGCCCTGGATGATCTTCCCGGCGCGGGTGACGGCGTCGCCGAGGAAGCTGTCATAGATCGACTTCTGCAGCAGCGCACGGCTCGGGGCCGTGCAGATCTCGCCCTGGTTGAGGGCGAACAGCACGAAGCCTTCTTGGGCTTTGTCGTAGAAGGCATCCTTCTCTTGGGCGACGTCGCTGAAAAAGATGTTCGGGCTTTTACCGCCGAGTTCGACGGTTGAGGGGATGATGTTGGCCGAGGCGTACTGCAAAATGAGGCGGCCGGTCGTGGTCTCACCGGTGAAGGCGATCTTGCGGATGCGGTTGCTCGAGGCGAGCGGCTTGCCGGCCTCCAGGCCGAAACCGTTGACCACGTTGACGACGCCAGGTGGAAGGATGTCGCCGATGAGTTCCAACAGCACGAGAATCGAAACCGGGGTCTGCTCGGCGGGCTTGAGCACGATCGCGTTGCCAGCGGCGAGGGCCGGGGCGAGCTTCCAGACAGCCATCAGAATGGGAAAGTTCCAGGGGATGATCTGGCCGACGACGCCGAGCGGTTCGTGAAACTGGTATGAGACGGTGTCGCCGTCGAGCTGGGCGTGGTCGCCGTCCTGGGCGCGGATCGCAGAGGCGAAGTAGCGAAAGTGGTCGGCGGCGAGAGGGATGTCGGCGTTGAGCGTCTCGCGAATAGCCTTGCCGTTATCCCAAGTTTCGGCGACGGCGAGCATTTCGGTGTTGGCGTCGATGATGTCGGCGATTTTGTTGAGCACGGCAGCGCGTTCGGCGGGGCTGGTCTTGCCCCAGGCCGGTGCCACCTTGTGCGCGGCGTCGAGAGCCAACTCGATGTCCTTGGCGGTTCCGCGAGCCACCTCGGCGAACGGCTTGCCGGTGACCGGGGTGATGTTTTCGAAGTACTGGCCCTTGACCGGGGCGACCCATTCGCCGCCGATCCAGTTCTCGTACCGCGACTTGAAGGTAACTTTGGAGCCGGGTGTTCCGGGTACTGCATAGACGGTCATGTCACTCCTGTATATCGACGACGGTGTCGGATTCGCAAAGCTGCGACCTGCTTCGACTCTAAGAGCGGGAACGTTGCAGAATGTTGCAATGCCCACCGATTTCGTCTTCAATGCGTGCCAGATGCGCCACGACCATTGCGCGTTTGGGTGAACGGGCCGGGAGCAGCTCTTGGCAGGCACGCCACACCTCGGTGTCCCAGGTGGCTTCTTCGGTGCGCGCGTAGCTGAGCAGCAAATCGACTGATGCATCGGCGAGCAGCGCTTCGCGCAGCCGACTGCTCACTTCCTGGCGAATTTCGACGATGCCGGGGGCTGACGATCCCGGCAGTACAGCCCCGCGGTAGGCGCCGAGGGCGACGCGGTGGGCGCCGCGTTCCAGAAAGGCAAGCACGCGTTGGGCATCTAGCTCGAGTTTGGATTCCAGCCGATACGGGCGGGAAGTGATCATGATGGGGGAGTCGAGGAGCGCGAGCACTTTGCGTACCCGCACCATTTCGGCGCGCAGCGTCTCCACCGCCGTGTCTTGGTCCGATAGAAAGCTGGCCAGGCGATCGGCGGATAGTCCTTCGCGGTGCCAGGCCAGGAGCGTGAGAATTTCGGTGTGGCGTGGCGAGGCATCCACTGTGCTGCTGGCGCAGTGCAGCTGGCCGTGATCGGTACCGAGCACGCTCAGACCGGCCGGCACCAGTCGCGGCACACTCACCGACATCGATGCCCGCGACCGCTGGGCAAGCGGTGAATCGGCCGGCCGGTCGAGTCGTTGGATGCGCAGCTCCGCTTCCATCGCGGCGACGGCAGCCTCGACCAGCGGCAGAGTTTGTGGCGCGACAGCCTGGTCGCCGCCGGTGATATCGATGACCCCGAGGATCTTGCCGGTGTCCGGGTCGTGGATCGGCACGGCCGTGCAGCTCCACGGGTGCGCAAGAGTGTTGAAGTGCTCGGCTCGCCAGATCTGGATTCCGCGGTCGAGGGCGAGCGCCGTTCCCGGTGCGCTCGTGCCGACCCGGCTTTCCGACCAGTCGGCGCCCTCGACGAAGAGCATCTCCTCAACCCGGCGGCGAAGCACCCGATCGCCGTCGATCCAGAGCAGTCGACCCGATTCGTCACCGATAGCAACGATCAGCTCGGCATCGGTCGCGTGGCGGATGAGCAGGTTATGCACGACCGGCAAGACCGCGGCGAGCGGATGCTGATTGCGCAGGTCGCGCAATTCGCCGTCGGTCAGCGCCCGCTCGGGAGCCACACTCGACGGGTCGAGGCGCAGCGACAGGGAACGCTGCCAGGAGTCCTGCACGAGCTGGCGCACCCCGGATTGAAAGACCCGATCGGTGATGGCGGATTCGTGGGCCCGCTCCAGGGCGACAATGCTCTCCCGCGCGTCGCCGGTCGGGACCGACGACGAACTCTTCAAGCCGTATCCCATGAGCGTCTGCCTCCATTAGCAGTGATCGGGTGACGCGGCCGAGGCCAGCGTCGATGTCAGTCTAGGGTAGCCGCCCGCGCTCGTCGGAGCGCTGAGCAGTGAACGTTCCCACACAGGCCATCCGCGTTCGCCTTGTCGAGAAAATCCACGATCGAAATCGTGGAGTCATGCTCGACCTGACCCCCACCTTGAGATCTTCGGCTTTCAGTCGGTTTCGTGTCGATTCAATGCGCACAGTTCAGCTGTCGCTGCGGCCACACTCCAGCGAACCGATCGTGGCATGCCACCGTTCTGTTTCACCCCACGTCGCGTAGCGAGCGTGTCATTTTCCGTTCACGATTGCACAAATGTCAGCACACGCCTGCACAACCGGCTGGTCGCTCGCCTAACGAGGGGGCTCGTCGGCTCAATTGGTTTGGATAGGTTGTCGTGCTAGACGCTCGCTTGATCGGGCTTCATGTCGGGCTGGGCAAGCGGCGACGACCATTTCCAGCGCCCCTGGTTCGGCTGATGGTGCGGCGGTTGCCCATGGGAGGTCGGCGGACAGCAGACTTCCCTTGCTCAGACTCACCGGGAGCGGGCCTTCTTCGGCCGCCGAGCGGAGGAACGGGATTGGTCCTGTACCAAGTTGAAATCGCTTTTCTGCGCGTGGTCGATGGGGTCTACCAGCCATGTGTATCGGGTGCTGCGGATTGCGCACCCTGCTGACGTGTATGCTCTGCGCTCAACGCCTGACTCTCTCACCGTAGGAGGGATCAACGTCGTTAGTGCCCTGCAAGCCGCTGAAACCAGGGCTTCACGGAACTCTTAGCTCGGCGAGGGGGTCTCGTCGTGCGGCAACGCTAGCGGGTAACAGTGCGGCGATGACGCCGACGGCGATCGCGAGCACGCTGACGGCGACGAAGAACGCGATTCCAGGGAGTGGGTCGCCAATAATGACGAGGCTGATCGCAGTCGCGGCGCACCCGATGACCGCACCGATCCCACTCAGGAAGGCCATCTGGGTCAATAACAGCCCAATGATCAGGCCTTGGGATGCGCCAAGTGCGCGGCGGCGTCCGAAATCCTTGCGGCGAAGCATCACGAAACCGTAGAGGATCGCCGCTACGAGCAAGGCGGTGAGGGCGAATATAACGATTACGAGGTTACGGCCGAAGCTGCCAAGCTGGCCTTCGATGAGGGCGCGAAGGGTGGCGAGGCCCTCGCTGGTCGTCAGCGTAACTTTAGTCGGATCGTCGACGGCCAGCACCGACAGGACCACTTGGGAGACTGGGGAGACAAGGTCGGGGCGTTCCGCGATCACGACGAGGATGCTGACGGTATGAGGGTCGTCAGAGTCGATTTGCTGGGGGGCGACGATCAGAGGTTCGAGGAAGCGCAAGTAGTCGGGAACTGGAATGCGGCCCGCAATGGCGAATTCCGCCCCGGCACCCGTGACGACGCCGCCAGTGGCGTCGGGCATTCCGAGCTGGTCGAGTGCGGCGTTCGAAGCCCATGCAGTGCGGTTCTGGACCGCCGGGGCTGCCGGCAAGCCAAGCTGGGACTGCTGAAGGTTTAGTTGACACTTCATTTAGGCCGCGAGTGAGGCCGGTTGGTCCATTATTTCAAACTCGATCGGCG
>NZ_PJJM01000089.1 GCF_002929805.1 Cryobacterium sp. Y50 | reverse complement strand
GGGTTTTCCATAAACATGGGCGCCATTGCCTCCTTCACCACAATTCTACCCCGAATCGAACACAAAAACGAGAGAAACTCAGATACATTTCTATGCAAATTTCCGATGCTAAAGCGAATGGGCGGGGCTTCCCGTGAGCCACTGTGCCCCGACCGATGCCCGATTGGGAGGTTAGTACCATCGGAAACGTTGAGGTGGGACGGATGGCTTATCGAAATAACTATCGAAGATCTGTCACTATTTTATGCAGAGCAGGCTCGAGCGATTGAAACGTCGATCCACAAACAGCGTGTGCGGGCATGCCGGGCCCAGGTTGCGAGAGTGAGCCCATGACCTATCTTGGGCCCACTCTCCGGGCCCGGGCCCGGAACAAAGCGCAGGGTTCGAAATGCGGTGAGGGGCATGGAGCAGGGCGGGGGCCTCACGAACGCTGCGGGGCGGCAGGGCGAGGGTCTTGGCGAAGAGCGAGAGTCGCTTGAACGCTGTGGCGCGGAGGGAGAGTCGCCTGAACGCTGCGGCGCACGGCGAGAGATCAGGAAAACAGCGCCCCAGCGGGCGCAGACCCCCAGATCGCGGGACTACCGAGCGGCCAACCTCGTCGTTAGCGTTACGCCTTACGTAGACCTCGGCGAACACGACTTACCCTCGCAGCGCCAAGCCTGCCAGCGTCGATCACCGCACCCTCGGTGACCGCTCGTCTCACCCCGAACAACCAGCGCGGCCGTGTCTTTCGCGGCAATCAGTACCCGACGCCATTGCTTGCGAGAAGGACTCCATGGACGACCCGAAAATCCCCCTGTCGCCGACCGACAATGCGGGCAGGCACGAGACCCCGTCGGCGAGCGACGCCGTCGACTGGCCCCCCGTGTCAGCGCGCGATGCGCTAGACGAGAGCCGCCCGGGCGAGGTGCAGGTGCTACCCCAGGTCCGTTCCCGCACTCGGTTCCTCGCCGACGACACGCCTGGCTCTGTGCCAGAGCAGCACCCCGTCTTTCCCGCGCCGATCGACGAGGCGCTACCGTCATCCTCTACCGACCTGGCTCAACCGGTGCACCCGCTCGAGCCGGCCGATGAGGCCCTCGGCCCGATCGACGCTGACCTGCTCGCGGCCCTCGAATGTGTCGTCGTGCAGCACGGATCCGACCTGCACGTCACCGTTGGGTCCCCACCGAAGATCCGCCGGGACGGGAAACTGGGCTCGATCGACAATGCGCCGGTCTGGTCGGCGGAGAAGGCGAGCCGGGCAATCCGCAGCATCCTCTCTGGCGAGCAGCAGGAGATCTTCGACCGCGATCACGAGCTGGACTTCGCCTACACGCTGCACGGCGCAGCTACGAGCGGTGCGGCTGCGAGCGGCACGGCCACGAGTGATGCGGACGCAAACGGCGCGAGCCTGAACGCCAGCCGGTTTCGGGTCAATGTGCACCAGCAGCGGGGAACGCCCGGGGCGGCCTTTCGACTCATTCCGAGCGAGATTCAGGATCTCAAATCGCTCGGTATTCCCGAATCCGTGGCCTCGTTCGCACAGCTTCCCCGCGGACTCGTGCTCGTGGCGGGGCCGACCGGCTCGGGAAAATCGACTACCCTCGCCGCCCTCGTCGACCTCGTTAACAGCACGCGAGCCGACCATATCGTGACCGTCGAGGATCCGATCGAGTTTCTGCACGCGCACAAGAAGTCGGTAGTGACCCAGCGCGAGGTGGGAGCGGATACGGCCAGTTTCGCATCCGCTTTGAAGCACGTGTTGCGGCAGGATCCCGACGTGATCCTGATCGGAGAGCTGCGAGATCTCGAGACCATTCAGGTGGCGCTGACCGCGGCCGAGACCGGGCATCTCGTCTTCGCGACGCTGCACACGCAGAGCGCTGCCCAGACCGTCGACCGCATCGTGGATGTTTTTCCGCCGCACCAGCAAAACCAGGTGCGCGCGCAACTGGCCCAGACGCTGCAGGGCGTGATTTGTCAGACCCTGGTCAAGTCGGCGACGGGCATCGGGCGCGTGGCGGCCACCGAGATTCTCGTGACCACTCCGGCGATCGCGAATCTTATTCGCGAGGGCAAGACCCACCAGATCGAATCGATGATGCAAACCGGGCGGGAACGTGGCATGTTCACGCTGGATCAACACCTCGCCGAGCTCGTGAATACCGGCCAGGTCACGCGCCAGGCCGCGCTAGAGAAGGCCCAGAACGCCGTAGGACTCGAGAAACTCATTCATCGCAGCGACGCGCCGCGGCAGACCGGCGGCTTCTCGTTCGCCGCCGATTCGGGTTTCGTGGAAGCCGGTTTCCCTGCGAGTGGATCCGCTCCGGTGGGATTCGCTCCTGTTGGTTTTGCGGAGAAGCCGTTTGTCGAGCCCAGCTTTAGGCAGACCAGCTTTCGTGAAGCGGCGGCCGGCTTGCCCGGCGCGACCGCTGACCTCGCCCGGTCGGCGAGCTGATGTCCAACGCCCTCGCTTTCTCTTACACCGGGCGAGACACCGCGGGTAAGAACGTCAAGGGGCAACTCGATGCCCTGAGTGAAGCGCAGGTCGCCTCCCGGCTGAACGCCCTGGGTATCGCGCCTATTTCGATCGCCCCGGTCGTGCCGGGAACCGGGCTCGGACGGTCGCTGACCCTGGCGGCCTTCTCGCGCGGAGTGCGCCTGAAGGACCTCGCCATCATGAGCCGGCAGTTCGCCACCATGATCCGGGCCGGACTGTCGCTGCTGCGCGCCCTCGGCATCCTCACCGAGCAGACCGCGAGTAAACCTCTCGCCGCGGTGCTCGCCCTGGTACGTGACGACGTCGAAGCCGGGCAGTCGATTTCGGAGTCGCTCGCGAAGCATCCGTTGACCTTTCCGCCGATCATGGTCAACATGGTTCGTGCCGGCGAGACCGGCGGCTTTCTCGACGGCGCGCTGAACTCGATCGCCGAGAACTTCGAGAAGGAGGTCAAGCTGCGCGGAACGATCAAATCAGCCATGACCTACCCGGTGATCGTGCTGGCGATGTCGTTCGCCGCCGTGCTGATCATGCTGATCTTCATCGTGCCCATCTTTCAGGACATGTTTACCGGCCTGGGCGGCGCCCTGCCGCTGCCCACCCAGCTACTCGTCACCCTCTCGGAATCGATGATCTACGTCGTACCGATCGGCGCGGTGCTCGGCGTCGGTTTCTTGCTCTGGTGGCGGCGCAACAAACACACCGAGGCCGTGCGCCGCCGGCTCGACCCGTTGCGGCTGAAACTGCCGGTGTTCGGGCTGCTGCAGAAGAAGATCGCGGTGGCGCGGTTCAGTCGAAACTTCGCCAACATGCTCGGCGCCGGAGTTCCCATTCTGCAGGCGCTGAAGATCGTAGGGGAGACCAGCGGCAACTGGATGATCGAGAATGCCCTGACCGAGGTCGGCGAGGCGGTGCGGCGCGGAAAGTCCATCTCGGAGCCACTGCTCGAACACCCGGTCTTTCCGGCCATGGTCGTGCAGATGATCGCCGTAGGAGAGGATGCCGGAACGCTCGAGTTGATGCTCGACAAAATCGCTGACTTCTACGACCAGGAGGTGCAGTCGGCGACGGAGCAGCTCACCGCCATGATTGAGCCGCTCCTGATCGCCTTTCTGGGCGTCGTTATCGGTGGCATGGTGATCGCCCTCTACCTGCCCATCTTCAGCATCGCCAGCATGATCAAGTAAGCCAGCACCGCCCTCGACCCCGTCTCGTGAGTCTCGAGACGCCGGCGTAGAGCGTGCCGGCTTCTCGGCCCGCGGTGTGGGGCTTTTGGCGTACCCGCGCGGCCGGCAGCCATCCCGTTGTGGGGGTGGGTAATACCCAAATCACCCTCACTTGTGGGTCGTGCAGAAGAAAATTGCCCCCCTAATCTGAAGCTCCGATCGTACCCTCGGTCGCCAGAAAAGCACGTCAGAAATCCCGTACCAGGAGTCCTTACCCGGCTCACAAATTGCACCGCTCATTTCCAACCCGAATGGACACACCATGATTATTCGCCTGCTCGCTTCCCTGAACCAGCGCCGCGCACGTTTCACCGAGAACCAGAAAGGGTTCACGCTGATCGAGCTGCTCGTCGTTGTGATCATCATCGGCATCCTCGCCGCCATCGCCATTCCGGTGTACCTGGGTGTGCAGAACAACGCCAAGGACGCGAGCGTCAAGAGCGACCTCGCCAACGCCAAGACCGCGATCATCGCGCTGCAGACGGAGTCGGGTGAGATGCCGGATGACGCGGTCGCCCTGGCGCTCATACCTGGCGTAACCAACTACGGCTATACCAAGGGCCCGAACACAACCACGATCAGCTACGTGAACCTCACGACCACGACGTTCTGCATCGGTGCCACGAGCGGAACGACGGAGCAGTTCTTCGTGACCGAAGCCGGAGGAATCACCCAGGTTGATGCCGACGCCACCCCAGCCGTCGCCGCACCGACGGGCTGTACGTTCTAAGTCGCACTAGCGCACCACCGGCGTGAGCCGGGGCCGCCCTTCGGGCCGCCCCGGCCACCCGGTTCTGCAACACCTCGACCTGACTCTCGCGAAGGAGGCCCTCGTGCACGCTCCAAAACGGCTCAGCCTGGGCCACCTCACCCAAAACGATGAAGGCGTCAGCCTCATCGAAGTGCTCGTGGCCATGTTGATCTTCGCCATCATCGCCGTCGGCGTTGGCTACGGACTCGTCACCTCCCTCTATCTGGGCAACGACGCTCGGTCCCGCGAATCGGCCGTCAACCTGGCCGCGCAGGAGATCGACCTGGCGCGCTCGGCCGGCAACGTATTCGCCGTGCTCGAAAGCACCAGCACGGTCGTACAAAACGGCACGACCTTCACCCTGCACCGCTCCACCGACTGGGAAACCACTACCGGCGCCGACGGCAACTGCGGTTCCGGCGGTGGCCAGCTGCGTTACCGCCGCGTCAACGTCACCGTCACCTGGGACAGCATGCGCGCCACGACTCCGGTCGTGCGCGCCGACAGTGCACTCGCCCCCGGCAGCCGCATCAACGATCCGGCACTCGGCACCATCCTTGTCTCGGTGCTCACCGCCTCCGGCAGCGGCGCCGCCGGTGTCGCCATCTCCGCAGTGCCGGGCGCCATCCCCAACGGTGCTGCCACTCTCACCGCGGCCCCAGCGGCAACGGACGCCGAGGGGTGCAGCTACCTGCTCAAGGTCAAGCCCGGCACCTATGACGTCACGGTCTCCCGCCCCAACTTCGTCGACAAAGATCAGGCGACCAGCGGGGCGCAGACGGTCGGCGTCGCGGCCGGAGGAGCGGCATCCGTCGCCTTCGCCTACGATCTGGCCGGAACCGTCACGGCCCACTACGGCACCAACTATTCGGAGGGCACGACGCTGCTGCCGAACAACCTGAGCACCACCTTTCGCAGCACCTACGAGCCCTACGTGGCCGTCAACCCGAGCAACGCGAACGTGCAGACCTTTCGGCTGCACCCGTTCGGCTATGAAGTCTTCGCTGGCCGTTTCATCGCGGCGACCCCGAGCGCCCCCGGCTGCGTATCGGTTGACCCGGCAGCCTGGACAACCCCCGCCGCCGACGGGGCAATCGGCACCGCAGCCGTCACCGTTGGTACGCTTCCCGGCGGCAGTGCCACGGCCGACGTGCCGCTCGGCGTACTGTCCGTGACCGGCCTGGCCGGGCAATTCCTGCGGGCCGAGTCGACGATCGCGCCGGCCGGCAGCGGGGATCCGGGCTGCGCAGTCGCCACGACCTACAACTTCGGGCAGCTCCCCGCCGACGCGACGACCCAACTCGGCCTGCCGTTCGGCTCCTGGACCTTCTTCTCTGGTGCCGCCAGCGGTTCCGAGACGACGCCCGTGCCCGCTGTAAACCTCGCCGTACTCACCCGGGGCGTGGTCGCCGGCGACGTTGTCACCCTTGATCCGCGAGTTGTGGCGCCATGATGCCGCCCCGGAGAAACGACGCCGGTCTGTCGCTGGTCGAGCTGCTCGTGGCCATGCTGCTGCTCGGCGTGTTCATGACCATGATCTCGAGCCTCTATCTGAGCGCCTCCCGTTCGCTCGGCCAAGCAAAGCTGCTCACAGCCAACACCCGGCAGGTGTCCAACGGCATGAACGAGGTCGCCCGGGTCATCCGCGCGGCCACCGAGAATCCGGTGTCTGGACATCCGCTGCCCGACCCGGCCCTCATCGAAGCGACTCCGGAAGCGGTGACCCTGTATGCCTACGTCAACCTCGGCATGCCGACCCAGCAACCGGTAAGGATTCGTCTGTCCCTCGACGCCGAGCGGCGACTTGTCCAAACCCGCTGGGCCGCGACCGCCCTCAGCGGTGGGTATTACGAGTTCTCCGGCGAGCCGGAATCGTCGCGCATCATCGCCGAAACCGTGGCGCCGGGCGACCCCGGCACCTTCCTGTTCGGCTACCGCGACGCCGCCGGCCTGCCTCTGCTCGGCTCGGGCGGCGACGGCACGCTGCTCACCAGTACCGAGCTGCGCAGCGTCGCATCCGTTTCGGTGAATCTCACGGTGCAGGCCACCCTGACGGATGCCCGCAGCGCGGTCACCCTGCACAATACCGTCGGCATGCCCAACGTTGCCCTCGCGGCGGAAGCGTCATGAGCGTCTACCCGTTCTGGCGCCCCTCCCGGCGCCGAAGCACCTGGACGCCCCGAAAGCGATTCGCGTTGCTGAGCGTCTTCCGTCGCCGCATCAGCCGTGAACCAGATGAACGCGGCGCCGCCCTCGTCGTCGTGATCGGCCTCGGCCTGCTGCTGCTCACCCTCGTCGCCACCGCGATGACGTTCTCGGTCAGCGGCAGCCTCAAAGCCTCGAGCGACCAGAACTGGAACGGCGCCATGGCCGCAGCCTATGCCGGGGTGGCCGACTACGAAAGCCGCCTCGTCAACGACAACACCTACTTTCAATACGGCAACTCGGCCGCCGCCTTCAGCGTCGGAAGCGCTCTGACTTCTCCCTCGGTGCCCAATCCCGCGTTCGACGTGGGCGCGGCGGGCGGCTGGGGCAGCGTCGCCGGCAGCGGCGGCACGGCCAGCTACCGGTACGAGGTCGACAACTCTGCCTATTCCGCCTCGGGCGTTCTGCGCATCCGCTCCACCGGCCGGGTGGGCACCTCCACCCGCAGCATCGTTGCCAACCTGCGCCAGGACGGGTTCATTGACTACCTCTATTTCACGATCTATGAGATTCAGGATCCGGAACAGAGCGGTCTGACCGCCTGCGCTAACACCTATGCCTGGGCGGGTCGCTCAATACCGTGTGGCGACATCGCCTTCGGCAGCAGCGACGTCATCAACGGTCCGGCGCACTCCAACGACACCATCCGTATCTGTAACGCCACGTTCAATGGCATGGTCACCACCGGAAGCCCGGGTGCGACCGGGTCGAATTACCTCAAGCAGAACTCGAACGGCGGCGCCTGCTCCGGTCAAGTATTCAACGGCGGCCAGCCAACGACCAGCCCGGTCATCGCGATGCCGGCTACCAACATGCAGCTCAAGCAGGAAACCCGGACGGACGCCGGTATCGACGCTCCGGGTTGCCTCTATACCGGCCCGACCAGCATCGTACTGAACAGCTCGGGCACCATGACCATCCGTTCGCCCTGGACCAAGAAGACCCGCATCGTCGGGGACCCGGCGACGGCGGGCAGCACGCCGGCGGCCTGCGGCCTACCGGGAATGGCCAATGGCCAGCTCGGCTCAACGGCCGGCGCCACCGTCCCGGTGTTGAACGCGAACCTGCTCTTCGTCCAGAGCGTTCCGGGCGTCGTCACTGATCCGAACTATACGAGCAGCACCGTCTGGCCGAGCGGCCAAAGCGCGGCCACCTGCTCCGTCGGCAACGGTATCGGCTTTCCCGTGACGCATGAAACCGCGCCAAGCGCCCGGTCCTATGACTGCCGCAAGGGTGATGCCTTCGTCAAGGGAACCCTGGACGGCACGATGACCATCGCCACCGACAACTTTCTCTACGTCACCGGCGACATCATTTATTCGGATGCATCCACCGACGTGCTCGGGCTGGTCGCGCAGAATGCTATCTGGGTTTGGAACCCGTACTGCGACAGTACGCATGGGGTGATTTGCCCGGGGGTTGGCCCCGGTGAAGGTGGCGCCATCCTGCCTGAAAATCGGCGCATCGACGCGGCCATGCTCTCGCTCGACCACACCATTCAGGTGCAGAACTACGACCGCGGCGGCAATCAGGGCGTGCTGACCATCAACGGGTCGCTCGCCCAGAAATATCGCGGCTCCGTGCGATTGACCAACAGCGGCGGCGCCAACGGGTACAGCAAGAACTACAATTACGATCCGCGCTTTCGCTACATTGCGCCGCCCAAATTCCTCTCGCCGGTGTCGGCCCGCTACAGCGTGAACCTGCTGGTTGAAGTGAGTTCGGCGTTCACCGCGCGGGGAGCGACGGTTCCGTAATGATCGGCCGCGCCCAGCATCCACTCGTCAGTTCACCCATCCCTATTTATAAGGAGCACTTCTCGTGGCTCAGAGCATCGTCGGAATAGACATCGGCACTGCGCACCTGCGTGCCGTCGAGGTGCGCAATCCCGGCAAGCCACGGCCGATGCTGCAGCGCTATCACGAGGTATCGCTGCCGCCCGGAGCCGTCATCGCCGGCGAAGTGATCGAGCCGCACACTGTGGCCGCCGCGCTCAAAGCGCTGTGGTCGGGCGGCGGGTTCCGTTCTCGCCAGGTGGTGCTCGGCATGGGTAATCAACGCGTGCTGGCCCGCGACTTGAGCGTGCCCAAGATGTCGCTCGCGCGCATTCGACAGGCGCTCCCGTTCGAGGTGCAGGACCTGCTGCCGGTGCCCGTCGCCGACGCGCTGCTCGACTTCTATCCCATTTCGGAATCGACGACCGAGCACGGCCCGACAGTGAACGGGCTGCTCATCGCGGCCGTCAAGGCTGCCGTCGTCGCCAACGTCTCCGCTGTGCGCTTGGCCGGGCTCAGAACCACCGACGTCGATCTGATCCCGTTTGCGGTCAGCCGCCTGCTGGTCACCCGCTCCGGCATCGACGGCGTCGTGGCCGTCATCGATCTCGGGGCGACGACCACGAGCATCGTGATCGCCCAGAACGGTGTGCCCCAGTTCGTGCGCATCATCCCCACCGGAGCCAACGATCTCACCCAGGCCCTCATCGACGGTTTGCAGACGGATGCTGCCACTGCCGAGCAGCTGAAATGTCGCGTCGGTCTGCTGGCCGCGATCGAGTCGTCCGACATCGCCGTGCCAAATTTCCCCGATGTCGCCGGGTCCCGCGGCCTGCGCACCGGTTTCGGCCCGGTCGATGAGGCCGCCGCCCGCATCATCGCGGATACCATGCACGAACAGCTGGGCAGCATCGTCAACACGCTCAGCTATTTCGCCAATACCCGACCAAGCGACCCAGTGTCGGCCATCGTGCTCAGCGGTGGGGGAGCCGAGCTTCCCGGCCTGCCGGAGGCGGTCTCGAAATTGACCCGCCTCGGCGTGACCCAGGGGGATCCGCTCGCAACGGTGGGTCTCGCATCCGGTATCGATGCTGAAGCACTTCGGCTGAGCGGCTCCGCCTACACCGTAGCCCTCGGCCTCGCTCTCGGGCGTGCAGCATGAGGCGCGCGCACAACGACGACGTGCTCGTCATCGGCGGCGACCGACGGGTCGACCTGCTGCCGCCGGAGGTGCGGGACGAGCGGCGCGGTCAGCGGCAACGGCGCAGCCTCACCCTTGGCGTCACGGGCATCGCCGTGCTCGTCGCCCTCGGAGTCGGCGCGTCTACGGCGCTCGCTCTGACCGCGCAGACCAAACTTGCCACCGAGCAGGCCCGCACCGCAACCCTGCTGACCGAGCAGAGCAAGTACTTCGTCGTACGGTCGTTGCAGAACCAGATCGCGCTGAGCCGGGCGGCGCAGCAGCTGGGCGCCTCGACCGAAATTGATTGGAAGGGCTACCTCGACGCCGTGCAGGGCACACTGCCAAGCAGTGTCGCGATCGGCACGGTGCAGGTGGATTCGGCGACCCCGCTCGCGGCATACACCCAGGCGACCGCGCCGCTGCAGGGACTGCGGGTGGCGACCGTGTCGTTCACCGCAAGAAGCGCCGTTCTGCCCGATATTCCGGCCTGGCTGAACGCGCTCAGCACGCTCGACGGTTTTGCCGACGCGCTGCCCGGCTCGGTCTCGCTCGACCAAAACACGGGCAGCTATACCGTCACCATCACGATGCACGTCAATGACGTGGCGTTCGCGCACCGCTTCGATCCAACAGCAAAGGACTAGCCATGGATAAGAACAAGCTCTGGCTCATCGGTTCGGTGCTGGTGACGAGCGTCATCGTCGTGCTCGGCGTGCTGCTCGGCGTGCAGCCGCAGCTCGACAGCATGAACGCCGCCGACGCGAGCCGGGCCGCGGTGCAAAGCACGAACGCCGGGCACGCCGCCCTGCTCACCCGCCTCAAGCACGACTTCGAAGACCTGGACGCGTTGACCGCGACGGCCGAGGCGCTCGCCGAATCCGTGCCGAGCGGCTCGGCCATGCCGGCCTTCGTTGACCAGCTCGACGCCCAGGCCCAGGCCGTTGGCCTCACCCTCACCGGAATAACCGTGACCGACGCGCAGGCGTATGTTCCTTTACTTCCCGAGGTGCCGGCTGCTGCTGTGCTGCCTTCATCGGCTGCAGCAGCTGCACAAGCGGCAGCGCCCGCCGCAGAGGCTCCTGCGCCAGCGCCCGTCGCGCTGATCACGGGAAGCAACTTCGCCGCCTTCCCGCTCCAGATCACCGTGACAGGAACGTACACCCAGGTGCTTGAATTCGTGGCCAGTCTGCAATCCGGGGGCCGGTTGTTCCTCGTGCACGGGATCGATACGGCGCAGGCCTCCGGCGAAGAGTCGCTGGTGGACGCGACTATCTCTGGATTGGTGTATTCGCTGGTAGCGCCGCCGGCGGCATCCGTTGGATAATGGCCTGGCACGCCGAGTCTCCGTGGCATTCGCCGTGCCCTTGGTACAATAAAAGGCCAGTCACGGCGAAGGCCACGAGGAGTTCAACATGAGCGACAACACGCCACTTGACGGTAAGAAGAATCCTGAAACGGATGCGACGGCTTCGCTCGACGAGAACGCGCCCGTTGCCGACGACCAGTCGGTCAGCAGCGCACCCGCGCAGGCCGTGCCGGACTCTTCAGCTCAGGCAGCTTCGCCTGAGCCTGAGCCTGAGCCTGAGCCTGAGCCTGAGCCTGAGCCCCTCGTCATCGACTATGACGCCGTCAACGCCAACCTGAGCGCGGCCGAACGTGCCGATGCCGCGACCGCTTCGGCGGACGCGCGCAACCTGTCGCCGATGTCGACGGCCGAGCCGGTCGCATCGGCCGACGTTGCCGCACCGAGCCTCGCCGACGACTACGCCGATTCCTATACCCCGGCTGCCACCATGCCGGCCCGGAGCACGGCCATCGATTCAGAGCCCGTCGTCGTCGCGTCGGCTCCCCTCGTTGTCGGAACGACCGGTGCCGCAGCCGCCGCGGCACCGGTCGATGATGTGCCGGTCGACGCGCCGGCGCCCGCTGCCGCCTATACCGCGCCCGCAGCCCAGTCGCCGATCTACGTGCAGGCGCCGACCAAGCCGCGCCTGCGCAGTAACCGGGGTGGCGGCATCCTGATCGCCTTGCTCGCCACGGTGGTTTTCGCCCTGCTCTACGCCGCAGCCGCCTTCATCATTATCGGCGTGACGAGCACCAGCGTCGCCGCGACCGTGACCGGGTTCACCACCTTCGCCGCTCTGCCGGTCTTCTACATCCCCATTCTGTTCTTCTTCCTCGCCTATGGCGGCCTGATCGCGCTGGTCAATCGGGGCGGTTGGTGGGCGTACGTACTGTTCGGATTCATCGTCGCCGTCATCGTGTACTTCTCCTACATCGGCGGGGCGCTGCTCGGCCTCGTCTTTGATGGAACGGCCAACACGGTTGGAGCGGCCGACCTCAGCCGCTTCGTGGCTTCGCTCTGGCTGAATCCGGGCGCGATTGCCGCCGGGCTCATCGCCCGCGAGATTCCGATCTGGGCCGGTGCGTGGATCGCCCGCCGCGGACGCCGCGTCACGGCCCGCAATCTCGAGGCCCGCACCGAGTACGAACGCCTGCTCGCCGACGGCCCTCACCTCACCCGCCCGTAACGTTCCGTTTCTGGCCCCGGCCGCCCCTGGGTGGTCGGGGCTTCGTCCTGTACGGGTGGCAACTCGTTGTCCGTCCAGGCCCGGGGCGTGGGCCCAGTTAATATACTGAGCCTGGGTTCATAGGGTGGGCCCGACCGTTACGCCAGCCGCGGCATCAACTTCGCTGCACCGTTTGCGGTCTCGCATGGCTCCAGCGGGCCTACGCTGGAGCCATGCGGGAATACCGAAAGTACGCGATAATCATGGCGGCCTTTTCGGTCGCCCTCTACGTGGCCCTCATCGTGGCGTCATTCGGGGTGCTCAGCCTGTTGCTCAATCGCGACGTCATCAATGAAACGGATGCCGGTGCCCTCCTCGGCCCCCTCATGGTCACGACCGCGGCCCTCGCCCTGGTCTGGGTTATTCTCTCCGCAGTGCTGCGCTCGCCCGCACGCCTGACCCAGGTGCCGCCGCTGCCGATCTTTCTCGCCGGAGTCGCCGCCTACCTGGCCTATTGCCTCTTCGGGGGAGTCTTCTACAGCCTCGGCGCCGGCGAACTCTTTCGTTCTGTGGTCTTCATCGGCGGCGAGATGACGAGCCCCTTTGCGATCTCCGTTGCGGTCTGCGGCTGGCTTATCGCGTTCCTCTACTTCGTTGTGCTGCTGGCCAAGCCCGACGGATCCGGCACCCCCGAGTGGCCGTGGGAGAAGGGCGACGACAGTATGCCTCGATGATGGGGCCGTTCGTGGCATGTCGCGGGCAACGCCGGTCGAGTACCCTTGTGCAGTATGGAAGGGTCCATTGAGTCGCGCGTCAGCCATGAGGTTGAAAACTGGCTGCGTTGGATCACCCGGTGGCGGCCCGCAACGCACCACGGCCGTGCCCGACTCTGCCGATTGTGCTTCGGCTCGCCGATCATCGCATCGGCCGGACTTGCCGTCGGCGTGCCCCACGTCGTGCAGCACGCCCTCTCGATGCGCATGAAGATCGTCATCGATGCCTCGGTCGATGAATACACCGAGCGCAACCTCCCGCTGCTCGCGCACGAACTGAACCTGAGCGAGCGCCGCCAATCCGCTCAGGCGTATCGCCCGGCCGAAGGCCTCGAGCCGGAGTTTCGCGGCCTCGACCTTGACCCGCAACCCGCAGCGGATGCCCCCTACCTTTTCACCTTCAGCGAGCTCGCCGACCTGGAACCCCCCGTTTCACCGCCCGCCGCCCTCAAGCATGCCGCCTCCGACCCTGCGAGCGACCCCGATCCCGACGAACCCTCCGCCGCGCAGAACCCCTTCCCGCCGCTGACCCCCGAAGAGAAGGCTGCACTGAGGGTAGAAATTGGCCTCGCCGACGAGTTCGCCACCCAGGTCGGCCGCCGGATCTGTGCCCAACTCCGGCAGCAGCAGCCGCGGTTGCTCGCCGCGATCGCCGAGCACGTCGAGCCTCAGGTGCAGGCCCTGCTCGCTGACCTCGCGAGTACCCTCGACTCTCCGCTCTGGCCGCGCAATCCCTAGCCGAGCCGCAGCGCGAGGTTCTCACACCGACCGGCTCCGGGCCCGGAAAGCAAAAGTGCAGGACGACGGCCGTCCGCGACCCCACCGCGACCCCACCGCGACCCATTTGACCGTCGAGGCTCCGCCGGGCTAGACTCGTCGGGTGTGCGCTTTGTCGTGCGCCTGAATTATGCCCTCCTGAGAGCACAGGCCGAGATTCCACACATGCAGGGTTTGCTCAACGAGTAGCCCCCACGGCATACCCACCAAAACACGCGCGAGCAATCGTGTGGGTTCAAGCGGGTCCAGATGAACTCGACCTAATTCGAACGAGCGGGTCGAATGCTAACCATCACAAAGCTGTCACCGTGCAGCAATATCAAGGAGTAATTAGTGCCCACCATTCAGCAGTTGGTCAGAAAGGGCCGCAGCCCCAAGGTCACCAAGACCAAGGCTCCCGCCCTGAAGTCCAACCCGCAGCAGCGCGGCGTTTGCACCCGCGTCTACACCACCACCCCGAAGAAGCCGAACTCGGCTCTTCGCAAGGTCGCCCGCGTCAAGCTTTCCAACGGCACCGAGGTCACCGCCTACATTCCCGGCGAGGGCCACAACCTGCAGGAGCACTCCATGGTGCTCGTGCGCGGAGGCCGTGTTAAGGACCTCCCCGGTGTGCGTTATAAAATCATTCGCGGCGCACTGGACACCCAGGCCGTCAAGAACCGCAAGCAGGCACGTAGCCGCTACGGCGCAAAGATGGAGAAGAAGTAATGCCCCGTAAAGGACCCGCTCCCAAGCGTCCTGTCATTGCCGACCCGGTTTACGGTGCACCCATCGTTAGCCAGCTCGTCAACAAGATCCTTCTCGATGGCAAAAAGGGCCTCGCCGAGCGCATCGTTTACGATGCCCTCGCCGGAGTCTCCGCCAAGAACGAGCTGGATGCCGTTGTGACGCTGAAGAAGGCACTCGACAACGTTCGTCCGACCCTCGAGGTGCGTTCGCGCCGCGTCGGTGGTTCCACGTACCAGGTTCCGGTTGAGGTCAAGCCGCACCGCGCCAACACCCTGGCGCTGCGCTGGTTGACCAGCTACGCCAAGGCGCGTCGCGAGAAGACCATGACCGAGCGTCTCACCAACGAGATCCTCGACGCGAGCAACGGCCTCGGTGCCGCTGTCAAGCGTCGTGAAGACACTCACAAGATGGCTGAAGCGAACAAGGCCTTCGCTCACTACCGCTGGTAGGCACGAACCATCGAGCATTCCTGAACAGCGGGCAGGCGCCTGTAAACAACGCGCCTGCCCAGCTGGGAAGCGGATGCTTACGGCCCTGTTCCGCATGACCCACCCCTACCCTTCCGGAGGACCCCCGTGGCACTTGACGTGCTCACCGACCTGAGTAAGGTCCGCAATATCGGCATCATGGCTCACATTGATGCTGGCAAGACCACCACGACTGAGCGCATCCTGTTCTACACGGGTGTCAACCACAAGATCGGCGAGACCCACGACGGCGCCTCGACGATGGACTGGATGGCGCAGGAGCAGGAACGTGGCATCACGATCACCTCTGCTGCGACGACCTGTTTCTGGGACAACAACCAGATCAACATCATCGACACCCCCGGACACGTGGACTTCACCGTAGAGGTGGAGCGTTCGCTCCGCGTCCTCGACGGTGCTGTTGCCGTGTTCGACGGCAAGGAGGGCGTTGAGCCCCAGTCCGAAACCGTGTGGCGTCAGGCCGACAAGTACGACGTGCCGCGCATCTGCTTCGTCAACAAGATGGACAAGCTCGGCGCCGACTTCTACTTCACGGTCGACACCATCATCAAGCGCCTCGGCGCGAAGCCGCTGGTCATCCAGCTGCCGATCGGTGCAGAGTCTGAGTTCGAGGGTGTCGTTGACCTCGTTCAGATGCGTGCACTGACCTGGCGTGGCGACTCCAAGGGTGACGTGGAGATGGGCTCGAAGTACGCCATCGAAGAGATCCCTGCAGACCTCGTGGAGAAGGCCGCCGAGTACCGCAAGCTTCTGCTCGAGACCGTCGCCGAAACCGACGACGACCTCATGGAGCGTTACTTCGCCGGCGAAGAGCTGACGGTTGCCGAGATCAAGGGCGCCATTCGAAAGCTCACCATCAACAGCGAGATCTACCCGGTTCTGTGCGGTTCTGCGTTCAAGAACCGCGGCGTTCAGCCGATGCTCGACGCTGTCATCGATTACCTCCCGACGCCGCTCGACGTGCCTGCCATTGAGGCACACGACCCGCGCGACGAAGAAAAGGTCATCATGCGTCACCCCGACGCCGAGGAGCCGTTCACGGCTCTCGCGTTCAAGGTTGCGGTGCACCCGTTCTTCGGTCGCCTCACCTACGTTCGCGTCTACTCGGGCCGTCTCGACTCCGGAGCCCAGGTCATCAACTCGACCAAGGGTAAGAAGGAGCGCATCGGCAAGATCTTCCAGATGCACGCCAACAAGGAGAACCCGGTGGCCTTCGTGACCGCCGGTCACATCTACGCGGTCATCGGCCTCAAGGACACCACCACGGGCGACACCCTGTGCGACCCGAACAACCAGGTCGTACTCGAGTCCATGACGTTCCCTGACCCGGTTATCGAGGTCGCGATCGAGCCGAAGACGAAGCAGGACCAGGAAAAGCTGGGCCTTGCCATTCAGAAGCTCGCGGAAGAAGACCCCACCTTCCGTACCGAGCAAAACCAGGAAACTGGCCAGACGGTTATCAAGGGAATGGGTGAACTTCACCTGGACATCCTGGTCGACCGCATGAAGCGTGAATTCAACGTTGAGGCGAACGTCGGTAAGCCCCAGGTGGCGTACCGCGAGACGATCCGCAAGGCCGTTGAGCGTCACGACTACACGCACAAGAAGCAGACCGGTGGATCCGGCCAGTTCGCGAAGATCCAGATCGCGATCGAGCCGATGGAAATCACTGCTGAGAAGTCGTACGAGTTTCTCAACAAGGTCACCGGTGGCCGTATCCCGCGTGAGTACATCCCCTCGGTGGATGCTGGAATTCAGGATGCGCTCCGCGTAGGTATCCTGGCCGGCTACCCGATGGTGGGCGTTCGCGCCAGCCTGCTTGACGGCGCTGCGCACGACGTCGACTCCTCGGAGATGGCCTTCAAGATTGCCGGCTCGATGGGCTTCAAGGAAGCCGTTCGCAAGGCGAACCCCGTTCTGCTCGAGCCGCTGATGGCGGTCGAAGTTCGTACCCCTGAGGAATACATGGGTGACGTAATCGGCGACCTCAACTCGCGTCGTGGGCAGATCCAGACCATGGAGGATGCGCAGGGCGTGAAGGTAATTCGCGCTCACGTTCCACTGTCGGAGATGTTCGGATACATCGGCGACCTGCGGTCGAAGACCTCAGGCCGTGCGGTGTACTCGATGACGTTCGAGAGCTATGCGGAGGTCCCGAAGGCTGTTGCCGACGAGATCATCAACAAGAACAAGGGCGAATAACCCCTAAGGTGGCCTACGGGCCCGAAATCGCTTAGGCCACCTGGCCCGAGTAACATAAGTAGACACATCCAGCGCATACCGGCCGCTCGTAATGGCGGCCGTGAATTTGCACGCGAGTCCTGAGGAGGACCCACAGTGGCCAAGGCCAAGTTCGAGCGGACAAAGCCGCACGTAAACATCGGAACGATCGGTCACGTTGACCACGGAAAGACCACGCTGACTGCAGCGATCTCCAAGGTTCTTGCCGATAAGTTCCCGTCCAAGATCAACGTTCAGCGCGACTTCGCGTCGATTGACTCGGCTCCGGAAGAACGCCAGCGCGGTATCACGATCAACATTTCGCATGTTGAGTATGAGACCGACAAGCGTCACTATGCGCACGTCGATGCTCCGGGCCACGCTGACTACATCAAGAACATGATCACCGGTGCTGCTCAGATGGACGGCGCGATCCTCGTGGTTGCCGCTACTGACGGCCCGATGGCTCAGACCCGTGAGCACGTTCTGCTCGCCAAGCAGGTCGGCGTTCCGACCCTGCTCGTCGCGCTGAACAAGGCCGACATGGTTGACGACGAAGAAATCATGGAGCTCGTTGAGCTTGAAGTTCGTGAACTTCTCTCCAGCCAGGGTTTCGATGGCGACAACGCCCCCGTTATCCAGGTCTCCGCACTCAAGGCGCTTGAAGGCGACGAGAAGTGGACCGGCAATATCCTTGAACTCATGCAGGCTGTTGACGACTTCATTCCCGACCCGATCCGCGACAAAGACAAGCCGTTCTTGATGCCGATCGAGGACGTCTTCACGATCACCGGCCGTGGCACCGTTGTTACGGGCCGCGCCGAGCGTGGAACCCTCAAGATCAACTCCGAGATCGAGATCGTCGGCATCCGCCCGACGCAGAAGACCACGGTTACCGGTATTGAGATGTTCCACAAGCAGCTCGACGAGGCTTGGGCCGGCGAGAACTGTGGACTTCTTCTTCGTGGCACCAAGCGCGAAGACGTTGAGCGCGGCCAGGTCGTCGTCAAGCCGGGTTCGGTTACGCCGCACACCGACTTCGAGGGCACCGCGTACATCCTCAGCAAGAACGAGGGTGGCCGTCACAACCCGTTCTACGCGAACTACCGCCCGCAGTTCTACTTCCGCACCACGGACGTCACCGGCGTCATCACGTTGCCCGAGGGCACCGAGATGGTCATGCCTGGCGACACCACCGACCTGACCGTCGCGCTGATCCAGCCGATCGCCATGGAAGAGGGCCTCGGCTTCGCGATTCGTGAAGGTGGCCGCACCGTCGGCGCCGGCACGGTGACCAAGATCATCAAGTAGTTTCAACCTACTGATCTCCTGAAAGGGGTCGGGCCTCCGGGCCTGGCCCCTTTTTTGCATCCCCTTTGGTCTGCATACTTTGCCAGCGGATGCCATCGTTCGGCCCGCCGAGAGTTTGCCAGCCCGGCCTGTTTCCAGCGGATTACATTGGCCGGGTCGACCGGCAGAATTCTCAGTTTCCGGTTATGGTCTGCCCATGCAGATATCTAAGCTCGAAGTGCGCATCCTGATGGCGATCGCGATTGTCGTCGTCGGCATCCTTGCCGTGGTAATCGTGCCCCGTTTGGTCGGGTTCGCCCCCGCTGCCCAATCGGCCGTCGGTCCGCAAGCGGCTACGCCGACACCAGCCCCGTCGGCAACTCCGACGGTTGCGCCGGCCCCCGCTCCCGCGCCGACCGCGAAAACGGAACGGCAGATTCTCGACGACATCGTGGCGAGCACGGTCAGCGTCTACAGCGTGCTGGTTTGCGACAGTCTCGACGAATACGCCGCCTTATCGATTGCCGAAATCATCACGAAGGTGCTGGCCGCATACCCGACATCGGGCCTCTCCGACCAGTCGCGTCAGATCATGGCCCGGCGGGTGCTGACCGAATCTGCTGCCAAGAGCTGCGCCGACCAGAGCCCACGCGTAGCTGCCGGAATCCAGGACTAGCCCAGTACAGCGCAAAAAAATAGATGCCAGCGGCCGGCCGGCCGTGGGCATCCGTCTAAAAATGGCCCGACAGGGAAGGGCCGATAAGAAAGCCGCGACACGCCCGGGTTGCATGAAGTGGCAACTGTGTGGCAGACTCTTCTAGTTCAACACTTTCGGCGTGCGCTACGCGTCGCCGGAATCACTGCCAGGCAGTGCATAGTCGCGTCACACTCTTCGAAGAACACTCGTCGAACGAGAGCTGATTGCAGGCTAGGCCGCAGGGAGCAGAGCGCAGCATAAATCAACGATCTGGTCGGCGCGGGTAAAACCGTGTCGTCCCCCAGGTTCTGCTCTGGGAGTCGGCGTTGATGATGAGCGTCGATTATTCGTACGTGATTCAAATTGACATATGAACAGTGGTGCTTTCAGCAGCAGTGCTACTACGGCGTCCAATGCAACCTCGGCAAACAGTGCCGTTGTCTGTAAGACGCCTCGACAGAGAGAGAGTTCGACATGGCGGGACAGAAGATCCGCATTCGACTTAAGTCATATGACCACGAGGTCATCGACATTTCGGCGCGCAAGATCGTCGACACAGTGACCCGTGCGGGCGCTACAGTCGTCGGCCCGGTGCCGCTTCCGACCGAGAAGAACGTGGTGTGTGTCATCCGTTCTCCTCACAAGTACAAGGACAGCCGGGAGCACTTTGAAATGCGCACCCACAAGCGTCTGATCGACATCATTGACCCGACCCCGAAGGCCGTTGACTCGCTCATGCGCCTCGACCTTCCGGCCGACGTCAACATTGAGATCAAGCTCTAGGGCCCGCGATGTCTTACGCAGATACCAAGACCACCAAAGGTCTCCTCGGCAAGAAGCTCGGCATGACCCAGGTGTGGGACGAGAACAACAAGCTTGTTCCCGTTACCGTCATCGAAATCGCGCCGAACGTTGTCACGCAGATTCGCACCAAGGCCGTCGACGGCTATAACGGCGTTCAGATCGCCGCTGGTCCCATCGACCCGCGCAAGGTCAACAGGCCCCTTGCCGGTCACTTCGACAAGGCCGGCGTCACGCCACGTCGCCACATCACCGAGCTCCGCACCGCGGATGCCGCTGACTACAACCTCGGCCAGGAGCTCACCGTTGACGGTGTATTCGCTGCCGGCACCAAGGTTGACGTCATGGGCACCAGCAAGGGTAAGGGCTTCGCCGGTGTTATGAAGCGTCACAACTTCAAGGGTGTTTCCTCCTCACACGGTTCGCACCGTAACCACCGCAAGCCCGGTTCCATCGGTGCTTCCTCGACCCCGAGCCGTGTCTTCAAGGGCATGCGCATGGCCGGTCGTATGGGTGGCGAGCGCGTAACCGTGCTGAACCTCAAGGTGCACGCTATTGACGCCGACAAGGGCCTCATGCTCGTCAAGGGTGCCGTTCCCGGTGCTCGTGGCCGCCTCGTATTCGTTCGCAACGCAGTGAAGGGAGCGTAGTCCTTATGGCTACAGCACTCGACATCATTGACGCCAAGGGCAAGAAGGCAGGCTCTGCCGAGCTTCCCGACGAGCTCTTTGACGTTCCCGCCAACATTCCGCTCATCCACCAGGTCGTTGTTGCGCAGCTCGCTGCCGCACGCCAGGGAACGAGTAAGGTCAAGCGCCGTGGAGAAGTCTCCGGTGCCGGCCGCAAGCCGTTCAAGCAGAAAGGAACCGGTCGCGCTCGTCAGGGCTCGATCCGCGCTCCTCAGATGACCGGTGGTGGAATCGTCCACGGACCGACCCCGCGCAGCTATGACCAGCGCACCCCGAAAAAGATGATTGCCGCAGCCCTCAAGGGTGCACTGAGCGATCGCGCCCGCGGTGGCCGCCTGCACATCGTCGAGGCACTGTTCACAGCTGAGACTCCCAACACGAAGATTGCCCTGGAGCTGCTAACGCAGATCGCCACGAGCAAGCACGTATTGGTTGTCCTCGAGCGTACCGACGAGATCACGTTGCGCAGCATTCGCAATATCCCGACGGTGCACATCCTCTCGTGGGACCAGCTCAACGCCTACGACGTGCTCGTCAGCGACGACATTGTCTTCACCACCGCTGCTTTCAACGCGTTTGTGGAGAGCAAGACCAAGAAGGAAGAGGTGGCCGCATAATGACTATCGCGACCAACAAGGACCCCCGCGACATCATCATCTCTCCGGTTGTCTCTGAAAAGAGCTACGGCCTGATTGACGAGGGTAAGTACACCTTCATCGTTGACCCCCGCTCGAACAAGACGGAGATCAAGCTCGCGATCGAAAAGATCTTCAAGGTGCAGGTCGCTTCGATCAACACCCTGAACCGCGTGGGCAAGACTCGCCGTACCAAGTTCGGCATGGGCAAGCGCAAGGACACCAAGCGTGCCATTGTCACGCTCAAGTCTGGCTCCATCGACATCTTCACGGCCGTCGGCTAAGCGACAGGCAGAGGGATAACTAATGGCTATTCGTAAGTACAAGCCCACGACCCCGGGTCGACGCGGTTCATCCGTTGCCGACTTCGCGGAAATCACGCGTTCCACCCCAGAGAAGTCGCTGCTGCGTCCGCTCTCCAAGACTGGTGGACGTAACAACCAGGGCCGCATCACGACCCGTCACATCGGTGGTGGCCACAAGCGCCAGTACCGCGTGATCGACTTCAAGCGCAACGACAAGGACGGCGTCAACGCCCGCGTCGCTGAAATTGAATACGACCCGAACCGCACGGCGCGCATCGCGCTCCTGCACTTCATTGACGGCACGAAGCGTTACATCATCGCGCCGAACAAGCTCAGCCAGGGCGACATCATCGAGTCGGGAGCCGGGGCTGACATCAAGCCCGGCAACAACCTGCCGTTGAAGAACATCCCTACCGGTACCATCATTCACGCGATCGAACTGCGTCCGGGTGGTGGCGCCAAGATGGCCCGCTCAGCCGGTTCATCCGTTCGTCTGGTAGCGAAGGAGGGCGTCTACGCCCAGCTTCGTCTGCCGTCTGGTGAAATCCGCAACGTGGATGCTCGCTGCCGCGCGACGATCGGCGAGGTCGGCAACGCCGAGCAGTCGAACATCAACTGGGGCAAGGCCGGACGTATGCGCTGGAAAGGCGTTCGCCCGACTGTTCGTGGTGTTGCCATGAACCCGGTCGATCACCCGCACGGTGGTGGTGAGGGTAAGACGTCCGGTGGACGTCACCCCGTCAGCCCCTGGGGCCAGAAGGAAGGGCGCACCCGCCACCCGAATAAGGAAAGCGACAAGCTCATTGTTCGTCGCCGCACCGTCGGCAAGAAGCGTAAGTAGGAGTAGACGATGCCAAGAAGTCTTAAGAAAGGCCCTTTCGTTGACGACCACCTGCTTCGCAAGGTGTTCGCGGCGAACGAAGCCAAGAGCAAGAACGTAATCAAGACCTGGTCGCGCCGCTCGATGATCATCCCCGACATGCTCGGACACACCATCGCAGTGCACGACGGACGCAAGCACATCCCGGTGTTCGTCACCGAGAGCATGGTCGGTCATAAGCTCGGCGAGTTTGCGCCCACCCGCACCTTCCGTGGACACGTGAAGGACGACAAGAAGGGCCGTCGCCGCTAACGCGGGGACGTGAAGGAGGAGAAGAAATGGTGGAGTCGATCGCACGCGTGCGTCACATCCGCGTTACCCCCCAGAAGGCTCGTCGCGTCGTTGACATGATCCGCGGCAAGCAGGCGCAGGAAGCGCTGGGAATTCTGAAGTTTGCGCCCCAGGGTGCATCCGATCCGGTGTACAAGCTGGTGGCCTCGGCCATCGCCAACGCCCGGGTCAAGGCAGATGCAGCCAACACGTATCTGGACGAGCAGGACCTGTTCATCAGCCGGGCATTCGTTGACGAGGGTACGACCCTCAAGCGTTTCCAGGCTCGTGCCCAGGGTCGCGCATTCGAAATCAAGAAGCGCACCAGCCACATCACGGTTGTGCTCACCACTCCTGAGGAGGGTACGAAGTAATGGGTCAGAAAGTAAACCCCTATGGCTTCCGTCTGGGAATCACCACCGATCACGTATCGCGTTGGTTCTCTGACTCGACCAAGCCGGGTCAGCGCTACGCTGACTTTGTCGCAGAAGACGTCAAAATCCGTCGCCTGCTGAGCACCAGCCTCGACCGCGCCGGCGTCAGCCGCATCGAGATCGAGCGCACTCGTGACCGTGTTCGCGTTGACATTCACACCGCCCGTCCGGGCATTGTGATTGGTCGCCGCGGCGCGGAGGCCGAGCGCATCCGCTCTGACCTGGAAAAACTCACTGCCAAGCAGATTCAACTGAACATCCTCGAGGTCAAGAACCCCGAGCAGGATGCCCAGCTGGTCGCGCAGGGTATTGCCGAGCAGCTCTCCGCACGTGTGGCTTTTCGCCGTGCGATGCGTAAGGGCCTGCAGGGTGCGCAGCGCGCCGGCGCCAAGGGTGTTCGCATCCAGGTGTCCGGTCGTCTGGGTGGCGCCGAGATGAGCCGCAGCGAGTTCTACCGTGAAGGCCGGGTGCCACTGCACACGCTTCGCGCGAACATCGACTACGGCTTCTACGAAGCCAAGACCACCTTCGGCCGCATCGGCGTGAAGGTCTGGATCTACAAGGGTGACATCACCAACAAGGAACTCGCTCGCGAGCAGGCCAACGCTAAGTCGTCCCGCCCCGAGCGTCGTGACGATCGACCGCGCCGTGCACCTCGTGCAGATGCTCCGGCAGCGGCACCGGTCGCAGCAGGAGTTGAGGCTAAATAATGTTGATTCCACGTAGAGTCAAGCACCGCAAGCAGCACCACCCGGGTCGTACCGGCCACGCTACCGGTGGCACTACGGTCTCATTCGGTGACTATGGCATCCAGGCGCTGACCCCCGCGTACGTGACCAACCGTCAGATCGAGTCCGCTCGTATCGCCATGACGCGTCACATCAAGCGTGGCGGGAAGGTGTGGATCAACATCTACCCCGACCGCCCGCTGACCAAGAAGCCGGCCGAAACTCGCATGGGTTCCGGTAAGGGTTCCGTCGAGTGGTGGGTTGCCAACGTCAAGCCGGGTCGCGTTCTCTTCGAGCTCAGCGGTGTCACCGACGCCGTTGCGAAGGAAGCACTTACCCGTGCAATTCACAAGCTGCCCCTCAAGGCACGCATCATCAAGCGCGAGGAGGGCGACGCATAATGGCGATCGGAACCAAGGAGCTCGCCCCAGTCGAGCTCGACACCTTTGACAACGAGAAGCTGTTCGAAGAGCTGAAGAAGGCCAAGGAAGAGCTGTTCAACCTGCGCTTCCAGTCGGCCACCGGTCAGCTCGAGAGCCACGGCCGCCTCCGCGCGGTTAAGCGCGATATCGCTCGCATCTACACGGTTCTCCGTGAGCGCGAGCTGGGTATTCGTGCCACGCCGGTTGCAGTCCCGGCTCCGGCCAAGGCTGAGAAGGCAGAGAAAAAAACCAAGAAGGCCAAGGCCGCAGTTGAGTCCACGGACGACGCTGCAGCCGAGACCGTCGAGACGAAGGAGGCCTAGTCATGGCGAAGACTGACGAAACGGTCGTCGCAGCCGAGGCAGAAGCTCTCGTTCGCGGTTACCGCAAGACGCTGCGTGGTTACGTGACCAGCGACAAGATGAACAAAACCATCATTGTCGTGGTCGAAGACCGCGTGAAGCACCCGTTGTACGGCAAGGTCATCCGCCGTACTTCCAAGCTGAAGGCGCACGATGAGGCGAACTCCGCCGGCATCGGCGACCTGGTCCTGATCAGTGAGACCCGTCCGCTTAGCGCCTCCAAGCGCTGGCGCCTGGTCGAGATTCTTGAGAAGGCCAAGTAAGCCTCGCGCTTACTTGACGTAAAGGAGTTATAAAGTGCTTCAGCAAGAATCACGAGTACGGGTTGCCGACAACAGCGGCGCCAAGGAACTCTTGACCATCCGTGTTCTCGGCGGCTCCGGCCGTCGTTACGCCGGCCTGGGCGACGTCATCGTCGCCACGGTCAAGGATGCAATCCCGGGCGGAAACGTCAAGAAGGGTGACATCGTCAAAGCTGTCATCGTTCGCACCAAGAAGGAAACCCGTCGTCCAGACGGCTCCTACATCAAGTTCGATGAGAACGCTGCAGTGATCTTGAAGGCAGACGGTGACCCCCGCGGCACCCGAATCTTCGGACCGGTCGGTCGCGAGCTTCGCGACAAGAAGTTCATGAAGATCATCTCGCTGGCACCGGAGGTTATTTAATCATGGCCAGAATAAAAAAGGGTGACCTCGTTCAGGTCATCAGCGGCCGCAGCCAGGCTCGCGGGGGAGACCGTGGCAAGCAGGGCAAGATCATCTCCGTCGACGTCGAGAAGAACCGTGTCCTCGTTGAGGGCATCAACTTCGTGACCAAGCACGTTCGCGTCGGACAGACCCAGCGCGGCACCAAGACGGGTGGCATCGAGACCTTCGAAGCCGCCATCCACGTGTCCAACGTAGCCATCGTCGACCCGGAGACCAAGAAGCCGACCCGCGTCGGCTTCCGCCAGGAAGAGGTAACGAAGGACGGCGTCACCAAGACGGTCCGCATTCGTTACGCCAAGAAGTCAGGGAAGGACCTCTAATGACTGACACCGCAGTTGTTGAAGGCACTGGCGGCGCCGCGCCCGTCAAGGCCCTGCCGCGTCTGAAGCAGAAGTACCGCGATGAGATCAGTGCCAAGCTCTCCGAGGAACTCGGCTTCACCAACGTGCACCGCATCCCCACCCTGACGAAGATTGTCGTCAACATGGGTGTCGGAGAAGCAGCACGCGACGGCAAGGTGATGGACGGTGCGGTTTCTGACCTCACCAAGATCACCGGCCAGAAGCCGCAGGTCACCAAGGCTCGCAAGTCGATCGCGCAGTTCAAACTGCGTGAGGGACAGCCCATCGGCGCCCACGTCACCCTTCGTGGCGACCGCATGTGGGAGTTCCTGGACCGGCTGCTCAGCCTGGCCCTTCCTCGTATCCGTGACTTCCGCGGCCTCTCCGACAAGCAATTCGATGGTGCGGGCAACTACACCTTCGGTTTGACCGAGCAGGTCATGTTTCACGAGATCGACCAGGACCGCATTGACCGCGTTCGCGGTATGGACATCACGGTTGTTACGACCGCGAAGTCCAACGACGAGGGTCGCGCGCTGCTCAAAGCGCTCGGCTTCCCGTTCAAAACGTCCGACGCACAGAAGTAGCGTTTTTCAACTAGAGTTGGGAGCTTGCGCTTGCAAGCTCCCAACTCATGGTTGGCCCCGCCGCACAGAAATGTCAGGCGCACACAGATTTTCACCCCGGAAGCCGGTCAACCGATCGGTTTCCTCACCACCACAGGTCGTCATTCGCGTAACGAACGGCGAAACCAGGCGAGAAAGGCACCACAAAATGACAATGACAGATCCGGTCGCAGACATGCTGACCAGACTGCGCAACGCTAACTCGGCGTACCACGACACAGTGTCGATGCCGCATAGCAAATTGAAAGCGCACATCGCTGACATCCTCAAGGCACAGGGCTACATCTCTGCCTGGACCGTCAAGGATGCAACAGTAGGTAAGACCCTCACGCTGGACCTCAAGTTCGGTCCGAACCGTGAGCGTTCCATCGTGGGCATCAAGCGGGTTTCCAAGCCCGGCCTCCGCGTGTACGCAAAGTCGACTGAGATCCCCACGGTTCTCGGCGGCCTCGGCGTTGCCATCCTGTCCACCTCCAGCGGTCTGCTTACCGACCGCCAGGCTGAGAAGAAGGGCGTAGGCGGAGAAGTTCTCGCCTACGTGTGGTAACTGAGAATGTCACGTATTGGAAGACTCCCCATCCCGATCCCTGCCGGGGTCACGGTTGTGGCTGACGGCCAGGCCGTCTCCGTCAAGGGTCCGAAGGGCGAGCTCGCGCTCGTCGTTTCCAACCCCATCACAGTGTCGATCGAGGACGGTCACGTTCTCGTCACCCGTCCGAACGACGAACGCCAGTCGCGTTCGCTGCACGGTCTGACTCGCACCCTGATCAACAACCAGATCATCGGCGTAACCGTTGGTTACACCAAGGGTCTCGAAATCGTCGGTACCGGTTACCGCGCGGCGCAGAAGGGTACCTCTGTTGAGTTCGCCCTCGGCTTCTCGCACCCGGTCGTCGTCGAGCCGCCGGTCGGGATCGTTCTGACCGTGGAGAGCGTCAACAAGCTCACGGTCAGCGGAATCGATAAGCAGGCCGTCGGCGAGGTTGCCGCCAACATCCGTAAGATTCGCAAGCCAGAGCCCTACAAGGGCAAGGGTGTGCGTTACGCCGGCGAGATTGTTCGCCGCAAGGCCGGAAAGAGTGGTAAGTAGCCATGGGACTCGGAACTAGAGGCAAGAGCAAGGCCGCAGCCCGCGGACGTCGACACACTCGTCTTCGCAAGAAGATCGAGGGAACGGCGCTTCGCCCGCGCCTCGTCGTCACCCGCTCGGCTCGTCACGTATTCGTGCAGGTCGTTGACGACAGCAAGGGCTTCACGCTTGCGTCGGCGTCCACGCTCGAAACGGACTTGCGCACCTTCGATGGTGACAAGACCGCCAAGGCCCGCAAGGTCGGTGAGCTCGTCGCTGAGCGTGCGAAAGCCGCCGGCATCGAAGCCGTTGTATTTGACCGTGGTGGCAGCAAGTACGCAGGACGCGTCGCAGCCATCGCTGAAGGAGCTCGAGAGGGTGGATTGAACCTGTGAGCACTGAAAAGATCGAAACCACAGCACCTGTTGCTGCCGAAGCGGTTGCACCGGTTGAAACCGCTGCTTCCACGACGCCGCCGCAGAACGAGCCCCGCGAGGCTCGTCGTGGTGGCCGTGAGCGCAACCCGAACAAGGACCGCGGAAGCCGCGATGCCGACAAGAGCCAGTTCCTGGAGCGCGTCGTCACCATCAACCGTGTGTCGAAGGTTGTCAAGGGTGGTCGTCGCTTCAGCTTCACCGCTCTCGTCGTCGTCGGCGACGGTAACGGACTGGTCGGCGTCGGATACGGTAAGGCCCGCGAGGTCCCGACCGCTATCTCCAAGGGCGTGGAAGAAGCGAAGAAGAACTTCTTCCGCGTTCCTCGCGTTGGCCTGACCATTCCGCACCCCGTACAGGGTGAGGCCGCAGCCGGCGTCGTTCTGCTGCGTCCGGCAGCAGCAGGTACCGGCGTTATCGCCGGTGGCCCGGTGCGCGCCGTACTCGAATGCGCTGGCATCCACGACGTGCTGAGCAAGTCGCTCGGTTCGTCGAACACCATCAACATCGTGCACGCCACGGTCGAGGCGCTGCACCAGCTCGAAGAGCCGCGTGCGGTTGCGGCTCGCCGCGGCCTGGCCTATGAAGACGTGGCTCCGGCCCGTTTCCTGCGTGCCGACGCTGCTGCAGCTGCAGCAGCCGCAACCGCGAAGGCAGGTGCCTGATGGCCCAGCTGAAGATCACACAGATCAAGTCCAAAATTAGTGAGAAGCAGAACCAGCGCGACACTCTTCGCAGTCTGGGTCTGCGACGCATTGGCGCCGTTACGATCCGCGAGGATAACTCGCAGAACCGTGGCTACGTCAACACCGTCGCTCACCTCGTAAAGGTCGAGGAGATTGACTAATGGCTGACGAGAAGGAAGCTACCAAGGTAGCCGACAAGCCCGACACGAAGAAGGCCGCTGCCCCCAAAAAGGCCGCAGCACCGAAGAAGGCCCCCGTTGCAGCCGAGTCGACTGAGCCCCGCGAGCACGTGCTGAAGGTACACCACCTTCGCCCCGCTCCCGGAGCGAAGAAGGCCCGCATGCGCGTTGGCCGTGGTGAAGGATCCAAGGGTAAGACCGCGGGTCGAGGCACCAAGGGTACGAAGGCGCGTTACAGCGTACGCGTCGGCTTCGAGGGTGGGCAGATGCCTCTGCACATGCGCACCCCGAAACTGCGTGGATTCAAGAACCCGTTCCGCGTCGAGTACCAGGTTGTCAACCTGGAAAAGCTTGAACTCCTCTACCCGAACGGCGGCGATGTCACCATCGCCAGCCTGATCGCCAAGGGTGCGGTTCGTGACAACGAAAAAGTCAAGGTTCTCGGCACCGGTGAGATTACCGTTAAGCTGAACGTGACGGTTGACAAGGTCTCTGCTTCAGCTGAGCAGAAAATTGTTGCCGCGGGCGGATCTGTAAAGTAAACCCGTAGACGCTCAATCGAGCTTGTCGAATCCGTCAATCGAGTTAAATCGTTTGGTGTGATTCGACAAGCTCGATCGTATTTAGTCGATGTACTCCTGTCGACCCGCGCGGGTCGGTCTGCGTAAATATCTGGAGGCCTTTTTGTTCAGCGCCATTGCGCGGATCTTCCGCACACCCGACCTTCGCAAGAAGATCGGCTTCACCCTGGGCATCATTGCTCTGTTCCGGTTGGGCTCGTTCATCCCGGCCCCGTTCGTGGACTTCGCCAACGTGCAGCTGTGTCTGGCGGCCAACCAGGGTTCGAGCGGCCTCTACGAGCTCGTCAACCTGTTTAGTGGTGGCGCCCTGCTCCAGCTCAGCGTGTTTGCCCTCGGCATCATGCCCTACATCACTGCCTCCATCATCGTGCAGCTGCTGCGCGTGGTCATCCCTCACTTCGACACCCTCTACAAGGAGGGTGCTTCGGGTCAGAGCACACTGACCCAGTACACCCGTTACCTCACGATCGCCCTCGGCATTCTGCAGTCGACCACGCTGATCACCGTCGCCCGCAGCGGCGCCCTGTTTGGGACATCCGCCAGCACCGAGTGCACGCAGCTGATCACCAACGACGCCTGGTACGCCATCATGCTCATGGTCATCACGATGACCGCCGGCACCGGCGTCATCATGTGGATGGGTGAGCTCGTCACCGAACGCGGCGTCGGCAACGGCATGTCGCTCATGATCTTCATCTCGATCGCAGCCTTGTTCCCTGGATCGCTCGGCGCCATCGGCCAGCAGCAGGGCCTCGACACCCTCATCATCGTGCTGATCGTGGGAATTCTGGTGGTCGCCGGCGTGGTCTTCGTCGAGCAATCCCAGCGGCGAATACCGGTGCAGTACGCCAAGCGTATGGTCGGGCGCCGCACCTACGGCGGCAACAACACCTATATTCCGATCAAGGTCAACATGGCCGGCGTGATCCCCGTGATCTTCGCCTCCTCGCTGCTGTACCTGCCGGCCCTGCTCGCGCAATTCAACCAGCCGGCCGCCGGCACCGAAGCTCCGGCCTGGGTCGTCTGGATCTCCAACAACCTCACCGGCGGCGACCAGCCGCTGTACATGGCCATGTACTTCTTCCTGATCATCGGCTTCACCTACTTCTACGTGGCGATCACTTTCAACCCCGAAGAAGTTGCGGACAACATGAAGAAGTACGGCGGATTCATTCCCGGCATCCGCGCCGGCCGGCCGACCGCCGAGTACCTCGACTTCGTGCTCACCCGCATTACGCTTCCGGGTTCGCTCTACCTGGGTTTTATCGCGTTGATCCCGCTCGTTGCATTCTCAGTTATCGGTGCCGACCAGAACTTCCCGTTCGGCGGCGCGAGTATTCTCATCATCGTCGGCGTGGGGCTCGAGACGGTCAAGCAGATCGACTCGCAACTGCAACAGCGACACTATGAGGGGCTTCTTAAATGACGCGCTTACTATTGATCGGCCCGCCCGGCGCTGGCAAAGGCACCCAGGCGGAGCGCCTGGCGCTTGCCTTCGACATTCCCGCCATCTCCACCGGCGACATCTTTCGTTACAACGTGACCAACAACACCCCGCTGGGCGTCGAGGTCAAGTCGTTCATGGACGCCGGAGCGTACGTCCCCGACACCCTCACCAACGCCATAGTCGCTGACCGGCTCAAGGAAGCGGATGCTGCCGGCGGCTTTCTGCTCGACGGTTATCCGCGCACGACCGATCAGGTCGATGAGCTCGATCGTCTGCTGAGTGCAGGGGGCACTCAGCTCGACGTAGTCGTTCTCATCACCGCCGACACCGACGAGGTCGTCACGCGGCTGCTGAAGCGTGCGGCCGAGCAGGGCCGCGCGGACGACACGGCCGACGTCATCCGCCATCGTCTTGATGTCTACGCGGAGCAGACCGCTCCGCTGATCGACGTCTACAGCGCTCGTGGCCTCGTGGTCACGATCGACGGCCTCGGTGCCGTTGAGGCGGTCACCGAGCGCATTCTCGCCGCCCTGGCCGACCGCGGCCTGCGTGGTCAGTAGCACGACCAGGCTCTAACACGAGTTTGGGCCGGGCCTAACGACTCGGCCCATCATCATGTGCACCACAACGCAAATAAGAAAAGATCGCTCCCCTTCTCGGAGCTAGTTTGTAGGAAATCAGTGAGTTTTCGTCGTTCCATCTACAAGAACCCCGCCCAGTTGCGCCTCATGGTCGCCCCGGGCCTGGCCACCGCCGCATCGCTCAAGGCCGCCCGCTCTGCCATGGTGATCGGGGCTACGACCCTCGAACTCGACGCTGCGGCCGAGGCCGCCATCGTCGCGCTCGGCGGTAAGCCGAACTTCAAGCTCGAGGCCGGGTATCACCACACCGTGTGTGCCTCGGTGAACGACGACGTTGTGCACGGCATCCCTTCTGAGCGGCGCCTCGCGGCCGGTGACATCGTCTCAATCGACAGTGGCGCCATCATCGAAGGCTGGAACGGCGACGCCGCGTTCAGCTTCGTGCTGCCGGACGCCAGCCGACCCGAGCTTGTGGCCGAACGGCAGAAGCTGTGTAACGTGACCGAGCAATCGCTCTGGCACGGCATCGCCCGGCTACACACCGCCCGTCACCTCAATGAGGTCGGTGACGCCATTGAAGATTACGTGGAGTCGCAGGGCAGCTATGGCATTCTCACGGACTATGTCGGCCACGGCATCGGCCGCTCGATGCACGAGGATCCGCCGGTGTTCAACTACCGCGTGCGCCCGAAAGGTCCGGATGTGAAGCCGGGGCTCGTCGTCGCTATCGAGCCGATGGTCGTGCTCGGGTCGATCGATACCTACACCCGGGACGACGATTGGACCGTAGCCACGAGCGACGGCAAGGCCGCAGCGCACTGGGAGCACAGCATTGCCGTGCACAAGGACGGTATCTGGGTGTTGACCGCCGAAGACGGTGGCGCTGCCGGCCTCGCCCAGTTTGGCATCACGCCCGTCCCCATCCCGTAACCCGGCTTCCCGACGGCGTGCTGAGCGGTGTCGACGTAAACCGCCAGCGCCCAACGCAAGCTTGAGCGCGGCTGTGAAACGCCGGTTAGGCGGTCGCGCGGAACGTCTCGATGGCCAGGATGCCCGCGGCCGGGTTCTCCGACGACAGGTGCACGATCGAGAACCCGCCGGTGTCGAGGTCTGCGGCGTCGAACAGCGCAGAGGTCGGCTGGCTCCCGGTAGCCAGCGCGATTTCCCGCATGATCTCGGGCAGCACCGGACCGTGGCTGCACAAAACAGCGGTCTTGCGGGAGCGCACGCGCTTGCCGACGATGGAGCGAACATCTGCTTCACCATTTTCGAGTGCGTCCTGGCTGATCAGGTCCGTTTGCTTGATCGGGATGCCCGTGGCGGCTGCGAGCGGAGCCACCGTCGTCACGCACCGCGTCGCCGTGCTCGAGATGATGCGCAACGGTCGCCAGGCCGTGATCGTCGCGACCAGGCCCGCAGCCTGCGTTACCCCGCGCGCCGTCAGCGGACGACGGGCGTCAGGCCCCGCTCCGGTGCGTGGCGCGGCCTTGCCGTGGCGCAGTGCGATAACCGCAAACGTGCGGGTCACGCCGGCCTCGACGAATGCCGAAAACGTCTCGAGAATCTCCACATCTGCCGGGTAGCTCAGATAGCTGCGGGCCTTTTTGATGGTGACCCATTCAATCGCGGCGACCTCGCCGTTCGGAACGAATGTCGAGCGTGCGATCGCGTCCGGCGTGATCTCGGCTGCCCAGTAGTGCACGACCTTGGTTCGACCGTCTGGCATGTCGTAGTGCGACACGCCGAGCGGAACTCCGAGAGCTACGTCCAGCCCGGTCTCTTCCCCGACTTCACGCACCGCGGTGCGGGGCAGCAACTCACCCGGGTCCACCTTGCCTTTGGGGATGGTGACGTCACCGTGCACCGTGCGATGAATGAGCAGCACGTGCATGCGACCGTCGATCAGGCGCCAGCAGACCGCGCCGGCAGCATAAACGTTGGTATCCGTGGTTTTGGACGCCACTAGCGACGCCCCGCCGGTCGTTTGCGGGCGCTGATCTGCTGCATCAATCGGTTTTGCATATCGCTGAGGTGCACGCCGTTCTCGTCGACGTCGTGGCGGGTCCAATGCCCGGTCTCGTCGAGCCACCAGCTCGAGGTGCGCGGATCCATGGCCCGTTCGAACAGGGCCTCGATCTCGACCAGGTGCTCAGGGTCGATCAGGCGCACGAGGGCCTCGACCCGGCGGTCAAGGTTGCGGTGCATCATGTCGGCGCTGCCGATGAACACCTGCGTTTCGCCCAGGTTGTGAAAAGAAAACAGGCGCGAATGCTCGAGGTACCGGCCCAGAATGGACCGCACCCGAATGTTCTCACTCATGCCGACCACGCCCGGCTTGAGACTGCAGATGCCGCGCACCCAGACGTCGACGTGCACGCCGGCCTGGCTCGCCCGGTACAGCGCGTCGATGATGTCTTCGTCGACCATTGAGTTGACCTTGATCCGGATGCCACTGGTCTTGCCCTCGAGGGCGTTCTCGGTTTCGGTCTGGATCTGCTTAAGCAAGGCCTTGCGCAGGTGCAGGGGAGCCACGAGAAGCCGCTTGAACTTCTTCTCTATGGCGTACCCCGACAACTCGTTGAACAGGCGGGTAAGGTCCTTGCCGACCTGGGCATCCGCTGTTAGCAGACCGAGGTCTTCATAAATGCGGCTGGTCTTCGGGTTGTAGTTTCCGGTGCCGATATGGCTGTAGTGCCGCAGCACACCCTTCTCGTAGCGCACCACGAGGGCGAGCTTGCAGTGCGTTTTGAGGCCGACCAGCCCATAGACCACGTGCACGCCGGCCTTTTCAAGCTTGCGCGCCCAGGTGATATTGGCCTGCTCGTCGAAGCGGGCCTTGATCTCCACCAGCGCGAGCACCTGCTTGCCGCTGTCGGCGGCGGCGATGAGTGCCTCGACGATGGGGCTGTCACCGGAGGTGCGGTACAGCGTCTGCTTGATGGCAAGCACGTTCGGGTCGGCCGCGGCCTGCTCCAAGAATGCCTGCACGCTCGTCGCGAAGGACTCGTAGGGGTGGTGTAGCAGTACGTCCCGGTGTGCGACGGCCGCGAAGATGTCCTGCTCGGCGTTCGGCTCGCTCGGCAGTAGCTGGGCTGCCGTGGTCGGCACGTGCTTGGCGAAGTGCAGGTCGGGACGGTCGATGCGCAGGTCGAACAATCCACCGAGGTCGAGCGGTGCTGGCAGGTGGTAGACCTCCTGCTCGGTCACGTCGAGTTCGCGCACGAGAAGGCCGAGGGTGACCTCGTCCATGTCCTCGGTGATCTCCAGGCGAATGGGCGGCCCGAACCGTCGACGCAGCAGTTCTTTCTCGAGTGCCTTGATCAGGTTTTCGGTCTCATCTTCGTCAATTTCAACGTCTTCGTTGCGGGTGACCCGAAACACGTGGTGTTCCAGAATTTCCATGCCTGGAAACAGATCGTCGAGCTGGTTGGCGATGAGATCTTCGAGGGCGATGTAGCGGATGCGATCGACCGACTCATTGCGGTCGACCCGCACAAAGCGCGGCAGCATTGGCGGAACCTTGAGCCGGGCGAACTCCTGCTTGCCGGTTTTGGTGTTGCGTACCCGCACGGCCAGGTTGAGCGAGAGTCCGGAAATATAGGGAAACGGATGCGCCGGGTCAACTGCCAGAGGCATCAGTACCGGAAAGATCTGATTCGAGAAATAGGTGCGCAGCGAGCGACGTTCGGTGTCGCCGAGGCTCTGCCAGTCGACCACCTCGACGCCGGCCTCGGCGAGGGCGGGGCGCACGAGGTTCTGAAAGGCGAGGGCGTGGCGGTCTTGCAGGGCGTGGGCGACGGCCGAGATGTCACTGAGCACGTCCTGCGGAGCCCGGCCCACGTTGGTCGGTACAGCCAGCCCAGTGAGGATGCGGCGTTTCAGCCCGGCGACGCGCACCATGAAGAACTCGTCGAGGTTGCTCGCGAAAATGGCGAGAAAGTTGGTGCGTTCGAGCACGGGCAGCGACTCGTCCTCGGCCAATTCGAGCACGCGCTGGTTGAAAGCGAGCCAGCTCAGCTCGCGGTCGAGGTAGCGGTCGTCGGGCAGCGCCGGGTCGAGTTTGCCGAAAAGTGGGTCAAAGTCGTCATCGAAGTCTGTGAGACCCGAGTCTGCTTGGGTGGTTTCGCCGTCCATTTATCCATCCTGACACCCTTAATCACGCCACCGCGACGAACGAGGTGAACGGGAGGCGAAATAATCTCGAAGCCGTTGACTTTTCGGCGCGTCGCCCCGGTTATATCGACGGAGTTACGTTGCGAATCGCCCCTGGCACGGATGACGTTGCACCAGCTGGTGCAGCTTCTGACATGGTGGCGTTGGGTCAGTCGAGACGGTGTCCGACGCGACAGGGTCAGTCGAGAAGGGATCAGTCGGCGAGGCGGCGGTACTGCACGTCAACCGTGTGGTCGGTGAAACCGAGCGACCGATACAGGTGCACGGCACCGGCGCTGTCGGCCTCAACGTAGAGGGCGGCGGTGACGCAGCCGGCGTCGCGCAGTCGCTGGATCCCCGCCTGCATGAGCGCGCGTCCGAATCCTCGACCGGCGGCATCCGGATGCACCCCGACCACATAAATCTCGCCGATCGCCCCGTCGACCTTGAGCCAGTTGTAGCCGATCATGCGACCGTCGGCGTCCCGCAAAATCAGAAAGTCATCGCTGCTGAACCATGACTCGGCCTGCCGCGCCGTGAGATCGGCCGATGTGATCGCGCCTTGTTCCGGGTGCGTCGCAAAGACCAGGGCGTTTAGCGCGATCCATTCGGCATCGTCGATGCCCGGGCGGAACACGTCTATGCTGTCGGCTTCCAGCAAAGCGGATGCCGCCGGCCCAGCTTCGTCCAGGAGCAGACGCAGCTCGAGCAGAGTGCGTGCGGCGACGAAGCGCAGCTCAATGGCGAGGGCACGCGCTCCCGGATGATCGCCGTGCGACCACATAGTCAGTCCGTTCGGAACCGTCGCGACGAGCTCGATCGCCGCCGCCCGCCCAAATCCGCGTCGCCGCGACTCCGGTGCAACAACCAGGTCGATCTCCCCGCGCCCGGCGAGCGCCGCCCCCACCAGAAGGTCGTTCGATCGCACCAGATAGGCGCTACGTAGGCCGCTGTGCAGGTCGAACAGCGCCTGCTCGTTGAAGGGCGCGTAGCCGTCAAAGGCGAGCGCCTCCGCGGCGATCCGGTGAAATTCGACCAGCCCCGCGGCATCCGTTTTATTAAGCGCGGAGAGAATTGGGAACTCGCTCATCATTTTCTTCGTGCACATTGAATCGGTAGCCGACGTTGCGCACGGTGCCGATGAGCGATTCCTGGTCGCCCAGCTTGGCGCGCAGGCGTCGCACGTGCACGTCGACCGTGCGAGTGCCGCCGAAGTAGTCGTAGCCCCAGACCTCGCTTAAGAGCTGTTCGCGAGTGAATACCCGTGAAGGATGCGCGGCCAGGAACCGCAGCAGCTCGAACTCCTTATAAGTGAGGTCGAGCGGTTTTCCGTGCACCTTGGCCGAGTAACTCGCTTCGTCGATCACGACTCCGGCCGCGCGGATCGTGTTCGAGGGCACGGTGTGGGCGAGCCGGCCGATGCTCAGGCGGATACGGGTATCCACTTCGGCTGGGCCAGCCGTGTCGAGAATGACATCGTCGACTCCCCAGTCGGGACTGACCGCGGCCAGTCCGCCCTCGGTGACGACGAGCAGCAGGGGAGTGACGGTGCCCATCGTGCGCAGAATCTGGCAGAGCGACTTGGCCACGGCGAAGTTGCTTCGGGCATCGACCAAAATCAAATCGGAATCCGGAGCGTGAATGAGCTGATCCGCCTGGGCGGGAATCAGTTTTGCATTGTGGGAAAGCAGCGCCAGGGCGGGGAGTACGTCATTGTTGGCCGCCGAGGTCAGGATCAACAACTGCGCCACGGGCGCCCTCCAAGTGTCTCGAATTTCATACTAGCGTGCCACGGGATGCGACCGTTCGGGCACAATAGAGACGTGAGCTGGCACTGGAGAACGATCGCGACCGTGTGGTTACTGGCGATTGTGGGGGCTGTTCTTACCGGATTGCTCGCTACCCCGAATTCGGCGCTCGGCTGGTTCGGGCTCACCCTGGCCGGCTGCACGCTCGTCACACTCGGCCTGCAGATCGCCACCGGAACCAAAGAGGGCTACGTGAAACGGGTCACGCTGAGCATCGCGGGCGCCCTCGTGATCCTCGTCGTGGCGACGATTGTCGTGGCTGTGCTCTGAGCTCCCGCTAGACTCGCAGCATGGATCTGTTAGCGCTGGAACTTTTCTTTTTAGGCCTGCTCGGACTGGCCAGCTTGTCGATCGCCTGGGTATCCGGCATGGTCGTTTTCAAGCTGTTCCGGGGGCAGCGGTAAGTACGCATGTTTGACCTTCCGGTCGGCTTGCCGTCCGAACTTGTTCCACTCTCTTGGTTGATCGGAGTCTGGGAAGGTTCCGGTGTGCTCGAATACAAAATCGGCACGGAGTCGGTCAGCCGCACCTTCGGCCACCGCATCAGCTTCAGCCATGACGGCCTGCCGCACCTGAACTACAGCTCATATACCTGGCTCGAGCCTCTGGATACGGATGCTGCAGCCGCTGAAGCGGACACCGCCGTGCCCGCGTCTGAGACCGCTACTGGCTCCGCCTCTGAAACGGATTCCGCCAAAACCCGCGCTGCCGCATCCGCTCTGCAGGGAAAGACCGTTTCCTCGGGAACGGATGTCGCTACGCCAGCCTCTCCGCTACTCCCTGAGATGCTGCCCCCTGAGATGTTGTCCGACGAGATGTTGTCCGACGAGAAGCTCCCCCTGGTCACCGAAACGGGGTACTGGCGGCTTAGCCGTAACCAGGGTGACGGCGACCCGGGGCCCGGCATGTTGCCGGGCTTGGGGGAGCGCCCGTTCACCTCGGCGGCGGCCGTTGAAACGTTGCGCAATCGTGACGGCGGCTTCGATATCGAGGTCACTCTCGTGCATCCCGGCGGCGTCGCAGAGCTCTACCTCGGCCAGGTGAAGGGCCCGCGCATCGACCTCGCCACGGATGCCGTACTGCGTACCGCCGGATCGAAGCCCTACGCGGCCGCCACCCGCCTCTACGGCCTCGTCGACAATCACCTGCTCTGGGCCTGGGACATCGCCGCTCTCGGCCAGGATCTGCGTACTCACGCCTCCGGCCGCCTCGCCCGAGTCTCCTAGCCGCCGCACGCCCCTCCTTCAACCGTGCCTGGGCCCGGTTTCCTCAGGTGAACCCGGTCAGGCAGTGACCCGGCCCGCCCGTCGAATAAATCTGCGGGCCGTAGTGTTGTAGGTGCATGAGCCGTGCCAACGAGCACGCCCCCAAGCACGATCGCCGACCGTCAACCCGGATCGGCAGAATTGAGCGCCATGACTGACCCGGCAACAACCGTCTCGCCGCTGCTGGGACTGCCCGGCGCGGTGCAGTCCGAGGGAATCGACGTCGGCGTCGCCGCGCACTACGGCAATCCCATGATCGAACAACGCTCCCTCGTCGCCGGACGCGCCATCGTCGACCTCTCGCACCACGGCGTGCTCTCCGTCGCCGGCCCCGACCGCCTCAGCTGGCTCAACTCCATCGCGAGCCAGGAGCTCAAAAGCCTCGCCCCCGGCGGATCCACCGAGATGCTGCTGCTCGACCCCACCGGACACCTCGAGTACGCCGTCCGCGTGCTGGATGACGGCGTCGAAACCTGGCTTCTCGTCGAGGCCGCCGAGCTGCCCGGCCTGCAGACCTTCCTCGACCGCATGAAGTTCATGCTGCGGGTGCAGGTTGTCGACCACACCCTCGTGTACGCCACCATCGGCGCCATGACGGATGCCCCAGCTTCTGTTGGTATCACCGCCGCCGCCCCGAACGGCGTGCCGCTGACCTGGCTGGATCCCTGGGCTGCCGTCGCCCGTGGTGGCTACCAGTACGCCGAAGTGCCCGAGCATCCCGGAACCCGCTGGACCTACACCGAAACCCTCGTGGCCCGCGCCAGCCTCCCCGCGCTGCGTGATTCACTCGCCGCCGGCGCCGCCGCGACAGCGTTCACCGCCACCGCCACCGCCCCTGCCCCTGCCCCATCCTCACCAACCGGCGCCGCGGCATCCGCTGAACTGGTAAAACCGGCCGGACTGCTCGCCCTGGAGGCGCTGCGCATCGCCGCGTGGCGTCCGCGACGGGCGCGGGAGGTCGATGAGAAGAGCATCCCGCATGAGCTGGACTGGCTGCGCACCGCCGTGCACCTCAGCAAGGGCTGCTATCGCGGGCAGGAAACCGTGGCCAAGGTGCACAACCTCGGCCACCCGCCGCGCCGCTTGGTCATGCTGCACCTCGACGGGTCGGAAGGCGTGCTGCCCGCGCCCGGCGACCCGGTGCAGGCCGACCGCGTCAGGCCAGGCAGTTCAGAGGCAGAGCCCGAGCGAGTCGCCGTCGGCACCATCACTTCGAGCGCCATTCACTACGAGCTCGGGCCGATCGCGCTCGCCGTGATCAAGCGCATCATTCCGGCCACGTCGACCCTCTATGTCGAGTCCGAGGGAATCTCCATCTCGGCCAGCCAGGAGATCATCGTGCCACAGTCCGCCGGATCCGTCGCCGATATCCCCCGCCTGCCGCGCCTGGGTGCCCGCACCCCGGTTCGCTAGCCTTCCCGGCTCCAAGGGCTCGCCGACTTTTGGTGGCTTATTCAGGAAACTCTCTGTGACGGATGCTGCTTCCCTCGTGTTTGCGCGGGTGGCAGCATCCGCTGTGACCAGTTTTCCTGAATTAGCCCCCGCAGGCGGGTGTGCTCCGGCGCTATTTCGCCACCCACGCTCGATAGAGTGGGCACATGTCTGCCCCCTACACACTCGTCCTCCTCCGCCACGGCCAAAGCACCTGGAATCAGCAGAACCTGTTTACCGGCTGGGTGGACGTTCGCCTCAGCGAGCAGGGTGCCACCGAAGCTGTCCGCGCCGGCGTGCTGCTCAAGGACGCCGGTCTGCTGCCCGACGTGCTCCACACCAGCTTGCTTTCCCGCGCCATCCAGACAGCGAACCTCGCGCTCGAAGAAGCTGACCGCTCGTGGATCCCGGTCACGCGTTCCTGGCGCCTCAACGAACGCCACTACGGCGGGCTGCAGGGCCTCGATAAGGCGGCCACCCAGGCCAAGTTCGGCCAGGAGCAGTTCATGCTGTGGCGCCGCTCCTACGACACCCCGCCGCCCGTGCTCGACGACTCCAGCGAGTTCTCGCAGGCGCATGACGCGCGCTACGCCGACCTCGGCGCCGCCCTTCCGCGCACCGAATGCCTCAAGGACGTCGTTGAGCGGATGCTGCCCTACTGGCAGTCGGACATCGTGCCCGACCTGCGCGCGAACAAGACCGTCCTGGTCACCGCGCACGGTAACTCGCTGCGCGCCCTGGTGAAGCACCTCGACGGCATCAGCGATGCCGACATCGCCGAACTGAACATCCCCACCGGAATCCCCCTGGTTTACCGGCTCGGCGAAGACTTCATGCCGCTCGGACCGGGGGAGTATCTCGACCCCGAGGCCGCGGCCGCCGGAGCCGCCGCCGTCGCAGCCCAGGGTAACAAAAAGTAACTCGCCCAAGGCCCGGAGCGAACGCTCTGGGCCTTGCCGTGCCAATTTCTGCGGCTACGGCACTCGGCGTCGTGGCCGCGCCCGATGTCGGTGGGCGCTACGCCGATTACCGCAGCGGGTGCCCATTTTGGGCGCGCTCATGCGAGCGCTCGCTCAAACCGAGAGCAGGCTAGAGCTGGTTGTCCTGGTGCCAGTCTCCCGTGCCGAGGTACTGCACCTTCTTCGCGATCGACACCGCGTGGTCGGCGAACCGCTCGTGGTACCGGCTGGCCAGGGTCGCATCGACGGTGTCGGCGGCGAGTCCTTTCCAGGTTGCGCCGAGGACGGCGTCGAAGACGCTCACGTGCAGCGCGTCGACCTTGTCGTCTTCATTGCGAATGGTCTCGGCGAGGGCCATGTCCTGGTGCAGGAGCAGCTCGGTGAGCATATTCGCGATGACCACGTCGAGCGCGCCCATTTCGGCGAACGTGCCGCGCAGGCCCTTGGGAATGACCTTGTCGGGAAAACGGTACCGGGCCAGCTGGGCGATGTGCGTCGAGAGGTCGCCCATCCGCTCAAGGGAGGCGCTGATGCGCAGGGCGCTCACGACGATGCGCAGGTCGCGCGCGACCGGCTGCTGGCGGGCCAGAATGGTGATCGCGAGCTCGTCGAGCTCAACCGTTAGCTCGTCGATCTTCTCGTCTTCGGTGATGGCTTCTTCGGCGAGGCTGACGTCACTCTCGTTGAAAGCGTGAGTGGCCTTGTCCATCGAGATGGCGACGAGCCGAGAGATCTCGACCAGTCGCTGTTGAACTTCTGCCAGTTCCTGCTGGAATACGTCGCGCATGCTGTGGTCCTTCCTTGCCGCGCGGGCACGCACGGGCCTGTGAGACCCGCCTTGGCCTCCGACACAGAATGCCGGATTTAGGTTAACGGCAGGTGCCGTGGTCTTGAACTCTTTCTAAAGTACAGGTCTCCGGCAGCCTTCGCTGCGAAGTAAAGCCCCAGAGGGTCAGTAACCTGTAGGTTATGGAATCGACGTGGCTGGTGTTGCTGTCGCTGGCACTCGGCCTCGGCGTCGGGGCTGGCTTCGTGACGCTGTTGCACGTTGCCGAACGGCACGGACGCCGCGCCAGCGAAGTGGTGAACCCGGCCGTGCCCGACGGGATCGACCAGGTGCTTGACGCGCTCGAAACCGCCGGCGTCGTGCTCGACCCGTCGAACAACGTCATCAAGACCAGCCCGGGCGCCCTCACCCTTGGTCTGGTCTGGAATCACCAGCTCGTGCATCCCGAACTGCTCGAACTCGCCCGGCTCGTACGCAGTACCGGCGAGCCGATCAGCGAAGACCTCGTGCTCTCCCGCGGCCCGTTCGGCGACGCGAGCATGCGCTTTCGGGTGCGCCTGGCCCGGCTTGGTACTCGCTACGTGCTGCTCCTGGCCGAGGACCGCACCGAAGCCTTCCGCCTCGACGAGGTGCGCCGCGACTTCGTGGCCAACATCAGTCACGAACTGAAAACCCCCATCGCCTCCGTTGGTCTGCTCGCTGAGGCGCTCGATCAGGCAGCGGATGAACCGGCGCAGGTTCGCCGCTTCGCCAACAGGTTAACGACGGAGTCGGCCAGGCTCGGTCGCCTCACCCAGGAGATCATCGAACTGTCCCGGTTGCAGGCGCAGGACGTGCTCGCCGAGCCGGAGAATCTCAGCGTCGACGACATTGTCGCCGCGGCCGTCGACCAGTGTCGAGTCGTCGCAGAAGCGGAACGCATCACCATCGTTCTGGGCAAAAAGTCCGATGCCCGCATCTACGGCGATGAAGCTCTGCTCATCGTGGCCGTGCACAACCTTGTCGCCAACGCGGTGAACTATTCCGTCGAGGGATCGCGCGTGGGCGTCGGCGTACGCCTGCAGAAGGGCATCGTCGAAATCACCGTCACCGATCAGGGCGTCGGCATTGCCGAAGCCGATCTGGACCGGGTCTTCGAACGGTTTTTCCGGGTCGACCAGGCGCGGTCGCGCCACACCGGCGGAACCGGACTGGGCCTGTCTATTGTCAAACACGTCGTGCAGAACCACGGCGGAGACATTCGCGTCTGGTCCCAGCCGGGCAGCGGATCCACCTTCACCATCCGTCTCCCCGAGGCGGCGCAGCCGATCGAACCCGGCCCTAAGAAGCCTCAACCAGCCGCACGTGCGGCCGCAGGAGACACACTATGACACGCATCCTTCTGGTCGAAGACGAGAGCGCGCTGAGCGAGCCGCTGAGTTTCCTGCTCGAACGTGAGGGCTACGAGGTCGTCGTGGCCGAAGATGGGCCGAGCGCGATCAGCGAATTCGACCAGGGCGGCACCGATCTCATCTTGCTCGACCTCATGCTTCCCGGAATTCCGGGCACCGAGGTGTGCCGCGAGATCCGCACCCGGTCGATGGTGCCGATCATCATGCTCACCGCCAAGGACTCCGAAATCGATATCGTCGTCGGACTTGAACTCGGCGCCGATGACTACGTGACCAAGCCGTATTCGACGCGCGAACTCGTCGCGCGAATCCGTGCGGTGTTGCGGCGCCACGACGAGCAGGGCGGCGGTGACGACGACACCACGCTCGTCGCCGGCACCGTGCGCATGGACGTCGAGCGGCACGCCGTCTCAGTGTCCGGCGAACTCGTGAACATGCCGCTCAAGGAATTCGAGCTGCTCGAGTTCTTGCTGCGCAACGCCGGCCGGGTGCTCACCCGCGGCCAGCTCATCGACCGGGTCTGGGGCACGGACTACTTTGGCGACACCAAGACGCTCGATGTGCACATCAAACGTATTCGTTCGCGCATCGAGGCGGTTCCGTCTGACCCGACCATGCTCGTCACCGTGCGCGGGCTCGGCTACCGCTTCGAGGCCTGAGCCGTCAGGGACGGACGGCATCCGCTTGACCAGGCGGGCAATGGATGCGCGCACTCGCGCACGTCACGCCGGCTACGCAGCGCAGGCTGCCGCAGGCACAAGACAGGCCGCCGTCCCCGAGGGGCTGGCGGCCTGTTTGCTGAAGAATCTACGCTGCGGGGGTCTCGGTCGGTTCGGGGGTCTCGGTCGGCGCGAGCGTCGGCAGCAGGGTGGAATACTCACCCTGAGTGCCGGTCAGAACCGGCAAGAGCAGCTCGACGCCGGTCTCTTCGCCGTACTGGAAGAACACCGGAAACAGCGAGCCAGGCTGGCTGTTCATGTTCTCCAGAATGACCGATTCCTCACCCTCGGTGCCGAACGTTACGGTCGTGTTGGCCTCGACCGGAACATCTTGTGAGACCGTACCGGTGCTGGACTCGTACTGCACGAGCAGATTCTGCTCGGAGTCGGTCGTGTTCACGACGGACACGATCAGGTTGGCCCGTTCTCCGTCGGTCGAGATCAGCAGACCGTTGCGAATGTGGATCTCGCCAACGTCACCGCTGACCCCGTCGCTCGCGTTGTACTCGATGGACGTGGCTTGCGGTGCGAAAAATCCGCATGCGCTCGTGCCCAACAGAATGCCAGCCGCCAATACAACGGATGCAGCGATGCGCGCTCTCACAGGACCTCCATACCGAAGCAGCGGTCGACGGTTGGCCGGCGCTGCAGAATTCGCTTTGTGACTAGCTTAGCGGCGAGTTTGGGCAGCGGGATGTCGTTGGCGCGCCTCGTGGGGGCGCGCGTACTATAGCACCACCTTGACGTGGTATCGTAGATTCTGCTGAAGGGATCTCTATGCTGTTTGAGGTTGGCGAAACTGTTGTTTATCCCCACCACGGCGCTGCAACGATCACCGAGGTCAAAACGCGCATCATCAAGGGTGAAGAGAAGCTCTACCTCAAGCTCAACGTCACCCAGGGTGATCTGACAATTGAGGTTCCCGCCGAGAATGTCGACCTGGTCGGCGTGCGCGACGTGATCGGCCAGGAGGGCCTCGACCGGGTGTTCGAAGTGTTGCGGGCACCGTTCACCGAGGAGCCCACCAACTGGTCCCGCCGGTACAAGGCTAACCTCGAGAAGCTCGCCAGCGGCGACGTCATCAAGGTGTCGGAGGTCGTGCGCGATCTGTGGCGTCGCGATCAGGACCGCGGCCTGTCCGCTGGAGAGAAGCGCATGCTGGCCAAAGCCCGGCAGATCCTGATCAGCGAGTTGGCGCTCGCCGAGAAGACCGATGAAGAGCGTGCCTCCACCGTTCTGGATGAGGTCCTCGCTTCATAATCATTAACTTTGCTTCGTGAGAGGCGGCGCCGCGAGGTGCCGCCTTTTGCATGTTCGTGCCCCGCAACCGCCCCAGATAGATACCCTCCAAATATGACTGTTCCCCTCGTGTCGCAGGCCGTGCCCCAGCCCGGCGCTCTCGCCGACCGCACGCGCTCGGCCGTGACGGCGCCCACCGTTGCTGTGATCGTCGTCGCTGCCGGCAGTGGGAACCGTCTGGGGCACGCCGAACCTAAAGCATTCGTTTTGCTGCATATGCGCCCCCTACTCGACCACGCCCTGGATTCCATTTTTGGAATGCGTTGGCCCGTGCAGATCATTGTCGTTGCCCCCAGCGACCGGATAGCGGATGCGCGCGCCATCGCCGCCGCTACCGCCGCCCGTCATGAGGCGCCCGCATCGGCCCTGACGATCGTCGCCGGCGGAGGCACCCGCCAGGACTCGGTCGACCAGGGCGTCGCAGCCCTGCTCCCGGGTATCGACGTGGTGCTCGTGCACGATGCCGCGCGTGCCCTCACCCCCGCCAGCCTGTGCGACGCCGTCGTCGACGCTGTGCGTTCTACCGGACACGGCATTATTCCGGGGCTCCCGGTCGTGGATACCATCAAACGGGTCGCCGCATCCGGCACAATCCTCGGCACCGTTAACCGCTCCGAGCTCTTAGCCGTACAGACCCCGCAGGGCTTTCCTCGCGCCATGCTCGCCGCCGCCCGCGCCTGGGCCGTGCAGAACGGTCGGTTCGAAGCGCTCACCGACGATGCCGCTCTCGTCGCCGATGCCGGACATACGGTCACCGTCATTCCCGGCGACCCCCTCGCATTCAAGATCACCACGCCCGAAGACCTCGAACGAGCCGAACTGATTCTGCACGTGGTCGCCGCGACCCCGCCGCAGTCCCCGCTCCCGCCGCGCATTGGCACCGGACTCGACGTGCACGCCTTCGCTGCCGATGGCACGACCGATCTCTGGCTGGCCGGGCTGTACTGGCCGGGGGAGCGCGGCCTCAGCGGCCACAGTGACGGCGATGTCGCCGCGCACGCCATCTGCGACGCCCTGCTCGGCGCGGCCGGCCTCGGCGACATCGGCAGCGTGTTCGGCACGACTGATCCGCGGTTCAGCGGCGCCCACGGCGACGTCTTTCTTGCCGAAACGGTGCGCCTGGTTGCTGCCGCCGGATACCAGGTCGGCAACGTCTCGGTGCAGATCATCGGTAACCACCCCAAATTTTCGCTGCGTCGTGCCGAGGCAGAAACGCGACTCGCCGGCATCCTCTCTGCACCGATCAATATCGCGGCAACCACGACCGACGCCCTCGGATTCACCGGTCGCGGCGAGGGCGTCGCGGCGACGGCAACGGCGCTGCTCTACCCGCTACCGCCTGCGGCACCAGGGCCGGGTCAGACCCCTGACCTAAACTGGGAGGCGTGACCATGCAACTGTACGATTCGAAGGCTGCGGCCTTGCTTGACTTTGTCCCCCGCGAACCGGGCCAGGTCGGAATGTACGTGTGTGGACCCACCGTGCAGTCCAGCCCGCACATCGGTCACCTGCGCAGCGCCCTGGTCTACGACCAGTTGCGCCGCTGGCTCAGCTACCGCGGACTGAACGTCACGTTCGTGCGCAACGTCACCGACATCGACGACAAGATTCTGATCAACGCCAAGGGTTCGAGCGAGCAGTGGTGGGCGCTCGCCTATCGCTACGAGCTCGAGTTCACCGCCGGCTACCAGCGCCTCGGCATCCTCGCCCCCACCTACGAGCCGCGCGCGACGGCGAGCATCACCGAGATGCAGACCCTCATCGCGACCCTGATCGAACGCGGCCACGCCTACCCGGCCGCTGACGGTTCGGCCGACGTGTATTTCTCCAGTGCGAGCTGGGCCGCCTATGGCGCGCTCACGCACCAGTCGCCGGACAATATGGAAACGGCAGCGGATTCCTCCCCGCGCGGCAAGCGCGACCCCCACGACTTCGCCCTGTGGAAGGGCCATAAGGAGGGCGAACCGGACTCAGCCGCCTGGCCGTCGCCGTGGGGCATTGGTCGCCCCGGCTGGCACATCGAGTGCTCGGCCATGGCCGCCCGCTACCTCGGCGACCGGTTCGACATTCACGGCGGCGGACTCGACCTGCGGTTTCCGCACCACGAGAACGAGCTGGCCCAGTCGAACGCGGCCGGCAGTGACTTCGCGAACTACTGGGTGCACAACGGCCTGGTGAACGTGAACGGGCAGAAGATGTCCAAGTCGCTCGGCAACTCTGTGTTCGCGGCCGAACTGCTCGACCAGGCTCGCGCCATCGTCGTGCGCTATTTTCTCGGCGCCGCCCACTACCGCTCGACCATTGACTACAACGACGGGTCCCTGGCCGAGGCCGAAGCGGCCCTCGACCGCATCGAAAGTTTTCTCGACCGTGCCGACCGGCGCCTTGCCGGTACCCGGTTCGCCGGGAGTGGCGTCGAGGTCGTGCCCGACGAGTTCGCCGCGGCCATGGACGACGATCTCGCCGTTCCACAGGCGCTCGGTGTGCTCCACGACACCGTTCGGGCCGGCAACGCCGCGCTGGATACCGAAGACCTGCATGCTGCGGCATCTGCTCGTAGTGAAGTACTCGCGATGAGCGAAGTGCTGGGAATCAACCCTTTGTCGCCCGGCTGGGCCGTGGCGACGGACGAACCGGCCATGGTGGCCCTGAGCGCGTTGGTCGAGCGATTGCTCAGCGACCGCACCCTCGCCAGGGAAAACCGCGACTACGCGGCCGCAGACCGAATCCGGGACGAACTCGTCGCCGCCGGAATCACCATCGAAGACACCCCGTCGGGTGCCCATTGGAGCTTTGACTGATGAAGAACTTAGACCGCAAATCGCGCACCGGATCGGTGCGCAAGGGCAGCCGCGGAGCCCAGGTCGGCTCCGGTGGCCAGGGCCGCCAGGCGCTCGAGGGTAAGAAGCCCACGCCCAAGGCCGAAGACCGTCCCTACCACCCCGCTGGCAAGCGCAAGGCTGCGGCCGAGCGCTTCACCGCCGCCGGCGGTTTCAACTCGCGCCCGGCAGCGGATGCTTCCGCCAACCGTGGCGGCTCGCGTGGCGGCCCCGCTGCTCGTGGTGGTTCCCGCGGCGCGTCGCAGGGAGGCCCGCAGCGCGGCACCGGCAACACCGGCGGCGGCGGATCCTCGACCCGTCGCGCCCAACAGATCGACGAGCACGAGATCGTCACCGGCCGCAACTCGGTGCTTGAGGCGCTGCGCGCGAAGATCCCGGCACTGACCCTCTACATCGCAGCGCGCATCGAAATGGATGAGCGGGTCAAAGAGGTGCTGCTCATGGCGACGAGCCGCAACATCCCCATTCTCGAGGTTATGCGCCCCGAACTCGACCGTCTCGCCGGTCGCGACGCCGTGCACCAGGGCCTCGCGCTCAAGGTTCCGGCCTACGAGTACCCGCACCCGATGGAACTGCTCGAACTGACCATCAGCCGCGGCCACAAGCCGTTGTTCGTGGCCCTCGACGGCATCACCGACCCGCGCAATCTGGGTGCGATCATCCGTTCGACCGCTGCATTCGGCGGCCACGGAATCATCGTGCCGCAGCGCCGCTCGGTTGGCGTCACCGCCTCTGCCTGGAAGACCAGCGCCGGCGCCGCCGCCCGTACCCCCGTCGCGATGGCGAGCAATCTTACCCAGACGCTCAAGGCACTCAAGGCGCAAGGCGTGTTCGTGCTCGGCCTGGCTGGCGACGGCGACGTGTCCTTGCCCGACCTCGGTACCGGATTCGCCGAGCGCCCGATCGTCATCGTCGTCGGCAGCGAGGGCAAGGGCCTGTCCCGCCTCGTCACCGAGACCTGCGACGCGATCGTCTCGATTCCGATCAGCGCCTCGACCGAATCACTCAACGCCGGAATCGCCGCCGGAGTCACCCTGTACGAGGTGGCCCGCCTCCGTGCTCAGATCAAGGCCGCGAAACAGGCCGCCAAGCAGTAGACCCCGCACTCGTATCTCCCTTTGCGACCGGGCCCGGGCCCGGTCGCAAAGAAGTACCAGTAGGCAACTGGGAGAAAGCGCTAAACCTTGAGGGTCCAGTCGTCGGCATCATCGGGGTCGACCGAGGTATCGTCGCCGGGCTGCACCCGGATCGGCAGCGTAATCGCCCCGGTGAGTGGATCCATTACGGTAGCCTCGTCGCGGCGGTGCCGCAGCACATCCTGCACATACGAGCTCACGGCCTCGGCGAGCGGAATGTCCCGCGACTGGTTCTGCGCCATATACCAGCGGTGATCGAGGAGTTGGTGGAACACCTGCGCCCGCTCGAGCTTGCCCTGCAACTCCACGGGAATTGCCCGCACCACCGGCTCGAACACCCGAACGAGCCACTCGTGCGCGACCATTTCCTCGTCGGCGGCCGGCTCGCCATACGCAGCGCGGTAGGAGTCGAGGTCGTTGAGTAGCCGACGAGCCTGGTTTTCTTCGGCGTCGAGGCCGGTCAGGCGCAGCAGACGGCGCTGATGGTGTCCGGCGTCGACAACCTTGGGCTGAATCCGCACGCGCGAACCAGTCCCATCGGTCTTGATCGCGAGTTCCTCGATGTCGAAGCCGAGGTTATTGAGGCGCTCGACCCGTTCGGTGATGCGCCACCGTTCGGAACTAGAGAACGACTCTGAGCCGGTGAGCTCCTTCCAGAGCAGTCGGTAAGCCGCAACGATGCCGTTGCTGATCCGGATCGGGTCGAGTTCGTCGGCAACGCGGCCGCCCGCTTCGAGGTCCATCAATTCCCCGGCAATGTTCACCCGGGCGATTTCCAAATCGTTCTCGCGCTGTCCATTCGAGAGCCCGCCGGAGTACAACTGTCCGGTCTCGGCGTCGACGAGATAGGCAGCGAAGGCGCCGGCATCTCGCCGAAACAAAGTGTTCGACAGCGACACGTCGCCCCAGAAGAATCCGATCATGTGCAACCGCACCAGCAGCACGGCAAGGGCATCAACCAGCCGGGTGGCCGTATCCGGACGCAGGGCGTGTGAATAGAGGGCGCGGTAGGGGAGTGAGAACTTGAGGTGCCGGGTGACCAGAACCGAATTCAGGGGGTCGAGGTCGGCATCCGTTCTATTGGTGATGACGGCGACCGGCTCGACGCAGGGAATCTCCAGATTGGCCAGGGTGCGCAGCATGTCGTACTCGCGCTTAGCCATCTCGTTCGTAGTCTCCTTGATGGCGACCACCCGCCCGCTCAGATGAGCGAACCGCACCAGGTGCCGGGAAATGCCCTTGGGCAACGAGGCGATGTTCTCATTCGGCCAGGCATCCAAAGGCAGATGCCACGGCAGGTCGAGTAGGGCAGGGTCGGCCGTAGCCGCGGTGATATTGAGGGAACCGCTCATAGTGTGACCCTAACCAAAAGGCTGGAGGGAGCGAACTCCCTCCAGCCGAAAGCCGAAAAGCTGACTAGTCGGTGACGGCGCCGCCGAGGCGCAGACCGGTTTCAGCGTCGAACACGTGCAGGTGGTTCGGAGTAGCTGTGAGGTACACCGTCTCGCCGGCGTTCGGGTGGGAGCGGCCGTCGACGCGAGCGACGATGTCGGTGCGCTTGCCCTCGATCGTGGAGTGACCGTAGAGGTAGCCGTCGGCGCCGAGCTCTTCGACCAGATCGACCTCAATCTGCAGTCCGTCTCCGGCGGTCGACGACATCTGAATATCTTCCGGACGAATTCCCACGGTGACCTTCTTGCCGGTCGAGCCAGCGAGGGTGTCGCGCTGCACGGGGACGGTCGCGGTGCCGAACTTGATGCCACCGTCGACGGTGTCCGCGAGGAACAGGTTCATTGCGGGGCTGCCGATGAATCCGGCCACGAACACGTTCTGCGGCTTCGCGTACAGGTCGCGGGGCGAACCGACCTGCTGCAGGATGCCGTCCTTGAGTACCGCAATCCGGTCGCCCATGGTGAGCGCCTCGGTCTGGTCGTGGGTCACATAGACGGTCGTGACGCCGAGTCGACGCTGCAAGGAAGCGATCTGCGTACGCGTCTGCACACGCAGCTTGGCGTCGAGGTTGGAGAGCGGCTCATCCATCAGGAACACCTGCGGCTGACGCACGATCGCGCGGCCCATGGCGACGCGCTGACGCTGGCCACCGGAGAGGGCCTTCGGCTTGCGGCTGAGGTAGGGCTCCAGGTCGAGCAGCTTGGCGGCCTCGAGTACGCGGGCGGCACGCTCGTCCTTGTTGATTCCGGCGATCTTGAGCGCGAAGCCCATGTTCTCGGCGACCGTCATGTGCGGGTACAGCGCGTAGTTCTGAAAGACCATGGCGATGTCGCGGTCTTTCGGCGGAACATCCGTCACGTTGCGGTCGCCGATGAGGATGTTGCCGTCGTTGACCTCTTCGAGGCCGGCGAGCATACGCAGCGAGGTGGACTTTCCACAGCCGGACGGGCCGACCAGAACCAGGAATTCGCCATCGGCGACCTGCAGATCGAGCTGGTCAACAGCCGGTCGGGTGGAACCCGGGTAGAGCCGAGTTGCTTTGTCAAAGGTCACTGAAGCCATGATTATTACTCCTTCACCGGCAGGAACGTGCCGGACGATCCGTTGTGAATAGGATTTGTCCGCCGGGCGCCGAAGCACACGACGCTTTTATTATTACACGACGGATGTCCCGGTGCCGGTTATCGCCCGTCCGCCCCGTTTGGCCGATTCCCAGTCAGGGGATCTAATATTCCAAAGGTGCGCTGACGCGCGCGCTCACTTCTCGAAAGCGATCTTTATGACTATTGGCGGACCCAGCGACAGCAGTCCCTCAAAAAACCGACGCCGTGACGCGGCCCGCATCAAGGCCAAGCAGCTGCGCGTCAGCCAAAAGAAAAAGGACCGTCGAAACAAGGTCTTTCTGCAGGGCGGCATCGGCATCGCGGGCATCGCCATCGTTGTTCTCGTTGCCGTCATCATCGTCAATTCGATCAAACCGGCCGGTCCCGGCCCCAGGAACATGGCCAGCGATGGCGTCCTCATCGGCGAAGGCATGATCACGGCGCTCACCCCGGCGCTACAGCCCGATGCCGCCGTTCGGCCCTCCGAACCCGATCCCACCGGCGCCGTCGCCAACATTCGTGTCTATCTCGACTACCTCTGCCCGTTCTGCGGAGACTTCGAAGCCGCCAACAATGAGCAAATTGCCCAGTGGGTCGATTCCGGCGCCGCCACGATCGAGATTCATCCGGTGTCGATTCTGACGAGCAAGTCCGCCGGCACCAAGTATTCCCTGCGGGCGGCCAATGCGGCAGCCTGCGTCGCCAACTACTCGCCGGACGACTTCTTCGCCTTGAGCTCGGCCCTGTTCGTCGATCAGCCCGAAGAATCGGCGCCCGGCCGTAGCAACGATGAAATCAAGGCCGTGGTCAAGGATTCCGGCGTGAGCACCGCGCTCTCGAGCATCAACACCTGCATCGACGACGGAACCTTCGAGTCCTGGGTTCAGGCCGCCACAGACAGGTCCCTCGACGGACCGATTGCCAACTCGTCGATCAAGGCCATCACCGGCACCCCGACCGTTTTGGTCAACGGAAAGCCCTACACCGGCTCGCTCGACGACCCCAAGGAATTCGCCTCCTTCGTTCAGCAGGCCCTCGGCGAGACCTACTCGACCTCGACGCCGACCCCCACCCCGACCCCGGGCGGGTAGCTGCTAAGCGGATGCTGCTGCTCGAGCCGTCGCATCCGCTTCGCCCGGCCGATGGCGGCAAAGCCTCGAGAATCATTTAGGATGGTTATTCGAGGCCCTGGCCTCATGCCGGCCTGGCGCAATTGGTAGCGCACCACTCTTGTAAAGTGGGGGTTACGGGTTCAAGTCCCGTGGCCGGCCCCCTTACCCCCTCCTCCCGGCTGGGATGTAGGGGTTTTTCTGTGCCGCCACGGTCCCACAGCGCCGCCACGTACACTGACGGCTGGGGTTTTTTTCAGCGAATGCCCGCCGTAGAAACCTCGGGAGGGAACACACATGAGCCTGATCCGGCTGAACGATGTCAGCATCCGCTTTGAGAACACCCAGATTCTGCGGGAGGCATTCTTTCGCCTCGAACCCGGCGACCGGGTCGGCCTGATCGGCAAGAACGGCTCCGGCAAGTCCACCATTCTCAAGCTGATTCTCGACCAGGTCTCGCCGGACACCGGCGAGGTCACCCTCGAAGATGGCATTCGGGTTGGCTATTTCTCCCAGTTCTCCGAACTCAACGGCGAGCAGACCATCACCGAGGTGCTCGACGAACTCTTCGTTGCCGTGAAGGCGGTCGAGGCCGAGCTCGCCGCGATTGACGCGGCAATCGCGCTCGACTCGTCGGCCAGCGCTGAACTCGACCTGCTGATCGGGCGGCAGGGCGAGCTGTTCGAGGAGATGGACCGGCTGGACGGTTGGGACTACAAGCGGCACATCGACACCGCGTTGACCACCCTCGGATTCGATCAGGCGCACCGCGTCTGTGCGATCGATGAGCTCTCCGGCGGCTGGCGCAACCGGGCTGCCCTGGCCAAGATCGTGCTCGAAGCGCCCGACGTGCTGCTGCTCGACGAGCCCACCAACTTTCTCGACGTGGCCGGCGTGGAGTGGCTCGAAGCCTGGTTCAAGAGCTTCAAGGGTGCTGCCATCGTCGTCTCGCACGACCGTAAGTTTCTTGACGCTGTCGTCACCCGCATCATCGAGGTCGAGAACTTTCACCTACACGAATACCCCGGCAGCTTCGGCGAGTACATCGTGCAGAAGCAGTTTCGGCTTAAGACCCTCGAGGCACAGTTCGTGCACGAATCCGAGCTGCTCGCCTTCGAGGCCGAGGGCATCGCCGACCGCCGCGAGGCCGCTAAGGCCGAGAGCCGCCAGCTCGGCAACCAGCTCGCGCACATCAAGAAATCGCGCACACCGCGCCCGGTCGACCAGATCATCACCGAGATTTACGGCAACCTGCCCGTCAAGGACGTCCTCTGCCGGGTCGACGGCCTGGCCAAGAGTTTCGGCGACAAGGTGCTGTTCGAAAACCTCAGTTTCGAGGTGCGCCGTGGCAACCGCATCGTCGTGCTTGGCAGCAACGGCAGCGGAAAGACGACCCTGCTGCGGGTGCTCACCGGCGAGGAGACGGCCGACCACGGTTCGGTCGCCTGGGCCAGCGGCGCCGGCGTTGTGTCGTACAACCAGATTCTCACCGAACTCGACGAAAATGACACTGTCAGTCATGCCGTCAATGCCATGCCCGGCAGCCTCGCCCTCACCGCGACCAAGAAATCGGTCAACCGTTTTCTGACTATGTTCCAGTTCAGCGAGGCCGACCTCAAGCAGAAGATTGGCAATCTCTCGGGCGGTCAGCGCGCCCGCGTCGCGATGGCGCAGTGCCTGCTCTCCGGAGCTTCGGTGCTGCTGCTCGACGAACCGACCAACCATCTGGACATGTCGAGCACTCAGGTGATGGAACGCGCCCTCGTGCACTTTCCCGGCGCTGTCGTGGTGGTCAGCCACGATCGCTTCTTCACTGACAAGATTGCCAACCGCCGCCTGGTCTTCGGCAGCGACGGTGCCGCCCCCGGCGAAATCGAGATGCGCGCCGCCTGACGCGCCGCGCCAGCGCCCTGCCCCCTGTTTCGATCGGGCCCGGAAACTGGGCCCATGATGAATCATGGCCCCAGCGACCTAGGGTTGGCTCCGGGCAGGTTGCAGTCCGGTCGGGCACTACCCGCACGCACCCATCTCGTAGTATTGCCAAGTGAACCCAGCCAACGCACAAACCCGAGCGGATGCTCCGACCGCGCCCGCGGCATCCGCTGTGCCGATCTGGCTGGCGCTCCTGTTTTCGGTGCTGATCGGGGCCATGTATGCCGTGCAATCGCGGGTGAATGGCGAACTGGGGCATCAAATCGGTGACGGATTCACCGCCGCCGTCATCTCCTTCGGCTCCGGGCTGGTCGTTCTCAGCCTCGGCCTCGTCGTCTTCCGTCGTGGACGCCGTGGCCTCCAACTCGTTGCCCGCGGTGTGAAAGCAAAGCACCTGTCCTGGTGGCACCTGTTCGGCGGCCTGGCCGGCGCCCTGTTCGTGCTGTCGCAGGGCCTCGTTGCCGCGCCACTTGGCATCGCCCTGTTCACCGTCGCAGTCGTGGCCGGCCAGACCGTGAGCGGCGTACTCATGGACCGGTTTGGCATCGGCCCGGGTGGGCGCCGACCGCTGCACGCCTCCAAAATCGTCGGCGCGGTGCTCGCTCTGGTCGCCGTCGCCTGCACGGTGAGCGGCGAATTGCGCGGAATCGACGCGCTCTGGCTGCTCGTGCTGCCCCTCGTGGCGGGCATCGCCCAGGGCTGGCAGCAGGCCGTGAACGGTCAGGTGCGGGTCACCGCGCAGAGCGCACTCACGGCAACTTTTCTGAACTTCCTCACCGGATCCGTCGCGCTCGTACTCGCGGCGTTCGTGCACGGTCTGCTGGTCGGTTTCGCCCTCGACCTGCCGGACAACCCGTGGCTCTACACCGGCGGACTCATCGGCTGCATCTTCATCGCCGGGGCTGCACTCGTCGTGCGCACCACCGGCGTACTCATGCTCGGCCTGTGCATCGTCGCCGGCCAGCTACTCTGCGCCCTCGCGCTGGATCTGTTCGCGCCCACCGCGGGGCATCCGCTCGGCGTGGCAACCTTGGCCGGAACCGCGCTCGCGCTGGTGGCCGTCGTCATCGCGGCGGTGCGCTGGCGTCGCCCCGGTCATGCCCGCGCATAACGGTAGTCCCTGAACGTGGTGTCCATCCCGCCTGGGCCCGAAGAGCGGGCCCATGATAGATCCTGGGCCCGGCGCTCCAAGGTGGGCCAGGGACGAAAACCGCAAGCCCGAACATCGCCTACAACACCCCCAGAAACTCCTCTGGATCAATCGACAGCCGCACGCCCGGCTTCGACTCCTCGGGAATTCCCCCAACGTAGAGCCAGCCGAGCAGCTCTTCCCCGTCGGCAAGGCGATGCAGCACCCGCACCGGCGCCGATCGAACCAGTGGCCCGGTGCGCCACATCGCCCCCCAGCCAGCGTTTTCGAGCAGCAGCGTGAGCAGGTGCGCGACGCCCGCAGCCGCCGCATCCTGTTCCCAGCCAGCAACCTTCCAGTTCGCCTGCCGCGATGCGACGATCGCGATCAGCAGCGGTGCGCGCAGCGGCTTGCCGGCCAGCTTGATCGCCTCGAGCCCTTCACAAGCGGATGCCGCCACAAACGCCGCTCCGAGCCGCTCCCGAGCGTCACCGCGCAACTCGAGCAGCCGCCACGGACGCAACGCGCCATGATCGGCCACCCGCGCGGACGCCGCCACGAGCGGAAGTAACTCCGCCCGGCTGGGGGCGAACGCCGTCACCCTGGAGTGACTGCGCCGTTCAGCGACAGCTTTGAAGACCGCCGCGGTATCCGCTGTGGAACCGGTCGTGTCCGGGCCGGGAACACCAGAACTCGCTCCGACCGAACCTGCCACTTCCGGGTTGGCAACCGCCTCCGTCGTCGACACCGCGTTACTCGGCGGGCGTGAAGCTCAGCGACAGCGAATTCATGCAGTACCGGTCGCCGGTCGGGGTACCAAAACCGTCGGGAAAAACGTGGCCGAGGTGCGAGCCACACTTCGCGCAGCGCACCTCGGTGCGCACGCTTCCCATGGAGCGGTCCTCGAGCAGTTCGACCGCTTCGGGCCGAACCGACTCGTAAAAGCTCGGCCAGCCGCAGTCGGAATCGAACTTGGTGCCACTTTGAAACAGCTCGGCGTTGCAGGCACCACAGGTGTAGAGGCCAGCCCGACCCTCGTCGAGCAGCTCGCCGGTGCCGGGGCGCTCGGTGCCGGCTTCGCGTAGTACCGCAAACTTCTCCGCGCCCAATTCGGAGCGCCATTCGCTGTCTGATTTCTTGATTGCGTAGTCCATGTTCAGATCCCTTCGTTCCGGCGACCGGGCACTGGCCGCGTCTACTAAGCCTAAACTCGCTTGGCCTCGCGCGCATTCCACACGGCGTGTCCCAGCGCGGCAGGGCGTGCCGGAGGTAACATTCAGCCGCCCGCAAATAGGATGAGTCTGACGGACAGCCAACAGGGGGAGGGACGCAGCAATGAGTGAACACGCCCCGACAACCGAGTTGAGCGAACGCGACCAGGCCGTGCTCGCCTTCGAACGGCAATGGTGGCGGCACGTCGGCGCCAAGGAGGAGGCCATCCGGGCCACCTTCAGCCTGTCGACCGCCCGGTACTATCAATTATTGGGCGCACTGGTTGACTCGCCGTTGGCGTTGGCCTTTGATCCCATGCTGGTGAAACGATTGCAGCGGATGCGTTCCGTCCGATCCGAGGCACGCGCCAGTCGTTCGCTGCCCACCCGCGACTAGGCACCCACCCGCTTTTCGGCCAGCACGGAGCCTTGCGCTTCAGCTCGATTCCGGCCCGGCCGGCCAACCAAGGATTCCACTACCATGGCGCAAAAATTTGCGAAAGACCGTTTCGACACCCACCCGCACGCCCTCGACCGAGTAGGTGCCCATCGCGCCCCGGGCAAGAGGGGTCGCGGCTGGATTGGATTCTGGTGGGCGCTGGGAGTCACCGTGCTGTTGATTGCCATCGGTGCTGTCGGTATCCTCGCGATTAATAATAACCTCGACTTCTCCAGCATTCCCGGGCTGCCCGCGAGCAGTGCAACTACGCCGCCAACAGCGACCGGCGTCCCCACGGCTGTTGCTACCGTCGACCCGGCGCAGACCATCAACGTGCTCAACGGGTCCGCGAACGACGGCGTCGCAGCATCCGTCAGTGACACTCTCACTGCCGCGGGCTGGGTGGTCAGTGCCACGGGGAACGCCAGTACCGACACGGAGGCGACCACGGTGATCTACTACGCCGATGCGAGCCAGGAAGGCGCCGCCCGCGGTGTCGCTGCCTCGCTTCCGGGAGCGCAGATCGTGGTCTCCACGAATTTCGTCGATTCCGGCGCCAGCATGACCGTCGTCGTCGGCAACGACTACGTTTCACCAGTTGGCTGAGCGAAACGCGAAAGCTGTGTTCTTAGTGGCCATGATTTGATTCGTCAAGCCCCTATTCTTCTGCTCCGATTTCAGTAATATCCGTTCTGGTCACACATTTTGTTCGGGCAAAACCCGCCCGGATCAAGAAAGCTCGCCCAAGGAAACTTGCACCAGTAGGTAACTTGCAACAGACATCTTGTTCTCGGGGATTTGCTGCTCGCACAGAATGAACGCAATCTCTGCGGCACGGCCCGGAACAGCCAATGGGCCGTTGCCGTTGATAACTGAGCAAGGAGTAACACATGGCGAACGGAACCGTAAAATGGTTCAACGCTGAAAAGGGTTTCGGCTTCATCACCGTCGACGGCGGAGGGCAAGACGTCTTCGTCCACTACTCCGCCATTGACATGAGCGGGTACAAGGTTCTCGAAGAAGGCCAGCAGGTCGTCTTTGAGGTTGGTGCCGGAGCGAAAGGCCCTCAGGCTGAATCGGTTCGACCGGCCTAACCCGCCTCGCATTTCACACTAACGCCGCCCGCTGCAACGGGCGGCGTTAGTGTTTACCGGTGACTATGAAAAATACGGCCCGTACCGCTCGACCGCTTCAGGCCGCGGGGCTGCTCGCCCTCGTATTACCGGCACTGCTCCTGAGCGCGTGCACCGGCAGTACCCCGACCCCCTCCTCGGCACCGACCAGCACGGCTTGGACCTCTGACTATGTCGCCCCGGCGGCGACCGAGATCGCACCGCTGACCGGGCAGAGCGTCGAAGGCGGCTCGTTGGCCCACCCGTCACTGGCAGCCAAGATTGACAACCACGTTGTGGCCCGGCCGCAGGTTGCCATCGACCGCACCGACCTCGTGTTCGAAGAACTGGTCGAGGGCGGCATTACCCGCTATGTCGCGGTCTGGCAGTCGAGTATTCCCGATCAGCTCGGCCCGGTGCGGTCGATCCGGCCGATGGACCCTGACATTATTGCGCCGTTCGGCGGTCTGGTCGCCTATTCCGGTGGCCAGCAGCGATTCGTCGACGCGATGAACGTGACTGGCCAGATCAGTGCCATCTTCGACTATGACACGACCGGCTTGTTCTCGCGGTCTTCCGCTACGTCGGCCCCGCACAACGTGATCCTCGCCGCGTCGGAATTCGTCAACCGCAATGCCTCCGTCACCCCGCCCGCCCAGCAGTACGCCTACGCAGCCACCCTCGCCGCGGCATCCGCTTCTACGGACGGCACGCCGATTTCGGTGATCAACACCCAGTTCTCCAACTCCAGCGCCCGCAGCTGGACCTGGAACGCCGAGGCGGCCGCCTACCTGCGCGCTCAGGACGGTGTGCCCGACCTGACCCCCGAGGGTGCCCAACTCAAGGCCACCAACGTGGTCGTGTTGCGGGTCGATGTGACCGTCTCCAACAGTATCCCCAAGACCGAGTTGATCGCCTCCGGTGAAGCGTCGATCTCGTCCGGTGGCAAGACCCTAGCGGCCACCTGGAGCAAGGATGCCCAGACCTCACCGATCCGCTTCATCGACGGCAACGGCGTGACAATTCGGCTGGCACCGGGCAATACCTGGTTCCAGTTGGTGCCCAACGGTACCGGCTCAGCCGATCTCGTTCCCTGACAGCTGCAGACAGCCCGACATCACCCCGGATGCTCGCTTGCACTCTCGACCCCAGAGTGCCAGAATCGATCTAGCACTCTCGTCATCTGAGTGCTAACCCCATCATCGTTTGGAACGTCCGGGAGGGACGAGTTACACATATGGCAAAAATCATTGCATTCAATGAAGAGGCCCGTCGTGGGCTTGAGCGCGGCCTGAACATTCTGGCCGACACCGTCAAGGTCACCCTCGGCCCGCGCGGCCGCAACGTCGTTCTGGAGAAGAAGTGGGGCGCCCCCACGATCACCAACGACGGTGTGTCCATCGCCAAGGAGATCGAACTCGACGACCCGTACGAGAAGATCGGTGCCGAGCTCGTCAAAGAGGTCGCCAAGAAGACGGATGACGTAGCCGGCGACGGAACGACCACCGCCACTGTCCTCGCTCAGGCCCTGGTTCGCGAAGGCCTGCGCAACGTCGCAGCCGGCGCCGATCCGATCAGCCTAAAGCGCGGCATCGAGAAGGCCACGGCAGCTGTCATTGCCGAGCTCATCGCCAGCGCCAAGGAAATCGAAACCAAGGAAGAGATCGCGGCCACGGCTTCCATCTCTGCCGGCGACACCGAAATTGGCGCGATCATTGCCGAGGCCATCGACAAGGTCGGCAAGGAAGGTGTTGTCACCGTTGAGGAGTCGAACACCTTCGGCACCGAACTCGAGCTCACCGAGGGCATGCGCTTCGACAAGGGCTTCCTGTCGGCGTACTTCGTCACCGACCCCGACCGTCAGGAAGCGGTCTTCGAAGACCCCTACATCCTGATCGTCAACTCCAAGGTCTCCAACATTAAGGACCTGCTCCCCATCGTGGACAAGGTCATCCAGACCGGTAAGCAGCTCCTCATCATCGCGGAAGACGTCGACGGCGAGGCCTTGGCCACGCTCGTTGTGAACAAGATCCGTGGCATCTTCAAGTCCGTCGCCGTCAAGGCGCCGGGCTTCGGGGACCGTCGCAAGGCTCAGCTGCAGGACATCGCCATTCTCACCGGTGGACAGGTCATCTCGGAAGAGGTTGGCCTCAAGCTCGAGAACGTCACGCTCGACCTGCTTGGTAACGCCCGCAAGGTCGTCATCACCAAGGACGAGACCACGATCGTTGAGGGTGCCGGCGACGTCGAAGCTATCGCCGGTCGCGTTTCGCAGATCCGCGCCGAGATCGAGAACACCGACAGCGACTACGACCGCGAGAAGCTCCAGGAGCGCCTCGCCAAGCTTGCTGGCGGCGTTGCTGTCATCAAGGCCGGAGCCGCAACGGAGGTTGAGCTCAAGGAGCGCAAGCACCGCATCGAAGATGCAGTGCGCAACGCCAAGGCTGCCGTTGAAGAGGGCATCGTCGCCGGTGGTGGCGTTGCACTCATCCAGGCTGGCAAGACCGCGTTCGAGAGCCAGGCAGTTCTCGCTCTCGTCGGCGACGAGGCAACGGGCGCGAACATCGTGCGCGTCGCCATCGATGCTCCGCTCAAGCAGATCGCTCTCAACGCGGGTATGGAGCCCGGTGTTGTCGCCGATAAGGTGCGCAACCTGCCCGTTGGATGGGGCCTTAATGCCGCCACCGGCGAGTACGTCGACATGATCGCTGCCGGTATCAATGACCCGGTGAAGGTCACCCGCTCCGCGCTGCTCAACGCCGCGTCGATTGCCGGACTGTTCCTCACCACCGAGGCCGTCGTTGCTGACAAGCCCGAGAAGAACTCGGCTCCGGCCGGCGACCCCTCGGGTGGCATGGACTTCTAAGTCCCCGCCAGCTAGCACCACAAAAGAGTGGGCGCGTCCTTGGGGAGGCGCGCACTCTTTTTACGTCGTGCTTTGGTCAGTGGGTGGGCGCGCGTCCTTGGGGAGGCGCGCCCACCTTTGTGTCTGTTCCGTGTTTTAGCGGATGCTGCGGGCCGACTTCACCAGGTCGGCACAGCGTTCGCCGATCATCATCGTGGTGATGTTCGGGTTTACGGTAACGAGAACCGGCATGACCGACGCATCGGCGACGCGCAGGCCGGTAACTCCCTTGACCCGCAGCTCGGAGTCGAGCGGCGCGAGCGAATCGTCGACGGCGCCCATCCGCACGGTTCCGGCGGGGTGGTAGACCGTGTTGTGGGTCTTTTCGATGTACGAGGTGATTTCGGCATCCGTTTGCACAGTGACGCCCGGATACAGCTCCTCGCCAGCCCACTCGGCCATGGCCGGCTGGCCCACGATCTCCCGGGCCTTGCGAATTCCCGCGACCATAACGCGCATGTCGTGCGGGTCGGTGAAGTAGCGCGGATCCACCATAGGCTTGTCGCGGTAGTCGCTCGAGCGCAGTTTGACCGTGCCGCGGGAGCGTGCCCGAGTGACGTTCGGGGTCAGGCAGAACCCGTTCTCCGTCGTCGGGTAACCCTGACGGGCGGTGTGCATGTCGAAGGGAACCGAACCGTAGTGGAACATGAGGTCGGGGCGGTCGAGGCCCTCCTCGGTGGTCGTGAAGATGCCGGCTTCCCACCACTGAGTGCTAGTCTCGGGCATTGGCTGCTTCGCCTCCCACTGAATCACACCCTCTGGATGGTCCTGCAGGTTCTCGCCGACGCCGGGGGAGTCCGCAACTACCTCGATGCCGAACTCCTTCAACTGCGCTGACGGACCGACGCCGGAGAGCATGAGCAGCTTGGGTGAATCGATGGCGCCGGCCGAGAGGATGACCTCGGCGCGGGTGGTGAGGTAGTGAGTCTTGCCGCCGGGAGCATCGACGACCTGCACGCCGGTGCAGCGCTTGCTCTCGTCGAAAGTGAGTTTGCGGGCCCGCATTCCGGTGAGCAGGGTGAAGTTGGCACGATCCCGAATCGGGTGAATATAAGAAACGGATGACGACGCGCGCGTTCCGTCCGCCTGCCGGTTGATCTGGAAGAAGTTCGCCCCGTTCACAACGGTTGTGCCGGAGTTGAACGTGGTGCGCGGGATTCCGGTCTGCTCGCAGGCATCGAGGAGGGCCACGCCGCAAGGGTCGGTGGCCGGCACGTTCATCAGGTGCACCGGGCCGGCCTGGCCGTGGTGCGGCGCCTGGTCTTCGTTGGTTTCCAGGCGCTGGAACAGCGGGAAGGTATTAGCGGCGTCCCAGCCTGTGGCGTCGTAGAAAGTGGCCCAGTCGTTCAGATCTTCGGCCGGTGCCCAGAAGGCGATGCAGGAGTTGTGACTGGAGCAGCCGCCGAGCACCTTGGCACGGGCGTGGCGCATGAACGAGTTGCCGTGCTCCTGCGGCTCGATCGGGTAGTCCCAGTCGTAGCCGCTCTCAAGCAACTCCATCCAGCGGTCGAGCTGGAGGATGACATCGATGCCACGGTCGTCGGGGCCGGCTTCCACGAGGGCCACCTCGAGCGTGGGGTCCTCGCTCAGCCGCGCGGCAACAGCGGCCCCGGCGGAGCCGCCGCCGATCACGATGTAGTCGAATTCGGTTTGAGTCAGTGCGGTCATCGGTGGTCCTAACGTGCGGCGAACCAGCCGGTGACGGCCGGTGCGGTGTTCTGGTAGATGTGCTTGGTTTCCTGGTACTCGCCGAGGCCCATCGGGCCGAGCTCGCGGCCAACGCCGGACTGACCGTAGCCGCCCCACTCCGCCTGCGGCAGATAGGGGTGAAAATCATTGATCCAGATGGTTCCGTGCCGGAGGGCCTTGGCCATGCGCTGGGCCTTGCCGGCGTCCTGGGTCCAGACCGCTCCGGCCAGGCCGTAGACGGTGTCATTGGCGATGCGCACGGCCTCGGCTTCGGTCTCGAAGGTTTCAATCGTCACTACCGGGCCGAAAGCCTCGTCGATCACGACGGACATGCCGCCCGACACCTGGTCGAGCACGGTCGGCGTGTAATAGAAGCCCTCCTCGAGGTCGCCCTCGCCCCAGGTTCCGCCGCAGCGCAGGCGAGCGCCCTCTGCGATGCCCTTCGCGACGTAGGCGGTGACCTTGTCGCGGTGCGCGGCGCTGATCAGTGGCCCGGTTTCGGCGTCGGGATCAAACGGTCCGCCGAGGCGAATTTGGTTGGCCCGGCGCACCAGTTCGTCGACGAATTTCTCAGCAATGGATGCCTCTACCACGATGCGCGCGCCGGCCGAGCAGACCTGCCCCGAGTGTACGAACGCGCCATTGAGCGCGTTGTCCACGGCGGCGTCGAAGTCGGCGTCAGCGAAGATCACGTTGGGATTCTTACCACCGAGTTCGAGGGCGACCTTCTTGACTGTTCCAGCGGCGGCCGCGGCGATCTTCCGACCGGTCTCGAGGCCGCCGGTGAACGAGACCAGGTCGACGTCGGGGTGGCTGGACAGCGGTTCGCCGGCCACAGCACCGGCACCGAGCACGAGGTTGGCGACGCCGGCCGGCAGGCCGAGATCGTCGAGCAGCACCATCATGAGCATGCTGGTGTGTGGGGTGAGCTCGCTCGGCTTGAGCACGAAGCTGTTGCCGGCGGCGAGGGCCGGGGCGATCTTCCAGGCGGCCTGCAACAGTGGGTAGTTCCACGGCGCGATCAGGCCGCAAACCCCGACGGGCTCGTGCACGATGCGGCTGACGACGTTTTCATCGCCGGCGTCGACGATGCGCCCGCTGTCCTGCCCGGCAATCTTGCCGAAGTAGGCGAAGCAGTTCGCGATGTCGTCCATGTCGATTTCACTCTCAACCAGGCGTTTGCCGGTGTCGAGCGTTTCGGCGTGGGCGAACTCGGCGCGGCGCACGCGCAGTTCAGCGGCGACGCGCAGCAGAAAATCACCGCGTTCGGGCGCCGGAACGCTGCTCCACAGGCCGCTGTCGAAAGCGGTGCGGGCCGCGCGGATCGCAGCGTGGACATCCGCTGTGGTCGCCTCGCTGACCGTGCCGACCAAGCTCTGATCGGCCGGGCAGTGGATTTCGCGGGTGCCCGCGTCGCTCGCGGGCAGCCAGGCGCCGCTGATGAACAGCGTCGCCGGTGCCGCAGTATCGATCGGTGTGTTCATTGCTTGACCTCGTCCGATTCAAAATCGGTTTCCCAATTGTCCTTAGCCACCTGGTCCTCGGCGAGGGCGGTGTTTCCCGGCTCTGCCCGGTTGAGATGCAGAAAGTCGAGGTGGGTTTCGTAATGATCGAGCACGTCAGTGATGACCTGCTCCTTGCTGTAGCCCATGAGGTCGTAGCCGTGGCTGCCCTCGAGGGAGAAAACCTCCATGCGGTAATACTTGCCGCTGGCGCTCGCCGAACGCACCGCATAGGTCGGAGTGTCGGATTGCACGGGGTAGATTTGGTATTTGAACCCGCGTTCGTCGCCCATCGATACGTTGAGGTCGAGGTGCGGAATCTGCAGGCCGTCGACCACGCCCTGCGACAGGATCACTTCTGCACCCTGCGTCACGAGCTCGTCACGCACTTCCTGCAGGGCGGGCAGGGCCACGCTCGACACGAAGCGTTCGGCCTGGCGTGGACCGGGGTAGCTCATGGCGCGGGTCAACCGCTGACGCCAGTTGCGCGCCCTGGCCGGGTCGGTACTGCGGCCGGACAGCAGACCGGGCAGACTCGCCCGGTAACTGTCGGTAAGCGATTGCTCAAGCCGAAGCGCGCGATACAGCCCGAGCATGACGAGCAGCAGTACCGCCGAGAAGGGCAGTCCCATGATGATCGTGGCATTTTGCAGGGTCGGGATGCCGCCCACCAGCATCATTGCCAGGGTCAGCACGCCGGTGGTCACCGCCCAAAAGATGCGCAGCCACTTCGGACCGTCGGACTCGGAGTCCTTGAGATGCGAGGTGAAATTGGCCATCACGAGGGCGCCGGAGTCGGCGCTCGTGACATAGAACAGCAGTCCGGTGAAGGTGGCGATCGCGGCGGTGGCCGGTGCGAACGGGAACTCGGCCAGGAGCGAGTAAAACGCACGCTCCGGCGAATTCATGGCGACCTCGCCGAAGCCGGCATCACCGCCGATCACAATAGCGAGGGCGCTGTTGCCGAACACGGCGATCCAGATCAGGATGAACGCGAACGGCACGATCATGGTGCCTGCGACGAACTCGCGGATGGTGCGGCCGCGGCTGATGCGGGCCAGGAACAGCCCGACGAACGGTGCCCAGGCGATCCACCAGGCCCAGAAGAACAGGGTCCACGAGTTGAGCCATTCATCGGGCCGGTCATAGGCGAAGGTATTAAGGGTCATAGCCGGGAACCGGCTCAGGGTGTCACCGATGTTGAGGACGATGGCGTCGAGCAGGAAGCTCGTGTTGCCGGCGATCAGAACGAACAGCATGAGACCAACGCTCAGCAGAACGTTCAGCTCGGACAGCCGACGGATGCCCTTCTCAACCCCGGAGACGACCGAGATCGTGGCCATGACCACGCTCAGGGCGATGAGCGAGGCCTGCACGAGAAGCGTCTCCGGCGCTCCGAACATAAAGGTGAGGCCGTAGTTGAGCTGGGCGACGCCGATGCCGAGACTCGTGGCGATGCCGAAAATGGTGCCGAGGATCGCCGCGATGTCGACCACGTCGCCGATCGGGCCGCGGATCTTCTTGCCGAAGATCGGGTACAGCGCTGAACGGATGCTCAGCGGCAGGTTTTGCCGGTAGGCGAAGTAGCCGAGGGCCAGTCCCATGAGGGCGTAGAGGGCCCAGCCGGTGAGGCCGTAGTGGAACAGGGTCCAGACCATGGCCTGGCGGGCGGCCTCAACGGAGCTGCCGTCGCCGGTGGGCGGGGCGAGGTACTGGGTGACGGGTTCGGAGACCGAGAAGAACATGAGGTCGATGCCGATTCCGGCGGCGAATAGCATGGCGGTCCAGGTGAACAAGCTAAATTGCGGCCTGGAGTGGTCTGGCCCGAGGCGGGTCTTGCCGACGCGGGCCAGGGCGACGACGATGACGAAGACCAGCACGACGGTGACGATTAGAAAGTAGTACCAGCCGAGGTTGACCGACACCCAGCCGACGACGGCGGCAATGACGTCGCTCGCGTTGTTGGGCGCGAGGATCGCCCAGAGGGCGATGGCAATGATGCCGGAGGCTGAACCGAAAAAGACCGTTTTGTTCACCCGGGTCTTGTTCTCCGGGGGGAGGCCAGGCGGTCCGGTCGATGGTTCGGTAGCGGGAATGTGGGCAGAGAAAGTCATCTCATCCTTGGTACTCGGTGTGATGTCTCGATGGCGCCGACCGCGTGTTCGCGGCATGGCTGTCCGAGTGGCCGCGGTGGCGGCGCAAGCGCATCTGTCAGTCTAGCAACCGAAAATCCGCGTCTTTCCGGGCTTTTTTAGGCTGCGGTCGTGCTATCCCGCGCGGGATAACACACTCCGACCGGGTACGAATCGTCTACCGTGCGAACAGCCGGGTGTTGGCCTGCTCGGTCTCGGCGTACTGTTGTCCGGCCAGGCTCAGCGCCTGGTTGAGCAGGGTCAGGCTCTCTTCCAGCTGCTGGTGCATGCCGCGCCACTCGGCGAAAGCCCCCTGGAACGCAGCCGATGCCTGGCCGGTCCAGAACCCTTCGAGACTCGTGAGCTGGGCGTTGAGTTCGGCCACATCAGCCTGCACCTGCCCGATCGTGCCGCGTGCGGTGTTGGCGGTGCTCTGCACCGCATCGCTGTCGACCTGAAAGCTCGTCATGGTGTGCCTTCCTGCTACTCAAACATGAATGTTGGTGACCATGAGCGTAGAAGGAGAGCGTGCAGCATCCGCTGCCCGGCAACCAATTTGTGAACAGATGCCGCCTGCCGCGGCCTGTGCAGGAGGGCGGTTACGGGATGACGGGCTGGGTGTGCAGCGGCGCGCTCGGCGTGCCGGCGAGGGGGAGCGAGATGCGGAAGGTGGCGCCGCCGCCGGGGGTGTCGACGACGTCGACGGTACCGTTGTGGCTTGCGACGATGGCGGCGACGATGGCGAGGCCGAGGCCGCTGCCACCGGTTTCGCGGGCGCGGCTGGAGTCGGCGCGCCAGAAGCGCTGGAAGATCTTCTCGCGAATCTGTGGTGGGATGCCTTCGCCGTGGTCGACGATGGCGATCGATGCCCGCAGGGTGCGCGGGTCGACCACGACCTCGAGTTCGATCGGGCTGTCCGGTGCGGTGAACCGCATCGCATTGCCCATCAAGTTGGTGATGACCTGGCGAATCTTGTTCTCTTCGGCCATCACCACGGGCGGCAGCTGGGGTACGACGGGCAACACCGTCAGGCCGGCATCGGGAAGCGCTGCGGTTGTACGGCGCGGTTTGCGGGTGCGCAGCCGGGCCAGGGTGGCGCCGGCGAAGGCGATGGCACCGGTCGGAGTGCTCGATCCGGACGGCCGGGTAATCGTGCCGGTGGTGATGCTTTCTGTTCCATCGCTGTCGATCTCGCCGGAATCACCATCGCGGTGCTCGTGGTCGTGGTCAGCGTCAAGATCGCGACCGGGCGACCCGGGTGCCGGCGGGGGAGTGAGCACCGTCACCTGGCGGCCCGGTGAGCTGGCCATGGCATCGAGGGCGGCGTCGCGCGCCAGCGGAACGAGGTCGACCCGGGTGAGCGCGAGCGGCTTGGTCTCGTCGAGGCGGGCGAGTTCAAGCAAATCCTCGACCAGACCACCCATGCGAATGGCCTCTTTTTCGATGCGTTCCATGGCCTGGGCGACATCTTCGGGGGTCTGCAGGGCGCCCATACGATACAGCTCGGCGTAGCCGCGCACCGAAACCAGGGGGGTGCGCAATTCGTGGCTGGCGTCGCCAACGAAGCGGCGCATTTGGTCGATGGTGCGGGCGCGGTCTTTAAAGGCTCGGTCGATGCGGCTGAGCATGATGTTGAGCGATCGGTTGAGGCGCCCGACCTCGGTGTTCGGGGTGGCGCCGCCGAGCCTCTGGCTGAAGTCACCGTCGGCGATCGCCGCGGCGGTCTGCTCGGCCTCGCGGAGCGGAACGAAGGTGGTGGTGACGAGTACGCGGGTGAGCATGGCTCCGATAAGCACGACTCCAGCGCCGAAGCCCAGGAAGATCGTGAGGTAGGTAGCCATGGTGTTCTCGGTCGGCCGCAACGACACCGCCATGACGAGGGTGCCGTAGGTGCCGGTCGGGCTGATCACCACGGGTACCATAATCGCGTGAAACTCGGTGGCGTGGGCGGCGTCCCACAGGGTTTGAATCTGTCCGTCGAGCTGCGATACCCGTTTCAGGTCGAGCGGCATGCCGATAACCGGCAGCTCGGCGTGGTCGCGTTCCTGCCAGGTGCGGGTTATCAGAGCGCCGTCCTGGTCGTACAGAGCTACGAAGTAGTCCGAGGCGACTCCCTCGGTGTCACCCTGGGAGAACACGCTCGACGAGTATCCGCTGAGCGCGGTTTGCGTGTCGACCTGCAGCTGCGTGTCGACCTGAGTCACTACATATTGCTTGAGCATGGCCATGGTGCCGATTCCGGAAACAAGCAGGCCGAGCGTGAGCATCAACACCGTGACACCGGTGATCTTGGAACGGAGGGAGATGCTGCTCCACCGCCTGGACAGGGTTTCGTGCATGAGTGGCTTGAGTCTACGAAAGCTCGCTGTGCCTAAGCCCCATGGATCATGCCTTGGCAGCCTTGAGCATGTAGCCGAAGCCACGCTTGGTTTGAATGAGCGGTTCGCTCGAGTGCACGTCGACCTTGCGGCGCAGGTAGGAGATGTAGCTCTCCACGATTCCGGCGTCACCGTTAAAGTCGTATTCCCAGACGTGATCGAGAATCTGCGCCTTCGACAGCACCCGGTTGGGGTTGAGCATGAGGTAACGCAGCAGCTTGAACTCGGTCGGGCTCAGCTCGATGGCCTCGGTGCCGACAAGAACCTCGTGGGTGTCCTGATCCATGGTGAGTTCGCCGGCGCGAATCACGGCATCTTCGTCGGCGTGCATGGTGCGACGCAGGATGGCCTTGATCCGAGCGACGATTTCGTCGAGGCTGAACGGCTTGGTCACGTAATCGTCGCCGCCGACGGTGAGGCCGGTGATCTTGTCTTCGGTGTCGTCCTTGGCGGTGAGGAAAAGGATCGGGGCCGTGTAGCCGGCCGAACGCAGGCGCTTGGTGACACCGAAACCGTTCATGTCGGGAAGCATGACGTCAAGAATAATGAGGTCGGGTTCCTCCTCTAGCACGGCGGAGATAGCCTGCGCGCCATTGCCCACTGCGCGCACGGCGAAGCCGGCGAAGCGGAGGCTGGTGGTGAGAAGGTCGCGAATATTGGGTTCGTCATCGACGATAAGGATGCGGGGGCCGTCAGTCATGCCCCCAGTATCTGCGTGTTAGCTGGAGCTTCGCTGAGAGTGAGCCCATGTGCCGGGATCGGCGGCCGACGATCCGTTCCGCGGCAGGAGTTAGCGCCATGATGGAATGGAACAATCGATTCATTCCAATGGTGAGGACCGTTATGACCCGCACAAGAATCAGCTCCGCTCCGGGAGTGCTGCTTCCTCAACTGGATGCACCGCGCCGGTTGATCGGCGGCCGCACCTTCGATTTCGATCGCGAGGTGGCAGTGATGGCCATCGTCAATCGCACGCCGGATTCGTTCTACGACCAGGGTGCAACGTTCGCGCTCGACGCATCCGTTCTAGCGGCACGGAAGGCCATTGCTGATGGAGCGGATTGGATTGACATTGGTGGCGCCAAGTTCGCGCCCGGGCCGGCCGTGCCGATCGAGGAGGAGATCGACCGGGTGGTTCCGGTGGTCGCGGCGCTGCGCGGCGCCGGCGTGGTCATCTCGGTCGATACCTTTCACCCGGCTGTGGCCGCCGCGAGCATCGCCGCCGGCGCGCACGTGATCAACGACACCACGGGCGTGCACGACCCCGCCATGGCCGATGTGGTCGCCGACAGCGATGCCACCCTCGTGATTACCCACAGCCTCGCGGCGCCGCGAATGCCCTACCCGGCGCCGCAGTACGACGATGTCGTTGGCGAGGTCAGCGCGTTTCTGCTCGCCCGCGTCGACCGTGCCCTCGGGCGTGGAATGCGGGCCGACCGCATCATCATCGACCCCGGCCATGACCTCAACAAGACCACCCGGCACTCGCTCGAGATCACCCGAAGGCTTGGCGAGATCACCGGGCTCGGCCTGCCGACGCTCGTGGCCGTCTCCAATAAGGATTTCGTCGGAGAGAGCCTCGATCGGCCGCGCGGCGAGCGGGTCGACGGTTCGCTGGCCGCCATGACGGTCTGTATTCTGCAGGGAGCGCGGATCGTGCGCATGCACAACGTGCGCGCGGCCGTCGATGCCGTGCGCATGACCGAGGCCATCCTCGGGCTTCGGCAGCCCGCCTACGAGCGTCACAACCTCGCCTGATGCGCGCCGAGCTGCCGCCGCGGGCGGAACTGATCGAGAGCTACCAAGTGGTCGACCGTTCGGCGCCGCGGACGCGCGTCAACTTCATCGCGAGTCTCGACGGCGCCGCGACCATCGACGACCTGAGCGGCGGTCTGAACAACGCCGACGACAAACTCGTGTTCGACACCCTGCGGCTGCTGACCGACGTGATCCTCATCGGGGCGGGCACCGTTCGGGCCGAGGGCTACGGCGGCATTCGTTTGTCAGCGGATGACGCGGCCTGGCGCACGCAGGCGGGTCTGGCCGCTCAGCCTCCGCTGGCCGTGGTGTCCGGGCGGCTGGATCTCGACCCGCGGCATCCGCTTTTCACGGAAGCTGCGACTCGACCCATCGTGCTGACCCACGCCGCCGCCCCGTCAGACCGGCGGGCCGCGCTCGCCGCGGTGGCCGACGTGATCGTGTGCGGCGACGAAGAAGTCGAGCCGCACCGCGTAGTGGCGGCGCTCGCCGAACGCGGTTTGCCGCAGATTCTGTGCGAGGGGGGTCCGCACCTGTTCGGCGACCTGCTCGCGGCGGACTGTGTCGACGAGTTGTGCCTGAGTTTCAGTCCGGTGCTGGTGGGGGGCTCGGCCGGGCGTATCGCCGTTGGCGCTAGCGCTGTTACCCGCGCTATGGAGCTGCTGCACGTCCTGCGCGCCGGCGACATGCTGTTCTTGCGTTACGGGCGCACGCGGTCCTGAGATCGGGCAAGCGTTTGTTCTGGCCGCTTTGCCAAAGCGGGCCCATGATCCAACGTAGGCCCGCTTTCTGGGCCCGGATCCGGAAAGTACTCAGGCGAGCGGGGAACGGAGTTATGCGGCCTCGAGGCTATGCGAGTCGAGGATCGTGTAGCTGTAGCCCTGCTCGGCGAGAAAACGCTGGCGGTTCTGCGCGAAGTCCTGGTCGACGGTGTCGCGGGCGACGAGGGTATAGAAGTTCGCCGATAGGCCGGACTCTTTTGGTCGCAGCAGACGGCCGAGGCGCTGGGCCTCCTCCTGGCGAGAGCCGAATGAGCCGGACACCTGGATGGCCACGGTCGCCTCGGGCAGGTCGACCGAGAAGTTCGCAACCTTCGACACCACGAGCACCTTGACCTCGCCCACCCGGAACGCCTGATACAACCGTTCTCGCTCGTCGATTGGAGTGGCACCGGTGAGCTGGGGAGCGTTCAACACCTCGGCGAGCTCGTCGATCTGGTCGAGGTACTGGCCGATCACGAGGATACGTTCGCCCTCGTGCTTCTTGATCAGGACCTGCACTACGCCGAGCTTGGCCGGAGCGGTTGCCGCCATGCGGTATCGCTCATCATCCGCTGCCGCAGCGTAGCTGAGTCGCTCCGACTGCGGCAGGTCGATGCGCACCTCGTAGCAGTTGGCGGGCGAGATGAAGCCTTGAGCCTCGATCTCCTTCCACGGGGCGTCGAACCGCTTGGGGCCGATCAGGCTGAACACATCGCCCTCGCGGCCGTCCTCGCGCACCAGGGTGGCGGTGAGACCGAGGCGGCGGCGCGCCTGCAGCTCGGCGGTGAGCTTGAACACGGGTGCTGGCAACAGATGCACCTCATCGTAAATCACCAGGCCCCAGTCCATGGCGTCGAGCAGCTCGAGGTGGGCGTACTCGCCCTTGCGCTTCGCGGTGAGAATTTGGTAGGTCGCGATGGTCACGGGCTTGACCTCTTTGACTTGCCCGGAGTATTCGCCGATCTCGTCGGGCGTGAGCGTGGTGCGCTTGAGCAGTTCGTCGCGCCATTGCCGCGCCGAGACCGTGTTGGTTACCAGGATGAGCGTGTTGGTCTTGGCGGTGGCCATCGCTCCGGCGCCGACCAGTGTTTTACCGGCGCCACAGGGCAGCACGACTACGCCGCTGCCGCCGTCGAAGAAGCTCGCGACGGCCTTGTTCTGGTAGTCGCGCAGCGCCCAGCCGTCTTCGCGCAGGGCGATGTCGTGCGGGGTGCCGGGCGTGTACCCGGCGAGGTCCTCGGCCGGCCAGCCGAGCTTCACCAGCTCCTGCTTGAGCTGCCCGCGAGCCCACGGCTCGACCAGGTACGTTTCCGACGACGGATGCCCGATCAGCAGTGGCGCGATGCGCTTGGCCCCTGCTATCTCGGTGAGCACGGCCTGGTCGCTGCTGTGTAGCACCAAGTCGCCCTCGGAGTCGCGTTCGATGACGAGGCGGCCGTAGCGGCCGACCGTCTCGGTGATGTCCACGCTGACCGTCTGCGGTATGGCGAACTTGGAATATTTCTCGAGCGTGGCGAGCATGTCCGAAGCGTCGTGGCCGGCCGCCCGGGCATTCCACAGGCCGAGCCGCGTGATGCGGTAAGTGTGGATGTGCTCGGGAGCCCGTTCGAGCTCGGCAAAAACGGCGAGGTCGTGACGAGCATCCTCGGCAAGAGGGTGGGCGACTTCGAGCAACACCGTGCGGTCACTTTGAACAATCAGGGGGCCATCAGACATAGCGCTCAATCCTACTCGCGTCCGATGCCGTCGCCTGCACTCGGCCAATGCTCGCGTCGGGTGTCGTCCTCGACACCTGGCTGGTCAGGGCGCCGGGGTGATGCTCAGGATGCTTTTCAACGGCAGGGTGCGCTCGATGTCGGCGCGTCGGTCGCGAGCTCGGAAGCGGCCGTTACTGACACTGGCCGGTTGGAGCAGATAGTCCACGACCGAGCCGCCGGGCATCGCAACGCTGACCAGGATGGTCTGCTTGGCTTTGATGGCGGAGTCGAGCTGACGGGCGAGCCAGGCATCCGCTACCGACACGCCGTGGCCGTCGCTGGCGCGGAGCTTCTCGACCAGGTTCAGAGCCGGATCCTTCGGCGGGGTCACGGCGATCCTGGCGACCTGGTGTCGCCGCAGGTGCACAATCTCGCCATGTTCGTTCTCGGCGGCGACGGGATAGCGCGCATCGCTGAGCGCCCAGAACACCGCGTCGCCGCCGAACCGACTGAGCAGGCGCTCACCGTCGTCGGCGCGCACCAGCCCGAGCGGGGCGAGAGTCTGGTCGACCGCGATCGTGTTCAGCAGTGCGGCATCCGTTGAAGAGACGTAGCTCAACGCGAGGGCGGCATCGTCGGCCAGGGTGCCCACTCGCACGCGACCGTAGCGGGCGGCTGACTCATTGATCAGATAGTCCACTGGCTGCGGAATGCCGGTGAGCGAGATTGAAGCGAGAAAGGCCAGCAGAGACGCGGCGTTCTCGCCGGCGGCCAGCGCACGATTGACGGATGCTGCGGTGATGCGATAGCTCGACGCCAGTTCCCGACTTTCCACGTCGGCCATCCCGCGCAGGCGGGCATCGATCGACGGGGCCAACGGGCCGGGGGACACCATCGACAGGTCGTGCTGGAGATACACGGCACCGACCTCGGAGGGGAGGGCAGCCGCCATGGTCGCCACAGCCGCCATAAGGTCGCCGCGTAGCATGCTCGCGCCGGCGGTACTCGTGGTGTCGTGAGCCGTGATGCCGATCAGTTCGGCGTCGCGGGCAAACTCGGTCAGCTGAGTCTGCATCCACTCGCCGCCCGCTGGGTAGAGCCAGGCGATGAATCCCGATAGCGCCTCGCCCCAGAACAACCCCGCCTGTCGCGGCAGAATGTCGGCGACGATAGGAGGGAGGGCCGCCTGCGAGGCCGCAGCCAGGGTGGACCAACGGGAGGTGGTGCCTTCGAGCAGCCAGGCCTCGCCGGACTCGGTTTCCATCCAATACCCGTCGGAGCGGGCCAGCAGGTCGGCCCGCGCGGCCAGGGCGACGATCGGCGCGACCAGCTCGAGCTCAACGGTCATGATGGCGGCCAGACGCTTCGTGTCGGGCTGACCGAGTCCGCCGCGGCTGAGCTCGCGGGCGGGCTCGCGGCTGAGCTCGTTGACCAGCTCGGCGATCGACGATACAACCGAGAAGGCGCGCTCGGTGGCGAGCGTGTCGATGAAAGGGATATCGGTGTCCGGCACGGCGGCTACGGTGGCCGGGGAGACTGTGATGGCCAGATCGGCGGCTCCCGGAAGGCCCTGGGCCGGCCATTTCGCCAGGTGAGCCGAGACGGCGTTGTAGGGGATGCAGCATCCGTCCGTACGAACTGTGAGCAGCAGGGCGTCGAGGAAATCGGCGCGGGCGGCCACATCGGCGGCCGTGACTTCGGTGGAACCCAGTGCTGAGAGCCGTTGGGCGACGGCGTGCAGGCTGGGTACCGAATCGGCGCTCGTGTATTCGCCGGCGACGGCCAGTACGGCCAGTACGGACCGGTCCAGGTGGCTGAGCGCCAGCTGGATGCTTTCGGGGTGCAGCAGCGCTTCGGCCAGGTCAAAGAAATCGTGGATGCCGTTCGCGCTCACACCGCGCACCCCGATCACGTGCCGCAGCTCGGCATCGGGCAGGGCCCGAAGTCGTGACGCGAGGCCGAGCATTACTCGCGGTCTCGTCGGGCTTCGCGACTGCGGCGAACTCCAACCGTGACCATGAGCGCGATGACCAGCAGAAAACCAACCGGAAGACCGAATGTCGGGAGCACGATAACGGATGGCCAGATACCCTGCCCGAATTGCGGCGCCTTGACGCCCACCGCCGTCGCCGCGATCACCGCGATAAAGGCGAGGATCGACAGCCCGACCACGCCCGCAACCGTGTAAGCAAGAACACGTTCTATCCGGCTGACGGGTCGTGGAGTTTGATTGGTCACAGGCTAAGGATACGGGCACGCAGCGGCCGCAACCGAATATGCTGAGTTCACACCCCGCACTCTTCTGTGCGCCCAAAACTCAGTGAGGTTCAGATGCCTACCGGCAAGGTCAAGTTTTACGACGAAGAGAAGGGTTTTGGCTTCATCACTTCCGATGACGGCCAGGAAGTCTTCCTCCACGCTTCCGCCCTGCCTTCCGGCGTTACCGTCAAGGCCGGCGCGAAGCTCGAATTCGGTATCGCCGACGGCAAACGCGGCGCCCAGGCACTCTCGGTGCGCGTGATTGAAGCTCCGCCGAGCCTGTCCAAGATCAACCGCAAACCGGCCGACGACATGGCGATCATCGTCGAAGACCTGGTGAAACTGCTCGACGGCATCGGCACCAACCTCAAGCGCGGGCGCTACCCCGAGTCGAGCCACAGCAAGAAGATCGCGGCGATGCTACGCAAGGTCGCCGAGGAACTGGATGCCTGACCTGACGGACGCACAGCCGGCCGACGCCCAGCCCACGACGGCAAAACCAACCGACGCCACCTTGCTCGCGGCCGTTGATCTGGCCCGCACTGCGCTCCGAGAGATCACGGATGAGGACACGATCGGCGAGGTGATCGGGCACCTCGATGAGGGCGAGTTCGTGATCTCGCTACTTTTCGACTGCCTGATGACCGGCTATCCGGGCTGGCGCTGGACGGTCTCCTTGGCCCGAGTCGATGAAAATGCCGCGCCGACGGTGCTTGAGACCGAGCTCACCCCCGGCGACGATTCCCTGCTGGCACCCGAATGGGTGCCGTGGTCGGATCGCCTTGTCGAAGACGACGGGGACGCGGATGTCGACGAATCAGATTCAGAGAATTATGACGACTCCGACGACTCCGACGACTCGGACGAAGACAGCGACGATGGGTCCGGTGACGACGCCGATGACTCGCTCGATGCCCTCGATGGCATCGACTTCGATGAGGCCCTAGCGGCGGCGGAACTGAACCCAGGTGATACCGGCAAGTCCGAGCCCGACGCCGATGACAGCGCACCACAGCCACCAACCCGGTCCCGACGCGCTCGCCGCCCCTGATGCCTGCGGCGCCGTGAACTCAATGACGAGTGCGGCGCCGAGGGCGATCAGCCAGAGCAGCGTGCCCACAAGCAGTGCCTTGCGGGCATCCGTTCTCGCGGGTAGCGGATCGGGCCGACGTTCACTGTCTTTCAGCCAGAGACGCATGGCCCGATCCTTTCGTTGGGCTTCGTGCTAGTTACCGAGGTGGCCGACGACGTGCTCGATCGACGCGACGAGCTTCTTGACATCCTCAGGGTCGATCGCGGTGAAGGTCGCGATGCGCAGCTGGTTGCGGCCGAGCTTGCGGTACGGCTCCGTGTCAACAATGCCGTTGGCACGTAGCGTCTTGCTGACCGCTGACGCATCGATGGCGTCGTCGAAGTCGATCGTGACGACGACCTGCGAACGGTGGGTCGGGTCCGCCACGAACGGGGTCGCGTAATCGACGTCTGCCGCCCAGTCATATAGAACGGATGACGATGCCAGGGTGCACGCGGACGCCCACGCCAGTCCGCCGCTCTGGTTGATCCAATCGATCTGGTTCTCCATCAGCAGCAGCGTGCTGAGGGCCGGGGTATTGAGCGTCTGGTTCAGGCGGGAGTTATCGACGGCGTTCTTGAGGCTGAGAAATTCCGGAATGTACCGGCCGCTCGCGGCGATACGTTCGACGCGTTCGAGGGCCGCCGGGGAGAACAGGGCGATCCACAGGCCACCATCAGAGGCGAGGTTTTTCTGCGGGGCGAAGTAATAGACATCGGCCTGGCTGGCATCGAAATCGATGCCAGCGGCGGCGCTCGTGGCGTCGATGACAGTGAGGGCGCCAGCGTCGCCGGCGACCCGGATGACCGGGGCCATGACGCCGGTCGAGGTCTCATTCTGGGGCCAGGCGTAGACGTCGATGCCGCCCTTCACAACGAAGTCGCTGCGCGAGCCGGTGTCGGCGTTGATCACGTCGGGGGCATCGAGCCACGGGGCAGCGGCCGCCTTGGCGAACTTGCCGCCGAACTCGCCGAAGACCAGGTTCTGCGCGCGCTTCTCGATCAGGGAGAACGCTGCGGCATCCCAGAACGCGGTCGAGCCGCCATTGCCGAGCACGACTTCATAACCGTCCGGAATGCTGAACAGCTCGGCGAGGCCGGCCCGCACCCGACCGACGAGGTCTTTCACTGGGGGCTGGCGGTGCGAGGTGCCGAGCACTCCGGTGCCGAATCCGAGCAGGTGGTCGAGCTGTTCTCTCCGGATTTTCGATGGGCCGCAGCCGAATCGTCCGTCGACGGGGAGCAGATCGGTGGGTATGAGAAGGTCTGCCATGCCGTAATTCTAGTTGCCCTCCCACTGGCGGGTAGGCTTGTGACGCTGTGCGGGCCATTGCCGAGGCCGCCAACGAGGCACCTTCCGTCACCAGATGAGCGGTGCGCGCACGAGCTGAACGAAGGGCTGCGGATGAGCGATCTGATCGACACCACCGAAATGTATCTCCGCACCATCCTCGACCTGGAGGAAGAACAGATCGTGCCGTTGCGGGCGCGCATCTCCGAGCGTCTTGGGCACTCCGGTCCCACTGTCTCCCAGACCGTCGCGCGCATGGAGCGGGACGGCCTCGTCGTCGTCTCCGGCGACCGGCACCTGGAATTGACTGCGGCGGGCCGCAGTAAGGCCGTGCACGTGATGCGCAAGCACCGTCTGGCCGAGCGTCTGCTCAGCGACGTGATCGGGCTCGAGTGGGAGTTCGTGCACGATGAGGCCTGTCGCTGGGAGCACGTGATGAGCGAACAGGTGGAACGCAAGATTTTAGAGCTGCTCGGTCACCCCACCGAGTCTCCTTATGGCAATCCGATTCCGGGATTAGACGAGTTCGGTGAATCAGCGGCCGTGGCGTTCATGGCGGGAGTAACCAGCGTGGTTGCGGTGGTGGCGAGTTCATCCGAGCCGGTGACCGCGGTCATCCGTCGCCTAGGTGAACCGGTGCAGTTCGACCCCGAGCTGCTTCTGCAGCTCAAGCAGAGCGGCGTCATGCCCGGCGCGACGGGAGTCTTCTCGGTTGCCGGATCGTACGTTCTAGTACAGGTCGAAGGTTTCGGTGCCGGCCTGGAACTGCCCAACGAGGTCGCCAGCCATATTTTCGTCAGCACGCCGGACGGCTTCGCGCCCGTCGCTCACTGACATCGGGCGCAGATCGCTCCGCGCCGATTCCAGCCAGACGTCTCGTCCCAATGACCGTGCCGTTATCAATTCGTTAGAAAAATGGTACTTCAGCGTGACAAATGGGTGCGCGTCTTGTAACCTCGGGGAGTCCCACAGATCAGAAACGGTCGAAGGACTCTAGCCAAGACGCCTGTTCGCCCCGTCTCTTGACTAGGAACACACCCGCGATTAGCGAAGTGGACGGGACAACAACCTAGTGTTGTCGAGGCGCCGGAGGTTAAAACTTTGGCTGCATTAGGCATGAGAAGGTCCCGCCGCGGGCTGGGTCGAACATCCGATGCCCTGGCAAGAGTGGAACCTTCGGCACACGCCCACCGGGCACTGCCGCGTGCGGCCCCGAAGAAGCGCCGCAGCCGCCTCGGCAATGTCGTCGTTATGACCCTCGCTACCGGCATGATCGCCACAATGGCCCTTCCGGCCTATGCCTTCGCCCCCGGTTCGAACGAAGCCAGCTTTCAGGCCAGTGAGTCCACCGAAATGTCCAAGGCTCAGGCGCAAGCCGTTGAGGTCGACGCGCAGGCAGCGACCGTGAGTGTTGCTCGCGAAGGATTCACCGCCACCACCCCGGAAGAACTTGAAGCTGCGGCCGCCGCGGCAGCCGCGGAAACCCGCCGTATCGAGGTCGCCGCGCAGATGACCTCGTATGCCGCGAGCTACTCCGGTCCGAGCGTCGCCGACTACCTGGCCAACCCGACCTACCCGAATTTTGATCTCGCATCCGTTTTCAATGTGGCCTCGCAGTATCAGGGCACACCGTATGTCTATGGCGGCGCCACCCCGGCCGGCTTCGACTGCTCCGGCTTCATCATGTACGTCTATGCGCAATTCGGCATCAGTCTGCCGCACTCGTCGACGGGCCAGGGCGCGGCCGGAACCAAGATCGCGATCGAGGATGCCGTGCCAGGCGACCTCGTGATCATGCCCGGTCACGACGGCTTCTATGCCGGCAACGGCAATATTCTGCACGCCCCATACACCGGCCAGTCGGTGCGGATACAGCCCATCTGGAGCAGCGACTACTACATCGTGCGGATCGGCATCTAACCCGCCCTCGGTGAACGCTGGGTAACAGCTCACACAAATGGCGCGTTCAGGTTTACCTGATGCGCCATTTGTGGGTTAACCTAGTGCCCTGATGTAGTTGAAGATCCGCAAGGAGAGCCCATGCATGAGCGACGCACTATCCACACCATGGATGTGCGCGGTCGCGAGTGCTTTCGGCATAGTTGTCAGAGCGAGAAGAGCTGCGTGAGCAGCCGTAAGGCGTTGTCATCGTGACGGCGCCTTTTTTGTACCCTCTCTCGCCTTGTCACGCTCCTGTTCTTTGCGCATCGGATGTAGTTCGAATGGCTGGAAGCCGTCCAGCCTCCTTCGAAAGGGAGCGCATGCGCACACTGGTACTCAATGCGGGCTATGAGCCCCTCGCCGTTGTTTCGTTCAAACGGGCACTCCTTCTGGTCATGAATCAGAAGGCGACGATCGTGCAGTCCGATCGGGACCATCCCGTTTTCGCGGCCTCGGGGTCATGGGATCGGCCGAGCGTCATTCTGCTCACGCGGTACGTGCGCATTCCCATGTCGAGACTCGTGCCGGTCAGTCGCCGTGGAGTCTTGCGTCGTGACGATCACCGCTGCTGTTACTGCGGCAAGTCCGCGGCCACGATCGACCATGTGCTGCCGCGATCGCGCGGTGGGCGCGACACTTGGGACAACCTCGCCGCCTGCTGCCTGCGCTGCAATAACCTGAAGAGCGACCACACCCCGGCCGAAATGGGCTGGGAGCTGCGCTTCACCCCGCGGATGCCGCAGGGCACTACGTGGGTTGTGCGCGGCGTCGAGCGGCCGCTGGAGGACTGGGACGCCTACCTGGCGCCTGCCGCCTAGGTTTTTGGTCATGCGGATCAACATTACGGGCGGGCTCGTCGATGACCAGGTGGAGGCACTGCGGTTCTACACCGACGTGCTGGGCTTCCTGAAAAAGCATGACAGCCCCATGGACGGCGAGGACCGCTGGCTGACCGTCGTGTCCCCTCGGAGAACCCGAAAGGCACCGAACTGTTGCTGGAACCCAGCGGCCACCTCGCCGCGAAGCCGGTCAGGGAGGCCCCGGACGCCGACGGCATCCCGTTCACCCAATTCGCTGTCGACGACGTTCCGGTGTGAGCGACTTCGCGGCCTCGGCGTGCGCGTCACGCAGGAACCGACGATTATAAGGCCGGTGACCACGGCTGTTCTCGACGACCTGCGGCAACTTGCTCGAGATCGTGCACATGACCAGCTAGCCGGCGTCGGCATTACGCGGTTTCGGTGGCACCGTCGTGCTTCGATCGAGCGGGCTGACCGGCGCGACCGGCTAAACTTGCCGAACCAGCCTCTGTAGCTCAACGGAAGAGCAGTTCCGTCCTAAGGAAACGGTTGGGGGTTCGAATCCCTCCAGGGGCACCATGCTTTGAGGCCCTACATCCCTTGTAAACACTGGGCTGTAGGGTTTTCGTACTTCTCAGGAATGGCCGTTTGCCCACATTTTGCCCACACTTCAAAAGATTTAGGTGTGATCGGTGGTCGCTGAAACGGCCCAATTTTGGCATTTCAACGCGCAGCGGGGACACCGCGCCAGGGGCCTTGGGGCCGCTCCTCGAGGTAGAAAATCGACTCCGACGGGCGTGAATCGTTACGGCAGCGCGTCCGACCTGGTCTTTGCAGTATCAAGCGAGATCGCCACTGCGTCAAGGTCATCGTCAAATAGATCGGCGTAGGTGTCCAGGGTCATCGCCTTTGAGGCGTGCCCCAGCATGCGCTGCACCGCCTTCACGTTTGCGCCGCCGAGATCGCCAGGGACGCTGCGGTATGCCGCAAATCATGCAGCGTCAGCCCAATAGGAATGGACGAATCGGTCAGGCGTGCGCGTTTTCGGGCTCCCGCGAACCAGACGTCACAGTGGGTCGGCGTGTCCAAATAGATGTTGCCATTGCCGAACACGAGCTGGTTGCGCTGTTTGCCTGCGATCTGATCTGTCTGCGACGCTTCGAGAAAGGCAGGAACGGGCACGCTGCGCATCTCGTAACCTTTGGGGGAGCCGATCACGATGTCGCCGCCCGCACGCACGGCGTTCGTTTGCACGAGCACGCGCCGTGGGACTGCCCCGGGTTCAGTTGACTCAGAGGGTTAGTGGTTTTAGGCGGCCGTGAGGGCCATGTTTATTGTCTCAAACTCGATCGGGGTGAGTTTGCCGAGGCGGCGTTGCCGTCGCCGGCGGTGGTAGGTGCGCTCGATTCAGACGACGATCGCGAGGCGCAGTTCCTCCCGGGTCGCCCAGCGTTGCCGGTCGAGGACGTTCTTTTGCAGCAGCGCGAAGAAGGACTCCATCGCGGCGTTGTCGCCGCAGGCGCCGACGCGGCCCATCGACTCGGTGATGCCGTTGTTCTTCAGCACCCGCAGGAAGGCGTTGGAACGAAATTGCGACCCGCGATCGCTGTTAAGCCGAATTCGGCTTAACAGCGATTATGCCGAGGATGACGTTAAGCCGAGAAACCGTGCCGATGCCGCTTGTTTACAGGGAGGGAGGTCGACTTTCTCGGCATAGTGCGCTGCGGTCACTGGCGTTACCTTCATCGTGTCCAGATGCACGGTGAAGGGAAAATACTATGGAAACGCTGGTTGATGACATTGGAGTTGTCGTTGTCGAGGCGCGGAGAGCGGCCGGTTACAAAGAGTCGACGATTGGTAACTATCGGAAGTCGATTCGATGGTTGGCTCTGCTGGCGCGGAAGGACGGCGTCTACACCTCGGCTTTGGGGGCGGAGTTTGCGTCGATGACGACGAGTCTGAGAACGGGCCGCTTCAGCGTCCAACGCCACTTCGATTATGGCTGATTAGTGACACTGTTCGACTCGTATGTATTGACCAGGCGGGTGAGCTTGGTGATGAGTAACCGCGGCGGCGGCCTGGCAGTGCCGCAATGCGCCGACTTGGTCGCCGTCTGGGACGCGTGGTCGTGAGAGATGGAGCGCCGTGGCCTGGCCACGGCTACTCGAAGTGCCTATGGTCGGGCGGCACGCGAATATCTGCTTTTTTTGGAGGCGAGCGGGATCACGTCGTTGGAGGCAGCTGACGGCACCACCGTGTTTGCCTATCTGGAGTCATTGCTGGACCGGTGGGCGGCATCGGCGATGTGGACGGTGGTATCGAATTTCCGCCCACTCCTCACCCATGTCCAGCGGCACGATTTACTTGATGCGTTGACAATGGCGCGCGCCTGGCGGTGGCACCAGCTCGTTCCCGTACTGGCCGACGGTGACGAGCAGTTGGTCATTCCGGCCTGCACCTGCGGCGACGTTCCTGCCCGAGACGCTGCGATCACGATGCTGGCTCTGGTGACGGGGTTACGCGCCTGCGACATCATCGCGCTACGGCTGATGGACATCGATTGGCGCAGCTCCACTCTCGGCATCGTGCAGCAGAAAACGGGCAATCCGTTGACGTTGCCGCTGCCTGCCGCGGTCCTCAGTAAGCTGGCCGACTATGTTCTGGGCGACCGGCCAGCCTCCGACATCGAGAACGTGTTCCTGCGGTCGTTGGCCCCGCACCTCGCGTTGGCAGATCATGCGACGATCTATGCGATCACGCGGCGGATATTCAGGGCCGCCGGGGTGACGCAGACGAAAGCGGGCACCCGGATGTTGCGTCACCACGCGGCGACGAAGTTGCTGCGCGCGAGAACACCACTGCCGACGATCTCCGCAATTCTGGGACATTCGAGTCCGGATTCCACGAACGTCTATTTGAGCGACGACACCGAGCAGATGCGCGCATGCGTGCTTCCGATGCCTGCAAGGCCACGACCGTGAGCGGGCACGGATTCGCCAGCCTGTTCGCCGATGACCTTGAGGGCTACCTCGCGTTCAAAACGAGCATGGGCTGTTACGGCGCTTCCCGGATCTGGTATCTGAAACAGTTCGACCGATACTGCGCTGACCATGCTTTGGAGATTCTCGTCCGGGCGACGATCGAGGGCTGGGTGACGGTCCAGCAATCGTCCCAGCCGGGACCTTACCGGTCGTGGATGTCTTACATCCGAGACTTCGGCCGGTGGGTGCGGATCAACGGCAACCAGAAGGCTTACGTGCTGTCGGACCGCTGGAAGGCCGGTTTCGTCCGGTCGCGGCCCTACCTGCTGACTGACGCCGAAATTGAGTTGTTCTTCCGGGCGGCCGCACGGGTGGAGGCTTCTTCGCCGTGGAAATGGCAGGCCGTCGCATTCTTCGCCCTGATGCACTCCGGCGGGCTGCGCACCGGCGAAGTTCGCCACCTCACCCCGCACGATGTTCATCTGAACGACGGCGTTATCGAGGTGCTGGGCGCCAAGGGACATCGTGACCGACGACTGCCGCTCACCGGCGAGCTCCTTGACGTCCTGACCGATTGCGATACCCGCTCCCGCGGCGTCTTCACCCGGAATTTCTCTCCGCAGTCTACTTGTCCGACCCAAGACCTATGTCTCAGCGATGACAGGCCATAAAACAGGACCAG
>NZ_PJJM01000088.1 GCF_002929805.1 Cryobacterium sp. Y50 | reverse complement strand
GGGCAACAATCATGCCGGACCCGACAGGCCAACTCCCTCAGATACTCACACCATCCGAGGTTACAAACAAGGTAACGGGGGCGTGGCGGCGCCCAGGTCAGGCGAGACGCTCGAGAACGGTGCCCTCGCGCATCCGTTCGACACGCACGACGTGATCACGCAGGTCGCGCACGCCGCGCGGGATCGCGAGTTCGGCGACGTCCTGCCCTTTGGTCGCGGCGTGCGACCGGGTCGGATGCTGATAGTCCGCGATCGACAGAAAGGTGTCGCGCCCGCGTGGCTCCTTGCTGTGCCGCTGAGCGAAACCGGAGTTGATCGCGCTCAACTCGATCTCGTCTTCGTGCGCGGCGACCAGACTCTTCGTGTTCAAGGTGATCACTGTGTGGGCGTCGTCCCGATACGACCGGGCCCGCAGAAGTTCCTGCAGAAAGCGCGCCTGCAGGTGAAAAAACACCCGGTCGTTCACTGCGGCGTACCACTCGGCAAGCGTCATATCGTCGAGGGTATCCTCCAACGACGGCTCGTGAATCGCCTTTTGATGACGGATGACCGCGGTCCCGAATTCCCCATGCTCGAGCACGCGTGACTCACCGCGTCGCCTGCCGAGAATAGCGGCCTGCGGCGCGCCCTGTTTGACGCCCCAGCGGGTCACGAGCGCGGCCGGACTGAGCAGCCCGTGGCGCTCGATGGCTGGCCAGCTGCCATCGGCGGCCACGTGGTAGAGCTCGGGGTATAGACGGATTAGATCGCGAGACAGCACTTTTCGAGCGTACTCGCCGCCCGAGCCGCCTCGGTCCGTACCGCGCTACACCCCACGAACATCGAAGCCGTGTCGGTGGTCGGTGCTGTCTTGCGGTTACAGCATCGATCGTGCTCCTCTTCGATGAGGCCCATCTTTACAGTTCGCTTCAGGGTGACTGGCTCATCAACTAGGTGCAGACGCCCGGCTTTGGTGGGGCGGCTGAGCACGAGGGTGACGTCGTGGCCGCGGTGACAGACCGCACCCTGGCCGCTGCATCACGCTTGGCTGGCGAGAATTTCCGAAGTGCACAACAATCAACAAGGCGCACGAATCAGAAACGCCGCTGATGAGTGAACCCATGGCCCGGCCAGTGAATGCGCTGCAACGCTCAGTCCGCGTCGAGCGTGACCCAGTCTCGAATCAGGAGCGCATTGCCGCTGTGCAGGCCCAGGTAGCGGCCGACAAACTGCGCGGCATTCCCACAAAACAGTGGATTATTGACTTGGCGAAGACGTCTGCCCGAAGTCGCCGATGGCGGCGTCCCGCTCAGTATTTCTGAACAGCACAGTATTTCTGAACAGCACAGTATTTCTGAACAGCACAGCGTTTCTGAACAGCACAGCGACTCGGAACTATCGTGCGACGTAGCCTGTCGTCGATAACTGTCATCGGAATATTGTGTCGGCGGCCGAACAGCTCGTTCTGCCCGATGGTTACCGTCAGGGCATCCTGCCCTGCCATCGTCGCGGCTATGACCTGCGCAATTTCAGACGGCGCAGCATCCGTTTTGAAGGGGGCGAGCACGGTAATGTGCAGCGGCCGGTCCTCGACGGTGAAGCTCTCGCCGGTTTGAAGTGGCCTGAGCGGCAGAACGACAACGAGATGGGGCATGCGCCGATTCGAAGCCGCGGCGAGCTGCTGGACCGGGCGTGTATAACCGCGGAGATTATCGCCGTAAAGGGCCGCAATCGCCCGGAGTGATCAGCGGGATAACTCCGCAGTTCTGCACACCTCCTCAACGTTGTGCCCGCGCGGCCGGCCGAAGTGGATGCAGCCACAGCCGACCGAGACCGAGACCGAGACTGACCGCGCGAGAAGTTACTTGACCGATCCGCTCATGAGCCCGCCGATGAAGTACTTGCCGAGGATGATGTACACGAGCAGGGTTGGCAGCGATGCAATGAGCGCCCCGGCCATGGCCGTACCGTAATTGGCCAGTTGCGCACCCTGCGCGAGGTTGTTCAACGCGAGAGAGACCGGGCCACCGCTGGTGTCTGAGAGAAACATGGCGAACAGAAAGTCGTTCCAGGCGTTGGTGAACTGCCAGATGATCGTGACCACGAAACCCGGCAGCGACAGGGGCAGCACGATCGAGGCGAAGGTGCGCAGCATACCGGCGCCGTCCATGCGCGAGGCTTCCATGAGTTCCATCGGAATGCTCACGTAGTAGTTGCGAAAAATCAACGTGCAAATCGGCAGCCCGTAGATCACGTGCACCATGAGCAGCGTCGAGATATCGCTCGGCAGCCCGAGGGATGTCTTCATCTGCACCAGCGGCGTCATGATGGCCTGGTACGGAATGAACATTCCGAACAGGATGAACGTGAAGACGATGTCGGCGTGCGGAAACCGCCAGCGCGAGAGCACGAAGCCGTTCATGGCACCGACGAACGATGAAATCAGCGCTGCCGGAATGGCCAAGAGGAACGTGCGGCCGATCGACGGGGCGAGGGCAGCCCAGGCTCCGGTCCAGTTATCGAAGCCGGTGGGTCCGCCCGGGGCTACGCTCTCCCAGGGCCACCGCACCGGGAGCCCCCACGACGTTGACGCTGTGACGTCAGCCGGTGGTTTGAAGCTGGTCACGATGAGCACGTAAACGGGAATGAGTACCACGAAGACGAAGACAATCAGGAGCACGTATTTAAGCGTGCGCCCGATGGTGAAGCGGCGCGCCGGCTTGGGCGTGCGCGGGGCCGGATCAGCCCGAGGTCGTGAGACCGGGGGTGCTTCTTCGGTGACGGTCATCGGTTCGCCTTCTCTGAACGCCACGTTTGAATGAGGTAAGGGATGATGAAGAGCGACGCCAGTAGCAGCAAGATCGTGGCGATCGTGGCGGACTTGGCATAGTCATTCGAGGTGAGCGTGACCCACAGGTAGGTGGCGGGTACCTCGGTCTGGTAAATCGAACCGGTCACCGACATGATCAGGTCGAAGACCTTGAGCGACATGTGGCTCACAATAATCAATGCCGACAACGCGATCGGGCTCAGCTGCGGGAAGACCACGAAACGGTAGAGCTTCCACTCGGAGGCGCCGTCCATGCGAGCAGCCTCGCGCAACTCCTGCGGAACGCCGCGGAAGCCGGCCAGGAACAGGGCCATGACGTAGCCGGAAAGCTGCCAGATGGCGGGCATGGCGATGGCAGCCATGCCCCAGATGGGCTCATTCCACCAAGCGTTTTGCAGAAAGCCGAGCCCGAGGCTTTCAAAAATGCGGTTGAGACCGGATGCCCGATCACCCTCTGCGCTGTTGAGTAGCCAGCGCCACACCACACCGGAGGCAACGAACGAGATCGCCATCGGAAACAGGAAGACGGAACGGAAGACGCCTTCGGCGCTTACGCCCTTGTCGAGCATCCACGCCCAGATGAAGCCGAACAGCATCGTGCCAGCGATGAAGACAACCGTGAACATGACGAGGTTGAACAGCGAGTGCAGAAAACGATCCTCACCGAGGAGGGCCAGGTAGTTTTCGAGGCCCACGAACTCGGACTCGGGCGCGAGACTGTGCCGGTTGGTCGTGGAAACCTGAATGTTGGCGGCGATGAGGCCGTACACGAAGATTCCCAGGATGAGGATGGTGGGGGACACCAGCAGAAGCGGGGGTCCCCAGTTGCGTACTCCCTTGCGCACAATGCGCCTTTCCGTGCGTTGAATCGTTGCAGCGTTAGAGCACCCTGCTGGCGAGGCAGAGGCCTCGCCAGCAGGGTGCGGATGAAGCAGATTAGCCCAGTGCGCTCGAGGCAGCCGAGACCATTACAGCGATCAAAGCGTCGCTGTCACGGTCGGAACCGAACTTGCCAATGGCCGAGGAAAGGTCAGCCGACCAGGAGGCCGCCGCTGCAGCACCGTGCGCCAGGGAGCTGACGACGGTGTCTTCGCTGAACGACTTCAGCGCGGTCTGCTGGTAGGCCGGGTAATCGGATGCGACAGCATCCGTTCTTGCCGGAATGGAACCCTTGGCGATGTTGAACGCCTTCTGGCCCTCGGCTGAGCTGATCGTGGTCAGCCAATCGATGGCTGCCGCCTCGTGCGGGGCACCCTCGGGCAGGGTGAAGGAGTCAGCGAGGAAGTCGAAGATGCCCTCGGTACCCGGGGTGGCCCAGGTGGTGTACTCGGTGCCGTAGGTCTGGCCAGCCTGCACGAATGCAGCCTCGGCCCAGTCGCCCATGACGTTGTAGCCAGCGTTGCCGTCTAGCACGAGCTGCGTGGCGGCATCCCAGTCCAGTCCGACATAGTCGCTGTTGACGAAATCGAGCAGCTGGCTGTAGTGGTCAACGGCCGTCGCAACGCCGGGACCATCCCACGGGGTGGTACCGTCCCACAGGCCGGTGTAGCCCTCCGCGCCGAGATCGGCAATGAGCACATTCTCGAGCAGCTGCATCTGAGTCCACTCGGTGCCCAAGGAGAGGGGAGTTTCGACGCCGGAGTCCTTAAGCGTGGTGAGATCCGCAATCCAGGCGTCCATGTCGGCGGGCGCAACAGCCGGGTCGATGCCCGCGCTCTCAAGCACGTCGATGTTCACCCAAGTGACGTTGGCGCGGTGGATGTTGCTCGGCACCGAGTAGATCTTGCCATCGGAGGTGAGCTGGTCGATCAGCGTGGCTGGGAAGGCCTCGTTGAGACCGTTCTCTTCGTAGAAGCTGCTCAGATCCTGCAGCTGGCCGGCGGCAATGTAGTCGGTGAGCTCGGCACCGGCGTGGGCCTGGAAGGTGTCGGGCGGGTTGCTCGCCTCAAGCCGAGACGCGAGGGCGGCCTTGGCGTTCGAGCCTGCACCGCCGGCGACGGCGGCGTTGTTGAAGTCCACGTCGGGGTACTGTTCGTCGAAGACGGAGACGAGGGCGTCCAGTCCTACTTTTTCTGATCCGGAGGCCCACCAAGTGAAAACTTCAACCTGATTGGCGTTGCCGTCGTCGGCGCTCTCAGCGGCCGGGGAACAGCCAGCCAGGGCGAGGCCGGCCAGAGCCGCACCCGCGATAATAGATAGTCTTCTTTTGCGCATGTGATTTTCCTCCGTTGGACAACCTGCCCCCGATCTGCTGTGGTCGGGGGTGCCTGAGATACCGCGCATTTGCCAAAGGCAGCCGACAGACGTCGGCGCGCAAAGCGACGTGGGCAAGAGCCTCACTCCCAGCGTACGTTCGCCACTGGCTGAACGTCAAACTAGCAAATCTCACTTTTCCGATCGAAAATGACGGCGAAGTGCCTGGTCGGCCGGCAGAGTAGACGAAGGGGTGTAGTTTGCGGGCGACGATCGCCATGCCCCAATCACCGCAGGGCGTAGCCGACCTGATCTTGGAGCGGTACAACGCAATCATGACGAGTTCACCTCTGATTCTGAGCCCGATGATGCGCTCGTGCATGTTGACGAACTGCGTGCCTACGCTCTGCGCCCGGCCTCGCCTGACAGCGACGTGCCACGCCCAAATCTGATCCTCTTTCTGGGCGGTCAGGTCTAAGCCGACCTGACCGCCGAGGTGATGCAAAAGTTCATCACGGCGCGGCGTGATATCACGAAGCCGCCCGCGAAGTCGACCCGGCTCGGCGGGCACTTTTAGAAGACGACGAGATCGGCTGGCTGAATGAGCGGATGCGTGGCGGCTTTCGCCACCCGCTGATCGGCACCGCGCTGCCGTTTCTGCTGCCGCCCGGGCTTCACCACCTGAAATTCTGGGATGAGGCAATTTCCGAAGGGGCCTGGGGCAAGCCAGTCGCGCGGGTCGCTGAATGGCTGCGTCAGCTGGTCGATCTGGAGCGTGGGGGCACCATCCAGTTGAGTACGGGGGTGGATTGGAGCTAGATCAAGAGGGTGAGCAGCACGAGCAGGCCCAGGCTCCAGCCGATGAGCTTGCGTAGGAGCGTGCTCTCTGCGCCGGCGAGTCCGACGGCGGCTGCGGCTACGGCAAGATTCTGCACCGAGAGCATCTTGCCCAGCACCCCGGCTGAGGAATTCGCCGCAGCCATCAAGACCGGCGAGAGGCCAGCCGAGTTGGCGGCGGAGACCTGCAGCTGCCCGAACAGGGAGTTCGACGAGGTATCGGAGCCGGTCAAGGCCACACCGATCCACCCCGGCAGCGGGGAGAGCAGGGCGAAAAAACCGCCGGTAGAGGCCAGTGCGACGCCCAGTGTGCTGGCTTGTCCGGACAAATTCATGACGAACGACAGGGCGAGCACGGCGGTGACGGTGACGATGGTCCAGCGCAGTTGCAGCAGGGTTTCCCGGTAGATCCGCAGTTCCTGGCGGGGCGTGATCTTGTATAAGGCCATCAGGACCGCACCGGAGATCAGCACGGATGTGCCCGCTGCCTTGAGATGGTCCAGTTTGAAGAGCTGAGCTACAACCGGATTGCCGGCCGGGTCGATCACATTAAGTCCCGGCCACCGGAACGTCACGCTGCCGAAAGCGGTCAGCCAGGCCCTGACTATCGGCACTTGGGCAATCGAGAAGATCACGATAATGATCAGGTAGGGGGCGACGGCCGTCCATACCTGGCGCGCGCCGGGCCGCGTCGTTTTCACCGGCGCGGCATCGATCGATGACGCTGCCACAGCGAAGGAGGAGGCGGCAGTCGGCGTTCCGGCCCGAACTGCCAGCGCACCGCCGTTGTCGGCGGCGCCGGTCAGCACCTGCAGGTCATCCGCGGGTGCATTCGTTGCTGCCGCTGAGAATCCGATGGTTTCGCGCGGCTGCCAGAACCTCAACATGACCAGTACGGCGGCAATGGTCGCGAGGGCGGCAATCACGTCCACGAGTTCGACGGCGAGAAAGTTGGAAGCGAGAAACTGTGCCACCGCGAAGATAACGCCGGCGACTACTGCCACCGGCCAGGTCTGTTTCACGCCGCGCTTGCCGTCAACGATGAAGACCAACACGAGCGGCACCAGTAGGGCCATGAACGGGGTCTGTCGACCGATCATCGACGCGAGGTCATGAATGGGGAGCCCAGTGACGCCGCTGAGTGCGATGATCGGCGCCGCCACCGATCCGAAAGCCACCGGGGCAGTGTTGGCGAGTAGCGCCACCATCGCCGATTTGAGTGGTTTCATGCCGGCGGCCAGTAGCATGGCCGCGGTGATGGCCACCGGTGCCCCGAAACCGGCCAGTGCCTCGAGCAGGGCGCCGAAGCAGAAGGCGATCAGGATCGACAGAATCCGCATGTCATCACTAATGGGGCACCGAACATCGTGATGCGCTGGCTCTGGACCGTGGGTGCGGCCTTGTCAGTCATTGCCTGCGTCTAAAGGCGGCACATCCGTTGACCCTGAATGGAGCGACGCCCTAGAATGACATCCACAAAGCAATATTAAAATTTCACCATACGAAAATTGGTCAGAGAGGACCTAATCGTGGACAATCTTGCTGTGCTGAGCCTTCTAGCGCTGGCACCAATTCTGCTGGTGGGCATTTTGCTCGCCGGATTTCGATGGCCCGCCAAGTACGCCATGCCAGTGGGCTACATCGCGACCGTGATCGTGGCCCTCGTGGTGTGGAAGATGGACTTTCTCGGAGTCATCGCCGCTTCCCTCGAGGGAGTGATCATCGCGGCAACCCTGCTGTACATCGTGTTCGGTGCTCTCCTGCTGCTGTCAACGCTGACGGTCGGAGGAGCGATGTCCAGGATCCGCGCCGGGTTCAACAACATCTCGCCCGACCGGCGCATCCAGGCGATCATCATTGGGTGGTTGTTCGGAAGCTTCATCGAGGGCGCTTCAGGCTTTGGTACTCCCGCCGCGGTCGTCGCGCCGCTGCTGCTGGCGATGGGCTTCCCGGCGATGGCTGCCGTTATGGTGGGCCTCATCATCCAGAGCACGCCGGTGAGCTTCGGCGCGGTCGGCACCCCCATCATCGTGGGCGTCGGCGGCGGACTCGGCGGTGATCCGGCAGTGGCCGAACGCCTCTCCGTGCTCGGCGTCACGATGGCTGAGTTCGTGGCCTCGATTGGATTCCAGGTGGCGTCGATGCACGCGATCGTGGGACTACTCATTCCGCTGATTCTCGTGTGCATGCTCACGGGCTTCTTCGGCCCCGAGCGCCGTTTTCGTGACGGGCTCGCGATCTGGCCGTTCGCGCTCTACGCCTCGGTTGCCATGACCATCCCCTCGGTTCTCGTGGCCCGCTTCCTCGGCCCGGAATTCCCCTCACTGTTCGGCGGCCTCTTCGGACTCATCCTGGTGATGTTCACCTCAAGTAAGGGCTTCCTGATGCCGAAGAAGACCTTCGACTTCGGCCCGCGCGCCACGTGGAGCCCGCGCTGGATGGGAACAATAGAACCGGCGGCGGCACCCGTCGCATCCGCTCGTGGCATAAGTATCGTGAGTGCCTGGGCACCCTACGTGCTGATGGCCGTGTTACTGGTCGGCAGCCGGGTGATTACGCCGGTTACGGGATTCCTCACCGGCATCGCCATTCCGTTCAACAACATTCTGGGCACCGATATCTCTGCTGCCGTGCAGCCCTTCTACTCGCCGGCCTTCCTGCTCATTCTGGCGTCGCTGTTCGCCTATGCACTTCACCGCATGAACGGCAGGCAGATTCGCGAGACCTGGGTGGTCTCCGGCAAGCAACTCGCCGGAACCGCCGTGGCCCTGCTGTTCGCCGTGCCGCTCGTGCGCGTGCTGATCCAGTCCGGGCCGGACCTCAACATGTCCGATCTCTCGAGCATGCCGGTGACCCTTGCCGAGGGCGCCGCGGCCGTCTCGGGTAGTTCCTGGCCGTTCATCGCCCCGTTCATCGGAGCGCTCGGAGCGTTCGTCGCCGGTTCCAATACCGTGTCGAATCTCACATTCTCCCAGTTCCAGTTCTCCACCGGTAACGCCATCGGGGTCAACCCGGAGCAGGTGGTGGTCGCACAGGCTGTAGGAGGCGCCGGCGGAAATCCGATCGCCATCCACAACATCGTTGCAGCCTCGGCGACGGTGGGACTGCTCGGCCGGGAGGGAGACCTGCTGCGCAAGACGATCCTGGTCACGCTGTACTACTGCATCGCAGCCGGCTCGATTTCGTTCATTTTCATTTACGGCCTCGGCTTCAACCTCGGCTCGATCATGCTCGTGCTGCTCATGACGACGCTCGGGCTGATCGTGCGCTGGATGTTGCGCCAGAAGGCGGCCGTGCTGGCCCCCGAACCGACGCGCGTTTAGTACCGTCACCCGGCAGCGGGCGGCAGCGGAGGCATCCGTTGTCGCCCGCTGTGTTGTTCCGGGCGCGCACAAAAAACCGGAGAATGTGAGACACGCGACGCGGGTTGGCGATTCACCACAGCATGTCTCAGAAACCCCGGTTTCAGAGAGGTGGGCCTACGGCCGGGTGACTTCTTCGAGCAACTCGAGTACGTGGCGATACGGCTTGCCGGTGGCACGCGTCATTCCGAGCTCGCAGGTGCGGTTGCAGGAGGCGTGGGCGGTGGCGTCCATGGCGACGACGTCCGCGGCTTGGGCGCGCGTGGCGGATGCGGTGAGTTCGGGGTGGAGCATTCCTCGGTCGCCGGCGAACGCGCAGCAACCCCAGTTCTCGGGGATCTCGACGTGTTCGGCGATGGCATCGGCGACGGTATCGAGGGCCGGGTTGATGCCCATCCGGGTCGAGGAACAGGTGGGGTGCAGCGCGAGAGACTCGATTTTTTTATACCCCGGCAAGCCCGGCAGGATGTGGATGGCTGCGAACTCGACCGCGTCAATGACGGTCAAGGGCCGCGCGCTGGTGTCGCCCTCGATGATGTGGCGCAGGCCCTCGGTGCAGGAAGAAGCATCACAGACGACAGGCAGTTCGCCCTCGCCGGTGGCGGCGCGCAGGACGGCAAGGGTTTTTTGGCTCATGGTGGCGAGCCCGTCGGCCATGCCCTTGGACGACCATGGTGTGCCGCAGCATAGGGCATCGATTCCGGCCGGAACGAGGAGGGTGATGCCGGCGCGTTCGCACAACTGCTCGAAGCTGACCTGTACGCCGCAAGTTCCGGTAGTGGCCGGACCGAACATTGTTTGCACGCAAGCGGGAAAATAGACGGCCTGCGGCGCATCCGCTGGCAAGGCACGCTGCCGGGTGATTTCCGACGGTGGATTACGCATGGCTGGTTTCGCTTTCTTCAACTTTGATGGATGGGTGCGCCTTGGGCGCAGTCGTCACCGCCCGACGTTTACGGCTGGCGCCGCCAGCGGGCAATTCAGGGGAATAGAGGGGCACGGCGTCTGTGCCGAGCACGGCGCGGGCCAGCTTGTTGGGCGCGAGGATGACGCCGACGGGTACCGTGCGAACCACATTCAGGGCCACGCCAGCACCCCGAGACACGGCGCCCCAGTTCTTCGCGGCAACATTCCAGATTGCTTTCTCGACCGGGTTGGCGTCGTCCCGGCGCAGGCGTTTCATGAGGTCGCCGGTGTTGATCGTGACCGGGCAGGCTGTCTGGCACATGCCGTCGGCGGCGCAGGTCTGCACGGCGTCGTACTCGTAATCTTTTTCCAGCTCGGCCACCAGGGCGAGATTGCCATCGAGCCGGGCCTGCTCGATTGCACGCAGCGATACGATGCGCTGCCGGGGTGTGAGCGTCACGTTACGGCTCGGGCACACCGGTTCGCACCAGCCACACTCGGTGCAGCGGTCTACTTCGCTTGCCACGGCTGGGATGGCTTTGAGATCTTTGAGGTGCGCGTTCGGATCATCATTGATGAGCACACCCGGGTTGAGCAGGCCGGCCGGGTCGAACAATACCTTGATGCGCCGCATGACGTCATAGAGCTCGTCGCCGTATTGGCGTTGCACGTAGGGTGCCATTACGCGCCCGGTACCGTGCTCGGCCTTGAGCGAACCACCCTCGCCGAGCACGAGGTCGACGAGGTCTTCGGTGAACCGGCTGAACCGTTCCAGCCCGGTCGGGCTGCTGAAATCGTCGGTGAGCATGAAGTGCACGTTGCCGTCTTTGGCATGACCAAAAATCATGGAGTTCTCGTACGCGTACTTGGCGAACAGCCGAATGAGTTCCATGCAGGTGCGGGCGAGCGCCGGCACGGGAACCACGATGTCTTCGAGCAGGGCGTTCGTGCCCTGCGGCCGGGTGCCACCCACGGCTGGGATGATCCCCTTACGCAGATACCACAGCTGGCCGCGGATGCCCGCATCGGTTGTGAAATCGGCCGGCAGGGTGAGATTCAGCGTGTTGACGGTCTGCATGCCGGTCTCAAGCAGCTGCGCTAGTTTCTCGGACGACTCGGCGTGGTATTCCACGAGAAGGGCGGCGTGCTCCTGAACAACGAGGTCGAGCACGATGGCCGGGGCACCGGGCATTTGCTGCCCCACGGTCAGCGATAACGCGTCCATGAGTTCCAGGGTGGCCGCGCCGGTCGCCACGAGGGCGGGCAGCGCGGCTGTGGCGGCTTCGAGCCCGGGAAATACGAGCAGCGCCGTCGTCACATGCGGCAGTTTGGGCACGGTACGAAATACCGTCTCGGCCACGAAGCCCAGCGTGCCCTCGCTGCCCACAATCAGGTGCGCGAGCATGTCTACCGGCCGGTCGAAGTCCAGAAGGGAATTCACGCCGTACCCCATGGTGTTTTTCATCGAGAACTGCTGCCGAATGGTGGCGACGGATGCCGGATTACTCCGGGTGCGCCGTGCGAGTTCGAGCAGGCCGTTGTATAAGACCGGCTCCCGCTTCAGGAGCTGGTCGTCGGCATCCGCTGCCCCGGTGTCAACGACGGTGCCGCTGGGCAGCACCACAACGACCGATTCGAGGGTCTGGTAGGTGTTATCGACGGTGCCGCACGCCATTCCAGAGGAATTGTTTGCCACGACGCCGCCAATGGTTGCCGCGGACTCGCTGGCCGGGTCGGGCCCGAACTTGCGGCCATACTTGGCCAGCCGGATATTCACGGCGCGCACAGTGGCGCCCGGCTGCACCCGCACCCGGAGGCCGTCGTCGAGTACCTCGATGTTCTTGAAGTTGCGACGCACATCGACCAGCACCCCGTCGGTGATGGCCTGCCCGCTCAGGCTAGTGCCTCCCGACCGGAACGTGAGGTGTGCGCCCTGCGCCGCAGCGGCGCACAGGAGCGCGCCGACCTCGGCAGCGTCCGTGGCCACCACGACCGCCTGCGGGATCAGCAGGAAATGTGAGGCATCGTGGGCGTTGGCGTACCGGTCGAGGGCCCGGGTCTTCACCCGGGCTGGGTCGGTCACGGCCGCGCGGAGCGCACCGAACATGATGCTGGCGCTCGGGGCGTTAACGGTTGTTGTACTCACAAGAACTCCTTTGTTCGTGAATTGCACGTGCACTAGGTCAAAAAGGCGAGTCAGACCGCGAAGGAGAGCGCGGTGGGCACATCGGTTGCTGTCTCGGCCAGGGCTTCAAACTCGGTCACGGCATCGATCTCGGCGGCGGCCATCGAGATATTCGTGACCCGCTCGAGGATGACCTCGACGACCACGGGAACCCGGAACTCGGCCATCCAATCCCGTGCCTGCGCGAACGCTGCCTGCAGATCGTCGGCTTCGCGCACCCGGATGGCTTTACAGCCGAGGCCCTCGGCCACCTTGACGTGGTCGACGCCGTAGCCCTCAAGCTCGGGCGAGTTGATGTTCTCAAACGCGAGCGACACCTGATAATCCATGTCGAACCGGCGCTGCGCCTGCCGGATCAGGCCGAGATAGGAGTTGTTCACGACGACATGGATGTACGGGATGTGGAATTGAGCGCCCACCGCCAGTTCTTCGATCATGAACTGAAAGTCGTAGTCGCCGCTGAGCCCGACGACCGTTTTCGTCGGATCGGCCACGGCTACCCCCAGGGCAGCAGGCAGCGTCCAGCCGAGGGGACCGGCCTGGCCGCAATTGATCCAGTGCCGCGGGTGGAACACATTGAGAAACTGTGCCCCGGCAATCTGAGAGAGCCCGATCGTGGTCACATATCGGGTCTCGGTGCCGAATGCCCGATTCATCTCCTCATACACGCGTTGCGGTTTCATCGGCACATTGTCGAAGTGCGTCTTGCGCTGCATCGTGTTCTTGCGGTGTACGCAGCTCTCAACCCAGCTCTCCCAATCGGGCAGTCCGCCTTGGGCCTTGCATTCCCGTGCCAGTTCAACCAGACCGCGAAGCGCAGCTGCGGCATCGGAGACGATGCCGAAGTCTGGTGAGAAGATCCGCCCTATCTGGGTGGGCTCGATGTCAATATGAATGAACGTACGGCCTTTCGTGTACGTGTCGAGGCCGCCAGTGTGCCGGTTGGCCCAGCGGTTACCGATGCCGAGAACGAAATCCGATTCGAGCATGGTCGCATTGCCGTAGCGGTGCGAGGTCATCAGTCCCACCATGCCAGCCGCGAGCCGGTGGTCGTCGGGGATGCTGCCCCAGCCCATCAGCGTGGGAATAACCGGAACATTTAACACCTCGGCGAGCTGCACTAGCTGCTCCGAGGCATCCGCGTTGATCACGCCGCCGCCGGCGATGATCACCGGGCGCTTGGCCAGCAGCAGCATGGCGAGTGCCTTCTTCAGCTGGGCAACCGATGCTGCGGGCCGGGCTACCGCCAGTGGCTCATAGGTGTCGATGTCGAACTCGATTTCGGTGAGCTGCACATCGATCGGCAGGTCGATCAAGACCGGGCCCGGACGGCCGGAGCGCATCAGATAGAACGCCTTCTGGAAGACGCCGGGAACCTGCCCGGCCTCGAGCACGGTGACGGCCATCTTGGTGACGGGAGCCGCAATAGAAGCGATGTCGACGCCCTGGAAGTCTTCCTTGTGCAGCTTGCTCACCGGAGCCTGGCCGGTGATGCAGAGGATGGCCGTCGAGTCGGCCCATGCAGAGTAGAGCCCGGTCATCATGTCGGTGCCGGCCGGCCCGGAGGTGCCGATGCACACGCCGATGTTGCCGGCTTTGGTGCGGGTGAATCCTTCGGCCATGTGCGACGCACCCTCTACGTGGCGGGCCAGGATGTGGTCGATGCCGCCGTGAGCGCGCATGGCCGAGTAGAACGGGTTGATGGCGGCGCCCGGAACGCCGAAGGTCTGGGTGGCTCCCTCTTTCTCGAGGATGGCGACGGCGACGTCGACTGCACGCATTTTAGACATGTGGTTCTCCCTGGAGCTGAATCGTCGGTGTTTCGGTGTGCGAGCGGCCGGACATCTGCTCGACCAGCAACAGCAGAGCCGAGTGATCGAGCGAACCGTGGCCTTCGGCACGCAGGGCGCCCATCAGCTGGGCCACCATCGCACCCAGCGGAATGGCGACGCCGGCGGCGCGGGCAGCGGCGGTGACGATGCCCAGGTCCTTGTGGTGCAGGTCGACCCGGAAACCCGGTTCGAAGCGGCGCGCCACCATTGAGGCCGCCTTGCGGTCCAGGATTCGATTGCCGGCCAGTCCGCCGGCCAGAACCTTGACGGCGGCCTCGGTGTCGACCGAGTGTGCCTCCAGAAATACGAGCGCCTCGGCGACGAGCTGGATGGTACCGGCAACGATGAGCTGGTTAGCGGCCTTGACCGTCTGGCCAGACCCGGCCGGACCGACGTGCACGACGGTGCTTCCCATCGCGTCGAGTAGGCTGCGAACGGCCTCGACGTCGGCGGCGTCCCCGCCGACCATGATCGACAGGGTGCCCTCGATCGCGCCGGCCTCGCCGCCGGAGACGGGGGCGTCGACGGCCTTGAGCCCGGCCTCCCGTGCAGCGTTGGCGAGGCGAACGGTAACATCGGGACGGATTGTGCTGGTGTCAATCCACGTAGCATCGGCCGGGGTGTTGGCGAAGACGCCGTCCGGGCCGCCGACGACGTTTTCGACATCGGGCGAGTCGGGCAGCATCGTGAACACGACATGGGCATCCCGCACGGCTTCGGCGATGTTGGCCGCGCCGCGGCCGCCCGCGGCAATCAATTGATCGATTCGTGCCGGGCTGCGGTTGAAACCGATGACGTTGTGGCCGGCTTTGACGAGATTGATCGCCATGGGAAGGCCCATGATCCCCAGGCCGATGACGGCAACATTGATCATTTTCGTTGTCCTTTTCTAAATGGTGGCGGATGCGCGTGGTCGGTTAGACAGCTTCGAGCCAGGCAAACGGATAAGCCGTGGTCGTCTTGTACTCAAGCCCGATGGCGCCCTGGTAGCCGAGCTCCTGACTGCGCGCGAGCCACTCGTGAATCGGTAGGGTGCCCGTTCCTGGTTCGCCGCGACCGGGTGCGTCGGCAATCTGGATGTGGCCGAATTCGTGTGCGTGTTCGGCGATCACGGCTTCGACGTCGTCACCGTTGACGGCGAGGTGGTAGAAGTCGGCGAGCAATTTGATGTTCGTGTCGCCGGTCTCGGCGCGCACCCGGTCGATAACGGACAACACGTCGGTCGCCGTTCGCAGGGGATACTTCGGCGCCCCGCTCACTGGCTCAAGCAGCACGGTGCCACCGATCAGGGCGACGGATCGCGCGGCGAGGGAGAGGTTTTCGATAGCGAGCTCGTCTTGTTCCTCGGCGGTGACGCCGTCGATACGGTTTCCGTAGAGGGCATTGAAGGACGTGCAGCCGAGGCGCTCGCCGATGCCGGCCGCGACCGCCAGGTTGTCTCGGAACTCGTTGGAACGGGCGGGCCAGGAGACCAGACCCCGGTCCCCGGCCGGCATGTCCCCGGCCGCGAAGTTCAAACCGGTTAGTCGAACATCGGCGTCCGTGATCGCGTTCTCAAAGTCGGCAATCTCCGTTTCGGTGGGAACTGCGGCGGCAAAGGGCCACCAGAACTCGACCGCGTTGAAGCCGGCGGCCTTCGCCGCGGCCGGGCGCTGGAGTAACGGCAGCTCGGTCAGGAGGATGGAGCAGTTTACGGTGTACAGCATGGGCATCCTTGCTCGAGTCGACAAATGAGCGACTTTGATCCACATATATTTCGCATCGTGGAAGTTAGTTTCTGTTATACGAAAAGACTATGGTTAGTGCGGCCCCGCGTCAACTGCTGTGTACTCTGGGGAACCGGGCGACGATTTCCGCAATGCGGATATCTGTTGTTACACACGGTCTGGAGGCCTGGAGATGGCAGAACGCGCAGCTGGTAGCGGGGTGCAGTCCGTGGAACGGGCTTTTGAACTCCTGGAGCTGATCACGGCTGCCGGTGGAGAGGTGATGCTGAGTGAGCTCGCGGCCTCTACCGACCTGCCACTGCCCACTATCCATCGACTGCTGCGCACGCTGATGACCAAGGGGTACATTCGCCAGCTCGCCAACCGGCGGTACGCTCTGGGCCCCGGACTCATTCGCCTCGGAACGGCAGCCAGCAAGCAGCTGGGCGCCCACGCTGGCCTGCAACTTCGGTCGCTGGTCGATCAACTCGGGGAGACGGCGAACATGGCCGTTCTCGATGCCGACATGGCGTTGTACATCGCCCAGGCTCCGTCCAAACACTCCATGCGCATGTTCACGGAGGTCGGCCGACGCGCGCATGCTCACGCTACCGGGGTCGGCAAGGCCATTCTGGCGCAGCTGGGCGATGACACCGTGCGCGTCATAATGGCCAGGACTGGCATGCCAAGGCCCACGACCATGAGCATCGGAACGGTGGATGATCTGCTGGCCGATCTGGCTCGGATCCGGGAACGCGGCTACTCCATTGACGACGGCGAGCAGGAACTCGGTGTGCGCTGCTTTGCGATGGGGGTTCCGAATGCGCCGACGCCCACCGCCATCAGTGTGTCCGGGCCGGTGTCGCGGGTCGACGATGCGTTTGCGCAGCGTGCCATTCCCGCGCTGCGCGCCGCTGCGGACTCCATTTCTCTGGACCTGAATCCGGCAGCCTAGGTGGCTTCGGATGCGGTGCTGCGCCTCAGTCCCTCTCGTACGCAGCCCTCCCCATGGTTCTAGCCGCCGAGCTCGAGGTCGATGCGGCTGAGGCGGGCGAGCGACGCTAGATAGGCGGCATCTTCGAAACCGACCACCCGGCCGAGGATCGGCACGGCGGCGCGGTCATCGCTGCCCATCTCGGTTGCGCACCAGAGGCGCAGCAGCTCGGCGTTTCCACTGGCGCGAATGGATGCCCCCACCGCGTTCGTGAGCTCGGCGCGCAGCGGTTCGATAGCCCGGGCGGTCGACCGGACCAGTAACGGGGCGGTGTACGCCGCGAGGGCAGCAGCCACCTGCCCGCCGCGCACCAATCGTAACACGCGCGCCGAGTCAGACGAGCCGCGCAGGCTGGGTGCGAGGCGATACGGCGTGGATTCCAGCGCGTCGCCGAGCACCCGGCGAATACGGTGCATCTCAATGCGGATAGCCGAGGCGGAACCGGTCTCCCCATGAACGGCATAGGCGAGTTCGTCGGCGCTCCAGCCGCGCTCCCGTGACTCAAGCAGGGCCAGAATCTCCGCGCGGCGCAGCGACAACGGCATCCGACTGCTGTCGGCGCCGAGTACCGACGGGCTCTCACCGAGCAGCTCGAGCGAGAGTACAGATGAAACCATCAATGAGCGCCCGGCAGCCACCGACCCGGACCGACGCGCCGGTTCTCGTCGCGCCGCCCGCAACAACTCCTCGGCCACCCGAACCCCGCACTTGACCATCCGCATGCTGTCGGCCGTGACCGTGTTGAGTGGCCCGGACACGTTTAAAACCCCGATCACCACGCCACTATCCGGGTCTCGAATGGGTGAGGCCGTACACGCCCACTCGTGGTGCGTGCGCACGAGATGTTCGGCCGAAAATAACTGCGCGGCGCGCCCACTCAGCACCACTTCGCTGATGGCGTTGGTGCCCACGCCGGCCTCGGACCAGTCAGCGCCCTCCACGAACTCAAGCCCGTCGGCCTGCCGCATGGCCGAGCGACTGCCGACCCGCCACAGTACCTCGCCGCGAGCGTCGGCGAGCACGAGCAGGTGCTGCCCATCCGCGCTCTCATCGGCCAGAAGTTCGCTGAGTGCCGGCATCACGGTCTCTAGCGGATGCCCACGGCGCAGCGCCACGACGTCGGCCACCTCGTGCAGATGCCGAGGCAGGTGCCGGTCGGGGTCGATGCCCGCGGCCAGGGAACGTTGCCAGGATTCCCACACCGCGGCGGTGATCGCCGGCGGTGGCGCATCGGCCTGGGCGCGTTCGTGGGCCGCGCGGAGTATCCGTTCATATTCTTTGGGGCAGGAGAATCGCTGGCCAGCTGTGAGAACCGGGGTGCTCGGCCCGTAGGACATGCGCTGTCTCCTCCATTGGATCCGACGATGACGCCGATCAGAAGCACCGGGTGTAACGCCGATGTAACCCCTGCGGCCCTGTACTTGAACATACAGGTCGCGTCCGACACAGGGCTGACCTTCCGCTGGATCACAAAGGAGTGACATGCCCGATTCACCGAGCACCGTCGTCGACAACTGGCTCGCCCGGTTCGACACGGCCCTGCAGAACCGAGATGTCGACGGCGCCGCGGCGCTGTTTGCCGACGATTGCTACTGGCGCGATTTCGTGTCCTTCACCTGGAATTTGAAGACCCTCGAAGGTAAAGCCGACATCAAACGGATGCTCACCGCCACCCTCGACGAAGTGCGCCCGCACAACTGGGCGCTCGCCGAACCCGCGACCGGGGACGCCGGTGCTGCCGAGGCGTGGGTGACCTTCGAAACCGGCCAGGCCCGCGGGTACGCACACCTGCGCCTGCACGCTGGCCGGTGCTACACCCTGCTCACCACAATGCAGGAACTCAAGGGTTTCGAAGAAAAGAAAGGCCGTAACCGCGAACAGGGCGTCTCCCACGAAATTGCGAAGGGCCGCACCTCGTGGCTCGAGGAGAAAACCGCCCAGGAGGCGCGGCTCGGCTACGAGGAACAGCCGTACTGCGTGATCGTGGGCGGCGGGCAGGGCGGCATCGGCCTGGCTGCCCGCATGCGCCGGCTCGGCGTTCCCACGATCGTGATTGAGAAGAACGCCAGAGCTGGGGATTCGTGGCGTAACCGGTACAAGTCGCTGCACCTGCACGACCCGGTGTGGTACGACCACCTGCCCTACCTGAAGTTTCCCGAGGACTGGCCGGTCTTCGCCTCGAAAGACAAGATCGGCGACTGGCTCGAGCACTACACGAGCATCATGGAACTCAACTACTGGTCGAGCACCGAATGCACGAAGGCGACCTTCGACGAGGATGCCCAGGAGTGGGTGGTCGAGGTCATGCGCGACGGCACGCCGGTCACCCTACGCCCCAAGCAGCTGGTCTTCGCGCTCGGCGTCTCTGGCTACCCCAACACGCCGGTCTTTGCGGGTGCCCGGTCTTTCAAAGGTGAACAACACCATTCCTCGCAGCATCCCGGTGGGGGCGACTACACCGGCAAAAAGGCCGTCGTGATCGGGTCGAACAACTCGGCCCACGATATCTGCGCCGACCTGTGGGAGCACGGCGCCGACGTCACCATGGTGCAGCGCTCGTCGACACACATCTCCCGCAGCGACTCACTCATGGACCTCGCGCTCGGCGGACTCTACTCTGAGCAGGCGCTGGCCAACGGAGTGACCACCGAGAAGGCCGACCTGCTCTTTGCTTCGCTGCCGTACCGCATTCTGCCGTCCGCGCAGATTCCGGTCTTCGAGCAGATGGCAAAGCGTGACGCCGACTTCTACTCAAAGCTGAGCGATGTTGGTTTCGATTTGGATTTTGGAACGGATGGCTCGGGCCTGTTCCTGAAATACCTGCGCCGCGGGTCGGGCTATTACATCGACGTGGGCGCCTCGCAGTTGCTGATCGACGGCCGGGTCGCCGTGAAATCGGGCCAGCTCGATCACATCACGCCCACCTCCGTGGTTCTCGCCGACGGCACCGAGCTGGACGCGGACCTGATCGTGTACGCCACAGGGTACGGCTCCATGAACGAATGGCTGGCCGACCTGGTTTCACCGGAGGTCGCCGACCAGGTCGGCCGTTGCTGGGGCTACGGCTCCGACACCCCGAAGGACCCGGGGCCGTGGGAGGGGGAGCTGCGCAACATGTGGAAGCCCACGAACGTGCCGCAACTCTGGATTCACGGCGGCAACCTACACCAGAGCCGGCACTACTCGAACTACCTCGCGCTGCAGATCAAGGCACGCATGGAGGGGCTTGACACCCCGGTGTACGAGGTGCAGGAGTCCCACTACACCCGCTGAGTCGCTCGTTCGCTCGCTCGACTGCTCGCGCCCGGTTTGCTGGCCCGGTGAGGTGCTGCCACTGCACTTCATCGTGCACAGTCCGTGCCTCACGACGGGAGAACCCGACTCGAGCACTCAAGACAGGCCACAGCGATAGCTCACGAGGTGGTGTCGACAAAAAGTGGCCCTCGGCTTTCCTATTTTCGGCGCTGGCGCCGGAGTGGTCGTCGCCTCGGTCACCACGTGGTCTCCATGGCCATGATGCTGGCCGTCGTGCTGTCGGTCGGTTTCGGCTCGGAGCTCAGCTGGATCGTCGTAATTATCGGCGGTGTCCTGCTCGGCGTGATCACGGGGTCACGCCCGCCTTCACCCAGCCGTGGACCGAGCTGGCTCGCGCCGCTGCAGCCGAACAGACGTAGCCGCTCGACAGAGAAGTGAGGGGGTCGCACCGGTCGGTGCGGCCCCTTTTTTATATCGGCGCGCGAAGGCTGCTCGCGCGAAGGCTGCTCGCGCGAAGGCTGCTCGCGCGAAGGCTGCTCGCGCGAAGGCTGCTCGCGCTGACTTCACGGTCGGTTCAGGGCACCAGCACGATCTTGCCGACGTGAGTCGATGATTCCAGCCGCCGATGCGCATCCGCTGCACTCGCAAACGAGAACCGGCCGTCGATCACCGGTCGAAACTCACCCGACGCGATCCACGGCCAGACCGCCGATTCCAGGGAACGCAGAATGGCGACCTTTTCGGCCAGCGGCCGCGACCGCAGGGTGGTGCCCCAATAGCGGGCGCGCTTCTGCATGAGGCGAAATGGGTCGAACCGGGCCGGTTCGCCGCTCTGGTTGGCGAGCACCATGATGCGCCCGTTCACCGCGACCGCCTCAATATTGCGGGCTGCATAGCCGCCACCCATGATGTCCAGGATCACGTCGGCACCGTGACCGTCGGTGGCGGTGTTGATCTCGGCGACGAAATCCTGTTCCCGGTAGTTGACCAGAATCTGCGCCCCCAGGCTTTCGCACACGGCGAGTTTCTCGGCGGATCCGGCCGTCACGGCCACATGGGCATCCATGAGGCGGCCGAGCTGGATGGCGGTCGTGCCGATTCCGCTCCCGCCGCCGTGCACGAGCAGTGTTTCTCCGGGCTGGAGCGCAGCGTCCATGAACACGTTCGACCACACGGTGGCCAGGGCTTCCGGCAGGGCTGCGGCGTCGATGAGGTCCATTGACAGTGGCACCAGTAACGCCAGGTCTTCGTGCACCACGGCTTCAGTGGCGTAGCCGCCGCCGGCGAGCAGCGCACACACCCGATCGCCGATGCCGAACCGGGTCACGTCGTCGCCTACCTCGATGACCACGCCAGACACCTCCAGCCCCGGCCACTGTGGCGCGTCGGCCGGTGAGGGATAATTGCCCTGCCGTTGCAGGATATCCGCTCGGTTCACGCCCGCCGCTGCGACCTCCAAACGGATGTCGTGGGCCCCGACAACGAGATCGGGCACCGTCGTCAGGGTGAGGGATTCAGGACCACCAGGAGAGTTCACGATAATTGCGCGCATGTCCGCAGCCTACGCGCGGGGTACGACACGACCAACAGCGTCGAGGTGTCAGCCGGCGGGCATTCGTTTCAACGACGCGTCGCCCCTATCGGCACTGCCGAACTCGGCGCATCATTGAGATGTGGCTCTCGACTCTGGCCGCTGAACAGGAGATTCTCATGAGTGAGATCGTTCTGCCACCAATCGATCGCTGGTGGCCGTACCTTGACATTGACTTCAAGCACGAGATCCTCGCGAACTTGGACGCCCCCTTGAGTCCCAAGGCGCTGGCCGAAGTCGCCCGCTTGTGTGACTCGATTATCGAGCCAGGCCCGGCGACACTCTCCGATCGTGAGAAGGAATACATCCGCACTCAAATCGAAGTCGTCGACTGACGCTCGCGCTGCGCGAGATGACGGAAGAGGGCAGCGGTCGCTATGCGCTCCGCAAGGTCCTTCGGGCCGTCCTTTTGCCCCCTGACCTACCTGCAGCAGCGAGCAGCTACCCTCGGGTTTGTACTGTTAGCGCGGCCTCGTGGCCGGGCCATTCTCCCGATCCACCGTGGGTCGCCAGATAGTCGACCAGTCTGTCGGGAAAATCAACAGTCATCCCATCTGCCCCAAGAGCGGCTGCATTCTGCATCGCTCCCACCGGCCGCGAGTTCCAGCAGCGCACTTCAAGAGCCGCGTGGCGGGCCATTTGCATTTGCTCAACACTCAGAGCGGATGCATCGGGGCATATTTGCTCAGCACTCACCGATCTAGCCTGGGCCACGGTGCGCTCATCGAGCGTCTTGGTCAGATATCCGAGACGTACCTCGGAAGATACCTCACGCATTCTCTTCAGATTTGTCAAGTCGAAGGAGGTGACGGTAATGGTCGCATGTCGGCTGGTCTCCGTGATCATGGCCCAGACATCCTCCTCAATGTGGTTCGCTTTCAGCTCAACAGCCAGATGGATCTGACGCCCGCCGAACGCGTAGAGAAGGTCGACAAATCGTACGATGCGTTCCCCAGCGAATCGCGGCGAAAACCAGCTTCCTGCGTCAAGGTGGCGTAGTTCGGGCCAGGTGTACTCGGCTAGGGGACCGTGACCGTCAGTAGTGCGGTCAACTGTGAGATCGTGGAACACCACGATCTCCCCGTCACTCGAACGACGAAGGTCAAATTCAACACCGTGAGCCCCGAGGTCCAGGCCTCGATAGAAGGCAGAAAGCGTATTCTCCGGGGCGTGCCCGGATGCCCCGCGGTGCGCTAAAATGATCATTTTCGATAGTCTGCCAGGTAGTCGGAGACTTCGACTTGAAGCGCGCCCAGGAGCTCCGCGGCATCCGCCTCAGGATCCGTCTCGATCGACTCGAACGCGTCGATGATGCCCTTCCAGATGAGGGAATCAGCAGGGCTGATCCCCTGTCCGCGCAGGTACTCCAACTGGTCGATGGTCACCTTGAACTCTGGATTTTCCACGAGGTGCTTCTGAAATTTTGGAAGTTCCAATGACGACGATCGGATGGCGATGTACCCGGAGGCGATACTCCCCGCTGCAGAGTTCTCGGTATTCGTCAAAAACTCAACCAACTCCGCCGACGCCTCTTCCTGCGCGGGACTTGAGGCGAAAATGCCGAGACTGTTTCCGCCAATCGGAACCGACCGCGCCTGACCGTCGACGATTCCGGGGATGTAGGCAACTCCGACCTCAAATGCGTCGCCGACCTGCTCCTGAGTACCTGCTAGTCCTGATCCCGAAGCGAACAACATCGCCAGCCGTCCGCCGATGAAGTCTTCCTTGGCTGTTGCGTGCTGGTTTTGTGGCATGGCTTTACTGTTGTAGACGAGGTTTTGGAATGATGTCAGGGTTTCGATCGCTTCAGCTGAGTCGAGGTTGACCTCACCGTCGTTATCGAGAAGTTCCCCGCCCCGGTTCCAAGTCATCGGCTGAAAGTACCAGGGAATGTCGGCTGCTGTATTGAAGCCCCACACATCCGGCGTAGTGAGGTTCGTCGCGGTTGCGACCAGTTCGTCCCAGGTCTCCGGCGGCACAAATCCCTTCGAGTCAAACAGCGTCTTGTTGTAGTACAAAACTGGTGTGCTGCTCTGGAATGGCACGGTCCACAGCTTCTCTTTGTAAGTGAAGCGTTCCAAGAAGGCCGGAAAGATATCCTCGACCGTTTCAGAAGCGAGGATGTCCCCAATCGGGAGAAGCATGCCGGAGTCAGCTACCTGGGGGATGCCATAACGCTGGCCCAACTGAACGACCTGCGGTACGGTTCCACCGACGATGCCGGCTAGCACTTTCTGCTGCATCTCGTCATAATCGCCCATAAATGAGGGGTTGACCGTGATATCGGAATGGAGCGCAGTGAATGCCGCGAGCTCGTCTTTGTACTCGCCCTGTTGTGTTGTCCAAAAGTCGATCGAAACTGTCTTGGATTCCTCGCCAGTAGGTGTTGCTGCGCACGAGGTCAGGGTCAGGGCTGCGACGGCCATCACTCCGAGAGAACGGATCAGGCGGAACTTGCGGTGGGATCGAATCATTATTTGCCAATCGATTGGTGCTGGGTTGTGAGGCAGTTGGTAGACGGGGCGCAGGGCATCAGTGATCTCCGGTGTGCATCACACCCTTGATGAAAAACCGCTGCAGAACGAGGAAGAGTACGAGCACGGGTACGATCACGAAAGTCGAAGCAGCCATCAGTTGCGGCCATTGAGTGCCGATCTCCTCATCGACCAGATACTTGAGTCCCACCTGTACGGTGCGCATCGACGTCTCGGTCGTGATCAGCAGCGGCCAGAGGTAGTTGTTCCACGCCCCGAGAAAGGAGAAGAGCGCCAAGGTCGCGAGCACTGGCTTCGACAGCGGCAAGACGATGCGCATAAAAGTACCAAAGTGCGAACATCCATCGATTGCCGCAGCCTCGAGGATGTCTTTTGGAATAGTCAGAAAGAACTGACGAAGCAGAAAGATTCCGAAGACGCTGGTAGCGCTCGGAAGAATTAGTCCGAGGAACGAATTCAGGAGTCCGAGCCCATTGATCACCAGATATGACGGGATCATGGTGGCCTCAAAGGGCACCATCATGGTGGCCAGCACGACGAGAAACAACAGCCGGCTCCCGCGAAAATCGATCAACGCAAAAGCGTATGCGGCGAGTGAACATGTAATCAGCTGAGCGAGCACGATGCCAAGGGACATGATAAGGCTGTTCAAGAAGAATGTGCCGAACGGCGCCGCGTTCCACGCCTCAAGATAATTGCCCCATTCGAGCGTTCTTGGCAGAAATGACAGCGGCTGAGCGAAGACCTCCTCTGCGCCTTTCAGAGATGTGAGGATCATCCAGAGAAAGGGGAAGGCCATCACGAGCGACAGCGCGATGAGTACCACGTGCCGTGTCAGACGGGTTGCTCGGCTGTGGAGGGCGCGTCGCCCGCGGATCTGGATTGGAGCCGTGCGGAGCATCCGTTCGCTGCGCAGTAGTTGCGACACGACGCTCATTGGTAATTCACCCGGCGTCCGACGATGAACATCTGCACGAGTGTGAGCAGCATGACGATAACAAAGAGCACTACGGCAATAGCTGACGCGTACCCCATCTGGAAAAGCTCGAAGGCGTGCTCCCAGAGCAGTGGAACGATTAGGGTTGTCGCTCCCGCTGGCCCACCCTGGGTCATTACGTCGACCTGCGCAAAGGTCTGGAATTGATCGATCGTCAGAAGAATAATCAGCAGAAAGCTCGTCGGGCCGAGTAATGGCACCTTGATACTCCGAACCACGCGCCAGAATCCAGCACCGTCCATAGTGGCAGCCTCAACGACGTTCGGGGCGATGCTTTGAAGTCCTGCAAGATACAGCACGACGCAGAACCCGATGTTCTTCCAGACCGACATGATCGCTAGTGCCAGCAGAGCTGTGTTCGGATCATTCAGCCATTTCACCGGACTGGCACCGAGGAATCCCAGCGCCTCATTCATCAGACCGTAGTCCGGATGGTAAATCCACAGCCAGACGACAGATATGGCGACGGTCGATGTCATTAACGGAGCGAAAAAGAATGATCGGTAAACGCTGATCGCGTTAATGTTCTGGTCGAGCAGAACGGCAAAAATTAATCCGAGCGCCATCGAGGGTCCAACAGTGATGATGGTGTAGACCGCCGTGAGGCTGAGGCTGCGATATAGCTCGCCGCTCGTCAGCAAGTCGGAATAATTGTCCAGGCCCACGAACCGCGGACCGCTGGTGAGCATATCCCACGAAAAGACGCTCAGAACGAAGCTATAAAGAATAGGAAAGACCGAAAAGGCGACCAGAATTGCCAGGGCGGGGAGGACGAAGGCGTACCCAGTAAAGTCATGTCTGCGATTGCGACGACGTTGTGGCCGGCGAGGTGGCGGAACAGTCTCCGTGCGCGTCGTCGCGGCTTCCGCAGGAGGCTGTTCCAGCACGGCCGTGGCGGAATTCAACGGATTCTCATCTCGTGCACTGGTCTGGTTGCCTCACGTCGGACGTCAATGGGTGGGTCTCAAGGATGAAGTTAGTGAGGCCAAGTGAATAAGCGGTTGCTATTGTAAGCGAGTTCGATGACGTGTTAGTGAACTACGACAACACCCCAAAGTTTTAGACGCCTTTGGGCGCCGCACCCTCGGTGTGACTTAGGCGGTATCGCGTCTCGTCTCGGGTGCAAGTACGCTGTGCACGGACGATTTCCGAGCAGCATCGCGGGCGGTTCCCCGCAGCCGTGCCACAGAGGTCGAGCTCAATCCTCAGGTGGGACTACCCGTCGGATGCCCGGTACGGTACCGCCTCGCACGTGCACCGTTCGATTCACAACGGTGCCAGCATTGCTCATCCGTTGATCCTGCCGCAATACGGCTTTGGCACGAGCACGAGCACGAGCACGTTCAGCGCTCCCGCGCGACCGAAGTCTGCTCGCGTGTGTGGCTTGCTGGCTGCGCGAGCAGATTGTGGCGGCTCCAACAGCTTTCGACAGTGCGAAACTCCGGCTAATTTGGTACGGCGGAAGGCGGCAAGCGAAAGATGCGGACTACCCGTGCCTCACGGCGCGAGCGGTGGCGGAGCGCCCGGCCCGAATAATCAGCACGATCAAAGCGAGCAGGCTGGCGGCGCTGACGACGTAGAGCGCCATGCCCCACGGGGCATGGTCCTCGCCCGAAATCAGAAAGGTGTCAGCGAGCGACATGCCGGGCCTGAAGCCCACAAAGAAGTGTCCGGGAGCTGCAAAGACCAACAGCACCAGGTAGGCCGCGACCACCGGGCCGACCCGACTGTTCATCCGCACGATCGCAACCAGCAGAACGACGGTGGCGAGTACAATCCCGATCGCGCCCCAGGCGAGCACCCAGTTCGCAGTGAGTGACTCATCCGCGCGCGCCATCTCAGCGCGGATCTTCCCGAGCGTGACCCCCGGAACCGCCGCCAGCGGATTCCATACCAGAATCTGCAGGGCCCCCACAATCGCGTAGGCGGCCACGGCCGCGAAGCCCACGGCAGCAGCCACGACGGCGCGGCGCGGTTGCGGTTTCTCGGTGTTCTCCATGCCGCCAGCGTACCGATCATTCGAGCGTGGCCCGACCCTGCGATTTCGTTGACGGAAGACGACCCCGCTCCGGCGGTATCAGCTCCGGAAGGCGAGTGCCGCGGACCGATCGGCCTGCACGCTGGCCCGGTGAAGTTCCTGATGGGTAGCCAGTTCGGGGCGACGGCGAATGATCAGCCATACGACGCTAAGCCCGATGAACCACACCGGCGTCACGAGCAGCGCCTGCAGGGTGTCGGCCTTCTGGGTGAGTGCCCAGATCAGGAAGACGAAGAACGCGAGCAGCAGGTAACACATGTATACGCCGCCGGGCATTTTGAACTTGGAGGCCGCGTGCATTGCCGGGCGGCGCCTGCGGTACACGATATAGCTCACCACGATGATGGTCCACACGAAGATGAACAGTACCGACGCCATGGTCGTCACCACGGTGAACACGGCGATGATCGACGAGCTCGCATACAGCAGAACAGCGGATACGAGCAGAAACATGCACGAGAACAACAGCGCGTTGGCCGGTACCCGGTGGCGGCTCAGGCGTTGAAAACGCCCCGGTGCCGTACCCTCGACCGACAGGCCGAAGAGCATTCTCGATGTGGAATACAGCCCGGAATTCGCCGAGGATGTCGCGCTTGTGAGCACGACGAAGTTGATCACGGCCGCGGCTGCGCCGAGCCCCGCGAGGGCGAACATCGCCACGAACGGGCTCACATCGGCGGTGACCTCACGCCACGGAGTGACCGCCATGATCACGATCAGGGCCAGAACGTAGAACAGCATGATGCGAATGGGAATCGAGTTGATGGCCTTGGGAAGGTTCTTCTCCGGGTGCTGCGCTTCGGCGGCCGTCGTGCCCACGAGCTCGACCCCGAGGAACGCGAACACGGAGAGCTGGAAGCCGGCGATGAACCCCATCGGACCGGTCGGAAACATCCCACCGTCGTTCCATAGGTTGCTGAGACTCGCCGCAGCGCCGCCGGGGGACTGAAACTTCGTGAACACCATCACGAGCCCCACGATGATGAGCGTGACGATCGCGACGATCTTGATCAGCGCGAACCAGAACTCGGTCTCGCCGAACGCCTTGACGCTCGTGAGGTTGAAGCCAAGCAGAATCAACACGGCACCGAGGGCCGGTATCCAGAGTGGTAGATCTGGCCACCAGAAGCTCGTATACAGCGCAATGGCGATCAGCTCAGCGATGGCGGTCACGATCCAGCAGAGCCAGTACGTCCAGCTCGTGAAGAAGCCGGCCCACGGCCCGAGCAAATCACCGGCGAAGTCGCTGAATGACTTGTAGTCGAGGTTGGAGAGCAACAACTCGCCCATGGCCCGCATGACGAAGAACAGCATGAAGCCGATGATCATATAGACGAAGATCACGGACGGCCCGGCGAGGGAGATAGTCTTCCCTGACCCCATGAACAGGCCCGTTCCGATCGCGCCCCCGATGGCGATCAGCTGGATATGACGGTTCGACAGTGATCGGGCCAGGTGTGGTTGCGCGTTCGGGGCGGGTCGAGTGTTGGTTTTCAATTGCGACATCGGAGTTACTTCCTTGTAGTCCAGGCGATTGACAGGGCGTCGGGTCTTTCGAGCTCTGAGAAAAGGTGGGCAGCAGATGCCGGGGCCGGCCGATAAGCCTGCGACCGGCATCCGCTACGTAGCGCTGCTAGAGCAGCACTTTAGAACAGCGCTGCTAGAGCGCTTCGAAAACAGTGCTATCAGACCAGCGCGGGTTCAATCTGACTGACCAGGTTGGTCCAGTCCGCGAGCGGCAGGTTGAGGGCGACGCTCACCGAGCGGTTCGCGATCTTTCCGGCGGCGATGTTCAGACCGCCGGCGAGGGCGGCGTCACGCTCGAACGCGGCGCGCACGCCCCGGTCGGCGATTGACAGGGCGTAGGGCAGGGTGACGTTCGTCAGCGCGAGGGTCGAGGTCTGCGGAACGGCGCCGGGCATGTTGGCGACGCAGTAGAAGATCGAGCCGTGCACGGGGAAGGTGGGGTCCTCGTGGGTGGTGGCGTGGGTGTCTTCAAAGCAACCCCCCTGGTCCACGGCGATGTCGACTAGCACGGAGCCCGGCTTCATGCGCGACACGAGTTCGTTGGTGACGAGCTTGGGGGCTTTGGCTCCGGGGATCAGCACGGAGCCGATCACGAGGTCGGCCTCGGTCACGGAGTGGTCGATCTCGTAGGCGTTCGATGCGATGGTCTTGAGACGTCCGGCGTACAGGGCGTCGAGCTCGCGTAGGCGGTCAATGTTGATGTCCAGGATGGTGACGTCCGCGCCCATGCCGAGCGCCATGGCGGCGGCGTTGGAGCCTGCGACGCCGGCGCCGATGACGGTCACCTTGGCGGCGCGCACTCCGGGTACGCCGCCCATCAGAATGCCGGGGCCGCCGCCGGGACGGGTCATCGATGCGGCGCCGACCTGAACGGCCAGGCGTCCGGCGACCTCGCTCATCGGTGCGAGCAGAGGTAGCGAACGGTCGGCCTTCTGCACGGTCTCGTAGGCGATGGCGGTGACGCCCGCTTCGAGCAGCGCGTCGGCGAGGGCGGGCTCTGCGGCGAGGTGCAGGTAGGTGAAGAGGATCAGGCCCTCACGAAAATATGCGTACTCGGCGGTGATCGGCTCTTTCACCTTGAGGATCATGTCGGCGCTTGCCCACACCTCGAAGGCGGTCTCGACGATCACGGCACCGGCAGCCTCGTAGTCGGCGTCGGCGAAGCCGGAGGCGATACCGGCGCCGGCCTGCACCAGCACGGCGTGGCCGTGCAGCTTGGCTTCGTGTACTCCGGCGGCGGTGATAGCCACTCGGAATTCGTTGTTTTTAACTTCGGTGGGAACACCAATGATCATGGGGAACTCCTGTTCCTGGTAGGCGCATGCCGATCGACTTTGGTCGGCGTGAAAACGATAAACCCGGGTTTTCGCGGCTCTCCCGCTCGACAGACGGGCAGCGGATGCCGCGGGCTGCGCCGCAGCACGCCTCACCACCCCGAATTTGCCGCTTTTTCAGGGATTCTTCGCTGCCAACGTCGGAGCCCGGTGTGTCCCACCCGGCAGCCATCCCGTGGCCGACTCGACATTTGTAGCGTCACGGCTCGTTGATTGTCGCCAGACGTCCACACGGCTCCGTAGAATTGAAGCTATGGAAGCGGCCGATATCGACCAGGCGGTAGTCATTATCGCCGCGCATCTGGGCCGTGCTCTCTCGCTGGAAGACCTCGACGGCGGGCTGCTGGCGTATAGCGCGCATCGACCTACGGCTGACCGTGTGCGCACGAATTTTCTGCTGAGCAAGCTCGTTCCGCCCGACGTCAGCGCTTGGCAGCTGAGCCATGGTATCGCCACAGCGGTAAAACCGGTTCCCGTTCCGGCCAATGCCGATCTTGGAATGCTAGGCCGCGTGTGCGTGCCGCTGCTGGCGCGTGGATTCCGGGTGGGCTATCTGTGGATCCTCCAGCTCGACGACGAGCAGACGCCGGAGTCGATTCTGCGTGAGTTGCGCATCATCCGTTCGGAGCTGGACGCCCTCGCGGAGATGCTTCTCAACCGCTCGAACGCGGATCCTGACGGGCGTATCGCCAGTGAAGCGCAATTTCTCGCCGCCTGTTTGGGCGACCGCGATGCCGTCGTGGCGGTGGGTGGTTGGCCGTGCGTGTACGGGCGCGGACCCTGGCGGCTCGCCACACTGCTTGGGCACGGTGACACCGCCCAGCGCGACCCCGCCGAGAGTAGCCTGCTGCACCGGCTCTCCGCACTTCATGCCACGCTCGGCATCGATACCGTGCTGTTCTCGGCCGGCACCGAAACGCATGCCGTTCTGCTGCTGCACGACGAGATCGACGGCTTCGACCAGTCCGAGGTCCTGCGACGTTTCGAGCTCGAAGTTGCGCGTCGTGGTGGCCAATTGGCGGCGCCCGCTCTGCTTGGGCTGAGCGAACCCTTCACCGACCTGCGCGGGTTGCCCAGCGCCTATACCGAGGCGCGGAGCGCCGTGCAGGCAGCCAGGGTAGATACCCAACTGGGCAGGCTCGTCTCGTTTCGTGCTCTGGGGGTCTATCAATTTCTAGCCGTCGAGGGTCGAGACGTGTCGGCGTTCGAATCATCGCTGTTCTCGGAGCTGCGGGACCTCGATCGTAACGGGGAACTGCTGCCCGTGCTCGAGCTGCTCTACGACAAGGACGGGTCCGTGGCCGAGGTCGCCGAGCACCTGCACCTGCATCGAACCAGCGTTTACAACCGACTGGGGCGTATCCGTTCTCTGCTGGGTGTTGACCCACTTGGTGGGCGCACTCGTCTCGAACTGCACCTGGCCCTCAAAGCGGACCGCTGGGCCGGCCGACCCCGCCTGTAGCGGCCTGGCGCGGTCTCAGGCGTTGCGGTAGACGCGGGGAACGCGCGGGCTGATGCGGGTGACCACCTCGTAATTGATGGTGCCAGCCGCCGCCGCCCATTCGTCAACGGATGCCTCGCCGTCGTCTCCCGGCCCGAACAACACCGCTTCGGCTCCGATAACCGACCTGCCCGCGGCCACGAGCCCGGCCTGGCCGAGGTCGATGACCATCTGGTCCATGGCGATGCGCCCGACCACGGGATAGGTCACGCCGTCGATTCGAACCGGACCTCCGGTCGCGATGCGCGGAATGCCGTCGGCGTAGCCCAGCGGGATCAGAGCGAGCGTGGTCGGGGCGGCCGTGCGGTAGTTGAGACCATAAGACACGCCCTGCTCGGCGGGCACTTCTTTGCACACTGAGACCAGCGTGCGCAGGGTCATTGCCGGCCGTAATCCGAGTTCGGTCGGGGTCTGATCGGCAAACGGCGACAAGCCGTAGATGGCCAGTCCCGCGCGCACCAGATCGAAGTGTGTGTCGGGGCGAGACAGCACGCCGGCACTGTTGGCGAGGTGTCGTACCAGCGGTCGGAGCCCCGCTGCCTGCGCCTGTGCCACGGCCGTCGTGAAGGCCGCAATCTGTTCGTCGGTCTCCACGCGCCAAGGCTCGTCGGCCACCGCGAGGTGCGAGAAGATTCCCACGACCGTCACGTCGCCGGTAATTTCAGCGCGACGGGCGAGATGCACGAGGTTGGCCCAGTCCTCGGGAGTGCTGCCGTTGCGGCCCAGACCGGTGTCGATTTTCAAGTGGATGCGTGCGGTCTTTCGCAGCTGCTGCGCGGCCGCGACGATGAGCGGCAACTCCCAGCCCGAGCATCCGAGATCAATGTCCGCGGCGATTGCGGCGTGAAAGTCGCTGTCCGTGGTGTGTAGCCAGGCCAGCACCGGCACCTGGATGGCCGCAGCTCGAAGCGGGAGTGCCTCCGAAATGTGCGCGACGCCGAGCCAGTGCGCTCCAGCCTCGAGCGCAGCGCGGGCGACAGGGAGGATCCCGTGGCCGTAGGCATCCGCTTTAACGACCGCCATCAGTCCGGCCGGGGCGACAAGCTGAACGAGGTGGCGAACGTTGTACCTGATCGCGTCGAGGTCGATCACGGCCGCACGTTCCGGCAGCCGTTCCGTGGCGGGGGACAGCGCTGCAGATTTCACACGTTGCAGCCTAGCCCCCGGTCGCCTGCCCTCAGATGTTTACAAACTCATGCGCCCCTCGTGGACTCTCTTGATAGGGGATAGTTTTGACCGCCGCGTGGTTTGCGCGGTCGCAGGCGCTTCGGCCTGAAATAAGGAGGCACGGCATGAGTACATTCACTGACAAGGTCGCTATCGCCACCGGCGGCGGAAGCGGCATTGGCGAGGCCATCGCCAAGGCACTCGCGAGCGAGGGCGCATCCGTTGTGATCACCGATATTAATCTCGAGGCAGCGCGTCGCGTCGCCGATGAGATCATCGCTGCCGAGGGAACTGCCTCCGCCTTTCAGCAGAACACATCGATCGCCGCCGAGTCAGAAGCCGCGGTGGACTTCGCCGTGGCAACCTACGGTGCCCTGCACCTGGCCGTGAATAACGCGGGCATCGGCGCTGCCCCCGCCGACATCGGCGACTACGAGATCGACGCCTGGGACCGCGTCATCGGCGTGGACCTCAGCGGCGTGTTCTACGGCATGCGCTATCAGCTGCCCGCGATGGTCGCCGCCGGCGGCGGTGCCGTGGTCAACATGAGCAGCGTGCTCGGGTCCGTCGGCATTGCCCAGAACGCGGCGTACGTGGCCAGCAAACACGCGCTCGTCGGCCTGACCAAGGTCGCCGCGCTCGAATACTCGGCCCGAAACGTGCGCACCAACGCCGTCGGCCCTGGCTTCATCGACACTCCGCTGGTGCGTTCCTCGCTCAACGCCGAGGCGATTTCTGCCCTCGAAGCCCAGCACGCGACGGGCCGCCTCGGCACGAGCGCCGAGGTTGCCGCGCTCGTCTTGTTTTTGCTGGTCGACGGCGGCTATTCCGCGCGCTAACTGCAGTAATTGAGCGGATGCCGTCAGTAGGTGGCGGCATCCGTTGTGCGCGTGCAGCACTTCACGAGAAGACTTCGGGGAATCATAAAATGTCAGAGGCAGATGATGACTTTCGGCCTCAATCATAAAACCGATGCCAGTGGATGCCGAAGTGCGCCGCGGTGCGGCGGCTGCGCCATCGTCTTCGACGTCTGGGGAATCCGTGCACTCGGCTGGACCTATGGCGTGATTCTCGCGGCAACACCGCTGGCGGCGTGGCGCAGCCAGGGGTCGCCGTCGCGGGTCCAACGCTCGAGGGTGGCATCCGCTCTCAAACGACTCGGCCCGTTGAGCGCTCGCACCAGGGGGAGCACTACGTCGAGGGTGAGCGGATCGACCAGTTCCGGCAGCACCGCGTCACGTAGAAACCCCTCAATGCGGGTGAGATCGGTGTTGTCGAGTCGGATCACGTTGGATTGCAGCAGCACGATCGCGGCGAGGCGGCGCTCGAAGACCGGAACCTTCCACAATTCAGAGCTCAGCGCCGTTACCTCATTGTGCGTCATGTTCTTGCACCGGCGGGCCAGATCACGAATGGTGCCGCGCACGGCGCCGACCGAGGCGCCGTAGAACTCAAGCTTGGTCCCGAACCGAGCCCGCGACTCGGCTGCGCGTTCCCAGGTGGCCTCGTACTGCAGCGTGCGATCCACGAAATCGCCAGGGTCGCTCATCTGTCTATTCTGCCTCGCCCAGGCTGGGCAAGCCGCCCGCTCGTGGTGCCCTGAGCCGCCTCAGTGCACGAGCGCCAGCAGCAGGGCGACGGATATGAATAGCAGGCCGAAGGTGCGGTTGAGAATGAGCTGGCTCCCGGGTCAGCGTCACGGTCGTATCGCGAGACGGGTCGGGTTTTTGCAGAATTAAGCGGATGCCCAGAAATACCAGGTAGGCGGCTCCGGCGTAGCGGATGACGTTGAAGAGTATGGGTGTGCCGGCCACGAGTACCCCGACGCCGAGTGCCACTACGATGATGTGCACGATTAGTGCAGCCTGCTGCCCAAAAATTCCCCAGATCGAGCGGCGAAATCCGCTGGTGAGCGAGTTGTTCATGGTGTTGATCGCGCCGGCGCCGGGGGTGAAGCTGATTAGCACGCCGGCGCCCACTAGGGCCAGTCAGAGGGAAAGTTGCACACGTTAGCGTAGCGCGCGCACGGCGGATGCCTCCGCTTGCGTCACCAGCGAAGATTCTGGCCCAGGTCGGTACGGGCGGAACCTCACCTGATGCTGTCAAAACAGCAGGGAACGCCTGACAGGCGCACACCACTCGATAGCCGCAGCAATGCATTCGTTATAAAAATAATGCATTATTTTGGTTCAGAGCATATTTTTTTTTGGTAGCGTCGTTCTGGATGAACCTGACGCAACGCTCGTCACGTACCGCCTAATCAATGACGATAAGGAAGAAACAATGCAACAACATACCCGTAAATCCCGCCTGATCGGGGCCACGGCCATCGCCCTCGGAGCCGTCCTCGTTCTCGGATCGTGTTCATCAGCCCGCGGGTCTGGCGCATCAGGCGGAGACGCGGACAAGGTCTACACGATCGGCTTCTCCCATGTGACGACGACGAACACGCCCAAGGGCGCCGCCGCCGAGAAATTCAAGGAGATCCTCGAAGCATCCTCGGATGGCCGCATCGAGGTCGAGCTGTACCCCAACTCTTCGTTGTACGGCGACAAGGACGAGCTTCAGGCATTGCAGTCCAACAGCATCCAGATGATCGCCCCGGCGAGTGCCAAGTTCACCACTCTCGCCCCGCAGCTGCAGCTGCTCGACCTGCCATTCCTGTTTGAGAGCAGCGAGGACATCGCAGAGATCGCCTCTCGTGACTCCGTAGTGGGCAAGGCGATCTTCGATAACGAGGACCTGCGCGCGGCGAAAATTAAGCCGCTCGGCCTCTGGGACAACGGCTTCAAACAGATGGGGGCCAACGTTCCGATCCGAGCCGCAGCGGACATGGCCGGGCTGAGCTTTCGCATCCAGCCGGCCGATGTGCTGGTGAGTCAGTTCGAAACCTGGAACGCCATCCCCTCGATCCTCGCCTTCGCCGAAGTCTACAGCGCGCTTGAACAGGGCGTCATTAACGGTCAGGAGAACACCTGGTCGAACATGGAAACGCAGAGCATGCACACGGTTCAGGACTTCATCACCGAGTCCAACCACGGCTACATCGGCTACATTCCGGCTATCAACAATGACTTCTTCGAGTCGCTGCCCGATGACCTGCAGCAGCTCGTTCTCGACGCCGTCGACGAATCCAGTGTCTACAACCGGGAGATCGCGGCCGAGGTGAACGAAGAGGCCAAGCAGGCGATCATCGCCGAAGGATCCACCGAGATCATTCAGCTGACCGACGCGGAGCGCGATGCCCTGATGGCAACGGTAATCCCAAGCGTCTGGGAAGAGTACTCCGAAGTGCTGGGCCCAGAGATCATCGCAGAACTCCTCGCCAACCGCGACTAGCCACCGCCCTCGTTTTCCCCGTCGGCACGGGTTTCGTCGTGCTGCCCTTCCAACGTAAGGACTCCCCATTCTTCGATTCAGTTCCGTCCTGACTCGGGTGGAGAACTTCCTGGTCTGCACTTGCCTCGCTGTCGCGGCGCTCGTCGCCATCGCCCAGGTGCTACTCAGGTCGATCTTTAACATCCATCTCTGGTGGAGTGAGGAGACGGTCATTTATCTCATCATCTACTCCACCTTCCTCGGCGCCGTCGTGACACTGCGCTACAACGAGCACATCGCCGTCAAGGTCTTCGAACCGTTCCTCGGCAAGATCGGCCGACGCCGCATGGACATTCTCGGCATCCTGGTCACCATCGTCTACCTCGCCATCGTGGGCTATTTCGCCTGGTTGCTGCTGTTCGAGCCGTTCTCAGTGGCGACCGTGACACCCACGCTTAAACTTCCGCTCTGGGTGGTCGAGTTAGCGGTGCCACTGGGCTTCACGCTTATGCTGCTGCGTGCCGTGGAAATCCTGGTACGTCTCATTCGCGGCCTGTCAGCATCCGTCGACGGCGACAAGAGTGAATTCCAGCGCGCCGAAGAAGAGGCCGGTATGACGAAGGATGAGGGAACACTGTGATCGAAGGCCTGCTCGTCTTGCTCATTCTGCTCTTCGGCCTGCTGCTCACCTCGACGCCCATCGCTGTGGCCATGGGGCTAACGTCGTTCCTCTACTTTTATTTCTTCACCAGCATCCCGCTTACCCAGGTGCCGGAGCGGCTGTTCAACTCGCTCAATACCTTCCCGTTGATGGCCATACCGTTCTTCGTGTTGGCGGCCAACCTAATGAGCAGGGGCGGCATCAGTAAGCGGCTCATTAACGCGTCCAACGCGCTGGTCGGCCATTTCCGTGGCGGACTCGCCATGACCGCCGTGCTGGCCTGCATGTTTTTCGCCGCGATCAGCGGATCCAGCCCGGCCACCGTGGTCGCTGTCGGAACGCTGATCATCCCGGCGATGATCAAGAACGGGTACGGCAAAGACTTCTCCACAGGCCTGGTCACCACCTCGGGCTCGCTAGGTATCCTGATCCCGCCGTCGATCCCGCTGATCGTCTACGGCATCTCGACTGAGCAGTCCATCGGCGACCTGTTCGTGGCAGGCATCGGACCGGGCATCATGGCCGGCATCGGGCTGCTGATCCTGGCCGTGGTCATCTCGCGCCGCCGCAAGTACGGCATGGGCGAGAACGCGATCCGCATGACTAACGGGGAGCGGTTCCGTGCTCTGCGCGACGCTGCGCTGAGCCTGTTCCTGCCGGTTTTCGTGCTTGGCGGCATCTACGCGGGCTTCTTCACCCCGACCGAGGCGGCGGCCATGGCCGTCTTCTACGCCCTCGTGGTGTCGATCTTCGTTTACCGGGAGATTAAGGTGAAGGACCTGGTCTCGATTCTCATGGGCTCCGCGCGTACCTCGTCGATGATCATGTTCATTGTGGCCTCCGGAATCCTGTTCTCCTTCGTGCTCACGGCCGAGCGCATCCCAGGTCAGGTGAGCGAGGCGCTGCTGGGATCAAATCTCACCCCCGTGATGTTCCTGCTCATCGTGAACCTGCTGCTCATCGTAGTGGGCATGTTCATGGAGACCTCGAGCGCCATCCTCATCCTCGCCCCGGTGCTGCTGCCGGTGGCGATGGAACTCGGCGTCGACCCGATCCACTTCGGCATCATCATGGTACTCAACCTGGAGATCGGCATGATGACTCCACCGCTCGGACTCAACCTGTTTGTCGCGAGTGGGCTCACGGGAATGAACATCCTCCGAGTTGCGAAGGCGGCTCTGCCGAGCGTCGGCGTGTTGTTGATCGCCCTGGTCATCGTGACCTTTGTACCGCAGCTCTCGACCTTCGCGCTCTAAGTTGACGTCTGGGCCACCCGACTCAGTCGGGCGGCCCAGCTGTCACGTCAACTGCCGCCGCGCTTGTTCGCTCGTCGAAGTGTACGGCGAGCAGCTCGCCGGCGTGCTCGACGTGCGCCTGCATGTCCACACGTGAGGCCTGTGCGTCATGGGAACGGATGTCCGCCAGCAGCTGGGCGTGATCGTTCGCAGTGGCCTCGGGCCAGCCCGCAATGCTGGAATAGAACTTCCGGGGCACATACCGCGTCATCAAGCCGAGCGCCCAGATGATCTTGGGCGCACCGGCGATCAGGTTGATCTCCCGGTGGAAAGCGTGATTTTTCTCCTCGAGCAGCTCAAGGTTGCCGCGCGCGGAGGCTGCGATCAGTTCGTGATGCAGCGCTTCGAGCTCGGAGAGATCCTCGGGAGTGGCGGCCACGGCGGCCCGGGCGGCGAGTTCGCCGGCGATCAACGCTTGCACGGTGAAGAGGTCTCGCACGTCTTGCCCGGTAAGCACAGCCACCTGGAATCCGCGCCGCGGCACCAGCTCCAGAAATCCCTCTACCCGCAACGCCTGCAGCGCCTCGCGCGCCGGTGTGGTGGAGATGCCCAGTGCCGCGCCGATGGTCTCGGCGCGCACGGCCGTGCCGGGCGGCAGCTCACCGGACATGATCATGCCGCGCACGTAGCCCGAGGCCTCATCGCTCAGCTGGGGGCGGGCGCGCGTCGAAGGGCGGCGGGAGGCCATCGCGGGTCCTTTCTCGGGCAGGATAACTCCTAATTTACGGCAGCGCAGCTACAGCGTGAGCCCGAGCTCAGCCAGGATCTGCTCGGTGTGCTGCCCGATCGCCGGCACCGGGTCCATGCGAAACCCGGTCTCACGGCTCGTCACCGGCGGAATCAGGCTGCGCACCGGCCCCACCGGTGAGTCGACATTCTGCCATCGCCCGCGTTCGGCCAGCTGCGGGTGCGCCGAAAAATCGTGCATGCTGCGCAGTTGCGCGTTGGCGATGTTCGCGCGGTCCAGTCGAGCGAGCACCTCCACGGAGGTGAGGGCGCTGAGCACATCGAGGATCACCGCGTGCAGCGCTGGCCGGTTTTGCACCCGCAGGGCGTTGCCCCGAAAATCCGGCTGCATCCCGAGAAGGGGGCGGCCCAGCACATCCGTGCAGAACGTCGCCCATTCTCGCTCGTTCTGGATACCGAAGAAGACCGTGCCGTCCGCGGTATCGAACGGGCCGTAGGGCGCGATCGACGCGTGCTGTGCGCCGTTGCGCTGCGGGGGAGTACCGCCGTACTCGGCGAAGAAGTAAGGCTGGTGCATCCACTCGCCGAGCGCCTCGAGCATCGATACCTCGAGCACGTCGCCGCGCCCGGTCGTGGCGCGCTGCAGCAGCGAGGTGAGGATTCCCGAGAAGGTGTACATGCCGGCGCAGATATCCGCGATGGAGACGCCGACCTTAGCAGGGTCCTCGGGTGTGCCAGTGACGCTCAGCAAGCCGGCTTCGCACTGCACGAGCAGGTCGTAGGCTTTCTTCTGCTCATAGCTGCCGCCGCGGCCGTAGCCCGAGATAGACGCGTGGATGAGCCGCGGGTTGAAGGCGAGGGCATCGTCGGGTCCGAGACCGAGCCGTTCCACAGCCCCCGGTGCGAGATTTTGCACCAGCACGTCGGCGCGGCTGACCATTTCTCGCAGCACGGCCAGGCCCGAGTCGCTCTTCAGGTCGAGCACGATGCTTTCCTTACTGCGGTTGAGCCACACGAAGTAGCTCGACATGCCGTGCACGGTCTCGTCGTAACCTCGGGCGAAATCGCCGGTGTCCCGCTCCACCTTGATCACCCGCGCGCCGAGGTCGGCGAGCTGCCGGGTAGCGAACGGCGCGGCGACGGCTTGCTCAAGGGAGACGACCGTAAGCCCGGCCAACGGCAATGCGCCCATCCTCTAGCTCTTTTCGAACGTCGCAGGCAGGCTCGCCTCGTTCGGGCGGGTGTCCTCCAAGTCGGGCAGGTGCCCCTCGCGGTAGACCATGAACGTGCGCTGGTAGCTCATCACGATGACACTGTTCTGGTTGTACCCCTCGGTCGCCACGGTCACGAGGCCCAGGGTGGGACGCGACTTCGAGGCCCGGGTGGCCAGCACCTTGGAGCGCGAGTAGATGGTGTCGCCCTCGAAGACCGGGCTGGGCATGCGTACCTTGTCCCAGCCGAGGTTGGCGAAGACGTTCATCGACAGGTCGATGGTGGACTGCCCGGTAACGAGCGCGAGGATGAAGGTGGAGTTCACGAGCGGTAGCTTGTACTCCGTGCGCAGCGCGAAGTTGCTGTCGATGTGCGTCTTGGCCACGTTTTGCGTCATCAACGTGAACATTTGATTGTCACCCTCGGTGACGGTCTTGCCCAGCGGGTGGTAGTAGATATCGCCGACGGCGAAGTCTTCCCAGAGGCGTCCGGTCCATCCCGCGACGACGCGGTCGGTGGAATCGCGGGACAGGGTGTGCTCGGTCATGAGTGGGTCTCCTCGTGCGCAGAATATATTGTCTGCCGGTGGCCAGTTTCCGCGAAGAATAAGGCAAAGTCAAGTGGAACCCGCGGACATAAACGGGGCTAGTGTGTCGATAATATATTATGTAGTCTCGTATCGATCCGTTCGTCCAGCACTCGTTAAGGAGCTCTCATGCCAAACCTGCTCGACATTGCACCGGCCACTCCGCAGGCTTCGGCCACGCTCTCGGTGCAGGAGATCCGACAGTTCACCAGGGACCTCTGCGCCGGCTTCCCTGATGAGTATTGGCGCCAGAGCGACCGCGACCGCAGCTACCCGCAGGAATTCGTGGAGACCCTCACCCGAGCCCGCCTGCTCAGCGCCCTCATCCCCACCGAGTACGGCGGCCTCGGCTACTCCCTCACCCAGGCCAGCGTGATCATGGAGGAGATCAACCGCTCCGGCGGTCATTCCGCCGCCTGTCACGCCCAGATGTACATCATGGGCGCGCTACTACGCCACGGCACAGCAGCCCAGAAGGCCATATATCTGCCGGAAATCGCGGCCGGCCGGCTGCGCCTGCAGGCGTTCTCGGTCACCGAGGATGTCGCTGGCCTGGACACCACGAGCATCCGCACCCGCGCCGAGGCCGATGGCGATGATTTCGTGATCACCGGCCACAAGAACTGGACCAGCCGCATCAACGACTCCGACCTGGCCATGGTGCTGGCCCGCACGAGCGACCGGGGCGCCGACAAGACCGTGGGCCTCACCCTGTTCCTCGTCGACCTGCGCAAGGTTCGTGCCGAGCAGCCGCACACTCTTGAAACCATCCCAGTGCGCACAATGTTCAACTACGCCACCAACCAGGTGCACTACCGCGGCATGCGGGTGCCCAAAAGCGCGGTGATCGGCGAAGTCGACCGCGGTTTCCGCTACGTACTGGACGGCTGGAACGCCGAGCGCATTCTGCTGTCGGCCGAGGCCATCGGCGACGGCTACTGGTTCAGTGCCCGAGCCAGCGCTTATGCGAACAGCCGCGAGGTCTTCGGCCGCCCGATCGGCAGCAACCAGGGCGTGCAGTTTCCCATTGCCGACGCCTACATGAAGGTACGTGCGGCCGACCTGATGCGTTACGAAGCAGCCCGCCTCTTCGACGCTGGCGCGCCGTGTGGCGCCGAGGCCAACATGGCCAAGCACCTCTCCTCGGAGGCCAGCTGGGCCGCTGCCAATGCGTGCCTCGACACCCACGGCGGCTACGGCTTCGTGGACGAGTACGACGTGGAGCGCAAGTTTCGCGAGACACGCATGTTCCAGACCGCTCCGGTGAGCAATAACCTCATCAAGAGTTTCGTGGCCACCAAGGTGCTCGGCCTGCCCCGCTCATACTGAGCGTCACCGATCTCGTGCCGATCAAGCCAGGAGACACCATGTCCCGTACCACCACGGCCAGCGTCGTGACCGCCCTGTTCGTGCCCGGCGACCGGCCAGAGCGCTTTCGCAAGGCCACCGGTTCAGCGGCCGACGTCGTGATTATCGACCTTGAAGACGCCGTCGCGTCCGAGTTTAAAGCGGATGCCCTGGTTGCCATCCTCGAGCACCTTGCCGCCGGCCCCGACCCGGTTCGCGCCCTCGTGCGCGTCAACGCCGCGGGGGCTGTGAGCTTGCCCGCGGAGCTCGCAGCTCTCCGTGACCTCGCCGCGCGGCCCGGCCACGGGTTGCTCGGTCTCGTCGTGCCCAAGGCCGAAAACCCCGAACTGCTCCGCGAGGTCGCGGCCGCGTTTGCCGGGGTTGCCGGACCGCCGCTCGCGCTCGTGGCGCTGATTGAGTCCGCCGCCGGCGTGCAGAACGCGCCCGAGCTGGCCCGGGTGCCGGGCGTGACTCGGTTGGCCTTCGGCGCCATCGACTACGCCCTCGATATCAACGCCGGTGCTGGCGACCGCGTGCTCGACTACGCCCGGTCGGCTATCGTCGTCGCCTCGCGCGCGGCCGGCCTCGAAGCGCCGCTTGACTCGCCGAGCGTGCAAATTAGTGACACCGGGGCAGTGACCGATTCGGCTGCCCTCGCCCGGCAGTTCGGCTTCGGCGGCAAGCTCTGCATTCACCCCGCCCAGCTCGAACCGGTGGCGGCCGCGTTCCGCCCCACGCCGGCCGAGATCGACTGGGCACGCAGCGTGATCGGCGCCACCGGGGGTGCAGCTCAGGTGAACGGACAGATGATCGACCGCCCGGTCACCGTACGGGCCGAGCGCATCCTCGCCCGCCGTGGGGCAGAGGCCGCGCAAGCGTGAACGTGTCCGGGCGGTGCGCCCAGCACAACGTACGGCATCCGTCGCCCTGGCCAACGAACCGCGCGTCAGTCGTTGGCGATGTCGAAAGGGTCGGCGGGCGGCTTGCCGGTGTAGCGCGCGTTCAGCGCAATGAAGCTGCGCGACACGTGATGCTCGAGGGCCAGCCCCGCCGCTTCGGCGTCTCCGGCGCGCACGGCTTCGAGCATCGCTCGGTGCTCGGCCTCGGAGTCTTCGGCCGGTTCGGGGGAGTCGAGCAGCAAGTCCCACGGGAATACTCTCCAGAGAGCATCGATCTCTTCGACCAGGCTGGGAATGCCGCAGCGCTCGTAGAAGAAGAAGTGGAAGCGCTTATTCAATTGGCGGACGGCATCCGAATCGTGGCGGGCGGTGGCCGCGTTCAGCTCGTCGAGCAGCACTTCGGCCTGGCGCAGTTCGAGCGGGGAGAGTCGGATAGCCGCACGCCGCATAGCGTAGCTCTCGGTGAGCCGGCGAATAATATAAGTCGCTTTGGCCCGCTCGAAATTGATACCGGCTACCCGAACTCCGCGCCGAGGTTCGCTCACCACGAGGTTCTCGGCTTCGAGGGCGCGCAGGGCCTCGCGCACCGGGGTGATGCTGCTGCTGAACTGGCGGGCTAGTTCATCTTGGGGCAGCTTCGCGCCGCGGGGCAGATTGCCGCTGAGAATCAGGCGTCGCAGTTCGTCGACGATCTGATCCCGCTTTGTGGGGGGCGCCTCGGTTATTCCCATCGGATTTCCTTGCATTTTTCGCGGGGTGGCGGTCAAAGGCCTCACTCTATCCGAACCGCATCCACTGGACGAGGGGTAGATGCCTCCGTTTCAAAATGATACATTGTTTAGAGAATCATGCATTTTATCGTCAGTGTTGAAGGTTGAATATGTCCCAGACTCTGCCCCTCGAGGGCATCACGGTGATCTCCTGCGAACACGCCGTAGCTGCACCCCTGGCCACCCGACACCTCGCCGACCAGGGCGCCAGAGTGATCAAGATCGAACGTCCAGGCACAGGCGATTTCGCCCGCGGCTACGACGAGACGGTGAACGGGCTCTCCAGCCACTTCGTCTGGCTCAACCGCAACAAGGAGAGTCTCGCCCTCGACCTGAAACGGCCAGAGGCCCTGGCGATTATGCACGAGCTGCTTGCCACCGCCGACGTCTTCGTGCAGAATCTGGCACCGGATGCGGCGGCTCGCCTCGGTCTCGGCGCCGCCGAATTGCGCGAGCGCTACCCGACCCTGATTACCTGTTCCATCAGCGGATATGGCAGTAGTGGCCCGTACCGAGACGCCAAGGCCTATGACCTGCTGATTCAAAGCGAGGCCGGACTCGTGGCGATCACGGGCACCGCGGAGGCTCCCGCCAAGACTGGTATTCCTACGGCGGATATTGGCGCTGGCATGTACGCCCTCTCCGGAATTCTCACCGCCCTGTTTCACCGCGAGCGCACCGGTGAAGGGTCAGAGGTCGAGGTGAGCCTCTTCGATTCCGTGGTCGAGTGGATGGGCTTTCCCCTCTACTACACCGAATACGGCGGAACCGCTCCGGCCCGTGCCGGCACCAGCCATGCCTCGATCGCCCCCTACGGCACGTTCCGGGCCGGAGACGGCGTGGACGTCGTGCTCTCGGTGCAGAACGACCGCGAGTGGGCGTCGTTCTGCACCGGTGTACTGGAACGACCGGATCTGATTAACGACGAGCGCTTCGCCACCAGCAGTGTGCGCTTGACGCACCGCACCGAGCTGCATGCCGTGGTCGATGCGGTCTTTGCCGTCCACGATGGTCCGGAGATGGAACGCCGCCTCGCCGAGTCAACGGTGGCGTTTGCACGTCAGCGCGAGGTGAAAGACGTCCTCACCCACCCGCAGCTCAGCGCGCGAAACCGCTGGCGCACCGTCGAGACTTCGGCTGGACCGGTGCGGGCTTTGCTCCCGGCCGTGACCGTGGTGGGGCAGGCCGTGCGTATGGACCGGGTGCCCGACGTGGGTGCCGACACCCGGTCTATCCTTGGGGCCCTCGGCTACAGCGCCGCAGCCATCGACGAGCTCACCGGCGCGGGCGTGCTGTGATGGCTGAGTTCAGCTATGTCGACCAGTTGCCGCTCGGCCCCACCGACACCCCGATGCGCCGCCTCGACGTGGCCGGCTACAGGGTGCGCGGCAGTGGAGAGGAGGCCGTGCTCGAGGTAGACCAGTCCGCGATCGAGGCCCTCGCCGATGCGGCCTTTCGCGACCTGGCCCACTTTCTGCGTCCCACCCACCTGGCCCAGCTGCGCCGTATTATCGACGACCCAGAGTCCTCGGCGAACGACCGATATGTGGCACTCGACCTGCTGCAGAACGCCAACGTCGCCTCCGGCGGAGTGCTGCCCATGTGCCAGGACACCGGAACGGCCATCATCTCCGCCAAGCGGGGCCACCGCATCCAGACCGACGGAACGGATGCTCGCAGCCTCAGCCACGGCGTCTATCAGGCGTACCAGGACCTCAACCTGCGCTACTCCCAGATGTCCCCGGTCGATATGTGGACCGAGGCGAATACGCAGAACAACCTGCCCGCGCAGATCGAGATCGGCCTCGGGCAGGGGCTGGAGTACGAGTTTCTCTTCATGGCGAAGGGTGGCGGCAGCGCCAACAAGTCCTTCCTGTATCAGGAGACCAAGTCGATCCTCGACGAAAAGAGAATGCTCGAGTTCCTGAAGGCGAAGATCGAAAGCATCGGAACCGCAGCCTGCCCGCCCTACCATCTCGCCATCGTGATCGGCGGAACCAGCGCAGAATTCGCCCTGAAAACCGCCAAGCTCGCCTCGGCCCACTACCTCGACACCCTGCCCGAGCAGGGCAGCGACGCTGGACACGGCTATCGCGACCAAGACTTCGAGCAGAAGGTGTTCGAGCTCACGACCCAGCTCGGTTTCGGCGCCCAGTTCGGCGGAAAGTACTTCTGCCACGACGTGCGGGTGGTGCGTCTGCCTCGCCACGGCGGCTCGCTGCCCATTGCGATCGCGGTGTCATGCTCGGCCGACCGTCAGGTGCTCGGCCGTATCACCCCGGAGGGGGTGTTCCTCGAAGAACTCGAACGCGACCCGGCCCGGTTCATCCCGAGTACCGGGCTGGCAGAAATAACGGATGCGTCGGCATCCGTTGCCATCGACCTCACTGTGCCCATGGCGGAGATTCGCGCCCAGCTCAGTGCCTGCACGGTGAGCATGCGGCTCTCACTTACGGGCACACTCATCGTGGGTCGCGACATCGTGCACGCGAAGATTCGCGAGCGGATTGCGCGCGGCGAGGGCGTGCCCGACTACCTACTCAAACACCCCATCTATTACGCCGGCCCAGCCAAGACGCCGGAGGGAATGCCGTCGGGGTCGTTTGGGCCAACGACGGCCGGCCGCATGGACGGCTACGTGGCCGAATTTCAGGCGCTCGGGGCCTCGCTGGTGATGCTCGCCAAGGGTAACCGCTCCGCCGCAGTCACCGCCTCCTGCCAGGCCAACGGCGGGTTCTACCTCGGCTCAGTTGGCGGCCCGGCCGCGTGGCTGGCGCAGGACTGCATCCGCTCGGTCGAGGTCATCGACTACGCCGAGCTCGGCATGGAAGCCGTCTTCCGCGTGGAGGTCGAGAACTTTCCCGCCTTCCTGGTGGTCGACGACAAAGGAAACGACTTCTTCCAGAAAGACGACCGCACCTTCGTGGGACTCAGCCCCACGCGCCTGCTGCCGTGATTGCTATGAAAGGCACCGACATGAGTACCGTCTCACACCGTCTCGCCGCCCACGCCGTGGCCGACCACACAGTGTCGCCCGAGCTTGCAGAGTGGATGCGGCTGCTACTGCTCGACTACCACGCCATCACCGGCGGCGGGTTTCACCGCGACTCGGCGGTGGCTGCCCGTGCCGCCGTCGAAATATCGCAGCAGCCGACGGCCTTCTTTCCGGCCGCCCTGCACGGAGTGGATGGAGCTGGTACGAGCGGCTTTGCCACGGTGGAAAGCGCCGCCCTGGTGAACGGCATCACCGCACACGGCCTCGAACTCGATGACACCTTCGAGGAGTCCTCGCTGCACCCCGGCGTCGTCATCTTCCCGGCAGTGCTCGCTCTCGCCAGCACGCGGCAGTCGCTCACCGGTGAGGTACTGCAAGCCGCCATCGTGGGCTACGACGTGATGTGCACGGTGGGCGTGCTGCTCGGTGCCCGCGAGAGCTACGGGCGCGGCTTTCACCCCACGGGGGTGGCCGGCTGCCTCGGTGCCGCGGCGGCGGCGGCCCGGCTGCTCGGTCTCACGGTGGAGCAGACGGCGCATGCCCTCGGACTGGCGGCGAACATGGCGTCTGGTTCGCTCGAATTTCTGGCCGACGGCTCCTGGACCAAACGGCTCAACGCCGGGCATGCCGCGGCCACGGGTATTCGCGCCGCGAAGCTCGCCGCCGCCGGATTCACCGCACCGGCCACGGCCATCGAGGGCCGAGACGGCTTTCTCGTGCAGTACGGCGCGGGCGTGGTCGAGGGCCGACAGTTGGCGCTCGAATTCGGCCGCAGCGCGCTCGATACCTCGATCAAGTTCTACCCCTGCTGCCGCTATATGCACGGCAACATTGACCTGCTGCGCGACATTCGCAAGCAGAACCCCAAGCTCGGCATCGACGATGTCGCACGCATCCGGGTCGGCGTGATCCGGGCCGGTGCCTCGCTCGTGTCTGAGCCCGCGGCACGCAAACTCGTGGTCAACACGCCGGTGGACGCCCAGTTCAATATGCCGTTCGGCGCGGCGGTCGCGCTCGCAACCGGGCGCGCCACTGTCGACCAGTTCGACGACGCACCTGCCGTGGCCGCGGAGTTAATGGAGTGGATGGAAAAAGTCGAGTGCTATCGCAGCGACTCGCTCGAGGCCGCATTCCCGGCTCGGTGGCAGGCCGAAGTGCAGGTTGTGCTCCGAAACGGAACCGTGATCGAGAAGAGCGAAAATTCCTTCCGTGGGGCGCCGGGCGACCGGGCAACCTGGGCCGACATCGTGCAGAAGGCGGAAGGGCTGATCGGGGCGCCCGCGGCGAAGGCACTGGCCGCAAGCGTGTCCGAGCTCGACGACTCCACAGTGCTCGGTGGAGGCGTAGCAGTGCCCAGAGATACTGTCACTGCCTCTCGTGCGTAAGTGATGCGCCGGCGCGAGTCGGGCTCCCGTGCGGTGGTGCTCGCGGTGGGCGCCACCATCACTGGCGGGCTGCCGGTATTCTTGCTTGGCGCCCTGTTCGTGCAGATCCAGCGCGATGTGCCGGCGCCACAGTGGGTGCTCGGCGCGGCGGTGGCCAGCTACTGGGGTTCGGCCGCGGTGATGTCCCTGCTGGCCGGCCGGCTCGTGTCGTGGTCGGGCATTCGCTCGGCAACCCTCCTCGGGGTGGTCGTCGGCGCGCTGAGCCTCGCGGGCGCCGCATTCTTGGTGCCGTCGTGGGCTTGGCTGCTGGTGTGGGCTGGAGTGGGTGGGGTGTCCAATGGCATCAGTCACCCGGCGGCGAATCAGCTGATCAACCTGCGGGTGCGGCGCGGTATGCTCGCGACCGCGTTCGGTATTAAGCAATCGGCGATCCCGTTCTCCGCGTTCCTGGCCGGGCTGGCCGTGCCCGCGCTCGCGCTCACCCTGGGGTGGCATTGGGGTTTCGGTCTGGCGAGCTTGTTCGCGCTCGCGGTGGGCGTGCTGTTCTGGTGGTCGGTACCGCGCGGGGAACTCTCGCGCCATCGGCAGGGCGGCTCACACGTGCCGCTGACACCGGCGCTGATGAAGTACCTGCTGCTGATGACGAGCGTCACCACGCTCTCGGCCGCGGCCACCGGTGCCGTCACCGCGTATGCGGTGATCACCGGCATCGAGCGCGGCCTGCCGCTAGCGTGGGCGGGCACCCTCTTGAGCGTAGGCGGTTTGCTCAGCGTCACCGTGCGCGTCATCGTGGGACGGATCGCCGATCGGGCAAACAGCAAATTCGCCCTCGCGACCGTGGCCACCATGATGTGCGTCGGCGGCGTTGGGGTGCTGCTCATGGCCGTCGACACCCAGTGGACCTTCGTGGTGGGCATGCTGCTGGCTCTCGGCATTGGCTGGGGCTGGCCCGGACTCACCCACTTTGTGGTGTCCCGCGTGGCCGGTCCGGCTACGCCAAGCGCGACGGGCATCATGCAGATCGGTACCTACATCGGCAGCGGTGCCGGCCCGCTCGCATTCGGCTTGCTCTATGCGGCGGTGCCCGAGGTAGCGCTGTGGATCATTGTGGGTGCGGTGCAGATCGTGGCCGGATACATCGCCGTGGTGCTGGCTCGAACTACTCCGCCCCCGGTGCCCGTGGCCTGAGCACTGTACTTTTCCACACTGTCAAAGGAGACATTATGACCACACTGTTCATCGGCCTCGGCAAAATGGGCGACCCGATGGTTCGCCGCTATGCGCCCGGTCGTGACGTGCTGCTCTACGACGTGGATGCGGCGGCGAGCGCCACGCTCGCCGCCGCGGTGGGCGGTCGGACACTGGCCGGGCTCGAGGAGCTTCCGGCAGGCATCCGCACGGTGATCCTGATGCTCCCCAACAGCCGTATCGTCGAATCCGTCGTGGTAGCGCTGCTCGCCCAGCTCGAGCCCGGTGGCCTCGTGATCGATATGGGCTCGTCGGAGCCGGCGAGCACGCAGCGGCTAGCCGCCCAGGCCGCTTCCGCCGGGATCGCGTTCGTGGATGCCCCGGTGTCCGGCGGGGTGGCAAAGGCCAGCATCGGGGAGCTGTCGATCATGGTGGGCGGGCTCGCGGCTGATCGGGAGCGGGCGATGGAACACCTGGCTCCGCTCGGCACCCGCATCACCGTGGTGGGGCCGAGCGGGTCCGGGCACGCCGCGAAGGCGCTCAATAATTTGTTGTCGGCCACCAATCTCGCGGCTGCGGCCGAGATCTTCACGGTGGCGCGCAGCTTTGGCATCGACGCTGCGGTAATGCTGGACGTAGTGAATTCGTCGACCGGGCGCAGCCAGGCCACCGAGGTGAAGTACGCCAAACACGTGCTGAACGGCACGTTCGATTCCGGTTTCTCGCTCGACCTCATGCTCAAGGACGTGGCGATCGCTCAGGCGCTCGGTGCCGGAATGAGCACGCCGATCACGGACACGACCGTGGGGGTGCTCGCCGAGGCCCGTCGGGTGCTCGGGAACACCGTGCTGTTAGACCATACCGAGGTCGTGCGCTATGTCGAAGTCGTCAACCAGTTCGAGCTTCGATCCCTAGCAATTCGATCCGAATCAGAAGGAGCAGTTCATGTCTGAGAACCCGCAGGACTACATCGACGAGATGGCCCGCAAGCGTGGTTATGTGCTCGATTACCACAAGGTGATGGCGAAACAGGATTTTCCGGTGCTGCAGGCCGCGAATCACCTGGTGTCGGCCGCGTACCTCGACCAGCGCACCCTGGACCGGCGTACCAAGGAGCTCATCTTCATCGTGAGCCTCACGGTGATGCGCGCGTCGAAGGGGCACATCCAAAGCCATATCCGGGTGGCTCTGGACCTTGGGGTGTCGGCGACCGAGATTCTGGAAGCGATCGAGATCTCGCTGCCCGAGGCTGGCATCGTAGCGTTCCAGGGTGGGTTCGAGGCTTGGCGAGAGGTTGTCGGTGCCGATGGCATCGAGCCGACCGTGAGCGTGCACGAGGGTGGTTCGGGCACCGGCGCGTAGGAAATGTGGCGCATTCAGATCTTCACCCTTCCCAAACGAACTATCCAAACTTGGAGGTAACCCCATGACCATTCCCACCCACCTGACCATTCCCACCCACCGCATTGCCGTCATTCCCGGCGACGGAATCGGCACCGAAGTGATGCCCCCGGCACAGCGCCTGCTCGAGCTGGCCGGCCACCGTTTCGGGTTCGCTTTTGAATGGCAAAATTTTGACTGGAGCTGCGAGTACTACGCTCGCACCGGGGCCATGATGCCCGCCGACGGCATCGAACAGCTCGCCGAGTGTGACCAGATTTTGCTCGGCGCGGTCGGGTTTCCCGGCGTTCCTGACCACGTATCGCTGTGGGGCCTGCTGATTCCCATCCGGCGCGCGTTCCAGCAATACATCAACCTGCGACCGATCAAGCTCCTCCCCGGAATCGAAAGCCCGCTGCGCAAGGTGCCGGCTGGCGGCATCGACTTTCAGGTCGTGCGCGAAAACAACGAGGGCGAATACTCCGAGAGCGGCGGACGTCTCTATCGCGGGTTACCGCAGGAAGTCGCCATCCAAGAATCGATTTTCACCCGCTTTGGCGTTACCAGGGCCATGAACTATGCCATCAACCTCGCCGAACAGCGCGAGGGCCGCCTGGCCAGCGCCACCAAGTCCAACGGCATCATTCACACCATGCCGTTCTGGGACGAGATTCTGCGCGAACTGGGGCAGGAGCATCCGCTTCTGGAGATCTCGGAATATCACATTGACGCCCTCGCAGCCTTGTTCGTACTGGACCCGGGCCGCTTCGACGTAATTGTGGCCTCCAACCTGTTCGGCGACATTCTCACGGACCTCGGCGCGGCCATCATCGGCAGCATCGGCATCGCGCCCTCGGCCAACCTCAACCCCGAGGGCGAGTTCCCCTCGATGTTCGAGCCGGTGCACGGCTCGGCACCCGACATTGCCGGTCAAGGAAAGGCCAACCCGCTTGGTCAAGTCTGGGCGGCGTCGATGATGCTCGACCACCTCGGCCACCCCGAAGCGGGCGCCGCGCTCGTCGACACCATGGGCCACGTGCTGCTCGAAACGGATGTGCGCACCCCCGATCTCGGCGGACGCGCCACCACCGAAGAGGTCTCCGATGCCCTCGCCGCCGCCTTCGCGACAGTGACGGCCGAGGCTGTTCTGCGATGAGAATCGTTGATGTGCGCGAGCAGACCATGCCGATCAGCTCGCCGATTCGCAACGCCTTTATCGATTTCAGCAAGATGACCCTGAGCGTGGTCGCCGTTGTCACTGACGTCGTGCGCGATGGCCGCCCGGTCGTGGGCTATGGCTTCAACTCCAACGGGCGTTACGGCCAGGGTGCCATCATTCGCGAGCGTCTGTTGCCGCGCCTGCTCGAAGCCGACCCGGTCGACCTGCTCGACCCGGTGCGCGACAACTTCGACCCGGAACGCATCTGGAACACCATGATGACCAACGAAAAGCCCGGCGGGCATGGTGAGCGATCCGTCGCGGTGGGCGCGGTTGACATGGCTGTCTGGGATGCCTTGGCCAAGATCGAGGAAAAGCCGCTGTTTCAGCTGCTGGCCGAGCGTTTCGGTACGGGAACGCCTAACCGTGAGGTCTTCGTCTACGCCGCCGGCGGCTACTACCAGCCCGAGCGCGGCCTCACCGGCCTGACCGATGAGATGCAGAGCTATTTCGACCGCGGCTACACCGTGGTGAAGGCCAAGATCGGTGGAGCGCCGCTTGCCGACGACCTGCAGCGCATCGAAGCCGTGCTGGGCATGCTTGAACCGCATCAGCGACTGGCCGTAGACGCCAACGGTCGTTTCGACCAGGCGACCGCCGTGGAATACGCTCGGGCGCTCTCGCAGTACGACCTGTTCTGGTATGAAGAGCCCGTCGATCCCCTGGACTTCGAAGCGCAGGCGGCGGTTGCCGCCGCCTACGACAAGCCCATCGCTACCGGCGAGAACCTGTTCTCCATGCAGGACGCCCGCAACCTCATTCGCTACGGAGGCCTGCGACCCGAGAAAGACTGGCTGCAGTTCGACTGCGCGCTCAGTTACGGGCTCGTGGAATACCTGCGCACCCTCAATATGCTCGAGCAGAACGGATGGTCCCGCTCGCGCTGTATCCCGCACGGCGGCCACCAGATGTCCCTCAACATCGCGGCCGGCCTCGGCCTCGGTGGTAACGAGAGCTATCCCGACCTGTTCCAGCCCTTCGGAGGTTTTCCCGATGGATCAGAGGTGGTGAACGGCTTCATCACGATGCCGAACCTGCCCGGGATCGGCTTCGAGGGAAAAGCCGACCTGTACTCGGTCATGCGGGCGCTGGGGGAGCCGGCGCTCGCGTTGTAGGGAACCGGTCGGGCGGAGGTTTGCTCCGCGATCCGCGCGGGGACCCGACGACGACCGGCTGGCTCATTCCGAGAGCGCTGATGGTCAGGCGCGCCTGGGTTTACCCGCTCAGTGCACCAGCGCCAGCAGCAGCGCGACGGCTATGAACAGCAGGCCGAAGGTGCGGTTGAGAATGAGCTGGCCGCGAGTGGTGTTCGTGAAGCGCTGAAACGATTTGGCCGCGATCGCGAAGAACAGCCACATCACGACGATGTCGATCAGTACTACGGTGACGGTCAGTACGAGATATTGGGGGAGCAGCGGCTGTTCCGGCTGGATGAACTGCGGCATGAACGCGAGAAAGAACACGAGAGCCTTGGGGTTGAGCAGGTTGACCCATAGGCCGCGGCGAAACATTGACCAGGCTGGCTCCCGGGTCAACGTCACGGTTGTATCGCGAGACGGGTCGGGTTTTTGCAGAATTAAACGGATGCCCAGAAACACCAGGTAGGCGGCTCCGGCGTAGCGGATGACGTTGAAGAGTATGGGTGAGCCGGAGACGAGTACCCCGACGCCGAGTGCCACCACGATGATGTGCACGATTAGTGCAGCCTGCTGCCCGAAAATTCCCCAGATCGAACGGCGAAATCCGCTGGTGAGCGAGTTGTTCATGGTGTTGATCGCACCGGCGCCGGGGGTGAAGCTGATTAGCACGCCGGCGCCCACGAGGGCCAGCCAGAGGGAAAGTTGCACACGTTAGCGTAGCGCGAGTGCCATCGTGCCGATGGCGACACAGACCCCGGCCGAGTCCCGGCCGGCTGCTAGCGAAGCCGCCTTCGTCGGTATTGTCTAGTCGCGGCCAAACAAGTTGCCGAGTGCCGAGAGGCCGGGGATCTCAAAGTTCGATCCCAAATCAGACACCTGCTCGCCCAGTCCGGTCGCGTACTCGCCCGCGCCGTCGGTGAAGCCCTGGGTGACTCCCTCGAGACCGCCGGCGAGGTTTTCGACATCGACGCCCTGGGTGATTCCTTCGAGACCGCCGGCGAGGCTCTCAAAATCGACGCCCAGTCCCGCAGCCTGTTCCAGGAGGGGCCCGGCCACAGTGCTGAGCACCGCGCCACCGGCGACGGCGGCAAGTAGTCCGCCGGCACCGATCCCGACAGCACCGATCCCGGCAGCGGCGACACCCGCTCCGGCAAGTGCGCTGGCGGCTCCTCGGCCGGACGGTTTGGCGAACAGTTTCTTCAGGAAGCCGGGATTCTGGGCTTCGCCGCGGGTGGCCGATCGGGCCAGGTCGTCCGGACTGGTCGATGCCGGATATTCGTTGGAGGGCAGCTCTGCGCGCAGCTGGGCGTTGACCTCGTCGCGTTGCGCCGGCGTGAGCCGCGCGAAGGCGTCGCGGTGAACCTGCTCAAGCTGCTGGGGCTGCGCGGTCTGCAACAGATAGTCGTAGCGGGCGATGGCCGCGCGGTCTTGGGCGCTCACGTTCGAACCAGAGAGGGGAGCGGCGCTGCGCTGCACGTTGTTCGCCGGGGGCTTGCTGTCTCCGGTGACCTTGTCGGCTGCGGTGCGCACCATCTCGCGCCAATCCGTCTTGCCTGACCCGCCCGACGACGGCTGCCCTTTCTGTTCAAGGGCTTTTGCTGCCATGCTCAGAATGCGCTGGAAATTGCTCATAGGGGGCCCTTCGGTTTGGCTGGGGTTTCTATTGTGTCCAGCCGCTCCTGAGCAAAGCCTCCCAGCCGCCCCGCTTTCTGGCGACAAACACTCCGGCGCCGAGCGGCACGGCATTCGCCGCTAGGCGTCATCGGATGCCGCGGGTCCCGCCCGCGCAGACTGTGATCGTCGTGGTCAGCCCCGCATCGACAACGATTAAGAAGCAGGCCGACGTCAGCTATGGCAGCTGGCAGAACCAAAGTGTCGAAAAACCTCTCGAGGCCTGACCGAACCGACGCCGCGCCTTCAGGTCAGCGATCCCGCACTGGAGGGCTCAAGTCCAGTTTCGCGACCTGCGACGGGTTGACCCCACGCCGCTGCATCATCTCGAGCATGTCCTGCTGGCGGGGCTGTCCGAGAGTGAGCCGGTACAGAGTTAGTGCGTCCTTGAGGCGCTCGACCTTCTCGATATCGCGGCTGAGGGGATAGGTGATGATCTGCCGCTCCACCTTGGACGCACCGGGGTAGAGCCAGTACGGGGCGAACTCCCCGAGTTCGGGGTGAGCCGTCTGGGCGGCGTCAAATGCAACCTTCCAGGGGTTTGACTCGCTTGACGCAACAACATCCCGCCAGTGCTCGGCTGCAATGTTCTTGCGCACTGCGTGGCCGGCGAAGCGGTTGACGCGGCCTTCGCGTTGTTCGAAGTCCACCGGGTTCGACGGCAGGTTCCAGTGCAGCACTTCATGGCTCCACCAGTGAAAGTCGATGCCCTCTTGGCCGACGCTGGTGGACGCCAACACGAACGGCCAGAATGGGCTGTTGAAGGCGTTTCGAATCTCCGGCTGGCGAGCACTTTCGGTCTCCTGTTGCTTGCCTCCGTACCGCAGGGCAAATCGGGCTGTGAAGGGGATACTGGTGGTGGGGTCCGCGAGATCTCGAGCGCGGTAGGTAGACGGCCGCAATGTAACTGCGTCGTAAGCGCGCCCGGCGAGCTGGAGGAGTACTTCGTCGGTGAGGGCAGTGCCCCCGGTTTCGCTGCGCAGCTGGAATAGGTACTCATCCATGGATGCCTGCAGGTTGCCGTCCGCGCAATACCGGAGCACGACGAGCCAGTAGGCCTCCCCGGTCGAGTAGAGCTGATCGAGCAGCAGCGTGGTCTCCAGTCGGTTGAACAGACTTCGGAGTCCGTTCGACAGCAGCGCTGCAGCACTCCACAATCCTGCGTCGGTGGTGGCATCCGCTATGGTCCGGAGCCTGGACAGCGCCCGATAGGCGATGTTGCCCGGGGAATGAAGCGCGAGTCGCGCCAAATGCTCGTGCGACACGTCATCTCCGGCCTGACCGGCATCGAACGCTGCATCGACGTGGATGCGTAGGCCTGCGCTCGTTTGTGATTCATCGTCAGGCAGCTCAGCTCCGCGACTCTCCATGGCGGACGTCACGCGAGCAGCAGTCAGGCCGGTCGGCACCATGCCAGGCGTGCTGAAATACGCCTGCCAAGCCTGACCAGCGACCGCCTCGCCGTCAAAGGAGGCCTGCACATCAGCTTCCGCAGCAAGCGCTGGCACTCGCACCGGCATCCCGGCATGGCGACGAGCGACATCCAGCGGGTCGGCCTGCAGTGCGAGCGCGGGGTGGGGCCAAAAAAGTGCCAGCGTCGACATGGCGTTGGCCCTCCCATCCACGGTCGCCCAGTTGAGACGGGACGCCAGATTCTTGCGTGCCTCGGCCGTGTTTCGGGTCAGGCGGGTCGAACCGAACGCTGTCAGTCGTTCCGCTTCGTAGCTGAGCAAACTCGCAATCGCTGTAGGTGTCGCAGTCCACGTCGAGAACACGAGCCGTTTTGTGGCCGACACGACACCACGCTCTGCGAAGGGCCCGCCCGGCTCAAAGTACGGCATCGACGGAGGCAGCCACAGCAGCTTCCACAGCCCGGACTCGAGCATGTCCTCAGCGAGGCTACCTATGTGTCCGTACCCAATCCGGACGGGCTCGTAAGAGCACAATGCCTCGGCATCGAGCGTATCCAAACCCGCCAAATAGGGCTCGATCGCTTGTGCAGATTCCGCGTCCTCGAGTCGTTTGTCGAGCGCCCTGGAGACCTGGTAGTTCTCCATGAAGTTGCCGAAATAGGGGATCGACTTCCAATACTCAACGGAGATCGGCGCGTCGAGCTCCTGGGCCAGACGCTGCAGCCCGGCGAAGCCGATGAGGTTCGCCGGCGACGGCAACGCCGAGGTAATGTGGCGCTCCCGCAGCATTCCGTCAGCGCCGAGCTGCGGACGTTCGGTACGACTCATCCAGCGCAGTAGGCGAATGCGCAGGGATGCCGCGATGTCCGCCACCAACGCGCCTGCCGCAATGCCGGCACGATATTCTTCGAAGAGCCGTTTCACCTCGGACAGATCCGCCGTCGCTCCTCCCGCGAGAAAGCTCAGGACGGCAATGAAATCGGTGTAGTGGTCGTCGTCGGAGTCATCTGTTGGGGCTGTGTACGCCTTATACGGCGTCGCCGACAACAACAGGACCTTGGCTTGGCCGTAGTCAAAAAGGTGATGCGCAAGCTCGGCGGCGTCGCCTCCCGTCTCCGGATCGAGCAAGTGGCTGAAGCGCTGAAACTCATCAAGAATGACGAGGTCGGGCTCCAGTGTCTCAACACTGGCACGCGCAAGAGCCCCCCGTAGCTCAGCGGTGATTTCCTTGATGACGTTCATCTCCGTCGGCAGCCCGTTCTGCACGATGTCGTCGACGATGCGCTGGTACCGAGCTAGCAAGCCGAGGCTGGACGCGTTACTGCGAAACGCAGTGAGGATCGGCTCGTGAACCGGGCCGTCGAGCACTCGTCGGATCCACTCCACGCAGTATGAGAACGATTTCTCCGTGCGCACCGTGCCTTGAAAGAAGAGCCGTGAGGCGTGACTCTGAGCGAGATTGTGCTGCAGCTCATCGTTCAGAATCACATGCAGCAGGGCACGCTCTTCCTTCGACCCGGTGCGCCAACTTGAGTTGTTGAAGGACGTTCCCGGAGTGAACGACACCAGATTCACAACCTTGCCGTCGATCGCGGTACCGCCGAGACGTCGGGACTCCAAAGCCAGCAGCGTCAGCCGACTGGTGAACGCGAGATGCGGGTTGCCGGTCACGTTGAGCCGCTGAAGATTCTGCTGTGCCAGGTCAGTATTCGAACAGATATAGACCACGTCAATCCGGTCGACGGTGTCATCGTGTTGTAGCTGTTCGATGGTTCGCGCAATCACACCGCGAGCCACCACGCTCTTACCAAGCCCCGTCTCGTCGGCGACGAGAAATCGGCGGCTCGCATCGGCAGAACCATAGAACCGATGAATGACGTGGTCGACGGCGTCGCGCTGAAATCCTTTGAGCTCGCTGAGCACAGCCTCAGCATTGAACACAGTCACAGCCGGGCGCCCTGCAAAGTGAGATGTGCCGACCAGACAGAAGCCCAGAGTTCGTCGAAACCCGCGGGAAGAACGGTCGCCGCGGCATCCGCTTGGAGGCGCTCGATCAGATGACCGAGGTCGTCAAGTCCGGAGTTGCGAGCGCCCACCGAGCGCACCAGCGCCTCGAAGAGACCGACACCGTCGGCGCCCCAGTCACCGAAACTACCCCCGCCACCCGCAGTGAAAAGCGCCCCATCATCGCTGTCCTGGGCGAGCAGCAGCATCAAGAAGCGAAGGAACTTCTCCGGAGTGTCGATCTGCCGCGCGAGCACGGCGTCCCGCCGCCCAGGGAGATCGCCGACGAGCTCGACCCGCACGACGGTGCTGCGCTCTTCGCCGCGGGTGTCGACGACTCGAATCACAAGAAACGGGGTCACGTCGGTAAGCGGCATGGCCTCGAACCGTACGCTCTCGCCAGTGACCACCGGGAGTGGATGCGAATTCCCCGGCCTCGTCAGCAAACGTACGTAAATTTGGAGATCGGCCGGTGGGTGCGTCGAATCGAGCGACTCGACGAGGATGTCGAAGTTCGACTCGTCGCATGCGACCACAGTATTGCGCAGGCGCGAGGTGGCGAGAGACCGGATCGCCGACTCCAACGCATGATCAGCCTTGTCGTCGTCGCTGTGCTCTACGCCGCCGGTGGCCGGATACGGCACGACCAGTTGGAACAGAGCCGATTTCTCGCCGAAGACGGCCTCGACGCCGATGCGGGGCAGGGGGCCGATCAACTCGATCATGAACTCGACGTTCTGCGTGAAAGCAGCGTTGGTCGCATTCGCGGACCCGATAAAGACGTGGGACCCGTCGCGTCTGTCGAGAACGAACGTCTTGGCGTGCAGGCCTTCGAGTGGGTCACCGTCGACCTCTGCCGTGTCGCGGGCCGCGTCGTCGAGCACATAGGGGACGATCCGCTTCAGCGTCTCCGGCCGGAGTCGGTCCAGGCTTTCTGCTCGGGAGACGACGTGCACCTTGGTCGATCTGGCGGGGGCGAGCCGGGCGATGCCGTCATCGGACAGGAACGGCGAAACAATCAGGTGGCGCTTACCGTCGAAGTCTGCCGTCGTCGGGCGCCCGATGCCCAGGGCATGCAGCACGACCTCGCGCACGTCACCAGGGGCCTCCCAGCGCACGCGGCTGACGCGGTGCGCTAAGTCCGCTATGTGGAGCGTTCGGTTTTCAGTCAAGGGAGTGACAGCAAGCCGGGGGAGCGCGGTAAGGAAGTCGCGTGCCGGGGCACTCGCCGGCTGATCTACGTTGGTGGGGGTACCGTGCGAGGCGCACGACCATGTCCCAGCTGCGGTCAGCGGTGAGGTTTCTACTCGAGCACAGCAGCCGGTACGCGCGGTCGCTGCCGCGGCCATACTCAAGAATCCACACTTTCGGGTGGAAGAGCCCACCGGGGCACCGTGCGGTGACCGGATGCAGCATCGGCTCGAGGAAGGCGACTAGATCAGAGGCCTGTCGGGGGGCGACGATCTGGCCGGCCTGGGCAAAGATATCTACCCGATCGGCGGCTCGCCGCACCGCGTCGAGAATTGCAATGGGATCGTCGCTCTCGCGCACACGGTGCGCCGCAAACGACAGGGGGCTGGCCAGAGCACTGGTGAGGTCGAGCGTGAACGTGGTACCGACAGCGTGGAGCAGCTCATACCCGGCGGGTGGGCGGAGCTGCTCAGTGAGGGCGGCGCGCGCGTCGGGTTCAAGCATCCGTTCGTTCCAATCCGTCGTGCAGGTCGGTGAGAATCCGATTTACCTGGGGCCAGCGAAACGCTAATCGGCCCGCTCCGGATGCCCCTTGCCAGGACTGCAGAAGCTTGTGATTGGTGAGCCGTGACTGGGCGCCTTTGTGCTGGCGCTCGCGGGACCGAATCATGTCTCGACCACCGGAGAGGTCGTGAGTGTCCAGGACGAGCGACGCATCCAACCAGTCATTGACGAACATTCGTGATCGCGGCGCCACCGAGCCGCTTCCCGCGTCGATGTTGGTCCAGAAGTCGGTTCGGTCCCACGAGCTCAGTTCATCGGCAAGGAGATCACGTTCCTGCTGCCATTCCCTGAGCTTGTCGCTGTATCGGTCCACCGGCGCAACGATCTGGTTGTACCCGGCGCATTCGTACTGTTCGGCCAGCATCAGGTTGTAGAGCAGGGCCGCGCCGTGCGCTGCGAACGAAAACAGCTTGGCGTGTTGCAAGACCTGTTGCGGGGCACCGGTCACTTCACGTGAAGTTGGATCGTCCCAGGGGGTGATGCTCGCAGCCTCGGGTCGATATTCCACCAGATGGCCAAGAAGCGTTCCTTCGCTGCCTTCGGCCATGCGGTCGCGCAGCCAGTTCGCCTCTGACGGCGACAGATCGAAATTGCCCGCTGATTCAGACGGGAATCCCTTCGGCGCTACGGGAAGGGTCGGAGACCAGGCGCCGATCCGGTCGTTGTCGATCTCCCCGTCGCTCACCGAGCTCGCCGAATCAAAGGCGATCGCGTCTTGGCGGTCCATCGACGGCGAGCTGAGAATGCCGTACTTGCGAAGCGCCGCCCAGTACACGCTAGACGGCAGAGTCTTGAGATTCGCGCCAGCCACCCTTCCGAGCAGCCCCTGCTCGTCGCCGCCCGTCCTGAGCGCCAAGATCAAGTCGCGCTCGTTGGCGGTGACGGCAACGCTGATGTCATCCGCGGACCGACCGGTCGACTGTGCCGCAGTGAAGCACCAGGGTATGAGGAGCATGTAGCGGGCACGGGTGAGCAGCGTCGACGTGCCAGGAAAGAGGGAATCGCTTAGTGCGTCTCGAACCTGACCGAACCCGAGCTCGTCGCGGCTATCGCGCTCGCTGAAGAGGTTGACGATTTCCCGCATGCGACGCTGGTCTTCGCTCGATGCATCGAGCCATGCAACGAGTGATGGCATTACTTCCCCCTGTGACCACGGCCGTGTATAAAGTCAGACTACGCGTCGACGGAGGCTCGTTTGGGACCGCAGAAGTCTATACGCTCTCCCACCTGGACGGCCCACACCTGCTGGCGGCACTGCACCTGCGCAGCTCCAGCAGCGAAATCCCGGCGCGGGCGTTGGCCCTTCCTTGGAACGGGACGATAAATTCGAGCGGAGTAACGCCGGAGCCAGCCTGGCGGCCCTTTCGGCAGTGCTCGATCGCGACAGCAGTATCTTCGACCGCGGCGAAACGGATCGCGAGAAGCTGCTTCGATAGACGATGCTCACCCGGCTACATTCGCGGTCAGGCTAGAATCGTCCCCTGCAAACCATGGCAGTGAGTGAAGCGAAGGACAAACTCTCCACTCTTGTCGACAGCGTCGAGGCGACCCATGACGGCGTGGTCATCACCTGTCGGTGCCAGCGCGCACACGTTTCGCCCGGTTCTGGGGAATCTCCCCGCTGGCCGCCGACAGCCTCGCCTGGTACCGCGGTGCCCAGGGCGAGATCAAGGTTGGCAGGATTCTCCGCCGGCTCCCGCCCGAGTGGCGAGTCTTCCACGCCCTCCCGATCGGCAAAGCCGGCGCCGCCATCGACCACCTCGTAGTGGGCCCCGGCGGAATTTGCACCATCAACACCAAACATCACCGCGGCAAAAAGATCTGGGTCGCCGAGCGGACGATTATGGTCAATGGACAGAAACAGCCCTACCTTCGCAACTCCATATTTGAAGCCACCCGCGTCACCAAAATGCTGCGAGAGCGGATGCCTCAGCTCCCGGCAGCGCAGGCCGTGATCGCGCTGGTCAGCCCCGGGCCGATCACGATCAAGAAGAGGCCCGCCATCGTCACTGTGATGGATGCGGTCGGTTTGCGCCGTTGGCTTCTAAAACAACCAGTTTCTCTCGTCGAAGGCGATCTGGTTGAGCTTGCAGCGATAGTTGACGCGTCAGCGACTTGGACTGCACTCACATCGCTACCGACTCCGAGTCTGATGGCGAAATTCGCTGTAATCGACAGCCATGTAAAGACAGCGCGCGTGCGGCGAGTCTCATGGACCCTGCTCAGTTTCGCGTTAGCTGCGACACTCGGGGTGTTCGTGGGCTTGCCTCTTTACAACAAGTTGGTCCTCGGAGTCATCGGCGGTCTTTGAAGCTCCTGCGGCTGCTTTGATCACCAGCGGACCGCGCTGGCTAAGCTGGCGTTACGGATTGACGGCTAGGCATCGGAGTTCACCTGTGAAGAAGAGAATCAATGTCGTCGGCGCCGTCCTCACTCGAGGCCAGACAATTCTCGCAGCACGTCGTAGTTCGACAATGTCCCTACCCGATATGTGGGAGTTTCCCGGGGGCAAGATAGAGGCGAACGAATCACCCGAGCAGGCTTTGCTCCGCGAACTCGAAGAAGAGTTGCTCTGTGCAGCAGAGATCGGAGCGCGCATCGAAACCACCGAGCACGAGTACGACTTCGGGATCGTTATCTTGACGACTTACTACTGCTCCCTAACCGGCGAAGAGCCTCGACTTACCGAGCACTCAGAAATTCGGTGGGTTCAGGCTGCCGATCTGGACCAGCTTGATTGGGCACCTGCTGACATTCCGGCAGTCGTGCAGGTAATGAAAGACTTTCGCGAGTGAGCGCGACTAGCCGTCAACTGACCATCGACAACAACTTTGGATTTCTTAACTCGCAAGTAAAGGCCGATCAAGTCTTTAACCCGACGCTCGTCTCAAATTCGGCCGGCAACACGATGCTTCGAGCGATTCGTGAAGAGCTAAAGCGCTCGCGTCGCTTTATCTTTAGTGTGGCTTTCGTCACACCAAGCGCGATAGCCCTGCTCAAGCAGGCAATTATCGATTTTCGAGGTTCGGGCACGATCATTACATCCACGTACTTAGGATTCAACTCGCCTGCAGCCTTTCGGGAACTCGTCAATCTCGATGGAATCAACGTTTTCGTGCACCCAGATTCCTCTGCCGGCTTTCATGCCAAGGGATACATTTTTGAGCAGGAGGCGAGTACCACGGCGATCGTAGGTAGCTCGAACCTGACGGATCGCGCACTCCTGAACAACCACGAGTGGAATCTGCGCTTTTCGGCTCTGCCTAACGGGGACATCGTCCAGCAGCTTAATCGCGCCGCGCAGGTTCATATTGATGCCTCGATTCCCCTTACCAAAGACTGGATTGACGCGTACGCGCTGACGTGGATCGCACCCATACGCGCATCGTCAGCTGCAATCGGCCCGATTGAGCCGGTGACTGATCTGCCAGTCAGCGGAGTCATTCAGCCCAACGAAATGCAAGTCGAAGCACTCGCTGAGATTGCAGCACTGCGTGATAATGGGGAGAAACGCGCGGTTGTTATTTCTGCGACGGGAACTGGAAAGACGATCCTCTCGGCGCTCGACGTGCGGGCATGCGCACCGAAACGGATGTTGTTCGTGGTGCATCGTGAGCAGATCTTGGACCGTGCCATATTTGAATTCAAGCGCGTCTTGGGAGCTCCGGACAGCGACTTTGGCAAATTTGTGGGAACGAAAAGGGAACTCGATCGTCGTTATGTGTTCGCTACGATTCAATCCCTATCGAGGCCGGCGAATCTCGCTGGGATTGAGCCCGATGCATTTGACTACGTTCTGATCGACGAGGTCCACCGGGCGGGCGCCGAGAGCTATCGGAGTGTGATCGAACACCTCCAGCCAGAATTTTTGCTCGGAATGACAGCGACGCCCGAGCGAACCGACGATTTCAACGTCTTTGAGCTGTTCGATTTCAATGTGCCATACGAAATCCGATTGCAAAAGGCCCTAGAGGCAGACATGCTGGCACCCTTTCACTACTACGGCGTAACCGACTACGTCAAAGACGGCGAGGTAATAGACAAGCTCTCGGACCTCAAGCACCTTGTCGCCTCTGAACGCATTGACTACCTCGTGGCCTCGATCGAAAAGTATGGACACGCGGGCGCACCGGTACGCGGCCTAATCTTCTGTAGCAGGAACGATGAGGCGATGGCCCTTTCGGCACTTCTCAACTTGCGCGAGGTTCATGGAAAGCATCTCCGAACGCGCGCGCTGAGCGGGTCCGACTCGGTGGACGAACGAGAGGCGGTCGTGCAGATGCTCGAGCGCGGCGAGCTTGACTACATAGCCACTGTCGACATTTTCAATGAGGGGATCGACATTCCCTCAGTCAATCAGGTCGTTATGCTGCGTCAGACACAATCAAGTATCGTGTTTACCCAGCAGCTCGGACGGGGACTTCGGAAGGCCGCGGGCAAAGATCACCTAGTAGTTATCGACTTCATCGGCAACTATGAAAATAACTATCTGATTCCCATAGCACTCTTCGGAGACAGCAGCCTGAACAAGGATTCGATCCGCAAGAAAATCATCGACGCACAAGAGGCCGGTGCCATAGCCGGCCTTTCCAGCGTCAACTTTGACGCTATTGCAAGAGAGCGAATTTTTGCATCCCTTGCAACGACGACTCTCGACAGCATGTCGAACCTTAAGAAGTCCTTCCTCGAGGTGCAGAACCGCCTAGGCCGAGTGCCTTTACTAATCGACTTTGCGCGTTTCGACTTAGTGGATCCCACCGTCATTGCAACAAAAGCAAAGAATTATTGGCGGTTTCTCCAAAAGGTCGGTGCCATGAACGTTCCGGTCGGAGAGTACGCAGACGGAGTTTTGACCTTTCTTTCCGGCGAATTACTGAATGGTAAGCGGCCTCATGAGCTACTGCTGCTCAAGGAGCTTTTGTCCAGCGCGGACGGTCTAGAGGTGCAAGCCTTCACGCGACTGCTTGAGAAAAGTGCTCTGGCAACCGATCCGGCAACACTTGCCTCCGTACTGGGCATCTTGAGTTTGGAATTCTTTACCGCGGCAGAAGCCGAAAAGTACGGCGCCGCACCGGTCATCACTGTAAGTGATGGCGTGTACGACCTCAGCGAAAAGTTCGCCGCGGTTTGGAACGCTGATCTGGTGTTCCAAGAGCACGTTAACGACGTTGTAGAGACCGGGCTATACCTCGCGCGCCATCGACACAATTGGACCGGACGTCTGGAGGTGGGCCAACGCTATTCCCGCAAGGACGCTTGCCGTCTGCTGAATTGGAAGTCCAACGAACAAAGCACGATATACGGCTACAAGGTCGATTTTGTCTCAAACACCTGCCCAATATTTGTCACGTACCACAAGGGGTCTGAGGTGTCCGAAAGCACCAACTATGGAGACGAGTTTCTCAACCCTTCGACGTTGACCTGGTTCACCCGAAGTAGGCGCACCCTTGCAAGCGGTGAGGTGAAAGCGATTGTTGAAAACAGTCTTCCCCTTCATGTTTTCGCAAAGAAGGATGACGCAGAAGGAACCGATTTCTACTATCTCGGACAAGCGACATCTCAGGACGCCCGTCAGACAAAGATGTCGGGCGTCGGTGGCCACGATGTGGTGTCAATGACGTTGGGGCTGGCGATTCCTATTGAGTCGAGTCTTTATGAGTACTTCGCGGCTCGCGCTTTAGAGTCCTAGCGCGCCATCGGAGCATCACAGCTCGCCGCCGGCGTCTCGAGGGAGCGGTCGAGAAAGACTCGCGTCCTCGTGTCTCAATTATTGCCGTATCGTCTTCTACAATCGAACTATCGGTCACTTGTCCGCAAAAACGCCCCGTCCGAGGGCCGCGAGCTTAGCCGGCGTATCGCTACATTGCGACATATATATTAGTTTCTCGCGAGCGCGGTTTGCTTCATGGGAATGCGGATCCGATGAGGCGTACTTCATAGCTACTCGTCCATCAGCTCTTACGGGACGACCTAACCGGGGGCCAACCATGAGTTCAAGAAGCACTTCTTGAAGACCAGACACGTCCTCCCCACGTGGCGGCCCTCCGCGTGGGGCAAGGCCCTCACCAACGCGGGCGATTGGCAACTTGCCCTCCACGACGACATCGTCACGGTCACCATAGAAGGTACTGCTGCCTCGACCGCGGTCGAGGATGTCGCGACGGTGATCGTCACCCGCGGCCTGTTCTGGAGTCGGATCGAGCTGCAAGTGGGAGCGCGGGCGAGCCGGTTCCGCGGCATCCGCTCGAAAGACGCTGCTGCCTTTAAACACGCTTTCACCGTGTCGCGTCAGTCGTTGCAGCTGCTGCAGCTCACTGCGGAGTTCGATGCGGCAGCCCGCCAGGCGACGCTCTGGTTGAATAGCTTTACTGACGCGCTCACCGAACACCTACAGGTCAAAGGCTGGATCACAACCGAATTCGGCACGGATTGGGCCGCTCGTAAGGCCGTCGTGGGCTTCAGTCACCTCCTCGACGACGAAGCCTTGCAAACTCATATTGGTGCCCAGCCGGCTGACATCGCCGATATGATTGCCCACTGGTCGAAAGACCTGCAGGCTGTAATTGCACGTGAAAACCAAAACCATCTCGAGCGAGAATCGGATGAGTGCCGCGAATTCTTCGACAATGTGGAATCCGCGCCGCTGACCCCAGAGCAGACGCGCGCCGTGATCTGTTTCGACAACCGCATGCTCGTCATCGCATCCGCAGGCTCCGGCAAGACGTCCACGATGGTCGCCAAAGCCGGCTACGCGTTGCATCGCAAGCTCATTCCGGCCGACAAAATACTCATGCTCGCCTTCAACTCGGCTGCAGCCAAACAGCTGCAGCAGCGCACTCGCGACCGCCTCACCCCGCTGGGGCTTGACGCAGACAAGGTCGTTGCCCGCACGTTTCACGCCTTCGGCCTCGACATCATCGGTCAGGCCACCGGCAAGAAGCCGTCGCTGGCGCCGTGGCTTGAGGGTGGCAAGGACATCGAGCAACTCGGTCGGATCGTTGACCGACTTCGGGCTACTGATGTCATGTTCCGCTCGGAGTGGGACTTTTTTCGCGCGGTGCTGGCCCGTGACTACCCTGACGATAACGGGGAGAAGGCCGACGCGAGCGAGGGGTTTCAGACGTCGCGCGGCGAAACCGTCAAGAGCGCTGGCGAGCGGATGATCGCTGACTGGCTGTTCTTCAATGGCGTCGACTACATTTACGAGAAGCGCTATGAAGTTGAGACCGCTGACCCCACGCACGGGCAATACCACCCTGATTTCTTCTACCCGGCGATCAACGTTTACCACGAGCATTGGGCGATTGATGCGGATGGCTCGTCGCCCTTCGAAGGCTATCTCGAGGGCGTTGCATGGAAGCGCAAAATCCACCACAAAAACGGCACTACTCTGCTCGAGACCACGACGTCTGAGCTGTGGGGTGGACGAGACCTTACCCGCCTGGGCGTCGAGCTCACCGAACGGGGCATCTCCCTGCAGCCCAACGCCGATCGGCTCGCCGTCGGCCAGAAGCCGATCGAGAACGCACTCCTGCTGGGCACATTTCGCACCTTCCTCATCCACGCCAAAAGCAACTGCCTCACCGAAGAGCAGCTGAGCGAGAACCTCGCAGCGCTCGCCCACGGCCCCGTGCGCTACCGGGACGCGTCGTTCCTGAGACTGTTCACGGCCATCCGTCGGGAATGGAATGAGCAGCTGGCGGCTGACGACTGCATCGACTTCGAGGACATGCTGACGCTGTCGGCGCAGCACCTTGAAGATGGTGACTGGGAAAGCCCATATGACCTCGTAATGGTCGACGAATTTCAGGACGCCAGCTTTGCCCGTGCCCGCCTGGCTCGTGCGCTCGTTGACGCACCCGGACGCCATCTGTTCGCGGTCGGCGACGACTGGCAGAGTATCAACCGCTTCGCCGGCGCTGATGTCTCAGTCATGACCGGTTTCGAGAACCGGTTCGGCTCGAGTGAGACCATGCGTCTCGAGCGCACCTTTCGTTTTCCACAATCAATAGCGGATGTCTCGAGCGCCTTCGTCATGCAGAACCCTGGGCAGATCACGAAGAGCGTCGTTTCGTCGACCGCCGAGTATGCGCCAACGATGGAGATCATGACGGTCGACACGGACAATGCCGTGGCAGCAGCCGTACGCCATCGATTGACGACTCTGCATACCCGCGTGGCGAGTGGCGAGATCCCGAGCGTCCAGGGGCGCAAGCTATCGGTGCTCGTACTCGGCCGGTATCGCTACCAGAGCAGTTACTTGGAGGGCTGCAAGACCCTCGCTGACCTGCTCGACATCTCGTTCATGACGATCCACGCGTCGAAAGGAGGAGAGGCCGACTACATCGTGATACCCGGCATGGTGTCGGGAAAATGGGGATTTCCGAGCACCATTCCCAACGACCCGGTATTGCGGCTCGCTATGCCGGCCGCTGAAAAATTTCCGAAAGCCGAAGAGCGTCGTCTGTTCTACGTGGCGCTCACTCGAGCTCGCCGCGGCGTGCTTCTGGTCACCATCAACAATCGCGAATCGCGCTTCGTGATGGAACTCATCCGCGACCAGGCCATGTTGCGCACGAACGCCATCGGCGAGGTGCTGCACTCGATCGTCTGCCCGCGCTGCGGCCTCGGGTTCATGGTCGAGCGCACCAGCAAACGCGGAGCTTTTCTCGGCTGTCGGCGTTACCCGCGCTGCAAGACCACGCTCGCCCTCGATGGCAGCCCGTCGATGCCGGTTGTGAAGCCGGCCGGCGGGTACCGCAAACCATTCACCCCGTACCGCCGCAACCGCTGACGCCGCTGCCAGAGAATTGCCCGCAGACAAAATCCCGTGGGCGTATCGAGATCTCGGCAGGCTCGATCAACGGGATTGTTGGGTCGCGTAGGCAGAGTCGCGTGTGGACCACGATCTTGTTTTTGGAGCGCCCGTGGTACGCGCGGCCGGATTTCGCGACCGAGCAGAGGGCATCCGCTTTTCTGGAACGTATCAGCCTTCGCCTGCCCGAAATCACCGGGCCGGCCGAACACCAGAACTACCTGGTCCTGCTCGACCGCTGCCTGCTCGACCGGCAGCTCTCCGCGCACGAAGCGCAGGCGCTTGTACAGCTGGCCGAGGAGCTCGGCCTGGTGAGATGAACCGACCCCGCAGCGACTGGGAATCGGAGCTGCTGGCCCGCGGCTTCGCCCCGAAGAGTGCGGTGACCAAGAAGGTCATACTGCTCGTGGCCGCCGACCCGCACTCCCTCTCGGGCAAGGCGCGCAAGGCCCGCGACTACGGCATTCCAATCGTGGGGGAGGCGGCCCTCATCGGGCTGGCGGGTGCGTTTCCTCTGCTCTGTTCTCCGGAGTGAGGATGCCCATCGGTGCCGCTCCGCTTGGTGGCGACGGGAATCTGCTGACGGCTGGGGCAATCGCTCTGCCCTATCGGCTTCCCGGTGCAAAAGCTCCGGACATCAGGTCAATCTCGCCCTCGGTGATGCCCAGACGGCGTGCTTCGGCTACCCATCCCGAGACCGCATGGGCTATTTCTGCGAGCACGGTCTTGGGGCTGCGCACACGAAAATAGGGAGCCACTTCAAGAAGTGTGTCGGTGTTGGCGGCGTAGGTGTCGAAGTCGATGGCTGTCGACAAGTTTTGGGTCCCGGTGCCGGATTGGGATTGAGGTCAAAAACTGGCGACAGATTCCAACTGCCTTCGGAGTCTGAGCGCAGAAAACCATGATTACGGAGATGGTCGTCGGTATTGGAAATAAGGACGGAAAATGCAATTCGCCGCCAGAGCTCATTGAGCTCATTCGTGGCCGACGGCGATGTCTGCTCGATGATCTCGGCGATTTCCAGATAGCTGCGCCGCTCACCGTCGACCGCTTCGAGCATGGTCATGGCACTCGCGTACCCGATTCGGCGCGAGCCCTGCCGATCGAACCGATTGAGGAGAAGGACATTTCGACCGGCCACGGACATCAACTCGTTGCGGGGAGTGCTGATGCCGGCGCGGGAGGCGAGGGTGAGGGATAGGTGCTCCCAAGCCATGACATCCCATTCGTCACTGCTCACACGCGGGAATTTTGCCATCAATAGATCACCCTGGCCGTTTACCACGGCCGCCTTCGGGCGTGCACCTCCGATCGAGCTTCCGGCTCCCAGCAGCAAGCGCAGGGCGTCGTCATCAGGGTTTTCGCTCTCCACCGATTCGACGGCACGAAGGAGCCGCGACAGGTCAACGAGGTGCGGCACACTTCCGGCCGCTTCGGCCTGCCATTCATCGGAGCCAGGCGTGCGAAACCGAATGGCTCCTTGGCGTAGGTCATCCCTGACTCCGAGGGTGAAGTCAAGTTCGCCAGAGCTGCGCTCGGTAACACCAATTCGGGAAGCTCGACGGCGTTCAGACCGTTCGAGGAGTCTGCGCCCCCACCGGTCAGGGGCGCAGTCGGTGAACGCGCCGAACAGGTGATGCCCATCTGCTGTATTGAACGCGCCAGACGACAGTGGAAGGGCTGGGTCGAGAGCGTAGGAGGCTGGCCGCGCCAGATACTCAGGCGCGTACGTAAACGTAGCGCTCACGGAGCCACGCCGACGGTGTGAGTAGACGGTTCCGGCGCGCACATCTATGCCGCCCAGCTGCACCCAGACTTCGGCGTCAGGCATCCGACACGCGCTTCGGCGTGCTCTGACGCACGCGCTGCGGCAGAATCTCTTCGGATCGGAGCCGGCCCACATCGCTGCGGTACGGGTCGGCACTGTTGACGACCGTGTCCATAATTCCGAGGGCTCGGAAGACGCGCAGCGCGGTCTCGAGGCGGACGCCGCCGTTACCGGACTCCAATTTTGCGAGGGTACTGCGGCTTATGTCGGCGCGGTCTGCGACTTGCTCCATAGTCAATCCCAAAAGCTTGCGCCAGGTTTGAGTGTCGTTTCCGAGTTCGCGGATGGCTCGCCGAACAGGAATCGGTGTCATTCGTTTTTCAGCCATGATAGTCAACCCTCTGTATGACCAGTATTCTACACATTGAGACGGATAATGAGCGGAATACTACTCATTGAATTCAAAAGAGAACCTGGAAGATGATCGAAATGTATCTCCTCGCCCAGGCCTGTTCATTGAGGACTATCTCGGGGAGGGCTGGGCGGAACGACAATGGAATCAGAGCCGCGCCAGCGGCTTCACCCGGAAAAATGCGGTGACCAAGTAGTCCACTCTGCCACGTGAGCGCCAGCGCCGTTCCGCGATGAGCGGCCTGCGGGCCGGCCGGCGGCGATCAAGGCCATGGCGCTCTGATTTGCCAGAACCTCCATAAAATAGCCCTGTCTGAGGGCCGTGGGCGGGCTACGTGTTGACTAGAGTGCGGAGTGCGGGCTGAAGCCCGCCTCGCGCACTCAGGACAATTGTTGGAATACACGGCCATTCAGCCGTGGGTCCTGCAACCGGATCGAACTTGCCGAGCTAGCGAGAGGACAACCAGCATGCCGCCGACTTGGCAGCCATCCGCCTGGGGCAAGGCCCTCACCAGCGCAGGCGACTGGAAACTCGCACTTCACGGTGACTCCGTCACGGTCACCCTGGGTGGCGTCGCTATCGTGACCGCGATTGCGGATGTTGAGGCTGTCGTCGTCACCCGCGGCCTGTTCTGGAGTCATATCCGGATCGAGGTGGGTGAGTGGGTGAGTCGGCTCTACGGTATCCGCTCGAAGGACGCTGCCGCGTTTGAACGAGCCTTCGCAGCGTCCCTAAAGTCGCTCAAACTCAGGCAGCGCACCGCGGGGTTCGATGCGGCGGCCCACCGAGCGAGCCTTGACTGAACGGCTTTACTGTCTCGCTCGGGAGGCCACGACCGCGTCATTGTGCCCCACAGTGCCGCCGTCGACATCCGCTTTTTTCTGCCCGAAATCACCGGCCGCGGACATGGCAGTGCGGCTGGGCTTGCTTCTGGGGACGAGCGCGGAACTCTGGCGGGGAATGCAGACTGCCTACGACCTTTGGAACGAAAAGCAGAAACCACGGCCGGAGGTTCTCCCGCTCGCAGGTCAGGCGCCACCCTCGCGCTGAGCGGAAAGCATTGTTGGCCGTGGAATTCTTGCGGATTAGGCGACGGCCTTGAGATCGACCACGACGTCGTGTCCGTTTACCGAGACCACGATGCGGGGATCGCTTGCTCCGGTTGCCGGTAAATAGTTGCGCGCAGCGGAGAGAAGCATTTATGCGGAAATTTGTGTCAACTATCTCCGGTCGCGCGGCAAGATAGAGGGCATGGCGCACCGTCAACCAAAGCCCTCCGATGCTGACCCCGCAGTTGCCCGAGCGGATAAGACGTGCGCCTCGTGTGGGCGTCGCATCGAGTGGCGCGCGAAGTGGGCCAACAACTGGGATTCGGTGAAGTATTGCTCGGCGGCGTGCCGGTCACACGGAGTCAACGCGACAGACCAGCAACTCGAAGCGACGATCGTGACACTGCTCCAGGCCCGGGCGCACGATTCCACTTTCTGCCCGTCTGACGCGGCGCGAGCCATCGGCGGCGAAAAATGGCGCGACCTGATGGAGCCGGCCCGCCGAGCTGCACGCCGCATGGTCGCCCGCGGCGAATTGCAGATCACGCAGGGCGGAATCGTGGTCGATCCGTCGACCGCGAAGGGTGCGATTCGGTTGCGAACACCGCGGTAAATGGTCACCACTTGCCGTGCGCCAGATCTGGGTGTCAAATCACAGTGGCGGCGGAGACAGGGGAGATCGACATGACAGTGACCTGCGACTCACTGGTCTCGGGAGACGGCTACGCGGCCGGCGTGAATCAAGGTCTGCAGCATCCGCTCGGTCGAGCGGCAGTGCGTCACGCACGTCACTTACCGGGTTGCGCACGGAACGAGTCGTGTGCGGCTGAATCATCAGTCCAGTTGCGGGGCGATACGTAGGGCATCATCGATGCCGTCGAGTTCCTTGCGGCTGACATGGCCCACGAGCTGGCCGAGGCGTTCAGTGCGCAGGACGGTGAGATAGCGCAGGTCGGCTGCTTCACGAGTACCTGCACGCGCCATTCGTGGGAGCATGACGCATGCACAACTTCATGAGCGAGATAGTCAACCAGGCTCCCCAACAGAACAGCTGGTGGCTCAACGGCGGCGGCTGGTTCGTGCTGGCCCTCGTCAATGCGGGCCTGGCCGAACAGAAAAACCGTTCCCGCTGGACCTGGTTCGTGCTTTCTCTGTTTCTCGGGCCCGTCGCCACGTTCTTCATCGTGGTCTGGGAGCCGGTGACTGAGCCGCCACTTGAGGTGCGGAATCCGTTTGCGAGGGCCGACGACCGCTATCTCACCCTAGCTTTTCTCGCTTTCGTGGTCACGGTTGGCGCAGTGCTCTTCGCCATGGCCGGGCAGACCTGGTACATGTGGGTCGCCAGCGGCGTTGGTGCCGTGGCGCTCGCGCTCTTTCTCGTTCTGTTTCGACGTGCACGCGCAAAGCGGATGGCGGAACGCGCGCACGCGCGCAGCGCTTCAGCGCCGACTGTCTGACCCCTACAAGCGTTAGGGCGTGTCGACGATCTGCTTGCCGAGCGGCATGAGCGCGACCGGGATCAGTTTGAAGTTGGCGATTCCGAAGGGGATGCCGATGATGGTGATGCAAAGCGCGATGCCCGAGAGCAGGTGCTCGAGGGCGATCCACCAGCCGGCCAGAACGACCCAGACGACGTTGCCGAGCAACGACGCAATGCCGGCGTTCGGTGTCTCAATCACGGTTTTGCCGAACGGCCAGAGCGCGTAGACGCCGATGCGTGCTGCTGCGATTCCCCAAGGGATCGTGACGATGAGTACGCACATGATGAGCGCGGCGAACATGTAGCCGAGGAACAGCCAGAAGCCCGAGAATACGAGCCAGATGATGTTGAGGAGGGTTTTCATGATTGTTCTAGTCTCTCAAACCCGAGCGCCTCCGAGATCAGCGCCGCGGCGTCCACGACCGGCTCCGTATACCCTGGAATCGCGGTCGCCTCGTTGAGCCTAGAGAACGGGGCCACGATGCCCACCACAGCCACCACGTTGCCATGGTGGTCGAATACGGGGGAGCTCACCGAGGCAACTTCGGGCTCGCGCTCCTCAAACGATGACGCCCAGCCCTGGTTGCGAATCTGATCCAGCAGCTGGGCGGGCAGTGCCTCCTCCGGCGCAACGGTTAGCAGCTCCTGCCGAGCGAACTCGTCGAAAGCGAGAAACACCTTGCCGGCCGAGCCCAGGTGCAGCGGCATGACTGTGCCCACCTCGAGCACGCGCGAGATGGCGCGCGGCGAGCGGGCCGTGGCCACCACGGTTCGGTACTGCCGCCATCGCACGTAGAGCACCGACGACTCCTGCGTCTGCTCGCGGAGGGTTTGCAGAACCGGGCGGGAGGCTTGAATCACGTCGAGGCCGTGAGTAGCATTGATGGCCCAGCGGGCCACGGCCAGTCCGATGCGGTATCCGCTGCCGTCACGGTCGAGAAATCCTTCCGACACCAGGTTCTGCACGAGACGCTGCGTGGTGCTTTCGGGTAGTCCGGCGCGCTTGCGAATCGCGGTGAGCGACAGGGTGGGTTCCTCCACGGTGAAGCAATCCATGATCTGGCGAATCTTGCCCAGCACCAGAATGCGATTACCAGCTGTTTCTGTCACGAGGTGTCCTTGTCTGCGCGGGGCGAGCGAAGCATCCGTTTGTCACAGCGCCATTATCCATTGCGGTCGGGCACATAACGCCACTAGGGTTCATGTAACCACATTGTGAGTGACTCACTCACAATGTGAGCGATAAACCTCACGCTCTGCCTGTAAGGAATGCATGACGATGACGTCAACAGAAACAGCGCACGTACCGGCGGTACAACTCGATGCCTGCACCAAGGAGTTCGTGACGCCCCAGGGCGGCTCGTATTTCGCGGTGAAGGGCATCGACCTCACGGTGATGCCGGGCAAGTTCGTGTCGATCGTGGGCCCGACAGGATGCGGCAAGTCCACGGTGCTCAACATGGCCGCTGGGCTGATGGCGCCGAGCGAGGGCGAGGCGCGTAGCTTCGGTGCCCCGGTGGTGGGCGTCAACCGCCGGGCCTCGTACATGTTTCAGCAGGACGCCCTGCTGCCGTGGAAGACCGTGCTCGACAACGTGTCGCTCGGCCTCATCATGCGTGGCGTTGGTAAGAAGGAAGCGGCCGCCGAGGCTCGCCGCTGGCTCGCCAAGGTTGGCTTGTCCAACTTCGAAGACCGCTACCCGCACCAGCTGAGCGGCGGCATGCGCAAGCGCACGTCTATCGCGCAGGCCTGGATCGTGAACCCCGACATTCTGCTGATGGACGAACCCTTCTCCGCCCTCGACGTGCAGACCCGGCAGATCATGGAGAACGAGCTGCTTGATATCTGGCAGGAATCGGGCAAGGCCGTGATTTTCATCACCCATGACCTCGACGAAGCCATCGCCCTCAGCGACGAGGTCGTGCTACTCAGCGCCGGCCCCGCGAGCCACGTGGTGGCCCGATACGACATCACCCTGCCGCGCCCGCGCAACCTGCTTGAAATTCGCGACGACCCGCGGTTCGTGGAGCTGCACCGCGAGATCTGGGGCAGGCTGCGCGACGAAGTGGCCAAAACCTACGCGGCGAAGGCGGCCTGACATGTCAACGACGACCACTCGAGCACATGCCGCGTCCGCCGCGTCCGCCGCATCCGCTCCTCGCACGCCCCGCCGCGGCTCGGCCCACTCCCGCAGCGAAACCCCCGCAACCCTGATGCGCGTGTACCAGCTGCTGCTGACCGCGTTGGTGCTTGGCGCCTGGGAGATTCTCGGACGCGCGGGAATAATTGACACGTTCTTCTTCTCCTTGCCGAGTGCCATCGGCGAGGCCGTGTGGGACTGGATCGTCACGGGCTTCATCTTTCCGCACTTGTGGATCACGCTTCAGGAAGCCCTGTACGCCTTCATTATCGGCACCGGGCTCGGCCTGGTGCTCGGGTTTCTACTTGCCCGAGTGCGCTTTCTCGAGCGGCTGTTCGAACCATTCGTACAGATGTTTAACGCCCTGCCCCGGGTGGTACTTGCCCCCATCTTTCTGTTGTGGTTCGGGCTCGGCATCGAATCCAAGGTAGCTTTCGGCGTCACCCTGGTGTTCTTCATTGTGTTCTTCAACGTGCTGCAGGGTGTGAAAAGCGTCGACAAGGTGCTGCTCGACAACGCCCGCATGCTCGGCGCCACCGAACGCCACCTCATTCAGCACGTCGTGCTGCCGAGCGCCCTCACCTGGATCTTCTCCAGCCTGCACATCAGCGTGGGCTTCGCCATCGTGGGCGCTGTCGTGGGCGAATACCTCGGTGCCGCCGCCGGGGTCGGCTACGTGATCGCTCAGGCCCAGGGCGTGTTTGACACCGAAGGCGTGTTCGCGGGCATGTTCATCCTCATGATCGTGGTGCTCTTCGTCGACCTCGGCGTAAACCGAATCGAACGCTACCTGCTGCGCTGGCGCCCGGTTCCAGGTGCCTAAATGCTGATCTTCCGACAGAAAGAGAACATCGTGTCCTTACGCAAGAAAATCATAGTGGCCGCCGCAGCGTTGCTCACCGCCACCCTGTTCGCCGGCTGCAGTAGTACCGCAGGCAGGGGAGCGGATGCCGCAGCCATTCCCAAAGTCACCATCGGCATCGGCGGCCAGACTCTGCTCACCTACCTGCCCACCACCCTCGCCGAGCAACTCGGCTACTACGAGGAGGAGGGGCTCGACGTTGATCTGCAAGATCTGCAGGGCGGGTCGAAGGCCCTCACCGCGCTGCTCGGCGGCAGCGTGAACGTGGTGAGCGGCTACTATGAGCACACCATTCAGATGCAGGCCAAGAACCAGAGCATCACCTCGTTTGTGCAGATGGGCAAGTCGCCCGCCATTGCCCTCGTCGTGGCTCCAGGATCAACTTCCGAGATCAAGTCCCTCGACGACCTCATCGGCAAGAGCGTTGGCGTCACCGCGCCGGGCTCCTCCACCCACACCATGCTGCGCTTTTTGCTCGAGGAGGCGGGGTTGAATCCCGATGGCGTCAGTGTCGTCGCGATGGGCGCCGGGGCATCCGCTGTGGCCGCCATGGAGTCGGGTGGAGTTGTGGCCGGCGTGATGCTCGAGCCCGACGTGTCGGTGCTCGCAGAGCGCACCGGCGCCGAGACCGTGAGCCTCGCCGACCTGCGCTCGCCCGCCGGCGTGGAGGAGCATTACGACACCGACATGTGGCCATCGTCGTCGTTCTACGCGCAGAGCGACTGGCTCAAGAAGAACCCCGAAACCGCGCAGAAGCTCGCGAACGTGCTCACCAAGACGCTCGCCTACATTGCCGAGCACACCGGCACCGAGATCGCGGCCGAGATGCCGGAGACCTTCAGCGGCGGAGACCTCGAACGCTACGCCGCGCTCATTGAGCAGCTCAAGCCGCAGCTCACCGAAGACGGACGCAACTCAGAAGCCGGTGCCAAGGCCGTGCTCGACACGCAGCGCATCGCGAACCCTGAGGTCGGAGACGCCGAGATCGACCTGGCGACCACCTTCACGAACGAGTTCGTTGGCGGCAAATAGGCGCACGGCATCCGCTCGAAAGGACTTGATATGACCAACGTGGCCCCGCTCGCCGGAGTGCGTGTACTCGAACTCGGTAACTTCATCGCCGCGCCCACGGCCGGGCGCATGCTGGCCGATTTCGGCGCAGAGGTGATCAAGGTGGAACGCCCCGGAACCGGAGATGAGTTGCGCAATTGGCGGCTGCACGCCGGCAGCACGTCAATGCTGTTTCGTACGATCAACCGCAACAAGAAGTCGATCGTGCTCGATCTCAAGACCGCGCTGGGGCGCGACACTGTGCTTGAACTCGTGGCGCACTGCGACGTGGTGCTCGAGAATTTTCGGCCGGGCACGTTGGAGAAGTGGGGGCTTGGGCCTGCCGAGTTGAACGCGGTGAATCCCAACCTCATTCTCACCCGGGTGTCGGCGTTCGGGCAGACCGGGCCGCTCTCGCAGCGCCCCGGATTCGCCGCGGTCGCCGAGGCGATGGGCGGCTTTCGAGAGCTCGTGGGCGACCCCGACCGGCCTCCCGTTCGGGTCGGCGTGTCGATCGGCGACTCGATCGCCGGGCTCTATGCGGCCTTCGGCTCGGTAATGGCCCTGTTTCAGCGCGAGGTACGTCAGGGGCGAACGGATGCTGCGATCGAGTTGCACGAACGCGTCATCGACGTGGCGCTCAACGAATCGATGCTGTCGATGATGGAATCGCTGATACCCGACTATTCGGCGTATGGCGTAACGCGGGAACGTGTCGGCGGGCGGATGGACGGCATCGCCCCCACCAACGCCTACCTCTGCAGTGACGGCGCCAGCATCGTGATCGCCGGCAACGCGGATGCAATCTACCAGCGCTACATGCACGTGATCGGCCGCGACGACCTCGGGTGCGACCCGGGGTTGCAGAACAACGCGGCGCGGTGGCTGCGGCGGGATGAGCTTGACGCCGCCATCGGGGCGTGGACGTTGGGGCTTTCGGCAGCCGCGGCTTTGGCCGTCTTGGAAGAGGCGGGGGTTCCGTCTGGTCCTATATATACGGCGGCCGACATCTGCGCGGACTCGCAGTACGAGGCGCGCAACATGATCCAGCGCTTCGATGTCTCAGACGGGTCACAGGTTTTGCCTGGCGTGGGTTTCCCTGGCATTGTGCCGGTGATCGGCGAACGCTCGCTCGATATAAAGACCCTCGGGCCAGACCTCGGGGAACACACTCGAGAGGTGCTGTCTAGGGTTTTGGGCAAGACCTCTGCCGAGATAGACCACATTTTGAGCGAATTGCAGCCCGCCTGATGTTCACCCTCGAACCCGCCGCGGTGCTGCGCGACGTTACCCTGCGCGACGGCCTGCAACTCACCGGCGGCATGCTCTCTACCGAACGCAAACTCTCGACCATTCGGTCATTGCTCGCGCTTGGGGTGGAGTCGCTGGAGATCGGGTCGATGGCCCGGCCCGACCTCGTGCCGCCGATGGCGAACACTCTCGAGGTACTCGCGGAGCTCACGCCCGCTGAGCTTGCGCGGTGCTGGGTGTGGGTCGCCACGCCGCGGCACGTGGAGCGCGCCGCCGCCGCCGGTGCCCGCAACTTTCAATACTGCTTCTCCGCAACGGATGCCCACAACCAGGCCAACATTGGTCGCACCACAGAGGCGAGCCTCGCCGCCATGCCGGTGGCCGTGGAGATCAGCCGTGACGTGGATGGGCAGATCCAGCTGTGCATCGCGACCTCGTTCACCTGCCCGTTCGACGGCCAGGTCGACCCGTCGCGGGTAGTGGAGATTGCGCAAGACGAACGCGCAGTCGGGGCTTCGCACGTGGTGATCTGTGACACGCTCGGGCAGGCGGTTCCGGCTCAGGTGTCATCGCTCATTACGCGTGTGCGCCTCGAGACGCCGGCCCGCGAGATCGTTTTTCACGGGCACGACACGTGGGGGCTGGGTGTGGCGAACACGCTCGCGGCTATTTCCGCCGGGGCCACGATGGTGGATGGAGCACTCGGTGGTCTGGGCGGATGCCCTTTCGCGCCGGGAGCCAGCGGCAACACCGCGAGCGAGGATATCCTCTTTGCCACACGCCCGCCGTGGCTGACGCCCGACGTTTTCGGGTCGCTCGTGCGCGTATCGGAAGCGTTGCTGATGGAGCTCGACGAGCCGAATCGTTCGAAAGCCGCCCAGGGCGCCCGCTCACCCGCGAAGGCGTTCGACTGGGTAATGTGATTGGGCCGGCGAAAGTGGCGCTCGGCCAAGAAGCAGGCCACGCGCGCGAGCAGCGCTATCGCACAAAATAGTAGGTATGGTCCACCGTCAGCGAAAACCCGCCGATGCCGACCTTGCACCGGGCAAGACGGATAAGACGTGCGCCTCGTGTGGGCGGCGGCGGGGGATGGCGTGAAGTCATGGAGCTGGCCTGATGAGCTGCACGCCGCATGGTCGCCCGCGGTAAACTGCCGATCAGACAGGGTGAGGTCGTGGTCAATCTGTCGACGGCGAAGGGTGCGATTCGGTTGCGGCGGTTGCGGTAGGGCGCGACAGAAGGTGCGGGTCGGGTGATTGCCACCGCGCCAGATGAAGTTGAGGAGGGTTTTTATGGTGGCGACTAACCGATCAGGGTGAGCATCAGCCGTGATTCCTCAAGCGCTTCGACCTCATGCTCAAGGTTGGCATCGAGCCTCAATAGGGCGCCGGGTATGAGATCGGTGATCTGGCCACCGGCGGTGACGCGCAGGAGTCCGTCGAGGGCTTGCATGAGCAGAATCTTGGGAGCAGAGTGCTTCTTGAGGGTAAAGCCGGCCTCGAAAGTGAGTACGATCACACGCACGCCGGGGGAGGCTAGGACCGTGCTGTGACCGAGGCGGCCAAATTCGACCCTGGCATCGGCTCGAACGTCGGCGATGTGGGTGAGGGGCGACGTTGTCTCTTCCATGGTTCAACGCTAGACCCGACTGTTGTGTCTGGGAGCCAGCCCTGAGCATCCGTTTGTATGTATCGTTCGGACGCATCGCTGGGTATCGTTGAGTATCGTTCGTACGTCACACTGAGGAGGCAATCATGGGCAATTCATTCCCAACCGGCGGGTTCAACGCTGGCAACATCGACGGCATCTGGCAGGCGATGGAGCAGTTCCGCTCTCGGTTCGAGAAGCAAGCGGGCACGGGTACCCGCGCCGGTCGTGGCGAGGTGCGCACGGCAGTGCTGGCGCTACTCGCCGAGCAACCGATGCACGGCTACCAGATCATTCACGAAATCGAGGAACGCAGTGGCGGCAGCTGGAAGCCCAGCGCCGGCTCGGTTTACCCGACCCTGCAGCTGCTGGCCGATGAGGGCCTGATCAGCGCCGAAGAGAGCAACGGGCGCAAGATCTATTCGCTGACCGAAGAGGGTCGCGCAGCTGTCGCTGACGCCGACACGAGTGCGCCGTGGGAATCTACCGCGTCGACGTCTGGCCACCGCCATGCGGCACTACCGAAGGCCGGCATCGAGCTCGCCCAGGCGGCGGCGCAGGTGGGCCGCACCGGCTCGCCCGAGCAGGTTAAAGAGGCCGTCGCGGTACTCGACGACGCGCGTCGCAAGCTCTACTCGATCCTCGCCCAGGACTGACGGGGTGCCACTGGCTCGTCGAGGTAGCTACGATTCGAATTCGGGCGCGGGCGACATGCGCGCCCGTTACCGCCGCATTCTGCGTTTTGCCAGCTGGTATCTCGCCATAACGTGGTGGTTCGAGTTGTTCCTGCCTCGCATCGGGCTGGTGAAAGTCGCAGAGCGCACCCGCTCTAAGCGGATGCAGCGCTTCGCAAAGGGTTTTCACGTGCTCGCGGCCGACCTTGGCGGTCTCATGATCAAGGTCGGGCAGTTCATGTCGTCGCGACTCGACGTGCTGCCGCCCGAGATCACCAAAGAGCTCGAGGGGCTGCAGGATGAAGTGGCTCCGGTATCGTTTGTGGCCATTCGCGCTGCTATCGAGGCGGAGCTGGGCATGCCGCTCGAACGGGCCTTTACGTCGGTCGACGAGACGCCGGTAGCGGCGGCATCTCTGGGGCAGGCGCACCGAGCCCAGCTCATCTCGCTCGATGCTGCTGACACAGGGCTCGACCGGGTCATCATCAAGGTGCAACGTCCGGGAATCGACGAAATCATCGACGTCGACCTGGCAGCGCTGCGCAAGGTGGGCGGCTGGCTCAGCCATGTGAAACTCGTCTCCAACCGGGTCGACATGCCGGCGTTGGTCGAAGAGTTCGCTCAGACGAGCCTCGAGGAGATTGACTACTTGCACGAGGCGAGCAGCTCCGAACGCTTCGCGGCGGCCTTTGCCGATGACGACCGAGTCGGCGTGCCCGGTGTCGTCTGGGAGCGCACCACCCGAAAGGTGCTCACCCTCGAAGACGTCACGGCGATCAAGATCACCGACGTTGAAGCCCTGATCAAGGCGGGCATCGACCCGACTAGGGTGGCCCCAGTTTTTGCTGAGGTCATGTTCGACCAGATGTTCACCATGGGGTTCTTTCACGCCGATCCGCACCCCGGAAACATCTTCGTCACCCCGGTCGCCGACAGTGAGCGTGGGTGGAAGTTGACGTTCATCGACTTCGGCATGATGGGCGAGGTGCCCACCAGTACGCGCACTGGCCTGCGCAAAATGCTCATCGCGGCCGCCTCGCGCGATGGGCGCGGCCTGGTCAATGCGATGAACGACGTCGGCGTGCTCCTTCCCTCGGCCGAGACGACCGAGCTCGAACGGGCCATGACCACTCTGTTCGCCCGGTTCGGCGGCATGGGTTTCGCTGAGCTGCGCGAGGTGGACCCGCGGGAGTTTCGCGACTTCGCGGTGCAGTTCGGCGACGTTGTGCGCTCGTTGCCGTTTCAGCTGCCCGAGAACTTTCTGCTCATCATTCGGGCTATGTCGCTCACCTCCGGAGTATCCAGCGCGCTCAACCCGGCCTTCAACCTCTGGGACTCCGTCGAGCCCTACGCGGCACAGCTGCTGCGCGATGAGAGCGGCAATCTGGTGCAGGACCTCGCGAAGCAGGCGATGGAGACCGCCGGCATCGCCTTTCGTCTGCCAAAGCGCCTCGATGCGCTCATCACCCGCGTCGAAGACGGCTCTGTGGCGGTGGCCAGCCCGGGTCTCGAGAAACGTGTCGCCCGACTCGAGCGCACTATGCGGCAAGCGGTATCGGCGCTGCTGTTCGCTGCGCTGCTCATCGCCGGCGTCCTGCTGCGAGCGGATGACACGGTGCTGGGTACCGTTCTGATGGTCGCGTCGGTCGTCCCCCTGCTGCACGCGCTGTTTGCAGGGCGCCGAGGGTTCTGAGCGGGCGGTCGCGGGTTTTGAGCGGGTGGTTGCGGTAGCCGTCGACGCGGAGGCTACCTGGCAGACCGGCGGGGCGGCATCCGCTCTATGGTCGGGGGTGCGCACGCCATAACGGCTGGTTCGGCCAGCCTGGTCAGCTAGCTTTCGCAGCCGACGCCGTCGCCGTCCCGGTCGAGGTGACGCCCATACCCGGCGTCGCCCGTGTGTACCGGAGCTGCTCCAGCAGCACGCGCCGCGTCACAGTTCTTGTAATAGGCGCTGGCGGGTGCCGGCGCAACCGGTGCCACGGGCGCCGGCTCGACGGCGACCGGAACGGGCACCACGACCACGGGCGCAGGCTCGGCAACCGGTATAGGGACGACGACAACGGGAGCGGGAGCCGGCGCGAAAACGGATGCCGTCGCCCGCTCGTCGGGGCAAGCAGTCAAAATACGGGTCATCGCGTCGTGCTCGGCCTGCGTCACCCATAGCCCGTAGGTCGCCTTCACAGAAATCTGCCGTGCCACGTAAGCGCATCGGTATGGTTTTAGCGGCGGCAACCAGGTGGCCGTATCGCCGTCACCCTTGCTCGAGTTCGTGCGACCGTCCACGGCTAGCAGATTGAGCGGATCGTTCGCGAGCGACACCCGTTGGGCTTGGCTGAGTTGCTGAGCTCCGGTCTGCCACGCATTTGATAGTGCCACGACGTGGTCGATTTGAACGAGCGACGACGTCGCCGTTCCGCGCACAAAGTTGATCGTTTTTCCCGTGTATGGGCCGGTCAGTGTGCCGGTCACGACCCGACAGTCGCCTTGCTTGGCGATGTTGGTCAGGTCGCGGGTCAGGATGTCGTTACGGGTGTCGCATCCGTTTTGGTCAACGTCGAGCCAGGCCGTGCCGAAGCCGCCGCTGCGGTCGTAGCCGGTCTTGGGCGCGCGGCCCTTGATTGGCAGGGTTGCCAGCAGCGCGACCGCTGTGGTGTCGGTCCCTGACGTATCGGCCAGAACGATGCTTGCGGCCTCCGGTGCCGGTGTGCTTGTGGCTGGATCGGTTGGCGCTTCGTCGGTGAACGCCAACGGCGTCGGGCTCGGCGTCGGGCTCGGCGTCGCAGAAGGGGTGGCCGTTGCGGTCGGTTGCGCACTCGTGCTGGCCAGGTTCGCGTCGACGGATGCCGGCGCCAGCGACGACCCGACGAAGACCGCGACGAGCGCCCCGGCCAGAACGACACTCGCAATCTTGCGTGTGGGGATGACGGCCCACGAGCGCCGACCGGTGGCCAGCACATAGATGGCGGTAAAGGCGCCGATCGCGCCAATCATCAGGAACAGGCCGGAAAACCCGCCGGTCGATGCGGCCACGAGCAACAGCACCTGTGACAGGCCGAGCACGGTCCAGGTGAGCGTGGAGAATTTCGGTCCGCGAAGGCGGGGTTCTGCGAACATGGAGCTCCTCTGGCAGTGTTGCGACAACCAGACGAACTTATCCGTTGTTCCACGGCGTGGGCACTTCCACCTTCGGGGACGCGGGTTTGGTCGCGGCGTCACCGGCTGCGGTTTGTGCCGGGCCCTTGTGGGGCACGGGGGTGTAAGTAATTCTTATACTAGCTCACTATATTAATGATATTTTCTCGTGTTTAGGGGCGATTCGCGCTATAATTGTGGGTGAAGGAGGCGCCGTCGCCATGACCCTCACCGCCCCGCCCGCAGCAGCCGGTTCAATCCCGGAGC
>NZ_PJJM01000083.1 GCF_002929805.1 Cryobacterium sp. Y50 | reverse complement strand
GGGCAACAATCATGCCGGACCCGACAGGCCAACTCCCTCAGATACTCACACCATCCGAGGTTACAAACAAGGTAACGGGGATGGCTGCTGGCGCTCACCCACAACGGATTGCTCGCCGCAGCCGCGGCGTCGCTAGCATCGTGATCGTGCATATGTTCTTCAGAACCCTCCTCCATGCCTTGCTGTCGCAGTTCGGCCCCCGGCTCGGTCACTTCGACGTGGCGCGCACCAACTTCGTGACGCTCCCGACGGACCAGGATATTTTGCGGCACATGAACAACGGCGTCTACCTGTCGATCATGGATGTGGCCCGCTTCGACATGCTGCACCGTACCGGCGTCTGGGCCATCTTCAAGGAGCGCGGCTGGTATCCCGTCGTCGTGTCGGAGACGATCAGTTTTCGCAAGTCGCTCAAGCTCGGCCAAAAGTTCACGGTTGAGTCGCGCATCATCGGGTTCGATGAGAAAGCCGTGTACGTCGAGCAGCGCTTCGTGCGACCGGATGCCGACGGCACTCTCGAAATCTATGCTCACGGCTACATCCGCGGTCGCTTTCTCAAGCGCACCGGTGGAGTCGTCACGATCGATGAGCTGCTGGCGGCGATCGGGGTCGCTCCCGACAACGTGACGGTGCCCGACTGGCTGCTGGAGTGGGCAGCCACCGCGGCGGTTCCGCCCACGCGCGCTCCCGCCCCCAGCATCTGGAACTAATCGCGCGGATACGGTGACGTCGGGTATGCGACGTCAAACGGGATGAACCAGTTCTCGAAGGACATCGGGCACATGCCCGGAGGACCGAGTTCAGGGTCATCTTCGATTCCGTCGAGTGACTCATCAAAAAGAAACTCATGATCGAGATCCTCGAAGAGAAGGCCTTCGAGGCGCGACCGCCACGATTCCCCGAGTTCAACCTCGTAGGCCTCCGACAAGATTTCCGCTTGGTCCAGTAGGCAGCGGAGCGCCAACTCATGCGCTACCGAAGCCGGAGCCCCAAGTCTGTCGAAATGCCAGCCGTGACATCGACGGCCGCAACGAGGAATTTTTGATCAAATCTCCAGTCGTAGTGTTGCGCAAATCGACGAGGCAGTGTGCTGAGCACCACGGACTGCTCAACGTCGAACTCGTCCTCGCTCTCCGGGGCGCCGAAAAGCTCGAACAGACCTCGCGCCTTGGCCGAGTCCTTGATCAGCTGGCCTATGAAGCTGGATTGATCCGACGCTCCAGTCGACAAATCCACCCGTTCATGCAACCTCCGAAAGTGCTCGGGAGTGAAGGCGCCGACCGTTGATGAGGTGAGCTCAATGCCAGGAGTAGCGTTGATGGGACCCGAAACGTCGAAAAGGACCGTGAGCGCACTCTCCGGTCCAGTTCGCACAAATTCCAGTTCGTCCTCGACGTCCATCGGATCGGAATAGGTGCGCGACTCTACGTCCGCGACCACGGCGGCCTCCAACGTTCGGGCGTCTGTGACCTGGGGTCTAGATCTATTCGGAGGAAGGCATGGTTGGCGTCGGGGGAATCCATGCTCGCAACGCTAGGGCGACTTGACTGCGGGGTGCTTGGTCTTTCCATGAAAATCAACCTATTCGGCTCACGTGCGCCAAGGGGGTTCCGGGCTGGGCGTATTGGCCCGGTGGGTTTGGGCTGGTCGCCAGGTCTGAGACGGGTCCCACAGGACGGGGCCGAGTAGTTGGGGTCGGCCGTGGATCATGCGGATTTTCCAGCCGCTGATGTCGATCATGTGGTGGTGGTACCAACACAATAGGACCCCGTTGTCGATGTTGGTTAGTCCTCCTTCGTGCCAGGGGAGGACGTGGTGAACTTCGGTCCAGCGGGCGGGGATGGTGCAGCCGGGAATGATGCAGCCGCCGTCGCCGAACAGGGCTTGCTGGTAGCCGCCGGCGCAGATGAGTTCTTGCACGCGGCGGAACGATACCGGTGCTTCGATGCCGTCGATCCAGCCGACGCCGCGGCCCTGGTCGAGGTCGACGGCGTTGATGTGCACCATGACGGTGGGGGCGGCTCCGCCCATGGTCGGGGTCTTCGGGTCTCGTGCGGCCGCCTCGAGCACGGCGCGGAGGATGTCGGCGCGTTTCTCGCCCGCGGTGCGGCGGTCGCCGTCGAATCGGGTGTCGCCGGTGAATCGGGTGTCGCCGGTGAACGGGTCGGCACTGAATGGTTCCGTGCCGAAAGCGGCCGAGCCGGGGATGCTCTCCACCCCGTCGATGCCGTCCAGCTCGGGCTTATTGCGGCTCTCGAGCAGTTCGGTGGGGACGAAGATGGGGGTGCGGGATCGCGCCGACAGGTAAGTGTCGAAGAGGGTGTCCATAACACCGCGCAGTTCGGGGGTGACGCTGGCGTGCACCGGGTAGAGCCCGTTGCGGAGCAGGCCGAACGTCAGCGTGCTCTTTGCCTCGACGGCGTCGTCGCCCGGGGCGGTGCCGTCGGGGTCGAGCCGGCCCTGCCATTCCATCGCTTGCGCCCGCAGGTAGTCGGGTGCGAAGCGGATGCCCGCTCCCGGCAGCCCCACGGTCTCCGACGTGATCGCGCCGGTCGCCGACGCGACCAGGGCGCGTTCGACCCGGTCGAGGTCGTCCTGCCCGACTCGGCCCTGCGACGCGGTGAGGGTTGTGGCGATGATTTCCGCTGACTCTACGCCGAGGTCGCCGCTGATCAGGCCGTCGGCGATCACCGGATACCGGGCGGGCACGGGCAGGCCAAGAGGCGTGCGCTCCACCGTGGTCTCGCCGAGCTTCAGGCGACGTTTGGCCTCACGGCCGGAGATGCCGGCAAGCTGGGTAATGAAATCAACCCGGTTACGGCATCCGTTCTTGAACGCGAGCGACCCACTGCCGAGGTCGGTTTCGGCACGGGCACCAATGTCAGTGGTCGCCCGTAATCTTGCGCCATCAACCTTGCGACCCAGCCCTTCCAAGGCCGCGAGCACCGCGACAGCCTCGCTGTCGTCGAGCTGACCAAACCGCACCCCGTCGAGAACGGAGGCCAACAATACACCCGCCTGCGCTATCACCGCGACCCGAGAAACCTCGTACTCCGGCATCGAACCGGCTGCTGCGGGCGGGGCGGTGAAGGCCATGGCGTCGGTGCCTCCTTCAGCCATAATTATAGCCGAAAGAGCACCTGAAAGCGAGAGATTCTCAGTATTATGTTGAAGGTTTTGCAGAGTTGTATACGATCTTCGGGAGCGGGGTGCCTCCTCGCGGGGAGTGCCAGCCCGCTCGGCGTCGGGGGCGTGGGCAGTTGGGGCTAGGTCTGCATAAACCTCACATCGCCAGTGCCATCCGTTGGCCATAAGTGGGCAATCTCCGTGGCCAACAGCGCGGCGTTCTCCTGTCCGCCTGCGCCCACTTCGAATTGGCCGTTAGCCTGTCTGGCTGCAATAGTCGGGAGGTGATCCAATGCACCCTCCAGACCAGCCGGTTGGTGCTCATTCCGCTGGCACACGAGCTTCTCGAATACGAGGTCACCCTTGACGCAAGCCCCGGCGTCATGCGTTATCTGGGGGCCGGCTTCCCTCGGGATCGTTCGGTAGTGGAAAAGCACCATCAAGAACGGCTCGACGTAGCGCGAGACGGTCTTGGCTTCTGGGCTGGCTTTCTTGAAGCAGAGTTCGTTGGCTGGTGGCTCCTTGCGCCGGAGAACGACGATGCGCGGGGGCAAGCAGAACTGGGGTATCGCCTGATGCCAGACTTCTGGCACCAGGGATTGGCGTCTGAAGGTGCCGCCGCCCTGCTCGCTTACGGCGTCGACGACGTGGGACTGACCCAAATCTTCGCCGAAACGATGACCGTCAATGCAGGATCTCGTGCAGTGATGAGTCGCCTCGGCCTGACCTATCTGGCACTCGCGACGAAGGGATCATCCGCTCTATCCCCGGCTCCGACCAAGGCAATGTCGATTATGCAATCACGAGAGACCACTGGGCTGCGGGCGCGCGCTGAAGAAACCTCTGAGCCAGCAGCGCCAGGCACCGGACGTCGTCGCAACCCTGGGTCTGCGCCGTGAGGGCACAGACCTTGAGTAATTCGCCGAACGTTAGCGGTCAGGCGGTGCGAACTGGAACGATCAGGTCTCTGTAGAACTGGGTATGCGCGGGGTAGTAATGCTCCCACTGCGGTAGCGGCAGCCCGGCGCGCGAGGCGACCAGGCGATCGAGGTAGTAATCCCAGCCGGGGCCAACCGTGGCGGCTTCCGACGGGGACCGCAGGCGCTGCCCGAAGGTCAGGTTGGTCATGCCGTCGCCCTCGACCAGGTGGAACATGGCACGCCAGGAATCTTCGCCCTCGCCAAAGTCGCCGTTGAAGCGGTACGGAGCCTGGCATTCGCGAACGCTCACATGCTCCCATTTGGCGTCGAGTTCGGCCGTCATCTTGAACTTGACCGCTCCGGTGGCGGGCGAACCGGTATAGGTGCCGATCCACTTCTCCAACTCGGCGGGGCGGGTCAGGCTCGCCCAAACTTGTTCGATCGGCGCGTTGAAGAGCCGATTGAGCATGAGATACAGGCCGTCCTCGCGGCGAACAAGACGACCGGTGGGCTTGGCTGACATGGTGACCTCCACTATGAGTGAAACGCGAGTCTTCCCTCAGGCTAGGCCACTTTCAACCCGTCGGCTACACGCGTCGATCCGTCTACTACGCACCCTCGAGCACGGCCATCGCGGCGTTGTGGCCGCCGAGCCCGCTGACCCCGCCGCCGCGCCTCGCACCGGCCCCGCAGATCAATATGCGCGGATGCGAGGTGGCTACTCCCCAGCGCTCGGCTGGCGTGCCGCGCGGCTCGTCGTCCTCGAGGAACGGCCAGGACAGCTCGCCGTGAAAAATATTGCCGCCGGGCAGGTTCAGGGCGTGCTCGAGGTCGAGCGTGGTCTTGGTTTCGATGCAGGGACGACCGGCAGCATCCGTCATTAAGAGGGGTTCGATCCGCTCGGCCAGCGCCGAATTGAGCGAAAGCAGCACTGCGGCCTGCAACTGCGCCCGCATCTCGTCGTTGTTGCCCTCGGTGAGCGCGCGATGGGGCGTGTGCGCCCCTGCCTGGGCGAGTTCGGGCGCAAGAATGCTCGGATCGGTCAGCGAATGACAGTAGATCTCGCACGGCAAAACGGAGGGAATCTCCCCGGCCAGCGCCTGCTCATACGCGGCCTGCAATTGCTCGTACGACTCGTTGACATGAAAGGTGCCGCCGAAGGCGGCCTCGGACGACACGCTCGCATCTTTCAACCGCGGCAGCCTGGTCAGCAAAAGGTTGACCTTCACCTGCGCGCCCTCCGGCTTTTCTATTACAGCGGATGCCGTTCCTCCAGCGCCCAGCAGCTCTCGCAGCACCCACGGCGCGACGTTGGCCAGAACCACCGCGCCCCGCGTCCTCTCGACGCGACCCTCCCTGCGGTAATCCACCGCTCCATCGGGGGTGACCGATGTGACTTCAGACCGGAGTTCCAGCCGCGCGCCGGCAGCGCGCGCCGCCTGTTCGAGCGCTCCGGTCACGGCGCCCATGCCGCCGATCGGCACGTCCCAATCCCCGGTTTCATTGCCGATCACGTGATATAAAAAGCAGCGGTTTGTGTCGAGACTTCGGTCGCCCGGGCTCGTGAACGTGCCGATGAGGCCGTCTGTGGCCACGACGCCGCGCACGAGATCGTTCTTGAAGCGGTCGGTGATGACGGCCCCGAGCGGCCGCTCGATCAGTGACGTCCAGAGTATGTCGTCGTCGACCAGCAGCCGGGCCTCCGAGCGGGTGAGCAGCGGTTCGCAGACCGTGGGAAGCACGGCGCGGGCCAACCGAGCGGTGTCCTCGTAGAACACATTCCACGCGTCGAAATCGGCCGCAGCCCCGATGCGCGCGAACGATGCCCGCGTCGCTTCGGCATCGCCGTTGTCGACGAGCAGCCCGGCCGCGCTGGCAGCAGACGCGATGCCGTCAAGTGCGCCAGCCCTCGCCGCGCCAACCCCGGCCGCGCCTACCCCAGGAACCGGAGTATACGACGAGTACCGCCGTCGAGCCAGCTCGATCTCGATCTCGAGCCCGAGCCCCAGCTCGCGAATGATGCGCGTCGGCAGCAGGCTCACCAGATAGGAGTAGCGCGAAAGGCGCGCGCCTGTGCCGGCGAAGGCATCCGCTGAAATGGCGGCACCACCGACCTGCGGCTCGCGTTCGAGCACGAGCACGCTGCGTCCGGCCTAGGCGAGGTAGGTGGCGGCGACCAAGCCATTGTGTCCGCCACCGATGATCACGACGTCGTGGGTGCGTTCGCTCATGCCCCGAGCCTACCGAGCCGGTTCACGTCACTTCCCGTGCTCAAAAACCGTATACTACATGAACTTCTTATACTTATGGTTTCTGTTCTGGGTGGTGCGAGAAGACCACCGCAATTCTGCGCATGACCCAGCTGGCCGTGCTCCTCGAGGAACAGTGGCAGCCCGGAGGATCCTCCGATGCCAAACTGTACTTCGGCGTGTCCGAAGGGTTCAGCTGCCCCTACGAGTCCGACGCAGCGCGGGGGTCTGGCGCCCCATCAGAAACGGATGCCGTGGCGCACGCCCGCTCCGGGGTGTCCGTCTGTCTGCCAGGGAAATGCAAACGATCGTGGGTCGAAACCGGATGCGTTGGTGCTGTCTATGCCGTGGTGCACAGTGGCCAAGGACATCAGAAGTTTCTAAACCGAAGACCCGATTAACGCACGGCGGGTGACCTCCGACTTCAGGCTGGCGTTGACCCCGGGTCGAGCGTCGTCAGGCTGAAGCCGGAATGATCGGTGTGTTCGACCGTTCGCAGTTGGGAAACGTGTTGATCGCCCGCGTGCCCGAGCTCGCTCCGGCGGCTGAGATCACCGCGCGCTGCGATCAGATCAACGCGCTGCGATATGGGTGCGTGCTACGGTAACCGGCGTCGCGGCTGCCGATATCGGGGGCGGTCATGCGAGTAGCGGATGCGAGGGCAGCTCGGCAGCGGGACGGTACCCACGTTTCGCAGACATGGCGCGAGTTGGTCGATTGTGATCTCTGTAATGGTTATAGCTGGTCTGGTTATCAGCTGACAGGCTGGTCTTGACTCTCCTGTGTGATGCGTGACACTTGCGATCCCTGACCCTCTTCATTGAGGTGTCTTGCTGCCGACATGTCCGCTTCACGCATTCAGTCGAGCCGGCCTGTGACCCTCAGAGTGACTTGATTAGAAGCCCGTCCGTACCTGTTGCTAGGTCGTGACTCATTACAGAGATGTTCCCCGAGGAAATCCCAGACCGGCACGAAATAACACCCAACCAAAGGAGTTATCGTGACCATGGTCTCACAAGTTTTCGGCCACGTCGTGGGGGTGGATACCCACGCCAAGACCCACACACTCGTGGCGATAGATCAGCTGGGCGCCCGCCACGGCATCGCGCAAACGTTCCCCACCAACCCGGCCGGCCTGAAACGAGCGCAGGCCTGGATCGAGCGGGAAACGACCGTGCCGGTGCTGGTCGCGATGGAAGGCACCGGGTCCTACGGCGCCCAATTCTGCGACCTTTTGGTCGCCTCGGGTGTGCGGGTCAGCGAAACAAAACCACCCAAACGCGGTGTTCGACGGGCGGGAAAATTCGACCCGATCGACGCCGAACACGCTGCCCGTTACGCGCTCGCTCTGCCCGTCGAGCAGCTGATCACCCCGCGCGACCACGCCGGCGACCACGCCGCGCTGACCGTGTTGCTCACCGCGCGCGCCGCGCTGAAACGCTCCCGCGGCTCTTCGATCAATCGCCTCACCGCGCTGCTCCGCGGGTTCGGCTTCGGCCTGGACGTGCGCACCAGCCTCACCGATGAGCAAATCAGCCAGGTCGCCGCGTGGCGTGCTCACCGCACCGACGACGCCGGCATGGTCACCATCCGGGCGGAAGCGACCCGCGAAGCGCAGGACATCCTCCGCCGAAGCGTCGAGCTCAAAGCGAACGAGAAGGGCCTCCTCAAGCACGTCTCCGCTCTCGCACCCCGCCTCCTGGCCGAGCACGGCGTCGGCCCCTACGTCGCCGCGCAGCTGGTTGTGTCGTGGTCACACAAGGGACGCATCCGCTCCGAAGCGGCGTTCGCTCGCTTCGCCGGCGCCGCGCCGATTCCGGCGTCTTCGGGCAACACCACCCGCCACCGTTTGCACCGCGGTGGCGACCGGCAGCTGAGTAACGCGCTCTACGTCACCGCGTTCTACCGCTACCACCACGACCCCGTCGCCTACTTCGCCAAGAAGACGCAGGAGGGACAGACGCGCAAGGAGATCATCCGCAGTCTGAAACTGCTACATCGCCCGCCACCTCTATCGCGTCCTGGAGAACCTCACCGGCTAGCCAGCGACACCCGCCACCCCAGCCCGGAACCGCCGACCCAGCGGGTCGAGCCGTCTTCGACGGCCCACCCCGCCACCTTGACGCGCCCAAAAACGATCAGTGAACTTGGCCATCAATCTGGGAAAGATTTACGGCCATACGCTTGACTTCTGCCATAGAAGCGTCGGCAAGCTCGACCACCGAATGGGTGGATCTCGCAGGCGGGTGCGGCGGGTTATCGGACATCTTGCGTCGGTTCGTGACGTTGGGGCGGGAAGCTAGGCGCGTTTTCAGTGACGGCTGCTTCGCGAGGGCTGAAGCAAACCTTTTACCCGCTTTCGCGGAATCCGGCTACACCGGCGCGAGGGGCTCGAACGGGCGCGGCGGCTCGAGCGGGTCGGATTCGGTGGGTTTGGCCACCTTGCTCACCGCCCGGTCGAGGGCTTCGCGCACCGCGACCACCCCTGGTCGCTGGGCGCTCGAATGGCGTGCGGCCGAAAACAGGGTGCGGTGCGGGGTGCCAGGCAAGTCGTGTAACTGTACGGCCGGCATTCGCCCGGCCCAGACCAGGTCGGGCAGAATGCCCACGGCATTGCCCGATTCAATCAGGCGGATATGTGCGATCAGGTCGGCCGTTTCGAACCGAACGTCCGGTTCGAACCCGGCCGAGCGGCAAAGCTGCGTCGCCCACTGCCGTGACGCTGTGCCCACGGGCTCCATCACCCAGGGCAGCCCGGCGGTCTCCTCCAACGTCGCTGCGTTGATCCGTCCGGAATCCGGCGGCACCGCGAGCCGCAACGCATCCGTCGCGAGATTGATGCGGTCGAGGTCGGGCCAGTGCGCTCGGGTATGGCCGGGATACTGCTCAGCGAGCACGAGGTCGAAGTCGCGCGCCGCGACCTCGAACAGGCCACGTTCCGGCTCGCGTTCGGTCACTTCTACCCGCAGGGCCGGAAAATCCTCGGCCAGAAAGGTGAGTGCCCGCGGAATCACGGCGAGGGCGGCCGACTGGAACACGGCCACCCGCACCGTGCCAGACACCGTCGTGGTGCTCGCGCGCAGGTCGGCCTCGGCGAGCTCCAACCGCTCCAGCAGAAAGGTCGTGTGTTCGACCAGAATCTCCGCCTGCTGCGTGAGCTGCACCCGCCGGCCAACCTTCTTGAGCAGCACGACGCCGGCTTCTTTTTCGAGCAGTGCGAGCTGTTGCGACACCGCGGAAGGGCTGTAGGCGAGGGCCTCGGCGACCCCGGCGAGGGTGCCGCGAATCTTCAGTTCGCGCAGCAGTCGCAGTCGCCTGACATCCAGCATCCGCTGCCCCTTACACCCATTGACCCGCCCGAAACCAAATCATTAGAAATTGTAACGAATATCATGCAGAAACAATTGCTTTTACTAAATATAGGCTGGCCACAGACTTGAACCACCAGAGCAACCCATCCGTGAACGAAAGACTAGTCTCGTGACCATGACCAACGCCTCCACCCGCCCTACCAATGAGGATTTCAGTGCGGAGGTCGTCAAGCTCGTCAAGAAATGGCTGGACGAAAGCGCTACCATCCCAACGGATGCCGCCGCCGAGCGGCTCGCCGGCGTTCTGAAGGACCCGAACGGTCTCGACTTCACGGTGGGCTTTGTGGACGGCGTCATGCGCCCCGAGGACAAGATGGTCGCCGGCTACAGCCTCGCGAAGGTTGCCAAAAAAGCACCCGGTTTTCTGCCGCCGCACATGCGCGCGGCCATCGGCCTCGGCGGTATCCTCGGACCAGTGCTGCCCTGGGTCGTCATTCCAGCCGCACGCACGGTGCTGCGCCAGATGGTTGGCCACCTCGTCGTCGACGCGACCCCCGAGAAGCTCGGCCCCGCGCTCGTGCACCTGAAAGAGGGCGGTAACCGCCTCAACATCAACCTGCTCGGTGAGTCCGTGCTCGGCGAGAAAGAGGCGCTCGAACGCCTCGAGGCAACGAGCCGCATCCTCCAGCGTCCCGACGTGGACTACGTCTCGATCAAAGTTTCCTCGATCGCCAGCCAGCTGTCGATGTGGGCCTTCGACGAGACCGTCGCCCGCGTGATCAAGCGCCTGACGCCGCTGTTTGAGTTCGCGGCGGCATCTGCTACCCCGAAATTCATCAACCTCGACATGGAGGAATACCGCGACCTTGACCTCACCATCGCGGTGTTCGAAGGGCTGCTTGACCAGCCGCAGCTCGCCCAGCTTGAGGCGGGGATCGTGCTGCAGGCCTACCTGCCCGATGCCCTGAGCGCGATTCAAGGCCTGACCCACTGGGCGCAGAACCGGCGAGCGGCTGGCGGATCACCAATCAAGGTTCGTTTGGTCAAGGGTGCCAACCTTGCGATGGAGAATGTCGATGCCGCTGTGCACGACTGGCCCCTCGCGACCTTCGGCAGCAAGCAAGACACCGACACGAACTACAAGCGCGTGCTCAACTGGGCAATGACCCCGCAGAATACGGATGCCGTCAAGCTCGGCATTGCCGGCCACAACCTGTTCGACGTGGCCTGGGCGCACCTGCTCAGCGTCGCCCGCGGCGTCGACGACCGGGTCGAGTTCGAGATGCTGCTTGGCATGGCCACAGGCCAGGCGCAAGCCGTGCGCAATGACGTCGGCCAGCTGCTGCTCTACACACCCGTCGTCGATCCTTCGCAGTTCGACGTGGCTATCAGCTACCTCATTCGCCGGCTCGAAGAGAACGCGAGCTCGGAGAACTTCATGTCGGCCGTGTTCGAACTGACCAGCAACCCCGAGCTGTTCGACCGTGAGAAGGCCCGTTTTCAAGCCTCCCTCGACGCCCTCGATGACGTGGTGCCTACTCCCAACCGGGTGCAGGATCGCTCGAGTAGCTACGACTTTGATCGCCTGGCTGCCGCCCACACGGATGCCCGGAGCCAGATTTCCGAGACCGCCCCCGACGACGATCCGCAACTGACCGGCCTGCTGCTGGGCATCACCCGCGGCTCGGTGCCCACGCACTCAACCTTCCACAACGAGCCGGACACCGACCCGTCGCTGCCCGCCAACCGGGCCTGGGGCCGGCGTATCCTGGCCCGCGCCGATGCATCCACTCTCGGAACGGACACGAACCTGGCCGCTGCGGTGCCCGACGAGGCCGCGCTGAACACGATCATTGACGGTGTGCTCGAAGCCGGAATCGCTTGGGGCCAGAAGACCGGCGTCGAACGTGCTGCGGTGCTGCACCGCGCCGCCCTGGCGCTCGCCGCCAACCGTGACCGCCTGATCGAGGTCATGGCGAGCGAGTGCGGCAAGACCATCACCGAGGGTGACGCCGAAGTGAGCGAAGCCATCGACTTCGCCAACTACTACGCCGAACGAGCCAAGGACCTCGACCGTGTGCAGGGCGCCATCTTCGTGCCGTCCAAGCTCATCGTCGTCACCCCGCCGTGGAATTTCCCGACCGCCATCCCGGCCGGTGGCATGCTCGCCGCCCTCGCGTCGGGTGCTGGCGTCGTGGTCAAGCCCGCCACCGCAGCCCAGCGCACCGGTGCCGTCGTCGTCGAGGCGTTGTGGGAAGCAGGCATTCCTCGCGAACTTCTCGCGCTGGTCAACCTGCCCGACCGTGAGCTCGGCGCCAAGCTCATCGCGCACCCCGCGGTGAACCGGGTCATTCTCACCGGCGGTTACGAGACGGCCGAGCTGTTTCGCTCGTTCCGCCGGGACCTCCCGCTGCTCGCCGAAACCAGCGGCAAGAACGCCATCATCGTCACCCCCTCGGCCGACTTCGACCTGGCCGCCGCTGACGTTGTCAAGAGCGCCTTCGGCCACGCCGGCCAGAAGTGCTCGGCCGCGAGCCTGGTGATTCTGGTCGGATCGGTCGCAAAGTCGGAGCGGTTCCTCGGCCAGCTGGTCGACGCCGCGACGTCGATCAAGGTTGGCCACGCGAGCGACCCGGTTACCCAGATGGGCCCGATCATGTCGCCGGCCGACGGCAAGCTACTGCACGCGCTGACCACCCTCGGTGCTGAAGAGAAGTGGCTGGTCGAGCCGAAGCAGCTCGATGGGACCGGCAAACTCTGGTCACCGGGCATCCGCACCGGCGTCGTGCCCGGATCGTACTTTCACCTCACCGAGTTCTTCGGTCCGGTGCTCGGTGTGATGCACGCGCGCAATCTGGAAGAAGCCATCCACTTTCAAAACGCCGTCGACTATGGCCTGACCACCGGGCTACATTCGCTCGACGCCGACGAGCTGGCCCTCTGGGTCGACACGATCGAGGCCGGCAACCTCTACGTCAACCGTGGCATCACCGGTGCCATTGTGCAGCGCCAGCCCTTCGGGGGCTGGAAGCGCTCAGCCGTGGGAGCCGGCACCAAGGCCGGCGGACCGAACTACCTGCTCGGCCTCGGCAGCTGGGTCAACGAGCCCGGCCGCAACAGCTCGACGCTGCACCTGCGCGGGCTCGAACAGCGCGTCACCGACATCATCGAGGCGAGCCAGCCTTTTCTCGACTACGCCGACTTCGACGTGCTGCGCCGCTCCGCAGTGAGCGACGCACTCGCCTGGCGCGAGGAATTCAATGTCGTGCGCGACGCGACCGACCTCGGCGTGGAGCGCAACCTGTTCCGCTACCGCGCGCTGCCGGTCACCGTGCGCCTGACCGAGTCGGGAACGCTCGCCCAGCTGCTGCGCGTGATCGCCGCTGCGACCCTGTCGACGTCACGTTTCGACGTGTCGAGCACCATTCCGGTTCCGCCGGCCGTGCGCAACATCCTGGCCGAGCGTGAGATTCCGGTGTTCATTGAAAGCGACGACGAGTGGCTCGACCGGGCCCGTTCCGGTGGCATCACGGCCAGCCGCGTGCGCCTCATCGGCAGCGACCCGGTGCTGGGGGCGCGGGAGGCGGCATCCGCTTTTGCCGACGCCGTCAACGGCAGCCCCGACATCGCCGTGTACTCCAACGCGGTCACCCAGGCCGGCCGCATCGAGGTGCTGCCGTTCCTGCGGGAACAGGCCATCTCCATCACCGCGCACCGGTTCGGCAACCCGAGCACTCTCTCGGACGGCGTGATCTAGAGCGCACCCAGCTGCGGAGATTCTCGTCTGGCAGCCTTCAATCGCATTTTTATGGGGGTTATCGGCGAGAATCTCCGCGGTTCTACACCGAGCAATCGATAGCGCTCACAGGCTACGTGTGGTTCGCGTACAGTTTCGTAAGTCAAACTCACAGGGGACGTATGCTTACCGCTGTCCACAACTCGACAGGGGTTCACGCTTGAACGGAAACGCGACGACGACGCATCGAAACGTCGCCTTGTTGTCGATCGCGAGTCTGATGGCGCCGCTGATCATAACGTCGGAAGAGATCGACCGACGGTTGAAGCCTGCTTTGACGCGCCTCAAACTGCCGATCGGGCTGCTGCAGCGCGTCGCCGGTGTGTACGAACGCCGCAATTGGGGGCCGAATGAGACCTTCGATGACGCCGCGGTCAAGGCCGGCAAGATCGCCCTGCGCGAGGCCGGCATCAAGCCGAGCGACGTGGGCCTGCTCATCAACACCTCGGTCACCCGCAAGCATCTCGAACCCTCCGTTGCCGTGCGAATCCACCACGGCCTGGGCCTGCCGTCGTCGGCGATCAACTTCGACATCGCCAACGCCTGCCTCGGCTTCGTCAACGGCATGACCCTCGCCGCGCAGCTCATCGACAGCGGGCAGATCAAGTACGCCGTGATCATTGACGGTGAAGACGCCGATGAGATCCAGACCAACACGATCGAGCGCCTCGGTCGCCCGGGCATCAAGCGCAAAGACTTCATGAGCGAGTTCGCGAGCCTCACCCTCGGCTCCGGCGCTGCCGCCGCCGTGCTCGGTCCAGCGGATGCCCACCCCGGCGGACACCGCATTCTAGGTGGAGTCACCCGCGCGGCCACCCAGTTCAACGGACTCTGCGTCGGCAGCGTCGATGGCATGTTCACCGACGCGAAGGCGCTACTCAAGGGCGGCATGGAATTGGTCGTCTCTGCCTGGACCGAGGCAAAGCGCGACTGGAGCTGGTCCAACATGGACCGCTACATCGTGCATCAGGTCTCCGACGTGCACACCAACGCCATCGTCAAGGCGACCGGCATGGACAAAACCAAGATTCCGCTGACCTATCCGAAGCTTGGCAATGTGGGCCCGGCGTCGATTCCGATCACGCTCTCGCAAGAGGCGTCGAATCTGCAGCCGGGCAACCGGGTGCTGCTGATGGGCGTCGGTTCCGGCCTCAACACCGCCATGATGGAGCTCTGCTGGTGAACTCCGTTCTGTAACCCTGCTCGAACCCGCTCAGAAATGGCCCTGTGACTGATACCCGAACCTCCCGTCGTCTGTCTCGCACCGTTTCGGCTCCGGCGGCACTGCCGCCGGTCGGGCTGGCGGGCCTCGACCCGGAGTGGTCCCAGCTGGTCGAGGTTGCCGAGAGCAATTCAACGGGAGAGCTGCGGCACGGCTGGCACCTGCTCGACAACGGCCCGCAGCTCGACGCGCTCGGCGTGATTGCGGTCGGAACGATTCTGTGCGTGCACGGCAACCCGACCTGGTCCTACCTGTGGCGCAGCCTGCTGTCGTCGGCAACGGATGCCGCGGCGTCGGGTGCGCCCGCCTGGCGCGTGATCGCCGTCGACCAGCTCGACATGGGTTTTTCCGAGCGCACCGGAGGTTTTCGCCCACTGGCCCGCCGGGTGCAGGACCTCGGCGACCTCACCGACGCCCTCGACTTGGCCGGGCCGGTCATCACCCTCGGCCATGACTGGGGAGGAGTGGTCTCGCTCGGCTGGGCCGTCGACCACCCCGAGCTGCTGGCCGGGGTCATGCTGCTCAATACGGCGGTGCATCAGTGCGCTGGCGTTCCGATTCCGGCGCCGTTGCGGCTCGCTCTCGGTCGTGGAATTCTCGGTCCGGCGACCGTGGCGACGCCGGCTTTTCTGGCCACGACGCTGGCGTTGGCGCATCCGTCGCTATCGAATGAGGTCAAGCGCGGCTACCGAGCGCCGTACCTGACGAGTGCTCGGCGCGGGGGAATCGGCGGGTTCGTCGCCGACATTCCGGTCGCGCTAAGCCACGAAAGTCGGCCCGAACTCGACCGCATAGCGGAGGGCGCACGCGCCCTCACGGTGCCGACATTGCTGCTCTGGGGTCCACGCGACCCGATCTTTAGCGACCGCTACCTCGACGACCTGGTCGAGCGGATGCCGCACGCCCAAGTGCACCGGTTCGAGGGCGCTGGGCATCTGCTGGCCGAGGACGCGGACTACGCTGCCGCCGCGCTGCTCTGGCTTGGTGACGCCGTCTCGGGGAGTGAGGCCGCCTCGTCGGCTGCGCCCCTGTCGTTGGTCGAGCTTGCCGAGACCGCCAGAGGGGGATCGCAAGCCGCGTGGGAAGTCGCGGGGACGCATCCACTTTGGTATTACCTCGACGAGCTGCAATGCTCCGACGAGATCGCCCTCGTTGATATGCAGCCGGCGGCCCCGCGCACCGTCAGCTGGCGCTTGCTGTCGCGGCGTGTGCGCCAGATCGCGGCCGGTCTCGTCTTCATCGGCGTTAAGCCCGGCGACCGCGTCTCGCTCCTGGTTCCGCCGAGCGCAGACCTCACCGCGGTGCTCTACGCCTGCGTGCGCATCGGCGCGATCGTCGTCGTAGCGGATGCCGGCCTCGGCCTCCCCGGCCTCACTCGCGCCGTGCGCGGCGCCCGCCCTGACTGCGTCATCGGAGCCGCTCCCGGCCTCATGGCCGCCCGCGCTCTCGGCTGGCCCGGACGCAAGATCTCGACAGCGCGTTTTCCGGCACCGATGGCCGCACTCCTGAGCATCGAGCACACCCTCGCCGAGCTGACCAGGCTGGGTCAGGCGCGCCTCGACGCCGGCGACGCACTCCCGACCGAGCCCGCGCCGACCGACGCGGCGGCCGTGCTGTTCACCTCCGGATCGACCGGGCCGGCCAAGGGCGTCGTCTATACGCACGGCCAGCTCTCCGCCGTGAGCAATGCCCTCTTTCTGCAATACGGAGTTGGCGTCGGAACCGGTCTCGTCGCCGGATTCGCTCCGTTCGCCCTGCTCGGCCCGGCCCTCGGCGCCCGCTCGGTCACGCCCGACATGGACGTCACCGCCCCCAAGACCCTCACGGCCACCGCGGTTGCTGCCGCCGTCGCCGCCATCGACGCCACCGTTGTCTTCCTTTCGCCCGCCGCGCTCGTGAACGTCGTTGCGACCGCCGGCGCGCTCACCCCCACCGATCACGCGGCCCTCGCCGGGGTGCAGCGTTTTCTCTCGGCCGGCGCCCCAATCTCCGAGAGCCTGCTCACCCAGGCCGCGGCGCTCATGCCGCAAGCGACCGCGCACACCCCGTACGGCATGACCGAGGGCCTGCTGATGGCCGACATCACGCTCGAGGGCATTCGGGCTGCTGCTGCGAGTGTTTCGATGCCTTGCAGAACGGATGCCGCAGCGCACGACGGCGAGCTGGCCCCGTCCGCTGCCTCGAAACCTGAGACGGTGGTCCCGGCAAGTTCAACCAGCGGAGATGGAGAGACCGCGCCGATCGCGATGCCGACTGCGACCACTGTGAACCCGGCCGGGGGAGTCTGCGTCGGGGCCTCGACACAAACCACGCGCATCCGGATCAGCGCGCTCGACGCGAGTGGGGCATCCGTTGGTGAATTGTCGGAGCAGCCCGACGTGACCGGTGAGATCGTCGTGTCGGCGCCGCACGTCAAGGACCACTACGACCGGCTCTGGCTCACCGAGCGGGCCTCGCGCCGCGGCGCCGTGCCCGGCGAACGCTGGCATCGAACCGGTGACGTCGGTCACCTCGACAGCGCAGGCCGCCTCTGGGTCGAGGGCCGCATGCCGCATGTCATCGTGACGGCTGACGGCGTTGTCACCCCGGTCGGTCCGGAGCAGCGCATCGAAACGCTGCCCGACGTTGCTCGGGCGGCCTTCATCGGCGTCGGCCCGGTCGGCACCCAGCAGCAGGTCGCCGTGATCGAAACCGTGCCGCCGGCCAGCCGCATGCACCGGGCATCCGTGTCGCTCGCCGCCGCAGTGCGCTCCGCTGTCGGCTCGCCGGTCGCCGCCGTGCTCGTCGTGCCCGGCCTGCCCACCGATATTCGGCACAACTCCAAGATCGACCGCAGCCGGCTTTCGCGTTGGGCGACCGGCATTCTCTCTGGTGGTCGCTGGGTCAAGCCATGAAAGCCAAGCCATGAAAGCCAAATCATGAAAGTACTTGTGACTGGAGCCAGCGGATTTCTCGGCCGTGCCGTCGCCGCCAGCATCAGCGCGGCCGGGCACGAGGTGCGAACCTTTCAGCGGCGGTCGTCCGGCCTGACGGGCGTCGAAGACGTGCACGGCTCCATCACGACTGTCGCCGACACACCCTACGCCGGTCTCGCCTACGCCGTGAGCGGTATGGACGCGGTCGTACACCTGGCTGCAAAGGTCTCGCTCACCGGTGACCCGGCCGAGTTCGAGGCGGTGAATGTCGGCGGCACCCACACCGTTGTGCAGGCTGCGCAGCAGGCTGGCGTTTCCCGTTTCGTCTACGTTTCATCGCCATCCGTAGCCCACGCTGGCAGCTCGATCATGGGTTCCGATGCACTGCCGGCCTCGCCGAAACACGCTCGTGGCGATTACGCCCGTACCAAGGCGCGCGCCGAGCTGCTCGCGCTCGCTGCCGATGCTCCCAAGTTCCGTGTGGTCGCTGTGCGTCCGCACCTGGTCTGGGGTCCCGGCGATACCCAGCTGGTTGAGCGCATCGTCGACCGTGCGCGCTCAGGTCGGCTGCCGTTGCTTGGCCACGGCGCTGCGCTGATCGACACGACCTACGTCGATAACGCGGCCTCGGCCATTCACGCCGCGCTCGACGCGGCTGCCTCCGTGCACGGCCAGAGTTACGTGATCACCAACGGGGAACCGCGCCCGGTCGCGGACATCCTCGCCGGAATCTGCGGCGCGGCCAACGTGGCGGCACCGACCTGGCGGGTGCCGGCATCCGCTGCCCGCGGTGTCGGCTCGCTCATCGAGGCCATCTGGCGGCGTCGCCCGGGTGTCGACGAGCCACCGATGACCCGGTTTCTGGCCGAACAGCTCTCAACGGCGCACTGGTTCGACCAGCGCCGCACTCGCGCCGACCTGGGCTGGACCCCCGCGGTCTCCCTCGACGAGGGCTTCGAGCGTCTTGCCGCGCACTATCGCGCTCGCCTCTAGCTGCGCCGGGCTGCCTCAGCAGTTCGACCGGGCGCGGGCCTGGTCGGTTTGTGCGGCGGTGTGCACGCGAGTGTTGCCGGCCTGCGGCGGGCCGCGCGCCTACGAGCGGATACCGTAGGCCTCGTACGCAACCGCGGAGATTTCCGGCCCCAGCCTCGAAAACTGCGCGTTGGGCGCACATTGCGCCCGAATTTCCGCAGTTATGTGCGGCCCTACCCGAAGCCCAGCCGCTATGCGCGAAACCCGAGGGCCGCGCGCGCGAACCCGAGCGCCTCTGCAGGGGCCACGCCGAGCTTGCGCGCCCGGTCGGCGAACGCGGCGGCGGCCTGCACCTGTTGCTGGGTAGCGTTGCCACTTGCGGCGATGAAGGATCCGTTGCGGCCGCGCGTCTCGATGACCTTGTCGCGCTCGAGCTCGCGGTAGGCGCGGGCCACGGTATTGGTGGCGAGCCCCAAATCCTCGGCGAGCTTGCGTACGGTCGGCAGCTTGTCCCCGGGGGTCAGATCACCCGCGCGAACAGCGGCGAGTACCTGCACCCGCAACTGTTCGTAGGGCGGTGTGGCGGAACGCGGATCGACCAGCAGCATCATGCCGAGGTCTTCTCGCGGCTGTCCTCATCGGGCAAGTTATGGGCGGATGGGCCGCGCCGGCGCCGGATTAGCTCGGCGGCTGTCTCGGGCCACATTCGGCGTAGGTAGTGCGTGGTGCTGCGATTGCGCAAGCTCGTCACGCTCCAACCGATCAGGGCGAAGACCACCACCGGCCCCACGATCGCGAAGGAATCAACCAGGACCTCCCCGACCGAACCGGGCTCCGGCAGGTCAATCGCGTCACTCAGTGACAGAAACAACACGCAGGTGCTGACGGCGGCGATAATGCCCGGGATTCCGATCAGGCTGCGCAGGGTGGTACTGCGAAAGGCATCGCTCCAAGCCAGTTCGATGAATGTGCTGGCCGGTTGGCCGCGGCCGAGCAGCGCGCCGGCAGCCGCCCAGGTCAGCAGGCTCGCTGCGGCCGCGAGGGCCAGCAAGAGTCCGGCCGGCCAGAGAATTGTACGCACCGAAACGTCATCGAACACTTGCTCCGGGTTGATCGCGATGACCCCGAGCACGGCAACATAGCCGAGGGTAGCCAGCGCCAGAAAGCTTAGCGAAAACGTGCGGTCGAGCGGCGTGACGTAATCGGCCAACCGGGGCGACAGGCTGCGTGCGAGTCGCGGCGCGTCGGGAACCGGGGTGAAGGCCACACGCGAATCATTGAGGATGAGGGCGATTGTCGACGTAACCGTCATCGCTACCCCGACCAGAAGCCCGTTCCATAGGCTCTCGCTGCCGTCCATTGCGACGAGTACCGCCGCTCCGACGACGAGTCCCACCATCGATCCGACCACTCCGGCACGTTCGCGGCGGTAAAGTCGGCGCGACAGCTCGGGAACAATTTCGGGCACCAACGCGAGCCCGACCTGCTGGGAGTAGGCGTGAAGCATTCGTTTGCGCGGTTCGGCCCGCGAGATATAGGCCAAACGGATGCCGAGACCCGCCATTGCCAACGCTGCCAGAATCACTAAGATCGGATTCACGAAACCCTCCTTTTGTGTGCGTTTTGTACCAGAGTAGCAATACAAACCAGCGGGGCAATCGACGCTCGGCAGAAAAAGCTGTCGCGGCCGTGCCTAACCGCAGAAACTTCGCTCCAACGTACCCAGAAGAGTGCAGCCGAGACGCTCAGGCGCGCGGACGTTCCAGAGCTTCGGTGACGAGAGCGAGCGCCTCCTCCTGGCTCAGCCCGAGCTGCTGAATGCGAGCGGCGAACGATGCGGCCGCAGCCTGGGCTTGCCGCGCCGCCGCATCGCCATTGGGAGCGATGAATGACCCGAATCGGCCGCGGGTTTCGATGACGGCGTCACGCTCTAGCTCACGATAGGCGCGGGCGACCGTGTTCGTGGCCAGGCCGAGTTCAGCGGCGAGCGCCCGCACGGTCGGCAGGCGAGTGTCGTGGGCGAGTTCGCCGGAGCGCACGGCCGCAATCACCTGACTGCGTAACTGCTCAAAGGGCGGCGTACTCGACTGGGAATCAATGGCGATAAAAGAAGCGGGCACGGAACCCTCCGTTCGACGTTAGGAACAATTTTGCCCCGCCATAACGGATGCTGCAACAGCATACCGTTGGTACGTTCCTCCAGAATATCCAAGAGACCGGGTGAATGAGTGCCTCAGCGTTCTTGAAGCAACGTTCGTGAGGCCGCGGCGGCTCGGTAGGCTCGATCCCATGACCTTTCCGGCCAATCTACCCGCTCAACTGGCCGGGCTACTGCCGACCCTGGTCGGTGTCGTGCTGCTTCTGGCGGTGGTCGTGACGGTGCTGCGTGGTTACCGCACGCAGCATCCGTTCGCGCCGGCGCTGGCCCTGCTGCGCGGCACCCTGCAGCTGGCCGCGATCAGCCTGATTCTCAGCGGAATCATCAACGATCCGCTCTGGGTCGGTGTCGGACTGCTCGTCATGTTCGCGGCGGCCGTTGGCACGGTGACCCGGCGGATCGGCTTCAACCGGCGCCATTTGGTGCGGGTTGCCGCGGCGATGGGGCTCGGCGTTGTTGTCACGCTGACGATCGTGTTCACGACCGGAGCGATTGAATTTTCACCGCGCTACGTTCTCGCGATCGGTGGCATCATCATCGGCAATGCCATGTCGATCGCGACGCTGAGCGGACGGCGCTTCACCGAAGCGGTCGGCGACCACTGGGACGAGGTTGAGGGCTGGCTCGCGCTCGGCGCCACACCCGGTCAGTCCACCCGGGAACTCGCTCGGCAAGCGGTCTATTTCGCCATTATCCCGTCAACGGATCAGACCAAGACCACGGGGCTGGTCACCCTCCCGGGAGCGTTCGTCGGCGCGCTTTTCGGGGGAGCCTCGCCGCTCGAGGCCGGGCGGTTTCAGATCGTCGTGCTCGCTGGCATCCTCTGCGCCGGGTCGATCGCTGCAGTGACGCTGCTGCACCTGGTCGCTCCCGTGCGTCAAAAGCCCGTCCCTGCTGCTTGACCTCCGTCGTTACCCGACCGAACGGTGGATCAGACGGGACAAGACGATCGCGCTGCGGGTGTGGTCGACGTTGGGCGCGAGGCGCACCTTTTCGAGGGCCGCCTCGAGGCCCGGAATGTCCCGGGCACGAATGTGTACCATGGCATCGGCGCTTCCGGTGATCGTTCCGGCATCGACCACCTCCGGCACGCCGGAGAGAATGCGCAAGAGTTCGTCGGGGGCGACGGTGCCTCGGCAGAACAGCTCGACGTAGGCTTCGGTGCTCATGCCGTCGACAGCCGGATCAACCTGAATGGTGAAGCTGCGAATGACCTTGTCGGCCACGAGCCGATCGACGCGCCGTTTCACAGCGGATGCCGACAAACCCACGACGGATCCGATGTCACCGTAGCCGGCTCGTGCGTTCTGGCGCAGCAGGTCGAGAATGCTGTGGTCTAGGTTGTCCATGGACCGAGTCTAAGCGACTGCTGTACGCAAATGTGCGTTCCGATGGTCATTCTCGAAGATTTATTGCGCAGATCAGCGTGAAACGTTGAATCGTGCTGTGTGAGACTAAGACTGGCGTCCCGGAATGATCGCAAGTCAATCGCGCCGGGCTCTCGTGAGCGACCTGGTCCGCCATCCACCCTACGTTTCTCGGGTTGTCAGGCCCGCTAAACGACGAAGGAGCTTCATGTCGATCAACTCTCCCGCCCCCGTTCTCGCTGCAGAAGCCACCGTTCCGGTGCGCACCGCCACCAAGCGCACTATTCTCATGTGCAAGCCGCAATTCTTCACCGTGGTATACCGCATCAACCCGTGGATGGACCCGGCCGTGCCCACCGACACTTCGCTCGCCGTCGCGCAGTGGCAGACCCTGTACGACACCTACGTCGGTCTCGGCTACGACGTGCAGCTGATCGAACCGATCGACGGACTGCCCGACATGGTCTACGCGGCCAACGGTGGATTCGTCATCGACAACCAGGCCTACGGTGCCAAGTTCACCCACGTGCAGCGCCAGCCCGAGGGCCCCGCCTACATGCGCTGGTTCGGCGCCAACGGTTTCGACGTGCGCGTGCCGGTCGAGACCAACGAGGGTGAGGGCGATTTTTTGCTGGTCGGCGACGTGATTCTGGCCGGCACCGGCTTTCGCAGCGACTCGAACAGCCATGCAGAGCTCTCGGTCATCGCTGGCCGCCCGGTCATCACCCTGCGCCTGATCAACCCAAGCTTCTACCACCTCGACACCGCCGTCGCCGTGCTCGACGACAGCAACATCGCGTACCTTCCGAGCGCGTTCGACGCGGAAAGCCTCGCGATTTTGCAGGAACGTTATCCCGACGCGATCATCGTCACCGAAGAGGATGCATCCATCCTCGGCCTCAACTCCTACTCCGACGGGTACAACGTCGTCATCGCCGCCCGTGCCAAGGACTTCGAACGCCAGCTGCGTGCCCGCGGCTACAACCCGATCGGCGTCGACCTGTCCGAGCTGCTGCTCGGCGGCGGCGGCGTGAAGTGCTGCACACTCGAGCTGCGCCGATGACCGCGCCCACTCATACCGCGACAACGAACCTGAAGGAGAACGACATGACGACGAATCTGACCGACGCACCCACAGCATCCGTTTCGCCGGAAGCAGCCGCACTCATCGCCCAGGAAAGCGTGCACGCCGCGCACAATTACCACCCCCTCGAGGTCGTCGTCGCCTCCGGTGACGGTGCCTGGGTAACGGATGTTGCCGGTCACCGCTTTCTGGATTGCCTCGCCGCGTACTCCGCCGTGAACTTCGGACACTCCAACCCGGTGCTGCTTGACGCGGCCCGCGCGCAGCTTGGCCGTATCACCCTCACCAGCCGTGCCTTCTACAATGACCAGCTCGGCCCGTTCGTGACCGCGCTCGCCGAACTGGCCGGCAAAGACATGGTGCTGCCGATGAACACCGGCGCCGAAGCGGTCGAATCGGGCATCAAGGTCGCCCGCGCCTGGGGCTACCGGGTGAAGGGTGTCGCGCCCGATCAGGCCAACATTATCGTCGCCGCCGGAAACTTTCACGGACGCACCACGACCATCATCAGCTTCTCCGACGACGAGTTGGCCCGCGCTGACTTTGGTCCGTTCACTCCCGGTTTTCGCACCGTGCCCTACGGCGACGCCGCGGCGCTCGAGGCTGCGATCGACGAGAACACCGTCGCCGTGCTGCTCGAACCCATTCAGGGCGAGGCCGGGATTGTCGTGCCACCGGCGGCATACCTGCCGACCGTGCGGGAGATCACCACGCGCCTGGGCGTGCTGTTCATCGCCGATGAGATTCAGTCCGGCCTCGGTCGCACTGGCTCGACCTTCGCCTGCGATCTGGTGGGCGTTGTTCCCGACCTGTACCTGCTCGGCAAGGCGCTCGGCGGCGGAATCGTGCCGGTGTCGGCGGTCGTCGGCAACACCGACGTTCTCGGAGTGCTACATCCCGGCGAGCACGGCTCGACTTTCGGCGGCAACCCGCTGGCCGCCGCAGTGGGCCTGGCCGTCGTGAAAATGCTGGCCACGGGAGAATACCAGCAGCGCGCGACCGAGCTCGGCACGCGCCTGCACGCCGGGCTCTCGGCGCTGATCGGCCACGGCGTGGTCGAGGTACGCGGCGTCGGGCTCTGGGCCGGCATCGACATCGATCCCGCGCTGGCCCCGGGCCGCGTCGTCTGCGAAGCCCTCCTCGCCCGCGGCGTACTCGCCAAAGACACGCACGGCTCGACCATTCGCCTCGCCCCGCCGATCGTGGTCTCCGCCGACGACGTGGACTGGGCCGTCGAGCAACTGCGCCTTGTGTTGGTCGACCTCACCGCCGCCAAGTAGGCGCCCGGGCTCGGGGCCGAGCGGCCGTAGGCTGGCAGGCATGTACACCGACCTGCCCGAAGCCGAACTCCTCGCCTACCGCAGCGGCCAGGCCGACCCGCGTGACTTCGACGCGTTCTGGGCCGACACCCTCGCCGAGGCCGAGAGCCATCCGGTCAATGTCACCGTGACTCCGGTCGATGCCGGTCTGCAAACGCTCGACGTATTCGACGTGACTTTTTCCGGCTTCGGCGGACAACCGATCAAAGCCTGGCTGCGCGTTCCCGCCGGTGCCAGCGGTCCGCTGCCGACCATCGTGCAGTTTCACGGCTATGGCGGGGGACGTGGGCAGGGTTTCCAAAACCTATTGTGGGCATCCGCCGGGTACGCGCACTTCGAGATGGATGTGCGCGGGCAGGGCTTCAACGGTAGCACCGGCGATACCGCCGGCGCTGCGGGGAGCGGCCCGCAGGTGCCGGGTTTCATGACCCGCGGTATCGACTCGCGCGAGACCTATTACTACCGCCGCCTGTTCACCGACGCCGTGCGTGCTGTGTCGGCGGCCCGCAGCCTCGCGCTCGTCGACGAAGCCCGGGTGGGCGTGGTCGGCACCAGTCAGGGCGGTGGGATCGCGCTCGCCGTGGCCGGACTGGTGCCCAATCTAGCCGCGGTCGTCGCGCGGGTGCCATTTCTCTGTGACTTTCCGCGAGCATCCGTCGTCACCGACGCTATGCCCTACCGCGAGCTCGGCCAATACCTCGCCACGAATCGGCTGAAGGTAGCGCGGGTGCACGACGTGCTCTCCTACTTCGACGGCGTGAACTTCGCCAAGCGCGCCAGCGCGCCGGTGACGATGACGGCCGCGCTGATGGACCCGATCTGCCCGCCGTCGACCGTGTTCGCGGCCTACAACAACTATGCCGGACCGAAGCAGATCACGGTCTGGCCCTACAACGGGCACGAGGGCGGCGCCTGGGAGGACGACGCTCTCGCCCTGCGGGCGTTCGGCGAATATCTCGCCTGAACCAGTCTCAAGAAGGATCTTGCTACCCAAACCGGGCCTACTACCATTTTGGTATGGCTATCAATGTGCGCATCCCGGAGGAACTCGATCGTCAGCTCGAAGAGCTCGCGACGGCACAACACGTATCGAAGCACGCACTGCTCCTGCAGGGCGCAACCCTGGTTGTCGATCGCTACTCGCGTCGAGATGAAATCGAGTCGGGCCTGCAGTTCGTGCTGACCCACGACGCCGAGTTGCTGCAGCGGCTCGAAGACGCATGACGCGTTACCTGGAGGTCGCTGACGCGCTTCAGGTGAGTGAGCGGTACGGATTCTACGTGCAGGACGGCGGCCTGCTTGCGTCTGCGCTGGCACGGCCGTCTGCGTCCATGTTCGGAACGGATGCCTACGCGACCTTTGACCGCAAGGCCGCAGCCCTGCTCGAATCGCTCGTTCGCAATCATTGGCTCGTCGATGGAAACAAGCGCACCGGCTGGACCCTCATGGTGCTCTCTCTGGATCAACGGCTATGCCCACGATTTCACCGCCGACGAGGGTTTCGATTTCGTGATCGGCGTCGCAGAGGGAGTCATCGACCTCGACGAATCTGAACGCCGCCTCGCGGCGCATCGGGTCAAACGGCCATAAGCTGGCGGCGCAAACCCGGGCCAGGTTGCACCGCCCGCGGCTACGGCTATGCCGTCGGGGTCGCCTTCTTTGGCGCACGCTTCACCGGCGTGCCCGTGACGGCAGTGGATGCTCTGACGCTCTGTTTCGGCGCGGCGGCTGTGCGTACTGGGGCCTCGCGTACTGGGGCCCCGCGTACTGGAGCCTTGCGCACCGGCGCCTTCCGTGCCGGAACAGCCTCGGCCGAGGCGACCATCGGGGCGGCGACCGGCATCAGGCGGGCCAGTTGCGTCACGTGCCCGGGGTTCAGCTCTTCGAGCGAGTTCACGCCGAGCAGCCGCATCGTGCGGCTGACCTGCTCCGACAGAATCTGAATGGTGCGGTCGACGCCGGCCTCGCCGCCGGCCATCAAGCCGTAGAGGTAGGCGCGGCCGATCATGGTGAAGCGCGCACCGAGCGCGACGGAGGCCACGATGTCGGCTCCTGACATGATGCCAGTGTCGAGGTGCACCTCGGTGTGCGCACCGACCTCACGCGCGACCTGCGGCAGCAGGTGGAACGGAATCGGCGCCCGATCAAGTTGGCGGCCACCGTGGTTCGAAAGCGTGATGCCGTCGACGCCAAGATCGACGAGGCGCTTGGCGTCCTGAAGATTCTGCACACCCTTGACGACGACCTTGCCCGGCCACTGCGCCTTGATCCAGGCGAGGTCCTCGAAGTCCACGGTCGGGTCGAACATCGTGTCGAGCAGGTCGGCGACGGTGCCGCTCCAACGGTCAAGGCTCGCGAAGGCGAGCGGTTCGGTGGTGAGAAAGTTGATCCACCACTCCGGGCGCGGCAGCGCGTTGACGACCGTGCCGAGCGTGAGCGCCGGCGGAATCGAGAAACCATTGCGCTTGTCCCGCAGCCGAGCACCTGCCACGGGCACATCGACGGTCACCAGAAGCGTGTCGAAACCGGCCTTCGCGGCCCGATCGACCAACGCCATCGAGCGGTCGCGGTCCTTCCACATGTACAGCTGAAACCAGTTGCGGCCGCTCGGGTTGGCGGCCTTCACATCTTCGATCGAGGTCGTGCCCATGGTCGACAGCGCAAAGGGGATTCCGGCCCTGGCCGCCGCGTGCGCCCCGGCGATCTCACCCTCGGTCTGCATCATGCGGGTGAATCCGGTCGGCGCGATGCCGAACGGTTGTGCGACCGGGCCGCCGAGCACGTCCCACCCGGTCGAAACGGTCGACACGTCGCGCAGAATCGAGGGGTGAAACTCGATGTCTTCAAAGGCCTGGCGGGCCCGGCTGAGCGAGATTTCGGCTTCGGCGGCGCCCTCGGTGTAGTCGAAGGCTGCCTTCGGGGTGCGCTTCTGGGCGATCGCGCGCAGATCGGCGATCGTGAGCGCCGCAGCGAGTCGGCGCTTCCTCGCGTTGAACTCCGGGCTCTTGAATTTCATCAGCGGGGCGAGATCTTTAATCTTGGGGATGCGTCGTTGAACCATGGTCGTCCTTTTCTAGTGATCGCGCAGGTGGGTTTCGGCGTAGTAACCGGAGATGTGGGTGTGCATCGCAAGGCGGGCGGCATCCGCTTCACCGGCGAGAATGGCAGCGAGAATGCCGCGGTGCTCCAGCATCAGTCGAGCGGATGTTGCCGGCCAGCTCGGCAGGCCCGCCGCACCGGCCCGCGCGTACCCCTCGATCGCGCTGCGGAGGCCAGCCATGGTCGCCGTGACGACCTGGTTGCCGCTCGCTTCGGCGAGGGAGAGGTGGAACGCCGCGTCGAGGGCGAGAAATTCGGCTTCGGTGAGGGGCTGGCCTTCCATCGCGGTGAGGATCTGCACGGAGGAGGCCAGGTCGGGGGAATCACCGGTCGCGAGGTCGGTGACGATCGAGCCTTCGAGCACGAGTCGGGTTTTGACCACGTCGGCCACCGCAAAGCCCTGGGCCGCGACCTGCAGGCGCATGAGCGCGGACATGCCGCCGCCGGGTCGGGCGACGATGATCGCGCCCGCTGAGGGACCCGATCCGACCGCCGTGCGGATCAGACCGAGCACTTCGAGCACGCGCAGGGCCTCGCGCACGCTGGATCGGCCGACGCCGAGGTCGGCGGCAAGGGTGCGCTCGGGCGGCAAATGGTCCCCGGGGCTGAGCCGACCGTCGAGCAGATCGCGTTCGACCGCGTCGAGTACGACCTGCCAGGCGCGTGGGGCGGTCATAGGGTCCTCTCGGTGACATGTGGTCTGACCACAGGTTACACGATCACCACCCGCTCGCGCGATAGGCAAATCCGTCAAAGCTCGGGAGCACCCGCTTGGTGCACACGCGCCTGGCCTGCCACCCGGGCGCACCAAGCAGCAGCGCGACGCGCGTCTCGCGCCGCCCAGGCGAATCAGGGCCGAGAGACGTCCGCCTCCACCGCGCGTGGGAATCAGTCATTTGTTCGCGAGAGCAGCACATGGCCGGGTTGCGCCAGCCGCGTAGACCGTGGGGGTACTTACATCCTCAGCCCAAGAGCGCTGATCATGCTGCGCCCGTCGTCGGTGATTTTGTCGGGAGTCCACGGCGGCATCCAGACCCAGTTAATCCGATGGCGTTCGACCACGCCGATGAGTGCCTGCTCGGTCTGTTCCGTGAGCACCTCTTGCTCGGGGCAGCCGGCCGAGGTGAGGGTCATTTGGATGACGAGCGTATCGGTGTCGTCGTCCCAGGCCAGGCCGTAGATCAGGCCGAGGTCAAAGACGTTGATGCCGATCTCGATATCCATAACGTTCTTGAGTGCTTCTTCGATGTCATCCAGGCGTGCCGGAGTGAGTGCTGAGACCATGTTCCCAGCCTACGGTCGCGGCGGGTCGCGCTCTGCCCGACTAACGCGTCAGCACGACGTTGACGGGGCTCTCGCCGCGCAGTATTCGCTCTATTTGGTGGCGAACGAGCAGGGCCATGCGTGGCAGCATCGCGCTTGAGGCGCCGCCAACGTGGGGGGAGATAATCACGTTCGGCAGCGCGAAAAGCGGATGCCCCGCCGGCAGCGGCTCCGGATCGGTCACGTCGAGCGCGAGCCGCAGGCGGCCGCTGGTGGCGTGTGCGAGTAGCGCATCCGTGTCGGCGACCTGACCGCGGGCAATGTTGACGAGCAAGCTACCGTCTTGCATTTGCGACAGGAAGGCGTCGTCGACCATGCCGGTGGTCTGCGTCGTGAGCGGCACGCCGACCACGACGATATCGGCCCTCGAAAGCAGCTCGGGTAGGGACTCGAAGCTATAGATCATGCCGCGCTCATCGCTGCGGGCCGTGCGGGCGACCCGGATGACGGTGGTTTCGAAGGCGAGCAGCCGAGTCTCAATGGCGTGGCCGACGCCGCCGTAGCCGAGCAGCAGAACGGTGCGATCGGCGAGGCTCGCATGGTGCGAGGGTGCCGCCCACGTACCGACATCGGCGGCGCGCACGAAGTCGGGAATGCCGCGCTGGGAGGCCAGGATGAGCGCGAGGGTGAGCTCGGCGGTAGAAGTTTCGTGCACGCTGGCCGCGTTGGCGTAGACGTGCCCGGCTGGCAGCACCCGGTCGACGCCGTCGTAGCCGATGGACTGGCTCTGCACGAGCCTGGTATTGACTCCGGCGAGGTGGGCCAGCCGGTCGGTTTTGCCCATGTACGGCGTGACGACGATATCGATCTCGGGAACCGGTGCTGGGCCTTCCATCGCCCACTCGATGATCTCGACGCCGTCGGGCAGATCGCCGAGGGCGGCGCGCAGTTGGGGCTCGGGCAGGCTGACGCGCAGTATTTCGGGGCTCATCGGTCAAGCCTAGACCGACACCGATGCTGCGAGCACGACCGGAGAAATGCTCTGCTCAACAGCCGAGGGGCGGTGTGTAAGGCGGCGAGGTCGCCTGGGTCATCCCGTGCCCGTCTCAGGGATTCCGAGGAAGTGCTTTCTGCTCCGGCTGAAGCCGGACGATGTTCTCTCCGGGGGCGATTGATAATATTGGCGCATGAGCAAAGACGTTGATCACGCTGCTGTCCACGATGATCGAGCTTTCTTTGGACAACCGCGTTCGCTTGCCAACATCTTCGGCGTCGAGATGTGGGAACGTTTCTCCTTCTACGGCATGCAGGGCATTTTACTGTTGTACCTGTACTTTTCGGCGGCCGACGGCGGTCTCGGAATTGCACAGGCTACGGCGGCCGGCATCGTCGGCGCGTACGGTGGTGGGGTCTACCTCTCGACGATCCTCGGCGCTTGGATCGCCGATCGTCTCCTCGGCTCGGAGCGGGTGCTGTTCTACAGTGCCATCGTCATCATGCTTGGCCACATCGCCCTGGCCAGCGTGCCCGGAGTCGGTGGGCTGGCCGCCGGCCTTATCCTGGTGGCAGTCGGCAGCGGTGGACTCAAGGCGAACGCGACGTCCGTTGTTGGCACGCTCTATGCGTCGGATGACCCGCGGCGAGACGCGGGATTCTCACTGTTCTACCTCGGCATCAACCTCGGTGCGTTCGCCGGACCGATCCTCACCGGACTGTTGCAGACGACCGTCGGTTTCCACCTCGGGTTCGGCCTCGCTGCCGTTGGCATGGCAATCGGCCTCATCCAGTATTCTCTCGGCCGCAAGCGACTACCGGATGCCGCCCGGCGGGTTCCCGATCCCCTGCCGCGTTCACGTTGGTCCCGATACATCGTCCTTGCGATTCTGGCGCTCGGCGTCATCGTCGTGCTCGTGCTCACCGGAGTGATTACCGCGAGCAATTTGGTCACTATCGTGATCGCGCTGACGATCGTCGCAACGGTCGCCTACTTCGTGGTGATTCTTTCGAACCGCCATATCACGACCGTAGAGCGCAAACGGGTCTATGCCTTCATCCCGCTTTTTATTGCCAGCGCCGCGTTCTGGTCTCTGTACCAGCAGCAATTCACGGTCGTCACGATCTACTCGGACGAGCGACTCAACCGTGAGCTGTTCGGCTGGGAGATGCCGGTGTCCTGGGTGCAGTCCATCAACCCCGTGTTCATCATCGTGCTCTCCGGCATCTTTGCCGCCCTGTGGACCAAGTGGGGCTCGAGGCAGCCTTCCACGCCGATCAAGTTCGCGGTGGGAACCGCGGTGATGGGCGGTGCCTTCCTGCTGTTCCTGCCGTTCGCCGGCGGTGCCGCGAATTCGACGCCACTCCTGGCGATGATCGGAATCCTGCTGATCTTCACGGTTGCGGAGCTGCTGCTCTCACCGGTCGGGCTCTCCGTTGCTACCAAGCTCGCACCGGAGGTCTTCAAGACTCAGATGGTGGCGCTGTTCTTTCTTTCGGTCGCGCTCGGATCCGCCGTGTCGGGGGTGCTCGCCACCTGGTACGCGACGGCGCCGGAGCGACTCTATTTCGGTGTTCTCGGCGGCATCGCTATCGTGCTGGGGCTTATGCTCGCCCTGATCGCGCGTCCGGTGCTGCGCCTGATGGGCGGGGTGCGCTAAGCCCTCCGGAGCGGTGAGTGCCCAGTCGGTGCCCTCGATAAAATAGCTGGCGCGATCACTGCGTCAAGCGAAATCTCGATCCGGCACTGACGCGTGCGGCTACCGTCTGAAATTGAGTTCCGGGCCCGGGCCCGGAACTCACAGGGCTAGCGCGGAACCGTCGCCTCGATGATTGCGATCTCCCGCGTGGCGGTCTCGCGATTGTGCTCGGCGGCGCGCTCTCGGCCCAGATCGGGCTCGTCGTCTGAGTTCGACCGCTCCAGCACGGCGGTTCCGCCGCGACGACTCGGCCGCACCGGCGGCACCTCGCGCCCGTCGCCAGCGTGCAGCACGCGCACCCTCGGCGCGGTGAACGGATGCACCTGCACCCGCAGTCGGCGATACCGCACCATCCAAAACAGCACGACCAGTGCGGCCAACAGGCCCGAGACCGCGGCGAGGCCGAGGGCCCAACGGGGGCCGAAGGCATCGGCTACCCAGCCGACGAGCGGGGCGCCGAGAGGAGTGCCGCCGACGAAGATTGCCATGTAGAGCGCCATCACGCGGCCGCGCATCTCGGGTCGGGTGGTTGTCTGTACGTAGGCGTTCGCGGTGGTCATGAGCGTCAGCGACGACAGGCCGACGAGGGTGAGAGAAATGGCGAAAGTGGCATATGTCGGCATGATGGCCGACAGCCCGCAGGCCAGACCGAACATGGCAGCACCCAGCACGACGAGACGCATCCGTGCGCGGCTGCGCCGGGCGGCGAGTAGTGCGCCGATGACGGCACCAATGGCCATGATCGAGCTGAGCAGACCGAACTCCGCTGCCCCCTGTCCGAACTCAATCGTCGCCATGGTCGAGGTGAAGATGGCAAAGTTGAGGCCGAAGGTGCCGATGAGAAAGACCGCAATCATGACGACGATGATGTCGCTCCTGCCGCGCACATAGCGAAAACCGGCCAGAAGCTGACCGCTTTCGCGGGAGATCTTCGGCTGGCGACGCAGCTGGTGGGTGCGCAGCAGCGTCATGGCGAAGACGGTCGCGGCGAAGGTGACCGCGTTGATCATGAAGACCCAGCCGGCGCCGACGGCGACCGTGAGCAGGCCGGCCGCGGCGGGACCGATCAGCCGTGCGCCGTGGAACGATGCCGAGTTGAGCGCGACAGCGTTCGAGAGTTGGTCTTCGGCGACGAGCTCAGAGACGAAGGCTTGACGGGCCGGCGCGTCGATGGCGGCGACGACGCCGAGACCGAAAGCGAACAGGTAGACATGCCAGAGCTGGGCGACCTCAAGCACGGTCAAAATGCCCAGGCCGAGGGCAAGCAGTCCCATCAGGGTCTGGGTGAGAATGAGTAGCTTGCGCCGGTTGAACCGATCGGCGATGAGGCCGGACCAAGGCATGAGCAGCAACTGCGGGCCGAGTTGCAGAGCCATGGTGAAGCCCACGGCTGTAGCGTCGTAGTCGGTGAGCTGGGTCAGCACGATCCAGTCCTGGGCGGTGCGCTGCATCCAGGTACCGATGTTCGACACCAGAGCCCCAGCGAACCAGATGCGATAATTGACGACGCTCAGCGAGCGAAACATGGCACTCAACTGTCGGCCAGCTCCTTCATGATCAGAGTTGCATCGGCGAGCACGCGGTGCTGTTCGGAGCTGAGCTGGGCAATGCGCTGCACCAGCCAGGCGTCTCGACGCTTGCGGGTTTCGGTCATCATCTCGGCACCGGCATCCGTTGTGCTGAGTACAATTTTGCGCCCGTCGAGGGTTGAATCGGTGCGGGTGACGAGACCGGCATCGACCAGGCATTTCACCGTGCGAGTCATCGACGGCGGGGTCACCCGCTCGAACTCGCTGAGTTCAGTCAGTGTGAGCGGGCCGTGAACGTAGAGCACGCCGAGCGCAGAGAACTGGCCGCTGCCGAGTTCGTTCTCAGCTTTCTCCTGGCGCAGCCGACGGGCGAGGCGGCCGTTCGCCAGGCGAAACTCGTGGCTGATTTCGGCGGTGTTGTGTGCCGCGGACGGCTGGGCCTTGATAGTGCTGAGGGCGGCGGTCTTCGGGTGCATGCGGGATTCCATATATCCTTAGCATAGCAAATTAGCCTTGCTAAGTACATTTTTTCAGGCCACCGGCGCCAAACACGGCAGACTGGCCTCGTGCCTACATATACGGATGCCTCTGGCCTGGTTTTCACCTACTACGTCTGGCCGGTCGACGCCCCCAAGGCCGTCATTCAGATCGCCCACGGCGTCGGCGAACACGCCCAGCGCTATGCGGCGCTCGCCGCCGACCTCAACCAGGCCGGTTATGCCGTCTATGCCGACGACCACCTCGGACACGGCCAGACCGGACTCGACCAGCACGGCGGCGACCGCGCGTTGCTCGGCCGGCTCGGCGTTGGCGGGCTACGCGCGGCGGTGGCCGGCGTGCATCAACTGAGCGGAATCATCCGTTCGCAGCATGAAAACCTCCCCCTCGTGCTGCTCGGACACAGCTGGGGATCATTCATGGTGCAAATGATTGTGAACGCGCACGCTGCTGAGTATGACGCGATCGTGCTCTCGGGCAGCGCCTACCGCTGGCCCGGCTACCTCGACGGCGGCGACCTCAACCGCAAACATAAAACGCTCGGATCTACCGGCGTCGAATGGCTCAGCCGGGACCCAGCGGTCGCCGCAGCCTTCGTGGCCGACCCGCTGACCACTGCGACACCGCTCGCGAAGCTGTTCGGCGTGCGCGAGGCCGCACGCATGTTCGGGCGCCCGGCCCGTGATCTGCCATCTGAGCTACCCCTGCTCGTGTTGGTCGGCGGTGACGACACCGTCGGGGGCGAACGCAGTGCGCTCAAACTGGTGAACGCATACATTAAGCGCTCAGGGCTGCGCGACGTGCAATTGATCGTGTACCCGGGTGCACGACACGAGGTTTTCAACGAGACCAACCGGGACGAGGTCATCGGTGACCTCGTCGCCTGGCTCGACGAACGATTCAAGCCGTAGGCTGGAACCGTGCATGGTGAATATAAGGTTCCGGGCGGCAAACTGGTCGTCGTTGATCTCGATGTCGTCGACGATGTCATCGTTAATTTTCGTCTGGCTGGGGATTTCTTTCTCGAGCCCGACGATGCCCTTGAAGACATCAACGCGGCGGTGAACGGCGTGCCTGCCCGCAGCACATCCGCCGCGATCGCGGACGCCGTGCGTGGCGCGCTGCCGGCCGGAGCGATTCTGCTCGGCTTCTCGCCGGAGGCTGTTGCGGTTGCCATTCGTCGGTCGCTCGCCCAGGCGAGCACCTGGCGCGACTACGACTGGCAGGTCATCCACTCGCAGACGCCGGTCGCCCCCGTGCTACAAATGGCCCTCGACGAGGTGCTCGCGATCGAGGTTGGCGAGGGACGCCGCCAACCCACTCTGCGCATCTGGGAGTGGAACGAACCGGCCGTCGTCATCGGCAGTTTTCAGTCGCTCAAGAACGAGGTCGACCCCGAGAACGCTGCGAAGTACGGCTTCACCGTGGTGCGGCGCATCAGCGGTGGCGGTGCCATGTTCATGGAGGCAGGCTCGGTCATCACCTATTCGATCTATGCGCCGACCGACCTCGTGCAGGGTATGAGCTTCGCCGACTCCTACGCATTTCTCGACGAGTGGGTCATCACCGCGCTCAAATCGCTCGGCATCGACGCGCACTACCAGCCTCTCAACGACATCACGAGCCCGACCGGCAAGATCGGCGGGGCCGCTCAGAAACGGCTCGGCAGCGGCGCCGTACTGCACCACGTCACCATGAGCTACGACATGGACGGCGAAAAAATGGTCCAGGTGCTGCGCATCGGCCGCGAAAAGCTCAGCGACAAGGGCATCACGAGCGCTGCCAAACGCGTCGACCCTCTGCGCAGCCAGACCGGCCTGAGCCGCGCTGCGATCATCGACCGCATGAAGCAGACTTTCACCGGCCTCTACGGCGCCACCGAGGGTGACGTCACCGCCGAGGAATATGCCAAGGCCACCGAGCTCGTCGCAAATAAGTTCAGCACGGAGGAATGGCTAACCCGGGTTCCCTGACGGGCGGGCGGTTACCCCAGCCCCGGCGAGCGGATGCCCGCGGCGCGGCCGCCAGCATCCGCTCGCGCACGCATGCGCGCGTCGAAAAGCACCTACCGGCCTCGTGTCAACAGGTCTTGGTATTCCGCGTGGGTGTCGATCCAGTGCGCAACATAGGAGCAGTCGGCTACCACGGCCAAGTCGGTGCGCACGCGCACGTCGTCGAGCGCCTGCTCGACCAGGATGCTCGCCAAACCGTGGGCGCGCCGGGTCGCGTCGACCTCGGTGTGCGTGAAATGCACCGCGGATTTTGTGGTGACGTAGTCGGCCAGGCCGACGCTGTCGTCGTCGAGCCAAACCGTGTATCGGTTCTGTTCCGGGCTGTGGCGCACCCGGAGCAGACCTACTCCCGGAAGATCCTGCGAGTGAATGGTCGTCGATTCAGCAGTCATCCCCACAGACTATGCCGATAGACGGCACGGAGGCTGAAAGAATAGACAAATGCCAAATGCATGGACGCCGACCAGCCCGAGCCGTGTCATCCACGCCAACAACCTTGAGGTGTTGCCTAGCCTGCCGGGCGGCGCCTTCACCCTGATCTATCTCGATCCGCCGTTCAACACTGGTCGGTCACAGAAACGTCAGACCACCACCTCGGTGCGTTCGGTCGCCACCGACGGATCCCATGCGACCGGAACGATCACCGGGTTCAAAGGCCAGCGTTACGAGCGCATCAAGGGCGACCTGCTCGGTTACGATGACAAGTTCGAGGACTATTGGGCTTTTCTGGAGCCGCGTCTGATCGAGGCATGGCGGCTACTGGCCGACGACGGTACGCTCTACCTGCACCTCGACTACCGCGAAGCGCACTACGCCAAGGTACTGCTCGATGCCCTGTTCGGCCGGGAATGCTTTCTCAACGAGCTCATCTGGGCCTACGATTACGGCGCCAAGTCCAAGAATAAGTGGCCCACCAAACACGACACGATTCTGGTCTATGTGAAGAATCCGGCCCGGTATTACTTCGACTCCACGACCGTCGACCGCGAGCCGTACATGGCGCCCGGCCTGGTCACGCCCGAAAAAGTGGCCAAGGGCAAACTGCCGACGGATGTCTGGTGGCACACGATCGTCTCGCCCACCGGCAAGGAAAAAACCGGCTACCCCACCCAGAAACCGGTCGGAATTCTACGGCGCATCATCCAGGCGTCCAGCCGTGAGGGCGACTGGGTGCTCGATTTCTTCGCCGGCAGCGGCACCACCGGTGCCGTCGCGGCCGCCCTCGGCCGCCGCTTCGTGCTGGTCGACCAGAACCCCGAGGCGCTTGCCGTGATGCGGGCACGGTTCGAGCTGGTGCCGGGCGTTGAATTTCTAAACCCTGACGCTTGACTCGAACCACCCTCGTGGCACTCGTTTGAGAAACCGGCACGGGTTCAAACCCGTGCCAGCTTCTCAACCATGTGTCGCGACCCGCCCCGTGATGTAAGGAAGACCTTTGAGATTTCGCATTTTCACCGAGCCCCAGCAGGGCGCCACCTACGACGACGTTCTGGCCGTCGCGCAGGCCACCGAGCGACTCGGCTTCGACGCCTTCTTTCGCAGCGACCACTACCAGGTTATGGGCGACGGCGATGGCCTGCCCGGCCCGACGGATGCCTAGACCACCCTCGCCGGGTTGGCGCGCGAGACGAAACGCATCCGTTTGGGAACCCTGGTCTCCTCGGTGACCTACCGGCCGCCGGGCATTCTGGCCATTCAGGTCGCGCAGGTCGACCAGATGTCGGGCGGACGAGTGGAGCTCGGACTCGGCACCGGCTGGTTCGAGCGGGAGCATCTCGCCTACGGTATTCCCTTTCCGGCCAAGCGGTTTGGCATGCTCGAAGAGCAGCTCGCGGTGATCACCGGCCTGTGGAACACGCCGGTCGGAGCCCGATACGACTTCGCGGGCGAGCACTACACCCTGGTCGATTCGCCCGCCCTGCCCAAGCCCACACAGGTGCGGGTTCCGGTGATCGTCGGGGGCGGCGGCGCGAAACGCACCCCGGCCCTCGCTGCCCGGTTCGCGACCGAGTTCAACCTGCCGTTCCCCGAATTCGACCAGATCAGAGCCAAATATGACGGCGTGCGCGCGGCCTGCGATGCCATCGGCCGCGATCCAGCAGAGCTGAGCTATTCGGTGGCGCTGATCGCCGTCGGTGGCTCAAACGAGGCAGAGTTCGCCCGCCGGGCCGCCGCCGTGGGTCGCGAGCCGGCCGAACTGCGAGAGCACGGCCTGGCCGGCACCGCATCCGAGATCGTCGACCGGCTCGGTACCCTCGCCGATTCCGGCGTCGAGTGCGTCTACCTGCAGATCATGGACCTGTACGACCTTGAGCACCTCGACTGGTTCGCCGCCGAGGTCGTGCCACAGCTTCGCTGATCCGTAACGAGTGCCGCGAGTCGGCGGGCGGCATTCAGGACTCTGAAAGCCCCCGACGCTAAGCTCGAATCATGTTGCAGAACAACGAACCCACGGACGCCGACCAGCGGCGTACCCGGCGTCGGTTCCTGATCGGCGTTCTCATTGTTGGGGTCCTCGTCGCCCTCGCGGCGGTCGCGCTCTATCTCAGCGCTGCCTTCAGCGTCTAACCCCGCCCCCCAAAAAAACCGAAGCGCCCTCGAACGAAGTGAGTATCCTGTGCAGTTGACCCGGTGGCAACGACTCGGCCTGACGGCAGCCGTTGGAGCCGTGCTCGCGGTCGGTGCGACCGCGCTCGTCGTGCAGGCCATCGAAGGTCCCGACGCGCCCTCGACTACCGCGCATACAACGGCGCCAGCAACGGATGCCGCCACCCCCGCCGCAACGGACCGCGCCACCCCCACAGACCCGGTCGATGCGGTTGAGGTCGAATCGGGGCCGGCACTCAGCGCCGAAGTATCGGCGCAGCTGGACTACGTGCTCGCGCACTGGGACGAGAAAGACTACAACTCCGCCGACTGGGGCGTGCTCGGCATCAACGATTGCGTCAACTTCGCCAGCCAGGCCATGATCGCCCGCGGCTGGACCATGGACGATGTTTGGTCGAGCCCGAAGAACGGTAACGCCTACGACGCATCCGCCGCCTGGCGCAGCTCGACGGCCTTCATGAAGTATATTGCCGCCACAGGCAAGGCCACGGCCCTCACCGATCAGCAGCGCGACCAGGTCAAGGTCGGCGACATCGTGCAGTTCGACTGGGACAACACCGGCGACCGCGATCACACCGGCATCGTTTCGAAGGTCGAGCGTACGGGGGACGCCATCTCAATTTCGTTTGCCGGGCACACCCTAAATTCCGATTACCGCTCGGTCGACACGGCGATCACGGAGGACCACCCGGGCGGCACGGCGTACTACTGGAGCGTCCCTTGACGGCTCCCACACCTTTTGAAATCGTGAGCGTCGGTTCCGACGGCGGTCTCTTTGGAAAGGCCCTTGGATCGAGCTTGTCAGTGATTCCGGTCAGCGGAAGAAATCTCGAAAACCCAACCATTCTGCTTCGGGCGAAGCGTTACCGCTGCACCGAAAGCATGGGTTAAGCGATCGCCGTGTCGACGATAACTTTGGCCTCAAGCTGAACTTGGCGCAGGTGCTCGTCGCCGAGAAAAGACTCGGCGTAGATCTTGTAGACGTCTTCGGTACCACTCGGCCGGGCCGCAAACCAGGCGTTCTCGGTGGTGACCTTCACTCCGCCGATGGCAGCGCCGTTGCCGGGAGCAACACTGAACGCGCCGGTGATCTTCTCGCCGGCTAGCTCGGTGGCCGTGATCATCGAGCCGTCAAGCTTGGCCAGGGCGGCTTTCTGCGCGGGCGTGGCCGCAGCATCCACTCTCGCATAAGAAGGCGCGCCGAAGTGCTCGGTCAGTTCCGCGTAGCGCTCGCTCGGGGTCTTGCCGGTCACCGCGAGAATCTCGGAGGCGAGTAGGGCGAGCAGAATGCCGTCTTTGTCGGTGGTCCAGACGGTGCCGTCGAAGCGCACGAAACTCGCTCCGGCGCTCTCTTCACCGCCGAAAGCGACGGAACCGTCGATGAGACCGGGCACGAACCACTTGAAGCCGACCGGAACCTCCCACAGGTCGCGGCCGAGAAAGCCGGTGACCCGGTCGATCATCGTCGACGAGACGAGGGTTTTGCCGACCGCGGCGTCGGGCTTCCAGCCTTCGCGGTGGCTGTACAGGTAATCGATGGCGACGGCCAGAAAGTGGTTCGGGTTCATCAGGCCGCCGTCGGGCGTGACGATGCCGTGCCGGTCGGCATCGGCGTCGTTGCCGGTCAGAATGTCGTACTCGTCTTTGTGCGCGACAACGGATGCCATCACCGACGCACTCGACGGATCCATGCGAATCTTCTCGTCCCAATCCAGGGTCATGAAGCGCCAGGTCGGATCGACTTTCGGGTTGACCACGACCAAGTCGATCTCATAGCGGTCACGGATGGCACCCCAGTAGCCCACGCTCGCGCCGCCGAGCGGGTCGGCCCCGATGCGGATTCCGCTGGTGCGGATCGCCCGCATGTCGATGATGTTCTCGAGGTCGTTCACGTAGTTGCCGCGAAAGTCATAGGTTTCCAGGGCGCTGGGTTCGCTCATCAGTACGCCATCCAGACCATGAGCGATGAGCTCGTTTGCCCGGTTGGCGATCCACGAGGTGGCATCGCTGTCGGCCGGACCGCCGTGTGGCGGGTTGTACTTGAAACCGCCGTCCATCGGTGGGTTGTGGCTCGGGGTGACGACGATGCCGTCGGCCAGGTCGCCGTGCTCGCCGCTGTTGTAGGCCAAAATTGCGTGCGACAGGGAGGGAGTGGGCACGTAGTCGTCGAACTCGTCCACGATCACGCGCACGCCGTTGGCGACGAGCACCTCCAGGGCGGTCGTGTAGGCCGGGCCGCTCAGGGCGTGCGGGTCGGTACCAATGAACAGCGGGCCGGTGATGCCCTGACCGGCGCGATACTCCACGATCGCCTGCGTCGTGGCGCTGATGTGATCCTCGTTGAACGCGGTGTTCAGCGAACTGCCGCGATGTCCGGAGGTGCCGAAGACGACCTGCTGGGCCGGCACCGCGACATCCGGTTTCAGGTCGTAATAGGCCTTGACCAGCCCATCAACGTCGATCAAATCAGATTCCAGGGCTGGGGTGCCCGCGCGTTCGCTCATGAGCACAGTCTGGCATCCCCAGTAGGCTGTCAGCCATGCCCGACTCGCCGAATCCGTCCCACACCCAGACTTACAGCTATCTCGGCCCGGCCGGCACCTTTACCGAAGCGGCGCTCGCCCAGGTACCCGGCGCCCGCGGCCAGATCTGGCGTCCGGTCAACAATGTGGGTGAGGCGTTCGCCGATGTCACGAGCGGCCGTAGCGTGGCGGCAATGATCGCCATTGAGAACTCGGTCGACGGCGGAGTCACGGCCACGCAGGATGCCCTCGCGAGCGTGCCGAACCTGCGCATCATCGGCGAATACTTGGTGCCGGTGAACTTCGTACTGGTCGCTCGCCCCGGCACAACGTTGGACGACGTGCGCGTCATCAACGCGCATCCGGTCGCCTATGGGCAGTGCCGTATCTGGCTCGAACAGACCCTGCCGAGCCACGGCCACATCCCCGCATCGAGCAACGTCGCCGCTGCCTCCGCCCTCTTGGACACCGATCAAGCGGATGCCGCGATCGCCCCGCCCGGAATCGACAAGCACCACGACCTCGTCGTTCTCGCCTCGAATATCGGGGACAACCCCAACGCTGTCACCCGGTTCGTGCTGGTCGGCCGCACCGCCGAACTCACCGCGCCGACCGGCGCCGACAAGACCAGTCTCATCATCGAGCTGCCGAGCGATCGCTCCGGTGCCCTGCTCGACATGCTCGAGCAGTTCGCCACCCGCGGCGTGAACCTCAGTCTCATCCAGTCCCGGCCGATCGGTGATTCCCTTGGACGGTACCGCTTCGTCGTCGACGCCGAGGGGCACATCCTTGACGAGCGGGTCGCCGACGCCCTGCTCGGCCTGCGCCGGTTCAGCCCCAAGGTGATCTTTCTCGGGTCGTATCCGCGCGCTGACAAGCGGCCGATCGAATTCACCTCCCGCTACGACGACGGCATCTTCATCGAGGCCCGCGACTGGTTGCGTGGGCTGATCGCGGGGGAGCCCACCCAATGACCGACCCGCGCTTTGACCCGAATCACGATGCCCGGTATCAGCGTGGCTATGAGCCCGGTGACTCGGCGGATTCCGGTAGCTCAAAGATGACCGAACTGTTCGCGCCTACCTCTCCCAACCAGCCAGCAGCATCCGTTGGTACAGACGGGCGCGACTCGGGCGCGCTTCCCGTGCCTGCAGACGGTACAGCTGACGACGACGAGCCTCTCGACCAATACGAGCCGCGTAATCCGTTCATCATCGCCTTGTGGATTCTTGGGCCAGCCCTCATCATCGGCGGGATGATCCTGCAGGTGCGCACGATTACTGCCACCTATTTCAGCTCGGGCTTCGCGGGATCCTCGAGTGCGGAGGTACCCATCGAGATGGTGATGCAGCAGTTGATCTACGCTCTCGCGCCCGCAATGATCTCCACCGGTCTACTCACCGTTGTGGGCCTGCTGTTCGTCCACGCCCTGCGGTGGCGTTCCCGATCGTCGCGCCTATAGCTAGCTCAGCCATCTCACTCAGGCCATCTCACTCAGGCCGGCACGCGCACGATCAGCGCGCCAGCATCGGCGTGTAGCCGCACCTTCTGCACCAGCCCGAACTCGTCGCCGTCGAGCTCGAAATCCTGGGGGTGCTCAAGAGCGATGCGAATATCGGGCCCGCGCAGGGTCGTCATCACGCGCTCATTCGATGACTCCGTAGCCGCAATCATGCGTCGCCCCACCGCCGAGCGACGCAGCACGCCGTTCTCCCAGGTCACCCGTCGCCAGATGGTCAGCCAGCCGAGCATGCCCTTGGGCTGCAGCACGGCAATGTCGAGAATGCCGTCGTCGAGGCGCGCATCGGGCAGAAACTGCAGGTTGCCCGGCAGCAGCCCGCAGTTGGCGACGAGAATGGCGCTCACCTGCGCCGGGCGGGCGGTGCGCCCAGCAACGCTGTAGCGGATGCGAAATGGCCGCGCCTTCGGCAGCGCCCGCGCCACCCCGTCAACGTAGGCGAGCCAGCCCACTTGCTTCTTGAGGTCGTCCCGGGTGTGGGCGATCATCTGCGCGTCGAGTCCGAGCCCGGCCATGACCAGAAAAACGTGTTCTTCGACCGCGCCGGCCTCGGTGGTGACGCTGGCGACGCCGAGGTCGATGGACTTGTCCGCGCCGCCGAATGCGATCACGGTGGCAGCGTCGACGCTGCCGAGGGGCAGATCGAGGTTGCGCGCGAGCAGGTTGCCGGTGCCCGACGGCACGATCGCCATGCGCACGCCGGAGTCACGCAGCGCCTCGGCTACCGCGCGAACCGTGCCATCGCCGCCGGCCGAGAGCACCATCGAAGCGCCAGCGCCGAGCGCCTGTTTGGTGGCCGCCTGGCCGACGTTGTCCTTGCTCGTTTCGAACCACTGTGTTTCACCCCAGCCAGCGGACTGCGCGGCCGCGGCCACGCTCGCTCGCAGTTTGGCGAGGTCAACTTTCGCTGGATTATAGACGACGGCGGCGTGCTGATCGAGGCGTTCGGAGGCGGTCACGAGGCCTAGGCTACTGGGTTGACTCCGCGTTTACCCGTCCGTGTGCACTTGTAGACTGACCGGGTGATTGATCCGGTGCTGTTACGCGAAAACCCTGACCTCTTCAAGCGTTCGCAGGAGGCCCGTGGCGACTCCGTTGAAGCGGTGGATGTCGCGCTCACCGCCGACGCGCAGCGCCGCGCATCCATCACTGCGTTTGAAGATCTGCGCGCGAGGCAGAACCTGTTCGGCAAGACGGTAGCCCAGGCCCCGCCCGAGCAGAAGAAGACCCTCGTCGCCGAGGCGCGCGGTCTCGCTGCAGAAGTGAAGGCCGCTGGCGCCGTAGCAGCTGAGGCCGAGGAACGCTTCAGCAAGATCGTCAAGACCATCGCCAACCCCATCATCGACGGTGTCCCAGCCGGTGACGAGGCCAACTTCGTGACCCTGCGCACCCACGGCGAAGCCCCAGTCTTCGACTTCGAGCCGCGCGACCACCTCGAGCTCGGCGAGCTGCTCGGCGCCATCGACATGGCTCGCGGCGCCAAGGTCTCTGGTACCCGGTTCTATTTTCTCAAGGGCATCGGCGCACGCCTCGAGATCGCACTCATGAACATGGCGCTCGACCGGGCGCTCGACGCCGGCTTCGTACCGCTCATCACCCCCACGCTCGTGCGCCCTGAGATCATGGACGGCACCGGCTTCCTCGGTGAACACAACGATGAGGTCTACTACCTGCCCGCCGACGACCTGTACCTCACCGGCACGAGCGAGGTCGCGCTCGCCGGGTACCACAAGGACGAGATCCTCGACCTCTCCGAGGAGCCGCTACGCTACGCCGGCTGGAGCACCTGCTACCGTCGCGAGGCCGGTTCGGGAGGCAAAGACACCCGCGGAATCATTCGGGTGCACCAGTTCAACAAGCTCGAAATGTTCACCTATGTACTGCCTGAAAACGCCGAGGCCGAGCACGATCGCCTCGTCGCCCTGCAGGAAGGCATGCTGCAGTCTCTCGGCCTGAGCTACCGGGTGATCGATGTCGCCGCCGGCGACCTCGGCTCAAGCGCCGCCCGCAAGTTCGACATCGAGGCCTGGGTGCCCACCCAGAATGCTTTCCGCGAGCTCACCAGCACGAGCAACTGCACCACCTACCAGGCACGCCGGCTGGACATCCGTTATCGCACCGAATCGGGCAAGACCGCGCCGGTCGCGACCCTCAACGGCACGCTTGCGACCACGCGCTGGCTCGTCGCGATGCTCGAAACCCACCAGCAAGCGGATGGCTCGGTGCTGGTCCCAGAGGCGCTGCGGCCGTACCTCGGCGGCCTCGAGGTGCTCACGCCGCTTGCCGTGAAGGGCGCGAAGTGACGTCGATGGTCAGCGAAGAGCCGTGGCTCGTCGCCCTCGACATTGACGGCACCACGATGCACGAGGACGGCTCGATCAGCCAGTCCGTGATTGACGAGGTCGCCCGGCTCGCCGCGGCCGGCCACGAGGTCATGCTCGCCACCGGGCGCTCGGCCGCCGCTGCCCTGCCGGTGCTCGGCCGGCTCGGAATCTCGCCGCGCTACGTGGTCTGCTCCAACGGTGCCATCACCATGCACCGCGACGACACGGCACCGCTCGGTTACCGCCGTGAATGGGTTGAAACCTTCGACCCGAGCGATGTGCTCACCTCCATTCGGGCGCACCTTGGCTCGGCCCGGTTCGCCGTCGAAGACGAGCATGGCTTTTACCGCTACACCGAACCGATTCCCGATGCCACCATCGGTATGGACAGTGAACGGGTCGACTTTGACGAGCTGCTGAAGCACCAGGCGACCCGCGTGGTCGTCATTTCGCCCGACCACGACATGGAGGATTTTCTCCAGGTGGTCGAGCGCATGGGGCTGAACCGGGTGAGCTATGCGATCGGGTGGACCGCCTGGCTCGACATCGCTCCCGACGGCGTCAACAAGTCGACGGCGATGGAGCGGGTGCGCGTGGCCGTCGGTGTTCCGCGTGAACGCGTCATGGCCGTCGGCGACGGGCGCAACGACATTGACATGCTGCAATGGGCCGCCGAATTCGGTCGCGGCGTGGCCATGGGCGAATCGCCCGATGACGTTCTCGCCGCCGGGTCGGAGATTACCGGAAACGTGACCAGCGACGGCCTTGCCACTGTGTTGCGCACACTCTGACGGGCATCCAGCCGTTTATCAGGCATCTCTGTCAGCCTGAGCAGTCTGCCATCGGCTAGAATCGGGCCAGTTCGCCCAATTCTTCCCGGCAGGGCATTTTCGTGCTGGGAATGGGCAAACCGGGAGGGCTGTCCGAGCGGCCGATGGAGCCAGTCTTGAAAACTGGTGGGCAGAAATGTCTCGTGGGTTCGAATCCCACGCCCTCCGCAAACAGTGCAAGTGAAAACAGTACAAGTGCAAGACAGGGCGCATGCCTCAGGCTGACCAGGCCGACAACCCGACGAGAGGACATGAGTGAGCGACCAACTTCGCCCCCGCAGTGCCGGTTCCAAGAATCTCAAGACTGTTGCCCGTCATGGTCGGCTCAAGAAGTCGAACGCTGCGGTTGCCGTTGCGAAATTCATTGCGGGCAGCGTGGCCGTCGTTCTGGTCAGTGGATTTTCCGTGGCCGCCATCGCCACCTACGACGTTGTCGCGAGCGCGCCGCCGAGCGTGCACTTGGCTAATGAGAGCAACGGCCCGGTTCCGTCGATCGGCGCCATCGACGGCGGCGTGAACATGCTCGTCGTCGGCAGCGACAGTCGCGTCGGCCAGGAGGCCAGGTTCGGCCCGGAGGATTCCACCGGGGACCTCAATGATGTGACCATGCTGCTGCACATCTCCGAAGACCACAGCAACGCCTCGGTCATCAGCTTTCCCCGCGACATGTTCGTCGCCATCCCCTCCTGCCCAAAGGAAGACGGCAGCGGGTCGTACAGTGCAATGAATAGCCTGAAGATCAACACCACGCTCACTTATGGCGGCCTCGCCTGCACCGTGCTGACCGTAGAGAAGCTCACCGGGCTGTCCATTCCTTTTGCGGCCGAGGTGCAGTTCAGCGGCGTCATGGCCATGTCCTCCGCCGTCGGCGGCGTTCCGGTCTGCGTGGCCACCCGCATCGAAGACGAGTACACCGGCACCTTTCTCGACCCGGGCGAGCACACACTCGAGGGCTACGAAGCTCTACAGTTTCTGCGCACCCGCCACGGCCTCGGCGATGGTGGCGACCTGACCCGCATCAACAACCAGCAGTTGTTCATGTCTTCGCTCGTGCGCACAATCAAGAGTGCTGACACGCTCGCAGACCCGACCAAGGTGTATGCCTTGGCGAAGGCGGTCACAGCTAACATGCGCCTCTCCGACAGCCTGAGCAGTGTGACGACACTCGCGTCGATCGCCATCGCACTGAAGGACATCGATTTGGATCAGGTGGTCTTCGCGCAGGTGCCCACCGGCAGCACGACCGGCGGGGTGAAAGCCGTGCAGCCAGCCTTCGACAACCTGTTCGAGGCGGTTGCCGCCGATCAGCCGCTAACCCTGAGCGGAACCACCGGACGCGGCACCGAGGCCAATCCGAACGCTCCCGTTGAGCCGGACCCGGTCGCGACCGCAGTTCCCTCGGCAACGACCGATCCTGCCGCAACAGCTGATCCGACTGCGACCGAGGCTCCCGTCGCCACCGAAGACACGGGCGTCGTGCTCTCGGAGTCGGTGACCGGTCAAACGGCTGGTGACTATACCTGCACCAGGGGACGTACGCTCGAGAACCAGTAGCCGGGCGCGGGCATCCGTTTTACGGGCCGTGATTTTCATGGTCAAAGCGGATGCCCGCGTTACGGCTAAGATGAACGAGTGTGTTTGCGCAAGCAGGTACCAAGGAGACGTCGCATAGTTCGGCTTAGTGCACCACCCTGCTAAGGTGGAGTACCCGCAAGGGTACCGAGGGTTCAAATCCCTCCGTCTCCGCAGAGAGGAATTCACGTAATTCCGGCGTTTAGTTTACGAAATTCTTGCGGCAACAAAAAACCGGCGATCGCATCGCCGGTTTTTGCGTTAAATCGCCGATTCTGGGAGTGCTAGCCCCAAGAAATGCTGTGATCCGGGCGTGGTCTGCGGTTAAACACCGCTTCGCCCTGTTTTTGGCAGGGCGAAGCGACTTTTGCTGCAGGTAACGGAATTGTTGACGACCGGGCGGCTAGCTGGGTGGTGGTGATGGTGCCGTGTCGGTGGGTGGCGTCGCCGCAGTGATTTCAGTGCTGGAGTAGTACGTGCTCGCGAAGGACTTGTTCTTCGAGGTGAGGGGCACTCGGGCGAGCTCGCTCTGAATGAACGTCAGAATCTTTCGGATGTTGGCTGAGACGAGTGCGAGTGTCACGGCCAGCGACGCGAAGGTGTTGCCGCGGGCGCGCCGTTTCATGGGGGAGGCGATGTCTTCGGTTGCGGAGTCCTTGATGAATGCGTTCTGCGATTCGACGGTGTTGCGCAGTGCGTAGAAACCCTTCCACACTGGACTTTTGTGGGGGTAGGTCTGCCCGTACTTCAGGGCTTTGTCCTTGGCGGGGTCTTTCCCGGCGGGTATCACGACGGTCTTCTTGCGGATGGGCTCGATGAGTTCGCCGGTCTTGTGGTCGAACGCCAAACCGTCGTAGTTCTTAGGGTCGGGGTAGAGGTATTGGCGTGAGCCGTCGGGCCGGCGCTTGCCCTTGGGCTTGGCGCGGTACTTCTCACGCTCGGCGATTCGCTGGTCTCGCAGTTCTTTGGCTTGACGCACGGGGTTTGAGTCGCTGGAGAGGATGGCGTCGTCTTCGGGCGTTTCCTCGTCAACGGGCACGCCGGTGTCGGCTGCCTTCCGGTCCTTTCGGTACAGGTCGAGGGCGTGGATAAGGTCCTGGGGCATGTAGTGCACGTACCACTGGCCGCCGACTTGGATGAGGTCCTCGTAGAAGGTTGTCTGGCCTTGTTAGTCCTGGTCGTAGTCGAAGACCGGCTTGGCGCCAATTTCGGCCAGCGTGGCCTGCAGGGTGTCGGCGGTGCTGCGGGGCAGGTATGCGCGGTCGCCCATGAAGTGCAGGATGGGGAAGCCGGCGGCGAGAATCGCCTTGACCAACCGGTTTCCTTCGCCAGCAATCATGCCTGGTTTGTGAAAGCTGACGCCGTGGGCGAGCAGGGGAAAGGTTGCGCGTTCCCCGGGCGTGTTGGCAGTCATGGTGGTGATTTCAGCTTCGATGGCCCACTCTCGCTTGTCCTTGTACGTGGTTCCGCTGCCGTCGTGGTCGCCCTGACGTACGTACCAGCCGCCGTCGTAATTGATGCTGCAGTGGGCCCCGTTGGGGTTCTTCCTGCGCGGGCCGCCGAGCCATCCGTTGAGAGGGATTTTGGTTGCGTCGAGGGCCGTGTTGCCCTTGAATCGGCGGCGGAGTGCTCGAGGCATGAGCGCGATGGACCCGTGGAGTAGCCCGTTGCAGAGGGTGGAGAGGTGAGCCTGCTTGATGGCGGTGTCGGCTGGGTCGCGAGCGGCGAGAATCTCCTTGTATTCGTGGCGGGTGGGCAGTTTGCGGCGGTTGCCGGGGAAGGGGTCGATGAGGCGTTGCAGCCGCGAGACGGCTCGCCAGAGGCGGTCGTACCAGAAGGCATGCTCGACGTCGTGAACGCGGATGCCAAGGCTTTCGCGTTCGGCATCCGTCAAACGCAAAATCGTCGCGGCCATGTTGTTGAATCGAAGGTCACTGTCGATACGTATTTGGATGAGAATCACTGCGAGGGCGGCATGTTCGTCGATGGTTTGCTTGCGGCCTCGCGGAGAGGTGAAGCCGGATTCGAGTCGCCATGGATTGATAAGCGCACGAACTTTCGCGGACTCAAGAACACGCATTGTCTCGCTCACGTAGACCCGGAGGGGGTCTGTCGTGATGCGGCGCATATACATGGCGTTCGTCATGCCAAATGCCTCAAGCATCCAATCTTCGGCTTCGCGCACGCGGGCGCGGTCGATGCGCGGAATCACTTGTTCAGCTCCCCGCGCAGGTGCTGACGGTAGGCGACGGTGTCCAGCTCTGGTACAAACTGCAGGAGCCGGGCCAGGTTCTCGAATTTGCCGACGCCGCTGGCGGTCATGAGCGCGCGCATGTCGGTGCGGGCGGCCAGGTGTGTCACGAGCCACGTCGCTCGCATGCGGTTGGTTTGCGGCCGTGGCATTCCGGGCGGCTGAACGCTTTGTTGAATGAACGCGGTGACGAGGTTCTTGCTGTTGTTCTTGCGGGTCGGGCTGCCGAACACGCGGTCACCAGCGTCGAGGCCGGCGACTGCTACGCGCAGCCAGGGTTCCCAGCGCGCCAGAAGCGGTACGTATCGGGCATTGCTGCCGCGCACGGACACGAGTACGCCGTGGGCATCGAACTGGATATCCTCGCGCCGCGCTTCACATACCTCGTTGGACCACAGGCCGCCGCCTGCGCAGAGCGCCAGAAGAACGGTCGCGTTGCGTTCCCGACTGGGCGTGTTCTGCCCTCTGGCCCAGAACTCAAGGCGGGTCAGGTTCGCATCGGAATAGGGTTCCATGCTGACGCGGGAGGAGAGCGCCGTCAGTTCTGCCTCGGGGCTGTCGGAGAGGAGTATCTCGGAGATGCGCAGCAGGATGGCTCGGTAGTTGCGGCGTGTTCCCTCTGCCTGGTTCATTACCTCGCTGGTGTACCGGGATATGAGTTCACGGCGAAAGAGAATCTGGGGCTGCAGCGGGAGGCTGGCGATGTTTACCGCCCAGTCCACGTAGTGCGAGCAGACGATGAGCAGCCGTGAGGTCGTGTACGCGCAATTGGGCGCGGTGACCGCAACGGCGTCTTCGACAAATTCTCGGATGCGTTCCCACCGCTGCGGTGATATTTCGGGCTGGTACCGAGCCATTACGGTGATGCACGCGGCCGGGAGGCCTGAGCGAATTGTTTCGAGGGCACCTGACGGGTCGCAATCGACGCCTGATGTTCGCCGTTCACCGATGAGGCTGGCGATAAGCGGCGCGTCAAAGACCCACGGGTCGCGCCAACACATCGTGGTGAGGCACTGAGCAGGAGAGATGAGGTTGCGGGGCGGGGCATGTCTCTTCCTGGTGCTGGAGCGTCTGTGCGACAAAGGTGCACGGGGTGCGCAATGGACAACTGCGTTGAGGGTGGACGCGGCGTGGCGGAATGCAGCACGAGTCTGCGGGGTCAGGGGTGTTGTGGGGGTGTTCATACGGTGTCTATGCGGGCAGCCGATAAACGGCTGTCTCATAAACAGGTGGTATTACAGTGTGTACGACCTAATTCCCGTATGAATGGTGTAAAACCTAAATAGTAGGTTGATACTCGGTTGTTGATAGGGTGAAAGTATGCCGAAGAAGCCCCTACCTGGCGGTCACGTGTTTGAACCGAGAGCCCGGATGCAGGTCCCAAAAAGTTTTGGCAAGGCCGGTACCCCCTTTGCCTTTGTTGGCGAGGAAGATGCGCAATTAGCGGCGGCACAGTTTCAGCATTTGGTCGCCAACACCATCCGCGAATGCGTGTTGAGAAAATCCGGAACGCTGCGTTCGTACTTGGAGGAAGCCAAGTTTCCGTCCGAGATGACCTACGACAGGGTGAGTCGAATTCAGCGGGGGGAGACGATGATGACGATCACCGATCTTCTGATCTGGAGCAATGCGTTCCAAGAAGTCCGTGTTCGCGCCGCCGAGCTTGTTGCCGCGGGGTCTCCTGTCCGGGAGAAGCTGGACGAAGAGGCGATCAGCGTGGAACCTGCTTCAGATCCTGAAAAGTGACCCGCTCGATCTTCGTGACGACGGAACTTTCATGCCAGTAGAAGTCGACCGTATCTGACCACCCCGCCGTGTGCATCGTCCATCGGCCGCGCAGTCCGACTGTGAGTGTCTCTATTCGCCGTAACGGCCGAGTGACGTCGTTGATCCCTGGGCTCGCGTCTTCTCCGGGTACTCGAGTGACGGTTCGCGCGTCCAAGTCGAAGTAGTGGCTGCTGTGGAGGGTTGAGACCTTCCACAGCCCGCTTTCGCTCGCGGCCAGAGATGTAACGCTGCCCTCGTTGGGTGCATCTGTCGTGCTCATGTGACCTCCAATAAGAATGCCCCCCAAAAAGGGGCCCAAAACTGAGGCTAATTACCTTCCGGCACGGGTGTGCCCCGTGCAGGAATGCCTCTTTTCGTCGTCGGCGTGTCTTGCCGCGCATGTCTTCTCCGGTACCGCACGCCGTGCGGGCCGGAAAGATGCTCATGACCGAACCAAGCGCTCTATCGTTACTGCACGCCGATTACGCACGGCTCCGACGACTCGGACCTGACGAGCTCACCGCTGATCAGGCCCTCTCCCTCACCTGCTTCCTTCGCGAACAGCAGCTTCGAGATGCGCAACCCGGCGAGGCCCAGATCTCCGACGCCATCACAAGATGGCTCCAGAACGTTTTCGCGTTGGAGAACTTCATCGCGCGTCTGAACCGAATGCCTCGCGAGAACCGTCGGCTACCAGCCAACTCGATTTCTGACGAAGAGAAAACCCTGACCGCCTTCGTTCGCGCACAACGCCGCGCCTTCGCGGGAGCGCGCCTCTGCACATATCAGGAGCGCCGGCTCGCGGCCATCGAAGGGTTCAGCTTTCATCCCCGCGACGACGTTTGGATCTCACGCTTCAGGGAGTATCGAGACTTTATTACCGAGAACGGGCGGGTGCCCCGCTTCCGAAGCGATGCGGGCAGGGAGCGCTCTCTCGCGGCGTGGGCGGCGAAACAGCGACTGTCATATCACCGGGGGCGCCTGCCGCGAGAGCGCGTGCTCGCGCTAAGTGGCTTGGACTTCTGGACCTGGGGACGTTGACGAGAGAAGGCACGCCAGCCGTCTCGTTGCCCGCGAAACCTCGTATTCGATCCTGACCAGGATGGACGGGTGAGTCGCCAGACTCGACCATTGGTTCCTTCAGGTTGTGTCTGGCGGCTTCTCCACCGGCTGCGTTACTTGGGATCGGTTTTGAGCGCGTGGATGTTGCCGAGTCGCTTGGCGAGCGGGTTCGCCTATCGACGCTGCCTTGCTCGGGCGGCGAAGTCGTCGAGGGCTCCTACGACCTCTTCCGCAAGCTAGATTCGATTTCGTCGCCCTTGTGTGATTTGGGCCAGAATGTTGGCGTCAACGAGACGGTCGATAGCGACCTGAGCATTCACGGTCGAGACGCCTAGCTGGGCGGCGACGTAGGTGGCATTGATCGCGGGTTGGCGAAGGAGGAGATCCGAGAGCCGGTGGGCTGCTGAGCCTTGTCTCGCTCCGGGTTTAATGGAGGTTCTTGATCACCCGGAAAGGTTGAGAATCATGCCAGCAATGAAGAAATATCTGCCGGAGTTGAAGGAACGAGCAGTGCGCCTACTGCTTGTCGCTCGCGAGGATGTCGGCGGTGCCCACGGGGCTTCAAGCCGCATCGGCCAGCAACTCGGCATCCCGGCCGACACGCTGCGGAAGTGGCTGCTGCGCGCCGATATCGATACCGGCGCTCGCCCGGGCACCACGACGGAGGATGCCGCCCGGTTGCTCGAGCTTGAGCGAGAGAACCGTGAGTTACGGAGGGCGAATGCCATTCTGCGCAGCGCGTCGGCTTTCTTCGCGGCGGAGCTCGACCGCCCCTGACCAGCTTGGGCGTGGAGCCGTTGCGGGAGTTCGGATAGAACCGTGCTTCCGGGTCGCCCTTCTCATAGCCGAGGTGCTCAGTCAGCTCTACCTGCAAGCCGCGCTCGAGGGCCGCTTTGATCAGACCGGGCACGAACCCGTCCTCACCAGTGAGTTGCAACTCACCCGCATCGATCTTCGAGAACAGCGAATCCAAGGCACCACTATCGCGGAGCTCATCGATCGCTTTCGCCGCCGCCAACTGCGACGGGGACCGCGGTGCCTTGCGCAACATGTTTCGATTCGTCATGACCATCAGTGTCACTCCTTCGAGTAGATCCGCAACCCCTTACACAGACCATCTGACACCCTCCAGATTTGCACCGAACAAGATGCCGGCAGAGGCCCGCGAACCGCGATCTGCCGCGCGGCGACGACGGTTCCCTCTCCGTCGAGTGGCTCCTCGCCGAATGGCCAACCGGGACACCGGCCCCCACCGACTACTGGCTCTCCACCCTGCCGGAGTCGACCCCGCTAAAAGAACTTGTCCGCCTGGCCAAAATCAGATGGCGCATCGAGCACGACTACCGCGAGCTGAAAACCGGTCTCGGCCTCGCGCACTTCGAAGGCCGCACCTACGCCGGATGGCACCACCACATGACTCTCGTAACCGCCGCCCACCTCTTCATCACCCAACTGCGGCTGACCCGCCCAAAAGCGGATGGGGCAGGCTGAGTCTCTACGGCATCCTCAGAGAACTCCAACGAGTCCTCGCCGTCTATCTCGGATACTGCCCCCACTGCCGACAACGAGCCCCAACCTAACCAAGTACTACTAGTTGTCGCCCAGCCATGACGTGAGTGACTCAAGGGGTTGAACATCTCCTACAACGTTTGGTCGCTATCGCGCTCGGTGTTGTGCTCCTCAATGAGCCGAAGGGCGAGCTCACGGTCACCCGCTTCGATCGAGTCAACGATTCGCACGTGGAGATCCTGCCGATATTCGATGTATTCGGCAACAGGTTGAACCGTAGGCGGTTCAACGGACAGCGTGTGAGCTTCAATGACGTCCAGGAGACCGAGGTACACGGTTCGCAGTATGGAGTTCGGACTCGTCCCGGCTATGCGGGCGTGGAGGTGCCAATTCGCCCGAGTGAAGGCGGTCGCATCAGATCGAACGACGGCAGATTCCATGACGGCCAGTTGTTCACGCATCGACGCGATATCAGCCGCTGATGAGCTGATCAATGCGTCTTCCACCAGAAGCGGGTCGAGTGCGTTGCGCATGCGAACAGCTTCGAGCACAGTAGTTTCGGAATCATCGAGCGCAAGGAAGAGATTTCCGAGCCGCACCAATGGCGATTGCGCCGCAGCAAAAACTCCGCCACCAGGACCGGGGCGCAGGGCGACAACGCCGCGGTTCTGACTTATCTTCAGCGCTTCGTTGAACGTTCCCACGGACACCTGACAGCGCGCACGCATTTCTTCCTTGGTACCCAGTCTGGCTCCAGGCCTCAATCTGGCGGCCAGATCACCAATGATTCCCGATGCGACCTCCGCCCTGTTGGCCGGAAATTGCTGCCGCCTCGCCATCGGTGCGGCGGACTCACCCGCCCCGTTCACAGTCGACAGGTCCATACCGAGCCGTCCTTTCTTCTGCGCCGGAACGCACCGACAATACCGATTTTGGAGTCAATCATGATCATCATAACTGAATGCTTGACAAGCCTCCTGCATTCCAGTAGAAATGTTCATAACGATCATGATGAAATTAGTGAGAGGGCCGGACGCGACGTTCCGACCACACGCTTCCCCCAACTAAAGGAGCCTTAATGCGCATCGCCAACCACGCCGGCCGAGCAGTAATCCTGACCTCCGATTCAACAGGAACGGATGTTCATACCGCCAGCGAGGGCCGCTTCGGTCCGAGTCTGCCGGCGGTTTATGACCATTGGAAGGACTTCACGGACTGGGCGGGTTCGTACACCGCACGCACAGCAGACGTCATCATCGACCGGGCGGCACTCGGCTCGCCCTCCCCGCGCCCACCCCAGGTATTCGCGATCGGACTGAACTATCAGGCCCATGCGAGCGAGGCCGGCTACCAGTCTTCGGACGAGATGCCGCCGGTCTTCACCAAGTTCGTCTCCGCCATGACGGGACCCGACACGGTCGTCCCACTCCCCGCCGACGGGCGCGTCGACTGGGAAGTCGAACTCGTTGTCGTGATCGGCACCGAGGCCAAGAACGTCGCCGCCGACGCCGCGTGGCGCCACGTCGCGGGGCTGTCCATCGGACAGGATTTCTCCGAACGGGTTACGCAGAACGCCGGGCAGGCCCCGCAATTTAGCCTCGGCAAGTCCTTCGAAGGCTTCTCCCCGGTGGGTCCCTGGCTCGTCACTCCGGATGAATTCCCTAACCCCGATGCGATCAAGCTGGGCTGCAGCATCGACGGCGAGCCGATGCAGAACGGCACCACGGCTGACATGATCTTTTCCGTTCCCCGGGTCATCGAAAGCCTGTCCAGGATTGTCCGGTTGCTCCCCGGCGACATCATCTTCACCGGCACGCCGTCCGGTGTCGGAATCGGCCGGAGCCCGCAACGATTCCTCTCACCGGGAGAAACACTCCTGACGTGGATCGACGGTATCGGCGAGATCAACCAAAGCTTCGTCGCCGCGCGCGCGGAGGTGCTCGCCTGAGGCGCTTTCACCGGATATGACCATCCTGCACTGCACACAAGGTCCCCTCGAACTGACCAGCACGTTCCAAACGATGACAAAGGAGTCATTTTGCGTAAATTCACCTTCCTCACCGCCGCAGTTGCCGCGGCCCTCGCGCTCACGGCGTGCTCGGGTCCGACTAGCAGCGATTCCACGGGCGGCAGCGCCGAGAGCGCCGGAACCCCGGTGACCATCGCCATGGCCACTCCGAGTTGCCTGGTCTTCTACCCCGCCTACGTGGCAAAGGAACAAGGGTTCTTTGCCGAACAGGGACTGGACGTCACGATTCAGGGACTTAACGGTTCCGCCGCTGTCATCCAGGCCATGCTGGCCGGCCAGGCCCAGATCGGGACACCGGGCGCCGTGCCTCTCGTGCTGGCCCAGGCCGACGGCGAGAACTTCCAATACTTTGCCAATGCCGCCCCCGGCGGCCTCTTCCAGCTGGTCAGTCCCACCGAGAACGGCATGGCGGATGCCTCGGCCCTGTCCGGTGGCACCATCGGTGTCGCCACGGCCGATGGAAACGAGGTCAGTTTCGCCAAGGCGATCATGACGGCAGCCGGCGTCGCCGAGGGCGACTACGAGTTCCTTGTGGTCGGCGAGGGAGGACAGGCCGTGGCCGGTTTCCAGCGCGGCGACATCGACGCATACGCTGCCTCGCTCGACGCCGTGGCGACAATTGAATATGCGGGCATCCCGATCGACAACCTCACCGGCACGGCCACGGCCTACCTTTTCGGTAACGGCCTTGCTGCCACCGCTGAATACGTGACGCAGAGCCCAGAGGTGCTCACTTCGTTCGGCAAGGCATACAAGCAAGCCGTTGAGTTCTCCGCAGACAATCCCGATGCCGTCTTCGACGCCTGCGCCGAATACCAGCCCCAGGAAGTCGAAGATCGGGACTACGCCCTGGCCCTGTTCGAGGCCATCAAGGGTTCGCTCGTCTCTCCCGACAGCGACCCATTCGGCTACAACAACCCCGCCTATTGGGAACAGGTCGTGGCAGATGTCGCTGTGACCGGAGACATCCAGGCCGACGACATCGTTGTAGACGATCTGTACACGAACGAATTCGTTGACGGATTCAACCAATGAGTTCGCTCACTGCCACAGCCGTGGACGTGCGCTACAAGATAACGAACGTCAGCCACACTTTCCCCGGTATGGAGGTACAAGCGCTTAAAGACATCAACTTGTCGATCACCTCCGGTTCTTTCAGCTCTCTGATCGGACCCAGCGGCTGCGGTAAATCCACTCTGCTCAACACCATGGCCGGGCTTCTCTCCCCCAGCCAGGGCCAGGTCACCCTCGACGATCAGAACGTGACCGAGCCGCCAGACGAGGTGGGCATCATGTTCCAGAAGGCCACGCTCCTGCCCTGGCGCACAGCGATCGACAATGTACTGCTGCCGATCGAGCTCCGCGACGGCGCCAAAGCCGCCGCAACATTCTCGGACAAAGCAGCCAATTTGCTCGACACCGTCGGCCTGGCAGGCTTCCATGAGGCTTACCCCCGGGAGCTGTCCGGAGGAATGGCGCAGCGCGTCGCAATCTGTCGGATGCTAATCACGGAACCCGAGATTCTGCTGTTAGACGAACCGTTCGGTGCCCTCGACGAGCTCACGCGAGAGCGAATGGACCTCGAGCTACAGCGCATCGCCGCTGGGCGCACGGCCACGGTAGTTCTGGTGACCCACTCAATCCCGGAAGCAGTGCTTCTCTCGGATCGTGTTTTTGCCATGTCGGCCCGTCCCGGAAGCATCTCGGACGTGATCGATATCGACCTGCCGCGCCCGCGGTCCATGGAAACGCTGAACCACCCGGCATTCGGTGCCTACGTCTCCCAGGTCCGCGATGCGCTGAACAGAGGGCACGATTATGTCTAGCACGGGGCAAACATCACAGGTGCGCGACTCTTCACGACGAACAGCTCCTCCCACAACAAGGCCGGCCGGAGGCCGGAAGAAGAATTTCCTGCTCGTTCGGCGCATCAGTGCATTCTTCAACTCTCTCCCGCAGCCCGTCGCCATTCTGCTGGTGCTCGTCACGATCCTGCTGTTTTGGGAAGGGATTGTCAGAACCGGGGCGGTGTCGGCCATCATTCTCCCGTCACCGTTCCGGGTGGCGGAGCAAGTAGGGATCGTCGCGACACAGCTCGCATCCGGCGGCTTCCTTGCTGCCGAATTATGGACCACTGTGCAGGAGATCCTGATCGGGTTCGGGCTAGCCTGTGTCGTCGGTTTCATCATGGGACTCTGGATCGGCCAGACTCAGTTTGGTCGCAAGGCGATCATGCCCCTGTTCGTGATGCTCGAAGCCACCCCGAAGATCGCCTTCGCTCCCGTCTTCATTGCGTGGTTCGGCTTTGGAATCAGCTCAAAGTTCATTATGGCTGCCTTCATGTCGTTGTTCCCGATCATTATTGGAACGGTCGCCGGTCTGGCAGCAACATCTGAGGACGAGATCAAACTCTTCAAGTCCATGAAAGCCAGCGCCTGGGATGTGTTCTGGAAACTCAAGCTGATGCGGGCGTTGCCGTTCATCTTCACGGGTTTGAAGATCGCCGTCGTGGCGGCCGTGACCGGTGCTGTCGCGGCCGAGTTCATCGGCGGAGGCATTGGCTTCGGTGAGCAGATCCGCGTCGCTGCGGCCCGCATCGCGCTAGACCGTGTGTTCGCGCTGATCCTGGTGTTGAGCCTCGTCGGTGCGCTTCTCTTCTCGCTCGTAGCGCTGCTGCAGCGGAAGGTCACCTTCTGGGACACGGACTCGCCGGCCCGTCGCAAGAAGAAGAGGGGCAGCGCATGACCAGTTCCGGCGGAGCCCTGCAGCGCACTGACTTATTGCACAGACTGCTCCGGTCAGGAACAGCGACCATTTATGAGGCTCAGGGACAGCGCGGCGCCCTGGACTCGGAGCTGCGGCCCCTTGACCCGAGCATGAAGGTGGTTGGTCCCGCCCTGACCGTCGATACCCAGCCCGGGGATAATCTCACCATTCACGCGGCTTTACCGCGGGCCGTGCCAGGGGAGGTCCTAGTCATCAACGCGCATGGCGCCGTGAGCTGCGGCCCGTGGGGGGATATTCTCACTGCCGCCGCCATGCAAGCGGGAATTGCGGGCCTTGTCATTGACGGCGCCGTTCGCGATACCGCCGCAATCATCGCGACGGGATTTCCCGTCTTCGCGCGAGGAGTGTCCATTCGCGGCACGACAAAATCCAGGTGGGGAACGGTGGGTCAGCCGATCAACCTGGCGGGCACGACGATCTCGAACGGCGATATTGTCGTCGGCGACAGGGACGGTCTCGTTGTGGTGGACGCTGCGGCACTGGAGAAGGTGGCGCAGGCCACCTTTGATCGCGATGCCATCGAGCAGGACTACCGGGCGAAGATTCTCACCGGAATCAGCACCGCGGAGTTGCTCGGTCTCGTGCCGACGATTCGGAAGTTCGAACGACTCCAATGACCGCGCTCGATGCCGCGATCATTCTGGTGGCGGGCATCGCCGCCGGGGTCATCAACGCCGTCGCGGGAGCGGGAACTCTGATCACGTTCCCGACGCTGCTCGCTTTGGGAATTCCGCCGATCACAGCCAACGTGTCGAACACTGTGGGTCTCGTGCCCGGCGGCGTCGTAGCCGCATTCGGCTATCGCCGAGAGCTGGCCGGCCAGTGGCGCGCCGTACTCATCATGGCCATTTTTTCGCTCATCGGCGGCGTCGTCGGTGGGGTGCTGCTCTTGATCCTGCCTGAGAGCGCGTTTTCGTTGATCGTCCCGTACCTCCTCGTCGTTGCCGCTTCGCTTGCGGCCCTCCAATCGCGCGTGGCCCGTTTCGTGCGGCGCAATGCTGCGTCGCGTTCCCGAGATACCCGCCCGGTCACCTTTGGTCTCGTCCTCGGAGTTCTGGCCACCGGTGTCTATGGCGGTTATTTTGGTGCCGCCCAAGGAGTGGTGCTGATCGCACTCCTGGGAATTCTCTGGACCACCGACCTGCACAGGGCGAACGGGGCCAAGAACGTGCTCGGCGCCACTGCCAACATTGTGTCGGCAATCGTCTTCATCTCGAGTGGTGCCGTGGAGTGGAGAATTGCGGCCCTGATCGGAGTCGGTTCGGCGGCGGGCGGCTGGCTTGGGGCACGGATCGGCCGCCGACTGTCAGCGACGGTGTTGCGCACAATCTTGGTGACCGTTGCACTCGGTGCCGCGGCGGTTCTATTCGCCACCTGAGACAAGGACCCTGTGTAGATCCGGTGTCGATACCCCGCTGAACACCCCGGCTGGATGCAGCCCCGTCGCCGAACACCGCAAATCGGACGGAGCCATGCACATCCTACCGAGAGAGACACGAGGGTGACCGATTTGCGACCGCAGTGCGTCACTACCGAGCGGGCACAGTGAACGAGCTGGGGCTCTGGCGCGGTCTGCCACCCGCAGTGAAGGACAGAACCGAGCAACCATTTCGGCGGCGACAAAATTCGCCTCGCGCGGCTGCCCGCATCGGTAACTCCCGGCGGACTCACCTCGCTCGACTCTGCCGGCGGGCATAGCTAGGCACCGGAGCGCCGGTCGAGGTCACGTTCGTGGCACAACGCTCCGTCCGGTCACCGAGGTGAGTCGGGGTCGTCGAGGGAACGCTGGGCAACTGGGTTCGCCTCTGGAAAGAGGAACATCCCAAGGCCGGTGGTGCCGCCGAACCGGGCCCGGTCGAATGGGCCAAATACAAGGCTTCGCAAGCTGAGAATGCTGAGCTGAAGAGGGAGATCGAGTTCCTGAGGGAAGTCAACGCCTTCTCCGCCGTGAAGCACACGATAGACGATTACTTCATGTTTATCTTGGCGGAGAAGGCCTCCATCCCCATCGAGTGGATGGGGCGCAAATTGAAGGTCTTGCGGGCCTCGTTTTACCGCTCGCTGCGGCCGGTCGTTCAGAAACCGACACGGGTGCGTCACACCGTGCTGGCCGCGCGCGAGGACTACGTCAGTCACATAGTGCGCCATGTCATGCCGTCGACCGCACAATAAGCTCCGGTGGGAGACGCTCGCTCTTGACCACTTCCTTATCGAGCAGTAACAGGAGCTTTTCGAAACCCAATCGTCCCATCTCGACCATGGGCGAGCGCACGGTCGTAAGGCTGACTGCTTCTGCAATGGGAGTGTCGTTATAGCCGACGACCGCGATGTCGTCTGGTACAGCGACGCCGAGTTTCTGCAGTGCTCCGATCGCGCCAATTGCTGCAAAGTCATTGACAGCAAACACCGCTTCGGGGCGGACGGGGGCTGCCATGAGCTCGGCAACGGCGCGCTGCCCGGCCGGCGCGTCGAAGCCCGTGTAGTAGACGTCAACATCCGAGCCGCCGATGCCATGTTCCTCTAGCGCTTCAAGAAAGCCAGCAACGCGGTCGACCGTGGTCGAGGCGTACTGTGCTCCTGCTATCACAGCGAAACGTCGCCGCCCGGTTGAGATGAGATGCGAGGCTGCTAATCGTCCGCCGGTAACGTCATCGCAGGTGACGGAAACGTGGCCTGCTTTCCGACGCGACACCAGCGTGAGGGGCACGCCACGTGCCGCGAGTTTGTCGAGAAACGGCGAGTCGATGTGCGCGTCACCAAAAATCAGTCCGTCCGCGCGGCGCGCTAGGAGCGACTCGGTTCGCGATCGCTGACGGGTGGGATCGTCGAGAGAGTTCGCGACCACCGTCATCCGCCCGCGCGCCTCGGCCGCCGCGTCGATGCCTTCATAGATGGTGGCGAGTACGTAATCTTGCAGGCGCGGCACGATCACCCCAATGAGGTCAGAGCGTGAAGTTCGCAGGGAGGCAGCGTGTGGATTGCGGGTGTAACCGCGCGTGCTGGCCAGCTCATGGACGCGGCGGATGGTTTCGGGGGATGCCCACTTGGATTCTGTGCCCGGTTCGGCGTTGATGATCCGAGAGACAGTTGAGACGTTGAGACCCAGTTCCCCGGCGAGGGTTCTTAGGGTAGAGGGCTCCGTGACGTTCATAGTGAAGCTCCGATTCTCTGCGGTGAGGGTAGTTGCGTGAACGTCATCACCTGCAATAGTATCAACACACCATTGGGCATACGTTTGCGGCATACGTTTGCGGCATACGTTTGTGTAGATGCTCAACTGGTGGGCTAGGCATAATTGCCTGGCCGAATTATGTCTGGTTACGAGGGAGTAGCAGCGAAGTGGCACACATTGCAGTTCTTGGCACAGGCGGTACCATCGCATCCCGGTCGCACGGGGCCGCGGGCGTGGTTGTCGAGGCCAGCGCAGCTGAACTCGTCGCAGAGCTTGGCGGCGAACACGCCGTTTCGTGGCGCGATATCGTTACCCTCGGCAGCTATCAACTCACGCTCAAGGACCTGCGCCTGATCGCGGAGGGTGTGGCGGCGGCCGCGAACGAACCGGATGTTGACGGCATCGTTGTCACGCACGGAACCGATACTCTCGAGGAGACTGCTTTCCTGCTCGACCTCGTGCACAACTCGTCAAAACCGGTTGTGATTACGGGCGCGCAGCGCACGGCAGACTCCGACGCTCCCGACGGCCCCGGCAATATTGCTGAAGCCATCGCTGTTGCCGCCGATCCAAGAATGCGCGACCTCGGGGCGCTCATCTCGTTCAGCGGTTCCGTGCGTACGGCACGCGGTGCCCGCAAGAGCCACACCGTTGCGGTGTCACCCTTCACCGGTGGTACCGAGGTGGCCCACTTTGCTGGCGCGCGCCTCGTGCCAACTGCGTCCACGCTGCACCGCAGCCCGCTCGATCTTCCCGCCGAGTCATTCGACGGCACGGTGGTGGACATCGTGAGTATCTACCCGGGCGCTGAATCGGTGCTTCTCACAGCTGCTCTTGAGCGCGCTGCTGCCGTGGTTATCTCGGGAACAGGCGTCGGCAACGCCGGCCCAGGTTTCGCCGAGGTGGTTCACACCTCAGACCAACCCATCGTGCTGTCTTCCCGAGTGCCTTGGGGGCCTGTCGTACCGACATATGGGAACGGCGGAGGTATCGACCTGGTCGCAGCAGGGGCTATCCCTTCGGGCCATCTTAATCCTTACCAGTCGCGAATTCTTACCGCGCTGCTGGTCTCACAGGGTCACACCGGAGCAGACTTCGCCGCACGTTTCACTCTGCACCGGTAATAAACCAACTCAAAAAAACTCACCGCACCTATCGCGACAATCGGAGTCAATATGTCAAAGAAGATTTATGTCAGCATCGGAATCGATGTCGATGCCGTTGGAGGCTGGCTCGGTTCCTACGGCGGAGAAGACTCACCCGGTGACATCTCGCGGGGGCTCTTTGCCGGCGAAGTCGGCGTACCGCGCCTACTTAAGCTGATGACCGACCGCGACCTGGCCACCACCTGGTTCTGGCCGGGCCACTCCATCGAGACTTTCCCTGAGCAATTCGATGCAACCGTCGCTGCAGGGCACGAGGTGGGTGTGCACGGTTACAGCCACGAGAACCCCCTCGCCATGACCCGCGAACAGGAGACCGACGTGCTCGACCACTGCCTCGACCTGTTTGTGAGCAAAACGGGCGTTCGCCCCGAAGGGTATGTGGCCCCGTGGTGGGAATTCTCCACCGTTACCAACGAGATATTGCTTGAGCGCGGCTTCCTCTACGACCACTCCCTCATGCACAACGACTTCACGCCCTACCGCGTACGCGTGGGCGATAGCTGGACCAAGATTGACTACACCGCTCCCCGGGCCACCGACTGGATGAAACCCCTCGTGCGCGGTGACGAGACCGAACTCATCGAGATCCCCGCCAACTGGTACCTCGATGACCTGCCTCCCATGATGTTCATCAAGGGGTCGGCTAATAGTCATGGCTTCGTGAGCCCGCGCGACATCGAACAGATGTGGAAGGACCAGTTTGACTGGGTCTATCGCGAGATGGACTATGCCGTCTTTCCCATCACGATTCACCCCGATGTCTCAGGACGTCCTCAGAACCTCCTCATGATCGAGCGTCTGATCGAGTACATGAGCAGCCATGATGGTGTGGAATTCGCCACCATGAAAGACATCGCCCGCGATTTCGACCAGAGGTTCCCGCGCTAAGCGCCGCCTCCCCACTGCAAGGAAAGGAAACCTATCTCATGACCACATCTCGCGAGATTACAGACGCCCAAAAACAGTCTAAATCCCCGGCGAAGAACCAGCCGATAGCCCCCTGGGACGTGCCCATCACGAAGAAGACCGTCACCCACGTCTCGATCATCTGCTTCATTGCGTGGGTCGCCTCGGTGTATGACTACACCCTGTTTGGAACCTTGCTCCCGGTGATCGCCGCGGACTTCGGCTGGGATGCCGGACAAGCCACCATGATCAACACGTTTGCCACAGTGGGCGTGTTTATTGTCTCGCTCGCTGTCGGCACCATTCTGGACCGCCTGGGTCGCAAGCGAGCACTCATCATCCTGATGATCGGTGGCGCGGTTGCGTCCGGTCTAACGGGGCTGGTCATTGGGGTTGTGAGCCTCATTATCGTTCGCGCCTTTTCGGGCTTCTCGATGTCAGAGGAGGTTGTCAATGCCGTGTATCTCAACGAAATCTACAAGAAAGTCAAAAGCCGCGGCTTTATGTTCAGCCTCGTACAGTCCGGTTGGCCGGTTGGTGCACTGCTGTCAGCGGGCCTCTCGGCCATTTTGCTCCCCCTAATCGGATGGCGCTGGAGTTTTTTATTTGCCGCCGTCCTATCGCTAATCGTGGTTGCCCTTGCTTCTCGACTCCCGGAGTCACCGACTTTCGCCGCGATGAAAGAGGTGCGCCGGCGCCGTGAAACTGGTGACATCGAGGGCGCCAAATCGCTCGCTGCCGAGCATGAGCTTGAGGATGCCAGCCACTACAAGACGGGTCTCAAGGATGTTTTCACCAAGGACCTGCGGATGAATACCATCAGCCTGTCGCTTGCATGGTTCTTCAACTGGGTTGCTATCCAAGTGTTCTCGGTGCTCGGCACGACGGTGCTCATCGAGGCGAAGGCCGTTACGTTCGACAATGCACTGCTCATCCTAGTGGCGGCCAACGCGGTGGCGTTCCTCGGCTACCTTGCGCATGGCTGGGTCGGTGACCGACTCGGCCGCAAGCTCACGGTCACCATCGGCTGGATGCTCGGCGGGGTGTCATCCATGGTCATGCTCTTCGGGCCGAACGATGCCGCATTCGTTATCACGTTTTACGCCATCACCCTGTTTTTCCTCACCGGACCGTACGCCGCACTGCTCTTCCACATGGGTGAGTCGTTCCCGGCCCACGTGCGCGGTATGGGTACCAACGTTGCCCACGTCATGGCCCCCGTCGGCGGTATCGCCGGTTCGTTCTTCCTCGGTGCGTTCCTGATCGCGGGTGTCGACATGATGTGGGCCGCGTTCTTTACTGGCTCGCTGGGTCTCTTTCTCTCCGGGCTATGCATGCTCGGCACGCGCACAACCAACCGGATGGGCGACCACAAGAAGCAAATGGGGCACACAGCATGAGCGTCCAGCGCGACGATAATCTCGAAGGTAAGGTAGCCGTCATTTCCGGCGGCGCTAGCGGCATCGGACAGGCCCTCGCCATAGCCTACGCCAGGGCGGGCACGCACAGCGTGATCGGTTACTTCGCCGGCGATCCGCACTCGCAGACCCAGACCGAGGAGCTGGTGGCGGCCTCCGGCGGTCGCTGCATCACAGTTCCCGTCGATGTGCGGGACTACCAGCAGACTGAAAAACTCGCTCAGGCAGCTGTTGATACGTTTGGCAGGCTCGACATCGCGGTCGCCGCGGCGGGCGTCCTTCGACGCACGCCCCTCGCCGAGATGACCGATACGGCGTGGGACGACATGATGGCCGTTGATCTCTCCGGCGTCATGCGGGTCTTTCGCTCGTGTTCAGCTCGGATGACCGAGGGCGGCGCGATGGTCGCCACCTCGTCGATCGCTGGGGGCGTCTACGGCTGGGCTGAGCACTCGCACTACGCGGCCGCCAAGTCGGGCCTGCTGGGGCTCTGCCGTTCACTTGCTGTCGAGCTCGCACCGCAGGGAATCCGGGTGAACGCAGTTATTCCGGGCCTCATTGAGAGCCCTCAGTCGCTCGATGCCAAGAACTCTCTGGGCAAAGCGGGACTGGACGCCGCAGGAGCTGGAATTCCGCTTGGCCGGGTTGGCAACGTGGACGAGGCGGCCCGCGTGCTCCGCTTCCTCACGAGTGACGATTCCGCCTACATCACCGGTCAAGAGATCATCGTCGACGGCGGCCTCACGATTAGGTGGCCCAGCTGATGACTGGCTCGAATGCTGGAGCAGGCCAGCTCGCCGGAAAAGTAGCCGTGATCACTGGAGCCGCGAGCGGCATCGGCCAGGCCATCGCCGCGCTCTATGCCACCGAGGGCGCCACCCTAGCCCTGCTCGACCTCTCACGTGAGCGCCTCAGCGCAAGCGTCGCGCTTTGCGAACAGGCGGGCGCCACTGTCTCGGCGCACGCCGTGGACGTGACCGACTCCGACGCTGTTCGTCAAGTCATGAATGCAGTGGTCGCGAGGCACGGCGGCATCAATATCCTCGTCAACAGCGCGGGCGTTCTCGACGAGACGCCCCTGCTCGAAATGTCGGAGGAGACCTTTGATCGCACGATAGCGGTCGATCTCAAGGGAATCTTCACCGCTTGTCGCTGGGCGGCACCGGAGATGGTGGCTGCTGGCACTGGCGGCCGAATCATTAACATCGCGTCGCAGCTCGGTCTCAAGGGTGGGATTGGGCTCGCGCATTACGCCGCGGCGAAGGCGGGTGTGATCGGATTCACTAAATCTCTCGCACTTGAGCTCGCGCCACACGGTGTGCTCGCTAACGTCATCGCCCCGGGGCCCATTTTTACACCGCTTATTGACGGCCTCTCTGACGATTGGAAAACCGCCAAGCAGGCGGAGCTCCCCATTGGCCGATTCGGCTATGCCAACGAAGTCGCCCCAACCGCTTTGCTACTCGCGAGCGACCCTGGCGGTAACCTCTACACGGGCCAGACGCTTGGACCTAACAGCGGCGACGTGATGCCATAACTGCGGGACGGGCGAAAGGTAACAGACATGTGCGGAGGATGCCCCGGAGGTATCTTGATCTCCCCCCTGAGTCGTCACGTCACCCTTCGGGGCATCAAAGCACAGGTTACCCGTGAGCTCTCGTCACGCTGTGCCCCACGCTTCCGCGTCGCAGTATTTGGTGACTCATGGGTCGTGAGTGGAACAACGGGCAAGCAGACAGTTTGTGCCTCGATCGAGGATGCGGCGCTAACCGTTGTGGGAGCCGTCGATTTTTCCAGGGTGTCGGCTACTGCGGTTCAGGTGATTATGCGCGTGGACATCCAGCCCGCGGATTTGGACATCTCGGGAATTCCGGCGTGCGGTCCTCGCCGTCCCACGGATCACGCAGCGAACACTATTTCCGCAATACCGAGAATCTCTCTGCCACCAAAATCTCCCAGTGTCCCGTCGTTCCCTGCCCCGGAGACGCTCACCCCGTCGGAGCTCGTCGACTGCCTTCTCTGGTTTGCCGCGACCCACCCTGCGGCCATCCGTGAGTAATGCTGCTGTTAACGCCAACCGAAAATGGGGTTCTCTTGACGTAACCGTGGGTCGTTTCCGAGCGCCTTAACGAGTGCACGCCGCACTCCGTCTAGGTTTCTAACTGACAACGGTAAGAAACACAGGGACGAGAAAACGGCGTGCAAAACTCAACACTATGGGGAGCTCTGCTCGGAGTCGACAAAACCATCGTCGAGGCGGTGGATCTCGACGTGAAGACGGGCGTTCTGGTCGCTTCGGTGCGTCCCACGGCGTTTATGCGGAACCGTTGCGGGTCGTGCCGGAAGCGCTGCGGAAGATGTCAACCTTTATGAGTCAGTTTCTTTAGCCGGTCATTGAGTTCGTTCCTTCCTTCGCGGGTTCGTTGATCCACGACGTTGTCGGGAACGTGGGTGGCTGCGGGTGATGCCGCACGAAACGTTCGGGATGCTCGGCATAGGCCGTTGTGAGCACGCGAGCGCGGGCGTGCTGGATGGCGGGTGCGCGGCCGTGGTGAACGTTGAACGGGGTATGCATTCCGATACCCGAATGACGATGCTCGTGGTTGTACCAGTCGTAGAATTCGGTGCAGAATGAGCGTGCCTCGGCGAGGCTGTAGAACCGGTCGGGGAACTCGGGGCGGTACTTCAGAATTGTGAAATGCGACTCGCTGAAGGGATTGTCGTTACTCGTATGTGGGCGGGAGTGTGACTTGGTCACGCCCAAGTCAGCGAGCAGGAACGCGACAGGTTTCGATGCCATCGAGGAGCCGTTGTCGGAGTGGATCGTCAGCTGATCTCGACGAATGTTCTGCTTCTCGATCGTGTCGAACAGGAGCCGCTCAGCCAGTTCGGCGCACTCCCGGGTCGCGACCATCCAGCCGACGACGTACCGAGAGTAAATGTCGATAATCGTGTAGAGATGGAAGTACGACCATGTGGCTGGGCCCTTGATTTTCGATATGTCCCACGACCAGGTCATATTGGGGCCGGTGGCGATGAGTTCGGGCTTGACGCGGGCGGGGTGTTCGGCCTGGGCACGACGTTCACCGGTCTCGCCGTGGGCGCGGAGCAGGCGATACATCGTCGCCACCGAGCAGAGGTAGGTGCCCTCGTCGAGGAGGATCGCCTGGATCTCTGCCGGTGCTTTGTCCACGAACCGACTCGAGCGCAGCACCTTGAGCACGGCAGCACGTTCCAGCTCGGTCAGTGCCCGTGGCTGCTTGGTCGGTTTCGGCCGCGGTCGAAGCGCTGAAGGCGGCCGTGGCGCGCGGGGATGGCGGCGGTAGTGCGTCGCCCGGGACCGGCCCACGGCCTGGCACGCGTCCCTCGTGCCGATGAGCGCGACAAGGGCGGTGATGGTGACGTCGATTATTTCTCGGTGCTCGTCGCGCTGCTGTTGGTCGAGAGCTGATCCAACAGAGCCGAGAGTGTTCCCTGGATAGCGATCACCTGCCTCGCCGTATCCAACTCGCCCGACAAGCGCAGATTCTCCTTCCGCAGCCGGGCGGCGTCCTTCTCCACAGCACTGGCCGGCGGCGCGCTGACCGGCCGTGCCAAGGCCTCTAAAACGCCCTTATCGCGCTGGTCACGCCATGCACTGACCAAGGAGGTGAGAGCTTTTCACGGCGAAGCAGCGCGCCGCGCTCCTGCCGACCGAGGCGATCATACTCGGTGAGAATGTCGCGTTTGTACTTGGCTGTGTAGGTCCGCCGCTTCGGGCGCTCAGGGACTTGGGGATCGGGAACATCTTCCATCCCTACAGCCTGCCCCGTCGAGCTGGACTCTGTCATTACGGTGTTCGTCAAGGGAACTCCTTCCCCGCCTTCTACAACACTATTCGGGACGATCCCGGTGCCTTACACAAGGTTGACAGAGAGGGCGGCGGCTTGCCTGCATAACTCAAATGTCACATACCTTGTGGGACATTTGCCAAGGGAAAATATCGATCCATGTCGGGGACGCTTCGACTCATTTCCAACAGTGATGGCCGTGTGCGTGCTCACCCAGGCATCCACGTGCTCGGATTCTTTGGTCTGGCAGGCGAGACGGTCCGTTGTTTGACTCAGCGGTAGGACATTGCGGAGAATTCACTCGGGGTGATGTCATACATTGCCTTGAAAAGTCGGGAGAAATGGCTCGCGTCGGAGAAGCGCCATCTCGTTGCGATGGTCGCGATTGAGTCGCCTCGACCGAGTTCGTCGCGCGCACGGGCAAGGCGGCGGGTGCGAATGAGGCTTGACACCGTTTCGTTGTTACCGAATGAGCGGTGGAGCGAGCGGACGGATACCCCGATTGCCTGCGCGACAGAGTGAGGCGTTAGGTTGACGTCGCGGAGGTTGCGGTCGATGTGCTGTTCTGCCAGGACGCGTGTGGAATCGGTACCCAAGCCGAGAATCGACTCTGGATTGAGCGTTGCCGCGAGTAGCTCAATCGTCGCGTTTCGAGTCGCCGGTATGGAGGCGAGGGGGAGGCCGTCAATTGTCCGGCTGAGTGAGTGAAGGTACCCGTGGAGAAGCTGCACCGAAGGCGACTGCGAATCCAATACGACGCCGTGGCTCAGTTCCCCGCGTGCTCCGTATTCTCCGAGTGCTGACTTGGGGACGAAGAGGCTCCTTTTTATGAGCGTTTCGTTGACTCGGAACTTCGCGGGCTGCGTGCTATCCCAGACGACTATGCTTCCCCGATGAAGTTGGCTTTCCCGGTCGCCTTGGCAGACGACTTCTGAGCCGCTTAGGGTCATCAAGACCACCAAGTACTCGTCGTCTGTGTTCTCAATCTCGTAGCGTCCTCGGTGGCCCGTACTCGGTCCGCATTCGCATTCGACGATCACCAGATCCGCGAGGTACCGTCGGCGGGTTGACGCCTGGAATGTGTCGGAATCAGTGATCTCGTCGACGCGCCAAGGTAAGTGAGTGTCTGAGAGCATCCTTTCCCACCGGCTATGGAGACCGTCCGGGTCGGGGGGTGCTAGGGACCAATCGTCATTGACGGCATCGTCCATGGTGAATTCCATTTCCACCACCCGCGCGAGCGGTGTCCTAACCGACCCTAGTGTCTTGCGTCGTAAATTCATTGGTTAAGTGTTATGATGAGTCATGTCGCGAACTGGACGCCCAAAGACTGAGCTGA
>NZ_PJJM01000082.1 GCF_002929805.1 Cryobacterium sp. Y50 | reverse complement strand
GCATCACACCCACTCAAGCCATGCAACGACTATTGTCAGAGCCAGAAAAACCCATCGTTGCGACGACCGGTTGAATCCGCCGTTCCCCTATGAGACATTGCGCGCCCCGACCCCCGGCTCTGCATGTTGTCCCCAACCGGCGACGCGGAACACCGACTATCGGCGCCTCTTCGCCCGGGCGCCAAATTCGTCAAGGACCCGAACGACGTCTTTGGCGAGCCAGATTCGATTTCGCCGTCCGTCGGTAATTTGAGTCAGAATGTCAGCGTCAACGAGTCGGTCGATAGCGACCTGAGCGTTGACTGTCGAGACGCCAAGCTCAGCCGCGGCTGCGGCCGCTCCGATCACGGGTTGACGAAGCAAAACGCCTACTAGTCGATGGGCCGCCGAGTCTCGTCTTGCGTTGATGCGCCCGCGCCAGTCGACCTGCACAGTTTCTAGATCCGCTACGAGGATGCGTCCGTTGTGCACCGCGGCGAACGATGCCTCCGCGATGGAGCGGATTATCGGGACAATATCCCCGGACCGGTATGCGCTGAGGGACTCGAAATATCGACTGGTGTCGTGGAGGAGCCCCGCGGATACCGGAACGGCCACATTGTGAGTGAGCTTCCCAGCACGCAGCATCGCCTGAATAAGCGCGCGACCGACTCTTCCGTTGCCGTCAGGGAACGGGTGGATTGTTTCGAATTGAGCGTGAGCGATCGCGGTCTGAGCGAGCAAAGGAAGGTCGTCGCGGCTGGCGAAGGCGACGAGATCGTCCATGAGTTCGAGAACTCGATCGTGATGCGGCGGCACAAACTGTGCGGTGTGGGGCCCGAGGTTCCCACCTCCGATCCAGACCTGTTGGTCACGCCAGTGACCGACGATGTCCGGATTGCTGTGCTCGAGGAGTGCGCGATGCATTTCCAGGATGGCGCGTCCGTCGATGGACTCGGAGAGTGCCAGGGCCGCTTGCATCGCTCGGACGTTGCCGACGATAAGCTGTGCGTTCTTCGAGGCGTGCCCACCGATCTCCGCCAGGGCGATCTGGCGTGCTTCGCTCGTGAGATTCTCAATCGCTGAGCTGGAGGCGCTCTCCGTGCGCAGGAGAATGGATGCGAATGGTGCCGCGATCTGTCCCACTTCGGCATCGAAGCGGGCAAGCTCGCTGGCGGCCTCTTCGGTCAGCGCGTGGAGTTCGCCGTTCAGCGGGATATCGAGATCGGCAATGAATGCGGGCACCGACGCCAAGTACGGCCCGGATGCCAGACGCTTCTGCGTTCGTGAGCCATAGTCGTCTTGGACGCTGCGCCAGGGCCGTTCCTCGTAACCGATCGGCGCCCAGGGTAACTTTTCGTCAAACGTGGCCATGGAATGACTATACCAATGCTTAGCGGTAGATCCATAGTTATGTGCGCGTTCTATTCTGACTTATCCCGCACGCCGGATCTAAAGACTGAAGCGCAATTGTTCGTCCCGTAGAGGGTTCCCTTATCGGAACGGACCCAAAGCCGGCGATCGCGTGTTTAGGTGCCCTGGTGGGCGTCCGTCTTACGGTCGAAGTCGTGGGACCCGTGCATTAAAGGAGTGACGGTCTATGTGAGGTCCTCCACTATGTCTTGGTCGATGCTTGATCGGTGCCGTGCGTGGATGCCGACGGCGGCCAACGGGAGCAGGGCGTACACCGGCGCAAGCGCCAGCGCGCCGAGGAAGGCCGGGCCGGTCGGTGCGGCATAGCCAAGGTTCATCGCGAGGAGCGCCCAGCACGCCCCGGCGCTGCCTGAAGTCAGTACCGCCGCGATGTAGAGCGTTCCTTGAAAGGGCTCCTCATGGTCGCGATCGACGACTGCGGCGATGGCCAGGGCGAAGCCACCGAGCGTTAAAGCCGCGATAGGCAGGAAGAACATCCACAACGGTTGCGTGTTCGAGACCTCGGTACCGGACCACTGCACGTTCAGAGGGTTCGGCAAGGGGGTCCATTGCATCACCACGATTCCGACGGCCACGGTCGGAACCGCGACGAGCAGGGCGGCGAGAATACGGCGCGTGAACATCATGACGCCTCGATTCTAGGGGAGCCATAGGGTAATTGGCGGGTTCGCGTTGACGGTTGGTCTTGAGGGACGCGCTACTCCCTGATTCCGGTGAGCGGGAGGTACTCGTCAAGCCGAGAGTGCTGCCGTCGGGGATACTGCACTTATGGGGAAGAGAAAAGAATCGCTCGCGTGGTGGTCACTTAACGCCATCGCGGTCCCCGCCATGGGGTTTGGCGCGTTTTTAATCGCACAATCTTCGTCCATGCAGACCTTGGCGGGCGGGGGTGTTCTCGTCCTCATCGCACTGACCGCAGTGCTCACCGCAGTGCTCACCGCAGTGCTGAATCTGCGGAAGCTATCGCGAGCGACCGGGTGGCGTTCTACCGCGTGACTAACCCAGATTCGGCCAACCGCTCGAGCGGTTTAGGTGGCATGGACGAGTCTCGCCGGCGCGTCTCGATTGTCCTTTTCGACGGGTTCGAGCTACTCGACGTCTTTGGCCCGGTAGGCCTACCTAGAATGCTGCCGCAGGCGTTCTCTGTCGAATTGGTCGGCCCCGCTCCAGGGCTTGTGAGGAGCAGCCAGGGTGCCGAGGTCGTGGCGACCGTTGGCTACCGTGACGCGAAACTTCCCGACATTGTTCTCGTTCCTGGACGACGAGGTACTCGCTCGCTCGTCAACGACGCAGGATTCCTCGAGTGGCTAGCAGCGTGGGCGAGCGACGCACGACTGGTGACCTCGGTGTGCACCGGTGCTGCGGGGCTCGCCGCGGCCGGGCTGCTCGATGGGTTTCGAGCGACGACCAATAAACGCGCGTACGGATGGGCGACGTCGCATGGATTGTCCGTCGAATGGGTCGCTCAAGCACCGTGGGTAGAGGACCGCAGCCGATGGACGTCTTCAGGAGTTGCGGCAGGAATTGACATGACCGCCGCACTCGTTGCGCATCTCTTCAGGCCAGAGGCTGCGGCGGCGGCCGCCGCAGCCGAGCTAGAGATTCACACGGACGCTCACTGGGATCCCCTCGCTGCAGCAAACGGATTGTTCTAAGCCTGAATCCACCGGTCGGCTTCTGAAGAATTCTTGATTTGGGCTCGATCCTCTTTCGGGGTTTTGGGTGCGGTCAAGCTGTGGGCCTCGATGCCTGGGTGTTCCACTGGGGTTTCTGGTTGGGCCCGGTTGGGCTGGATGGTTAGGGGGCGGCGCCGCCGGGCGGGCTGCAAACGCTGATGAACAGCGCCGTCCAGCCTTCTTACCAGGGCCAGTTTTCGGGTAGGTGTATCGTGACGCGTCGTGCCGACGTGGATATTCTGGCGGCGACGTTGATGAGTTTGCGGCGAACGGTCGCGGTGACGGCTTTTCCGAGGGCGCCGCTGGCCAGTGTGCCGGCGGCGCGGGTGAGGTTGAACGTAATGCAGGCCAGGACGAGCCAGGCCGCGTTGGCCGTGAATACCCCGGCCGAGAAGTGCGCCATCGCCGACGCTTTCATGTCAGCGTTCAAATTTTCGATGACCGCGTGGTGACGGTGGGTTTTGTCGGCGTCAACGGTGTTGAGTGTGCTGGTGGTGAAGAATGCGTGAAGGCGGAACAGGTCGAAAAGGGTGCCTTGACCGGCCTCGACGGTCTTGTTCAGTTCCGGGATACGACGCACGACGAGGCGTCCAGGGATTTGTTCGCTCTTCTTCGTGGAGCCGAACGCGGTGAAGGGAATCTCGGCGACTTCCGCGTCGCAAGATTCACCGCCCGGTGGCGTCGTCGAAGATCGCGTTGGTGTATTTGATCGGGGTCCACGCTGTATTGGGGATGGAGCTGATACCCGCTTTCACCAGCGAATTCAGGCGTGCCGTGATCGAAACCATCGCGCCGGCGCGGAGGGCTGCTTTGATGACGGCGCTGACGTAGTAAGCGCTGTCCGCTCGTAGGAGCAGCATTCCTTTCGCGGTTGGGCTGCGCAGTCGTTTCACGGTCGCGAGGGTGTCGGCGACGAATTTCTTTGCGCCGCGGGCGGAGTTTGTGGGGCCTTTCCGTAGCCGGGAACTGACGATGATCGGAGCGGCTGATCCGGTGCTGACGATGGTGAGCAGGGCGTTGAGGCCGCGGACACCGGAGTAACCAAAACCGGCGCCTTGCTTCTTGTAGCAGCGCACTTCCCTGATGGTGTCGTCGATATCGACTAGGGCGAGGTCGTCGATACCGGTCACGATCAGCGTGACGGCGGCGAGGTTCCGCAGCCACCGGGACGCGGCGGCGTCGAGCTGGCGGACATGGCCGAAAGTGAAGGCGCGCAGGAACGATCCCAGGGTCGAGGGCGCATAGGTTCCGGTGAACAATTTCCGGAGAGCACCGTGCCGGAGCACGGCCATATCACCGATGGAGTCGGCGCCGGTGAGCATTCCTGCGACCAGTGCCAGTGCTTTCAGGCCGGCATTCGCACCGAAGTAACCGGGCAGTTTCACCCACTCATCGATCAGGGAGCCGAGGCCCGTTTTTGCAGCCAGTGCCATCGTGGGGACCAGTCCGGCTGACGACACGAGGTTGGGGTCGTCGAAGAACGCAGATAAGGACCGGTGAGTGTGAGAAAGTTACATCTACGAGATGTCTCCCTGAGCGCTGAATAGTTTGTCTAGATAACAACTATTTTAGCTGATCAGAACGATATTCTCGGTTTAACGCGCCGTCAAAACCTCAAGGCCGACCGGTGGATTCAGGCTTAGACCGGCTCTCCCGACGTCCGGACCGCGGTGTCGCTCTCGCCGACCGCTTCCTCTTCGCGCTGCTCGTGGTGCGGCGCCGTTCCGGAGAGCCGCAGCGTAGCAAGGAAGCCGAGCACGAGGAACCCGGCTGCGGCGAAGGCCGAGTATCGGGTACCGTCGCTGAAGGCCTCCCGCGCGGCATCCGCCACAGCCGGACTCTGCGCCTCGAGAACCGGGATCGCGGAACCAGCACTGTTCACGACCGCGTCGACGATTTGCATCTGGGTCTGTGTCGGCAGGCCCGGCACGGAGGACAACTTCGCGTCGAGCGATGCGCCGACCGCGGTGAACAGCACAGTGCCGAGCACCGCGATTCCGAGTGCGGACCCGATCTGCCGGGCGGTGCTGGAGGTGCCGGAGCCCTGGCCGCTCTGCGCTACGGGGACGTCCTTGAGCACCACGCCGGTCAGCTGCGCGGTGGCCAGGCCGACGCCGATCCCGTAGACGAACAAGAACGGCACGACTACCAGCCAGGTGGCTTCCGCAGTGATGACGATGCCGAGCCCGGTGACACCGATGATCTCGGCGACGATGCCCATGCGCACGATCGTCTCCGGCGAGGTCTTGTTACCGAACGCGCCCGACAGTCCGCTGGCCACGAACGATCCCACCGCGAGGGCGAGCAGCACGAAACCTGTCTGCAGGGCGTCATAGCCGAGCACGTTCTGCAACCAGAGCGGCAGCGAGAGGATGATGCCGAATTCGCCGAGCGACACGATCATGGCGGCGATGTTGCCGTTGCGAAACGACGGGATCGCGAACAGAGAGAAGGCGAGCAGGGTGGTCTTGCCGGCCCTCTGCCGGTAGCGTCCCCAAGCGACGAAGGCGATCCCGGAAACGATGGTGAGCAGGAAGACGAGGGGGATAACCGACCATGAGTACGGCCAGGTCCAGTCGCCGAACGTCGGGGCGTTGTTGGTGAGCCACCAGCCGTAGGTGCGACCCTCGATCAACCCGAAGACGAGCGAGGCGCTGGTGATGACGGAGAGGATGGCACCGACCACGTCGACGCGGCGAGGCTCCCCGGCATCCCGGGAATCGAGCACGAAGACCAGCACGCCGATGATGATGACGATGCCGAGGGGCACGTTGATGCCGAACGCCCAGCGCCAGGAGAAGTAGGTGGTGAGCCAGCCGCCGAGCAGCGGGCCGACGGCCACCATGCCACCGATGGTCGAGCCCCAGATCGCGAACGCGATGCCGCGGTCCCGGCCACGGAAGGTGGCGTTGATGATCGACAGGGTGGTAGGGAGTACCATCGCGCCGCCGACGCCCTGGATCAGCCGGGCCAGGATCAGCAGGTCGCCCGATTGGGAGAACGCGGCGAAAACGGATGCCGTGGTGAAAACGATCACGCCGAGCACCAAGATGCGGCGGCGCCCGAAACGGTCGGCGAGCGTGCCGAACACGAGCAGGAGCGCGGCGAAGACGAGCGTGTAGCTCTCCTGCACCCACTGCACCTGTGTCGACGTGATGCCCAGGTCGTCCACGATCGAGGGGATGGCGACGTTGATGATCGTGGAGTCGACGATTATCAGGGCAATCGCGACGCTGATGAAGACGAGGCCGGCCCAGCGGCGGCGGGCCGAGAGGGCGGTGCTGGTCATGCGGGTACCAGCCCTCGCATTGACGTGGGGGAGGAGCTTCGGATGCGAATGGTGACAGTGACGGTGAGAATAGTAACCACCGCGACGAGGGCCGCGATCGCGGTCGGGGTGGAGAGGAGGGTGCCTATGAGGCGGGCGACGGCGATCCAGGCGAGTCCCCAGCAGAGAGATGCGGAGGGGGCGAGCCGGCCACGCCCGGAGAGCGCGATCAACACGCCGACCAGACCGGCCACCGCGATCACCCCGACTGCCCAAACGTCCGCGCTGATGCCGAAGCCGCCGAAGCCGGCGGCGACGAGCACGGCCGTCACGTTCGCCGCGGTGGCAATGCTGACCCAGCCCAAGTACAGGCCGATCGTACCGTCGGCGACGATCGTCTCGACCAAATTTCTCGGCCGCGAGGCGAGGGTGAGCTGGAACGCCCGGATAAGCACGGCCAGAAGCAGCACGATCACGGGGACACTGAGTGCGAGCAGGTCGAACTGGATGCTGAGAATCCAGGCCGCGTTCAGGGCCAGCGACGCGGCGACCGGGTAGCCGAGGGTGCGCTGCCGGGCATCCGTTGTCTGCGCCGGCAGGAACTGCCAGATGGCGTAGGCGATGAGGCCGAGGTAGATCGGGGTCCAGATGCCGAATGCTGGGCCGGCGGGGGCGATCAGGGTTGCATCGGCGGCCAGGGCCCCGCCCGACGCGTTCTGGATCGGGGTTCCGCCGGCGGCGCCCGAACCGATGAACGATCCCACGATGGCCAGGATCGCACTGACCAGCACCACTGTCTGGCGCAGACGATCGTTGCTCTGTTTCATCTCAGTCTCCTAGTAATCAGCTAGCTGATTAGTTGACGTTAGCACTAGATTAGGGGCATGACTACACCTGATCCGGAACCCCCAGCGGAGCAGGAGCCGAGACCGGCGAAATTGCAGGAGTCCATGGCCTGCTGGCCGACCGGACGCCTGCTCTCGACCGCCGCGCGGCTGGTCGAACACGCCTGGGTGGAGGCGCTGGACCAGCTGGGACTGACCCACGCCGGCATGGTGGCACTGCACCTGCTCTGCTCGGGGCCGCTCAGTCAGACCGAACTCGCGCATGCCGCCCGCGTGCAGACGCAGACTATGTCCCGCACCCTCGAACGACTCGAGCGCCAGGGCTACGTCGTGCGTACCCGGGACAAGCACGACGCCCGGCGACACTCCGTGGTCAGAACGGATGCCGGCACCGTTGTCTGGGAGAAGTCACGCACGCTCGAGGCCGACCTCTTTCCCGAGCTCGAGAACGCGGATGCGATGCGTGATGCGCTGCTCACGATCATCTCCGCCGCCTCAGCCCGCCGCTGGTAACCCGGACCGTCCCATATTTAGCAAGCGGGGCACACCCTGGGGCGTGTCTCCTAACGGCTTCAACCAGATCGTGATCGCCCGGAGGATGACTCCGCCGCGGTAGGTTACGGCGAGCTTGGCGTACCGGGTCGCGACGCCGCGCCATTGTTCGAACGCCTCGAAGCATCGCTCGATCACGTCGCGGCGCTTGTGGGACTCCTTGTCGAAGCCGGGAGGCCTACAGCCTTTTTGACGCGGGCTTAAACAGCGTCGCAGCAGCGCTGAATCAGGTTTTTATTAAAATGAATGTGGGCAAGCGACTAATTGCCGACATCTGCAATTACGACTGAAATGGCTTAGATCTGCGTGATTACGCGGATCTGGCGGGTGTGCCCCCAGGCAGATTCGAACTGCCGCCCCTGCCTCCGGAGGGCAGTGCTCTATCCCCTGAGCTATGGGGGCCAGGGTGATTCAAGGTTAGCATCACGGGCCGGTTGCGATGACCCATCGGGTCCGAGTCACCAGCATCCGCTACCCGAGGTGCGCGAGAATCACCGAGAGGAGACTCTCGGCGTCTCCGGGCTCACCGAACGCCGGGGTGCTCAGGGTGATCCAGTAGGTTCCGGTGAACACCTGCGCCTCGCCCACGCCGCCGGAGTAAGTAAAGAAGCCGTCAACGGTTGGCGGGGTTCCGTAGGTCGGCACGGCCTGACTCTCGGCATCCGCCTGCTGCTTGAGCGTGGTCATCAACACATCGTTGGGCGCCACGACCGAGACCTCGATGAGTTCGCCGCTGGTCTGGTTCGACCAGCCGCAGGTCAGCCCGTTGTAGGCCGTGGCGGTCTCGGCCAGACCGTCAGCGGTTGGTGAATAATTCGGGGCGGAGCCGTAATTCGGGTTGAAATCATAGACGTTCTGCAGGGTGAGCAGGTCGCCACAGATCTGCGTGATCGAAGAACCGGTCGCTTCCGGTGTCGGTGTCGGAGACGACGACGGCTTAGCGCTCGTCGTTGGGTCAGCGGATGCTGTGCTCGTCGCCGCCGCGGAATCCGTTGGCGTCGGCTCGGCACCACTCGCGCAGCCGCTTAGAACGAGCGCGAACAGAGCGCTACCGGCGAGTACCAGGTCGGCTCGTCGCCGCGCGGAGCGGGGAGCAGTGGGGGAAAATGAGGGGTAGACGCGGGTATCAGTCACCCGTTGACCTTACCAACAGGAGGGGCCGGTACGATTGTTCAGTGACTCCTGCCGAACTCTCCCAGTCCCTTTTCGATCTCATCCAGGACGTCAGCGAACGCCGAAGCGAGGCTGACACGGTAAGGGTCGACCTTGGACTCACCCTCGCCGACGTCGCCGTCGAACGTCCGCGCAATCGCAACCACGGTGACTGGGCCTCGAGCATCGCGTTGAAAATCGCCAAACCGCTCGGTGCCAACCCGCGTGAAATCGCCGCAGAGCTGGCCGCTGGTCTCGAACAGCTGGCGGATGTCGCATCCGTTGAAATCGCCGGTCCGGGCTTCATTAACATTCGCCTCGAAGCTGCGGCCGCGGGCGCACTCGCGCAGACCATCGTCAACCTGGGCGACGCTTACGGAACCGGTCACCTTTACGACGGCCTCAAAATCAACCTCGAATTCGTCTCGGCCAACCCCACCGGCCCAATCCACATGGGCGGCGTGCGTTGGGCTGCGGTTGGCGACAGCCTCGCCCGCGTGCTGCAGGCCGAGGGCGCCGACGTCACCCGCGAGTACTACTTCAACGACCACGGTTCGCAGATCGACCGCTTCGCCCGCAGCGTACTCGCGAGCTACCTCGGCGAGTCCACCCCGGAGGACGGCTACGGCGGAGCGTACATTGGCGATATTGCCGTGAACGTGCTCGCCAAGTTCGACGGCGACGTTGCCGTCCTTCCCCGCGATGAGCAGCAAGAGGTGTTCCGCTCGATCGGTGTCGACCTTATGTTCACCGAGATCAAAGACAAGCTGCACGGTTTCGGCGTCGATTTCGACGTGTACTTTCACGAAGACTCGTTGCACGAGTCCGGCGCCGTCAACCGTGCCATTGAACGCCTGCGCGAACAGGGCCACATCTTCGAAGCGGAAGGCGCCATCTGGCTGCGCACGACTACCTTCGGCGACGATCGTGACCGGGTGATCATCCGCTCAAATGGTGAACCAGCCTACATTTCGGGTGACTTGGGTTACTACCTCGACAAGCGTGAGCGCGGATTCGACCAGTGCCTGATCATGCTCGGTGCCGACCACCACGGCTACGTCGGCCGCATGATGGCGATGGTCTCGGCCTTCGGCGACGAGCCCGGCGTGAACCTGCAGATTTTGATTGGCCAGATGGTCAACCTGCTCAAAGACGGCGAACCGGTGCGCATGAGTAAGCGTGCCGGCACCATCGTCACCCTCGACGACCTCGTCGACGCCGTCGGTGTTGACGCTGGCCGCTACGCGCTGGTGCGCTCGAACAGTGACTCGCAGCTCGATATCGACCTCGACCTGCTCGGCAAACGCACCAATGACAACCCCGTCTTCTACGTGCAGTATGCCCACGCCCGCACCTGCTCGGTCGCCCGCAACGCGCTAGCGAGCGGCGTCGAACGCTCGGTCTTCTCGCCCGAGTTGCTCGTGCACGATAGCGAATCGGCACTGCTCGGGGTATTGCAGGAGTTTCCACGTGTCGTCGCGCAGGCCGCCGAACTGCGGGAGCCCCACCGCGTTGCCCGTTACATCGAAGAGGTCGCCGGCTACTATCACCGTTGGTACGACAACTGCCGCGTGATCCCGCTCGGCGAGGAACCCGTCACCGACCTGCACCGCACCCGCCTGTGGCTCAACGACGCAACCGGCCAGGTGATCCGTAACGGACTCAGCCTGCTCGGCGTCACCGCTCCGGAGCGCATGTGACCGTGGTGAATGAAATCGTGATCAAGCGCAAACGCCGCGGTCTTGTTCCGCTCATCATTGTCGGTGTGCTGGTCGGGCTGCTGGTGGTCGCGTTCTTCCTAGTCGACAGCGGACTGCGTGCCTTTGCCCAGGACCGCGCCGAAACGGAAATCAGCAAGCGGATGCCCGCCTCCGTGACCGGCGACGTCACCGTCAGTATCGGCGGCACTTCGGTGATCGCACAGTTCATTGGGGGTAATTTCGACCAAGTGGAACTGACCGCGCCGAAGCTGACCGTCGACGGTGTGCCGGCATCCGTTCATGTCATTGCCCGCGATGTGTCGACCAATACGGCCAAGGCGATTGGCTCGCTCAGCGCGACCCTTGACCTCGATGAGCCCGCCCTCAATCAGCTCGTTCGAGCCTCCGGCAGCGCTCCGGCCGACGCCGTACTGGCTCTCGGGGACGATGACGTTGCCTTAACCGCGTCGGTGAAATTGTTCGAGTTCAACGTCGGATACAGTGCGACGGCCACGGCCAGCGCCACCGGCGATACCCTGAATTTCACCCCCACCGCAGCGACCGTCACGAGTGGTGTCGGCGACATCGACGCCACACCGCTCGTCAATCTCATCTTGCAACAGGCCCCGATTGGAGTTTGCGTGGCCAGTTATCTGCCCGAGGGAGTCGAGCTGAGCGATGTCGACATTTCACCAGAGCGGGCACGGGTTACGCTGGAGTCGAGCACTTTACGGCTCACAGTGCAGTCGCTGACCACCCTTGGCAGCTGCTCCAGTTAATTCGAACGTCGCCACCCGCGACGGTAGAATACGCGTCAGGCACGCCCGCTCCCTGTGGGCTGACCAATTTTCCGGCTTCAGGGACCAATCCGGGTTCGCTCGCTGAGATTCCCCTTCGACTCTCGTGAGGTACTTCCCGTGACGACACGCTCCTTAGAAGGCTTGCCCAACCCCCTGGCCCCCGACTGGCTGTGCGTCCCCGCCGACGCCAACGCGCTCGCACCTGGGCTCTGGCCGACTTCAGCGACCCGCAGCCCTGGCGGAGAATTGTCCATCGGCGGTGTCACCGCAGCGGCCCTCGCCGCCGAATTCGGCACTCCTCTGTATGTCATCGATGAAGCGGATGCCCGAGCTCGCGCCGCCGAGCTGCTCACCGTGTTCCAGGCCGAGTTCGCCCGTATCGGCACGAGCGTCAAGGTGTACTACGCCGGCAAGGCTTTTCTCTCGACCGAGGTCGTGCGCTGGGTCAGCGACGCCGGCCTGAACATCGACGTCTGCAGCGGCGGAGAACTCGCCGTCGCGCTGGCGGGCGGTGCCGACCCGGCAAGGCTCGGCTTTCACGGCAACAACAAATCACTCGCCGAACTCGACCAGGCCACGCGGGTGGGCGTCGGTACGATCGTCATCGACAGCGAGGTTGAAATCGGTCGCGTCGCCGAAGCCGCCGCGCGCCACGGACGCGCGCAGAACGTGCGCCTGCGTGTGAACAGCGGAGTGCACGCCCATACCCACGAATTTCTGGCAACCTCGCACGAAGACCAGAAGTTCGGCATCGTGCTCACCGACGCGCCGAGGCTGGTCGCGCTGATTCGGGCCGAGCCCGCGCTCAACTTCGTTGGTCTGCACTGCCACATCGGCTCTCAGATCTTTGGTGCAGACGGATTCGCCGAGTCGGCCGCCCGGTTGCTCGACCTGCACGCCGTCCTGCTCGCCGGCGGCCCGGTCCCCGAACTCAACCTCGGCGGTGGCTTCGGCATCGCCTACACGAGCGCCGACGAACCCACGCCGATTCGCGAGCTCGCCGTGGCCCTGGCCGACATCGTCGCCACCGAGTGCGCCCGACTGAACATTCCGCTGCCGGTCGTCGCGTTCGAACCGGGCCGCGTCATCATCGGTCGGGCCGGCGTGAGTCTCTACCGTGTCGGCACCACCAAAGCCGTCGATGTGTCGGGCAGGCAGCGCCTCTACGTCAGCGTCGATGGCGGCATGAGCGACAACGTTCGCCCGGCCCTGTACGGCGCCGATTATGCGGTGCGCCTCGCCGATCGCACGTCGACCGCCGAGCCCGCGCTCGTTCGCATCGCCGGCAAGCACTGCGAGAGCGGCGACATCGTCGTCGACGCCGACTATCTGCCGAGTGATGTGACCCCCGGCGACCTGCTCGCCGTGCCGGCTACCGGAGCGTACTGCTGGGCGCTGTCCAATAACTACAACTACCAGGGCCGCGCGCCCGTCGTTGCCGTATTGAATGGTTCCGCGCGCGTGCTCGTGCGCGGCGAAACGATTGCGGACCTGCTCGCGCGGGATGCCGGGGCACAGCAGCCCTTCAATGGAGGAGAATCTTGAAGATCGAATACCGCAATCTGCGCGTCGCGCTCCTCGGCGGTGGCAACGTGGGCGCCCAGGTGGCCCGCCTCTTGCTGGAACAGGGCCTTGAACTGGCCAACCGCGTCGGCGCCACCCTCGAACTGGTCGGCATTGCGGTGCGCGACGTGAACGCGGAGCGCACGGTCGACCTGCCCCGCGAACTGTTCACGACCAACGCCGAAGAGCTCATTCTCGGCGCCGACATCGTGATCGAGCTGATGGGTGGCATCGAGCCGGCTCGCAGCCACATTCTGCTGGCGATCAATAGTGGAGCGGATGTTGTCACCGCCAACAAGGCGCTCCTCGCCCAAGCCGGACCCGAGTTGTTTGCGGCCGCCGATCAGGTCGGTGCCCAAATCAACTACGAGGCCGCGGTTGCCGGGGCCATCCCCATCGTGCGCCCGCTGCGCGAAAGCCTCGCTGGCGACCAGGTCAAGCGCATTCTCGGCATCGTCAACGGCACCACGAACTTCATTCTCGACCGGATGGATATCGACGGGTCCAGTCTCAAAGACGCGCTGGCCGAGGCGACCGCGCTGGGTTACGCCGAGGCTGATCCGACCGCAGACATAGGCGGATACGACGCGGCGCAGAAGGCGGCCATTCTGGCGAGTCTGGCGTTTCATACGACGGTGCCGCTGGCATCCGTTTATCGCGAGGGCATTGAATCAGTCACACCGGCGCAGATCGAATCGGCCCGCAAGGCAGGCTACGTCGTGAAGCTGCTCGCCATTTGTGAGCGGGTCATCGATGAGAATGGTGTCGACGGTGTGTCGGCGCGGGTCTACCCGGCAATGGTGCCGCGCAGCCATCCGCTGGCCGCGGTACACGGCGCCAACAATGCAGTCTTCGTCGAGGCGGAATCCGCTGGCAGTCTCATGTTCTACGGCGCCGGAGCCGGGGGAGTGGAGACGGCCTCCGCTGTGCTCGGCGACGTTGTTTCTATTGCGCGTCGTCACGTCGCCGGTGGGCCAGGCGTCGCCGCCTCGACCTACGCCGAACTGCCCATCTTTGATATCGGCCGGGTCACCACCCGGTACGCAGTGACTCTCGAGGTCACCGACGAACCCGGCGTGCTCGCGACCATCGCGAGCGTCTTCGGCCAACGCAACGTGTCGCTCGCGCTCGTGGAACAGTCCATGACGCCGGCCGTGATGGCAACGAAGAGTCGTGCAGCCCGTTCGGCCACGGCTACCCTAGTGATCGGGACCCATGACGCAACGGAGGCCGCACTCGCCGCCACCGTGCGAGACCTGGCCACCAACAGTGTTGTTACCGAAGTCGCATCCGTTTTGAGAGTTGAAGGAGTCTGATGTTTAGCCCAAGCGAGACCAGTACCAACCTGACCAAGCCCGGCGCGATCATTAGCCGCCAGTGGCGCGGGGTGCTGAACGAATACTCCGATCGACTGAATATCTCCGAGAAGACTCCGATCATCACCCTCGGTGAGGGCGGCACGCCGCTCATTCCGGCCGCTGCGCTCTCCGCGCGCACCGGCGCCAAGGTGTGGATCAAGTTCGAGGGCATGAACCCGACCGGTTCGTTCAAGGACCGCGGCATGACGATGGCCATCTCCAAGGCCATGGAAGACGGCGCCAAGGCCGTCATCTGCGCCTCGACCGGAAACACGAGTGCTTCCGCCGCCGCCTACGCGACTCACGCCGGCATCACCGCCGCCGTGCTCGTGCCCGAGGGCAAGATCGCCATGGGCAAGCTCAGCCAGGCCGTCGCCCACAACGCGCAGCTGCTGCAGGTGCAGGGCAACTTCGACGACTGCCTCGACATCGCCCGTGACCTCGCCACCAACTACCCGGTGCACCTGGTCAACTCGGTCAATCCTGACCGCATCGAAGGCCAGAAGACCGCCGCCTTCGAGGTCGTCGAGGTGCTCGGCGACGCCCCGGACTTTCAGTTCGTTCCGGTCGGTAACGCCGGCAACTACACCGCCTATTTTCGCGGTTACAGCGAAGAGGTCGCCCGCGGCGCCACCACGAAACTGCCGCGCATGTTCGGTTTCCAGGCCTCCGGCAGCGCCCCGATCGTGCTCGGCCACCGGGTCGAGAACCCCGACACCATCGCAAGCGCTATCCGCATCGGCAACCCGGCCTCGTGGGACCTTGCGCTGAACGCGCGTGAGCAGAGCGATGGCTATTTCGGTGCCATCACAGATGCGAAAATTCTTGAAGCGCACCGCATTCTTTCGGCCGAGGTCGGGATTTTCGTGGAACCGGCATCCGCTATTGGAGTGGCTGGTCTGCTCGAGCGCGCCGAGGCCGGATTCATTCCCAAGGGCTCGACCGTCGTGATCACCGTCACCGGCCACGGTCTGAAGGACCCGAACTGGGCGCTGCGCACCGCCGACGGTTCCGACGTCGTGCCCACCATCGTTCCGGTCGACACCGCCGAAATCGCCAGCGTGCTCGGCCTGGGCAAGGCATGACCAGTCCTGTCTCGCTGATCGGGCGCGCCGTCTCGGTGCAGGTTCCGGCCACCACGGCCAACCTCGGCCCAGGTTTCGACACGCTCGGCCTCGCGCTGGCCAAGTACGACCAGCTCGAAGTCACCGTGCGCAGCGAACCCGGCGTCTTCGTCGAGGTGCACGGAGTGGGTGCCGGTGAGGTACCCACCGACGAGAGTAATCTCGTCGTGCGTGCGATCATTCATACCTTCGAGGCAGTGGGTCAGCCCATGCCCGGGCTCAACATCGTCGCGCATAACGTCATTCCGCACGGGCGCGGCCTCGGCTCCTCCGGTGCGGCCATCGTGTCGGGCATTATGGCGGCCAAGGGACTGCTCGAGGGCGTGGTCGACATCGACGCCGAAATGCTGCTCGTACTCGCCACCGAGATGGAAGGGCACCCGGACAATGTCGCCCCCGCTCTGTTTGGCGGCTTGACCATCGCCTGGACCACCCCTGAAGGCCCGCGTCACAAAAAGCTCGTGGTACACCGCGGCGTCAAACCGCTCGTGTTCGTTCCGGAGCAGGAGATGTCCACCGCGCTCGCGCGCAGCCTGCAACCCGCTTCCGTACCGCACGAGGACGCCGTTTTCAACCTGTCTCGCTCAGCGCTGCTGATTGCCGCGCTGATTCAGAGCCCGGAACTGCTGCTGGCCGCGACCGAGGACAAGCTGCACCAGAGCTACCGCGCCGCCGCCATGCCGGAGACGAACAAGCTCATCACCCTGCTGCGCGAAGCCGGCTTCGCGGCAGTCGTGTCCGGTGCCGGGCCCTCCATTCTGGTGCTGGCGAGCGACCCGGGCCAGCGTCTGGTCGCAGCCGAACTCGTAGCGAGCCAGTCAGACACCCCGTGGCGGGCGCTCATGCTCGCCGTTGACGTGCAGGGAGCCACCGTGCATTCGCTCGCTACCGTGAGCACGGCTGAGAGCGCCGCGTAACGCGCGTCTGATCGGGTTGACGTGCCTCGTGCGCGTCGGCCCGCCTGTCGATTCGACCGTCGGTGGAGTGCTATGATTAACCCGCACCCGATAGAAACCGCCCATGGCGAAATCTTCTCCGATGCATTCCCTGTACCTCACTGCTATTGCGATTTCGTGCGTAGCTGTGTGTGTTTACACCAATCCCCTCCATTTGTCGGATTGGATCACCCGCAGCGCACTCGTCGCTGCATACATCTCCTGGCCTGAATTTTTGTTCGGCAGGGGAAAGGAACCCCCTTCGTGACTGATGTCAACCTCCGTGCCACTGGCTCGGATCTTCCCCGTCTGAGTACCCTTCGCGTGTCCGAGCTTCAGGCTCTGGCCCTCGAACTGAAAATCCCCGGCGCTTCCAAACTTCGTAAAGGAGAACTCGTGGAAGCAATCGAAACGGCTCGATCCAGCACCGAACAGGCCGACACCTTGCAGACCAGCACCGCACAGGTCAGCAACCCTGCTCCGGCCCTGACCGTTGCTTCCCTCGACGTTGCTCCCGTAGTTGAGACGGCGCCGGCCGAGTCCGCATCGATCGAGAGCCTCGCTGAGGCCATCGAGACCGCTCCGCGCAAGCGTGCACCACGTCGTGCCAGCACCAGCACCGCGGCTCCCGCCAAGTCCCACGTCAATGCCGACGCCAGCACCGGTTTCGGCATCATCCTGCCCGACGCTCCCGCCGCCGGTTCTCGTATTGCACGCAACGCCCGCGGCGCTGCGGCTGCCACGAGCGCGCCGATAACGGATGCTTCGGCATCCGTTTCTGAAAACACCGGCGAGAACACGGAACCGGTCACCGACAAGCCAGTTCGCCAGGCACGCAAGCGCGTGCAGGTTGCACCGGTTCACCAGGGCGGTGCGGCGTCCGTTGTCATCAAATCCGCCGACAGCGCCCAGATCGAAAGCGAAGCCACCGACAGCGTCGAGGCCGAGAATGCACCGGCCGAGACGGCACCGGCAGCCCGTCGTCCGTCCCGTCGGGCGTCGTCGCAGCGGAACGTTCCCGCGGCCGACGCCGACACCGACGCCGCCGCGCCGGTCGAGGCGCCCGGCGATACAGCGGACTCACAGGTCGAAGCAGCAGACGAATCAAACGAGTCGACCGACGACTCCAACGAGTCGAACGCGCCGCGTCAGGGCCGCAGCCGCAGCCGTAGCCGTGGTGGCGACCGGGTGCAGGGCACCGACCGCAACCAAGTTGATCAGAACAACCAGAACGACCGCAACCAAAACGGCTCAAACGACGAGGGTATGACCCGCGCGCAGAGCCAGCGTCAGGCGCGCAATGAGCGCAACCAGGAACGCAATCAGGAGCGCGCGCAGGCGCAGGCCGACCGTAACCAGGACCGTAACCAGGACCGTAACCAGGACCGTAACCAGGACCGTAACCAGGACCGCAACCAGGGCCAGGACCGCAACCAGGGCCAGGACCGCAACCAGGGCCAGGATCGTAACCAGGGTCCCGACCGTCTCGACGACGACATGAATAGCCGCGGCAACCGCAACCGCTATCGTGACCGCAAGCGTCGCGGCCCGAACCAGGGCGATGACTTCGAACCGGAGGTCAACGACGACGACGTGCTCATTCCTGTCGCCGGAATCCTTGACGTGCTCGACAACTACGCGTTCGTTCGCACCTCCGGCTACCTGCCCGGTGCGAGCGACGTCTACGTCTCGCTCGGCCAGGTCAAGAAGTACAACCTGCGTAAGGGCGATGCCGTCGTCGGCTCCATTCGCCAGCCGCACGAGGGCGACCAGTCCGGCCGCCAGAAGTACAACGCCATCGTCAAGGTCGACTCGATCAACGGCCAGACCGTTGAAGAAGCCGCGTCCCGCGTCGACTTCCACAAGCTCACGCCGCTGTACCCGACGGAGCGCCTGCGCCTCGAAACCGAGCCGGGCAAGCTTACCCAGCGCATCATCGACCTCGTCGCTCCGATCGGCAAGGGCCAGCGTGGCCTGATCGTTGCACCGCCCAAGGCCGGCAAGACCATCGTCATGCAGCAGATCGCGAACGCCATTGCCACCAACAACCCCGAGGTTCACCTCATGGTCGTTCTAGTTGATGAACGTCCCGAAGAGGTCACCGACATGCAGCGCACGGTGAAAGGTGAGGTCATCGCCTCCACCTTCGACCGTCCGGCCGAAGACCACACCACGGTCGCCGAGCTCGCCATTGAGCGTGCCAAGCGTCTGGTCGAGCTCGGCCATGACGTTGTCGTGTTACTCGACTCGATCACCCGTCTGGGCCGCGCCTACAACCTGGTGGCGCCGGCCTCCGGTCGCATCCTCTCGGGCGGCGTCGACGCATCCGCTCTGTATCCGCCGAAGCGTTTCTTCGGCGCGGCCCGCAACATTGAGAACGGTGGCTCGCTCACTATTCTCGCCTCCGCGCTCGTGGAGACGGGCTCCAAGATGGACGAGGTCATCTTTGAGGAGTTCAAGGGCACCGGCAACATGGAACTGCGCCTGTCCCGCCAGTTGGCCGACAAGCGCATCTTCCCTGCCGTCGACGTAAACGCATCGGGCACCCGCCGCGAAGAAATGCTGATGAGCGCGGATGAAGTGAAGGTCACCTGGAAGCTGCGTCGCGCCCTTGCTGGGCTCGAGCAGCAGCAGGCGCTCGAACTCATCCTCGGCCGTCTCAAGGAGACCTCGTCGAACGTGGAATTCCTCATGCAGGTTCAGAAGTCGATGCCGACCCTGAACGGGTCAGACAAGGACAAGTAATGTTCGAATCCGTCCTTACGCTGCTGGCAGAGCACGACGACCTGCAGTCGCAGTTGGCGGATCCGGAACTGCACTCGAATCCGGCCCGTTCGAAGAAGGTAAACCGGCGCTATGCCGAGTTAAGTCGCATCATCGCGGCGTACCACGAGTGGAAAGCGGTTGATGACAACCTCGAAGCCGCTCGTGAACTCGCCGACGAAGATGCTGCCTTCGCCGACGAGATTCCTGATCTGGCCGAGCAGCTGGAGGTCACGGCCGAAAAGTTGCGGCGCCTGCTGATTCCTCGCGACGAACTCGACGCCCGCGACGTGATCATGGAGATCAAGATGGGGGAGGGCGGTGCCGAATCGGCACTGTTCGCCGCCGATCTGCTGCGCATGTACCTGCACTACGCCGAGTCGAATCGCTGGAAAACCGAGATCATCGAGCAGACTTCGAGCGACCTCGGCGGCATCAAAGACATTCAGCTCGCCATCAAGGGCAACTCAAGCGACCCCGCCGAGGGTGTGTGGGCGCACCTAAAGTACGAGGGCGGCGTGCATCGCGTACAGCGCGTGCCGGCGACCGAGTCGCAGGGACGCATTCACACCTCAGCGGCCGGTGTGCTCGTGTTCCCCGAGGTCGACGAGCCCGAAGAGGTCGAATTGCACCCGAACGACCTCAAGATCGACGTGTATCGCTCGAGCGGGCCCGGTGGCCAGTCGGTCAACACCACCGACTCCGCCGTGCGCATCACTCACCTTCCGACCGGAATCGTGGTGGCGATGCAGAACGAGAAGTCGCAGCTGCAGAACAAGGAAGCCGGGATGCGCGTGCTGCGGGCCCGGGTTCTGGCGCGTCAGCAGGAAGAAATCGACGCGGCGGCCTCGCTCGTGCGCAAGGGACAGATTCGTACCATGGATCGCTCCGAGCGCATTCGCACGTACAACTTTCCCGAAAACCGCATCGCCGATCACCGCACCGGCTACAAGGCCTACAACCTCGACGCCGTCATGAACGGAGCCCTCGGCCCCGTGATCGATTCCTGCATCCACGCCGACGAGGAAACTCGCCTGGCCGAGCTCGGCGACCCCGAGTAGCACCCGCCTCAACCGACCGGGCTCGGAAAGCGGGCCCGGTCGCAGTACTAGAGGTAGTACTCGGGCTCGAGCGTGCCGCCGCGGGCCGACTCGACGGTCGCTGGAGTTTGCGGGCGAACCGTCGCGGGAATGCCGACCAGCAGTGACCGCGGCGGGGCATCTTTGGTCACGACCGCGTTCGAGCCGATTGTGCTCCAGGCCCCGATGGTGATCGGGCCGAGGACCTTGGCGCCAGCTCCCACGGTTACTCCATCGTCGAGAAACGGATGCCGCCGCACGCCGCGTGAATGCCCGTGCCGGCTTTTGCCGCCCAGCGTCACCGCGTGGTACAGCATCACGTCATTGCCCAGCACAGCCGTTTCGCCGATCACAACGCCCATGCCGTGGTCGATGAACAGGCGGCGCCCGATGGTCGCCCCCGGATGAATCTCAATTCCGGTCAGAAACCGGGTCACCTGAGACAGCAGGCGAGCGGGTAGGTATAATCCTCGCCGCCACAGACAGTTCGCGATCCGATACGACCAGACCGCGTGCAGCCCACTGTAGGCAAGGAACACCTCGGTGTTGCTGCGCGCGGCTGGGTCGTGGGTGCGCGCTGTCACAATGTCTTCGCGGATGCGTCCGAAAACGCTCACTGACTCTGGGGGATTCATTGAGAGGCAGGCAGCCTAGTCGAGCAGGTCTTCGTACAGCACGGTCGAGATGTAACGTTCGCCGAAGCCGGGAACGATGACGACGATGGTCTTGCCCGCGTTCTCGGGCAGTTTCGCCTGCTCCAGTGCGGCCCAGACGGCCGCACCGCCGGAGATGCCGCCGAGGATGCCCTCATCGGTGCCGAGCTTGCGTGCCGTGGCGAGAGAGTCGGCCAGGGTCACATCGGTGATCGAGTCGTAGACCTGGCGGTCCAGGGTTTCCGGCACGAAGTTCGCGCCGAGGCCCTGAATCTTGTGCGGGCCGGGCTTGCCGCCGGTGAGAATGGGGGAGTCGATTGGCTCAACGCCGACGACCTTGAGGCCTGGCTTCTGCTCCTTGAGATAGCCGCCCGCGCCGGAGAGTGTGCCGCCGGTGCCGATGCCTGCCACGAGAATATCGACGGTGCCCTCGGTGTCGTTCCAGATCTCCACGCCGGTCGTCGCGCGGTGGATGGCCGGGTTGGCCGGGTTGGTGAACTGACTGGCCAGCACGGCACCCGGAGTGTTCGCAACGATTTCGGCGGCCTTCTCGACAGCTCCGCGCATGCCATCGGCACCAGCCGTCAGTACGATCTCGGCGCCGTACGCCCGCATCATGACGCGGCGTTCCTTGCTCATTGTTTCGGGCATGGCCAGAATGACCGCATAACCGCGGGCGGCGCCGACCATGGCGAGGGCGATGCCTGTGTTGCCGCTGGTCGCTTCGACGATGGTTCCGCCGGGCTTGAGCGAGCCATCCTGCTCGGCCGCGTTGATCATAGCGACGCCGATGCGGTCCTTCACGCTGCTGGAGGGGTTGTAGAACTCGAGCTTTGCGAGCACGGTGGCACCGAGGCCTTCGGTCAAACGGTTCAGCTTGACGAGGGGGGTCCCACCAACGGCTTCGGTGATGTCGGAATAGATCTTGGGCACGAGAGCAACTTTCGTTCGGTGAAATTCAATTAAATTCGATGGGTAGGGCCGTCTCCACCCTATGGCCCACGGCCGTCAATGGCCGGGTGCGTTACATTTCACTACGTGCCTTCTTCAGATTCCGCTCTGCCCTCCACCATCACGTCCCTGCGAAACCAGGCGATTGCCCGCCTCAGTGCTGCCGGAATCACCGACCCGGAAGTCGACGCCGACCTGCTGATCGGCCATGTGCTCGGTCAAAGCCGCGGCGAAGTGCAGGCCGCCAGCATCATGGCCAAACCCGTCAGCAAAGCGGATGCCGCCGACATTGACCTCCTGCTGGCCCGCCGCAGCGCCCGCGAACCCCTGCAGCACATAACGGGGCGCGCCCCCTTTCGGACGTTGGCCCTCAACGTTGGACCGGGCGTCTTCGTGCCTCGCCCCGAAACCGAGCAGGTCGCCCAGTTCGCCATCGACGCGCTGCGCTCGATGCCCGACGCTGAGCCGATCGGCGTCGACCTCGGCACCGGCAGTGGCGCCATCGCCCTGGCTCTGGCCACCGAGGTGCCGCACGCCCGCATTTTCGCCGTCGAGAACTCGGCGGAAGCGTACCCGTGGACCTCGCGCAACTTCGCCGAGGTCGCTGCCCCCAATGCCACCCTCGCCTTCGGCGATCTCGCCGACGCCTTCGTCGAACTCAATGGCACGGTCGCCGTCGTCATTTCCAACCCCCCATACATTCCAGCGAATGCAATTCCCCGCGACCCAGAGGTACGCCTGTTCGATCCGGCCCACGCCCTGTTCGGTGGCCCGGACGGCCTCGACGTGGTGCGAAGCGTGTCGGCGACCGGCTTGCGCCTGCTGCGAGCGGGCGGTGTGCTCGTGATCGAGCACGGCGAGCTGCAGGGAGCGGCCATTCGGGCTCTGCTGGCCGCGGACGGCTGGCGCACCCCGGCCACCCACCGCGATTACACGAGTCGCGACCGGGCGACCACGGCGGTGCACCCCTGATTGACTCTGCACCTCTGATCGACGCTTATGTGTGGCAGCAGCCGTGGCATCCGCTTCTCACAACCGCGCGGGGTTAGAATTGCCGGAAATGACACGTATCTACGACTGCACGAGCGACTCGGACACGGGCGAATCCGACACGAGCCAATCGAAATACCAGGCGGCCATCGCGCTGGCGCGCTCGGCGATCGGCCGCGGGGCCCTCGTCGTCATCCCCACCGACACCGTCTACGGGGTTGCCGCCGACGCGTTCAATGCCGAAGCCGTGCAGCTGCTTCTAGACGCAAAGGGGCGCGGGCGCCAATCGCCGCCTCCCGTGCTTATTCCCGCCGTCAGTACCCTCGATGCCCTCGCCGTCGACGTACCGCAGCCGGTACGCGACCTGATCGCGGCGTTCTGGCCGGGCGGATTGACCGTCATCGTCAATGCCCAGCCGTCACTGGTCTGGGATCTTGGCGAAACCCGCGGTACCGTCGCCCTGCGCATGCCGAGCAATCAGGTTGCGCTCGACCTGCTCGCCGCAACTGGCCCGCTCGCGGTGTCCAGCGCAAACCTTAGCGGCGCGCCCGCCGCCCTCGACGCGCTTTCCGCCGAAGCCGCCCTCGGCGAGAGCGTTGAGGTCTATCTCGACGGCGGCACAGCCGGCAACACGTATGAAAGCGCCTTCGGACTGGCCGGTGAGGGCTCCTCGACCATCGTCGACGCGACCGGCTTTGATACCAATGGCGGCCTGCTGCACATCGTGCGCTCCGGGGTCATCTCCCGAGACGCGATCTCAAACGTCATCGGCGCACTGCTGGCCCCGGAGAAAATGCCCGACGCAGCGGTCGACCCGACCGATCCAGTCGAAACGGATGCAACACCCACACTCTCCGCACCCTCTCAGGATGATACGGATACCAGCCGGTAGCCCATGACAGTATTTATTCTGCTCGCGCTCGTATCGGCGATCGTCACCTTCGCGCTGTCGATCGTCGTTTACAAGGTCAGCCACAAGTACCGGCTGTACCCGAAGATTCGTGAACGCGACGTGCACACCCGCCCGACACCACGCCTCGGCGGAATCGCCATGTTTCTCGGCATCCTGGTCGCATTCGGTATCGCCTACCTCACAGCCGGAGCATTCGCGCCGCTGCGCCTGGTCTTTGCCGATCCGCAGCAGATCCTCGCGATTCTCGGCGCGGCGCTGCTGATCGTGCTTGTCGGGGTGGCCGACGATATCTGGGACCTTGACTGGATGACGAAGCTGGCCGGCCAATTCATCGCCGCCGGGCTTGTAGCCTGGCAGGGCGTGCAAATCTACTCCCTGCCGATCGGCGGATTGACGGTCTGGAGCGGCTGGACGTCGATCGTCGTCACGGTTGTCGCCATCGTCGTTGTCATGAACATGATCAACTTCATCGATGGCCTCGACGGTCTCGTCACCGGCGTCGCCCTCATCGCCAACGGCGTGTTCTTTCTGTACAGCTACCTGCTCGTACGTGATACCTCGCCGACCAACTACTTTAACCTCGCGTCGCTTATTGCTGCCATCCTCGTCGGCGCCTGTGTGGGGTTCCTGCCGTTGAACTGGCATCCAGCGAAGATGTTCATGGGCGACGCCGGTGCGCTCCTGGTGGGTCTGCTCATGGCCACGAGTGCGATAGCCATCACCGGGCAGATCGACCTGACCTCCCTCAACCGTTCACAGCTGTTCCCGGCCTTCATTCCCCTCTTGCTGCCTCTGGCGATCATGATCATCCCGCTGCTGGACTTCGGGCTCGCCGTCCTCCGTCGCGTACACGCTGGCAAGTCACCCTTCAGCGCCGACCGAAAACACCTGCACCACCGCTTGCTTGATATGGGACATTCCCACCTGCATGCCGTGCTGATCTTCTATGGATGGACAGCAGCAGCATCCATCGGATGCCTGCTCTACTACATCCTGCCGGTTTACCTCGGTCTTCCCACCGGCTACGCCACCATCTTCCTGGTCGTGTCCCTGCTTGTCTGCACGATCGTCACCCTCGCCCCGCTCGGCCGCCGCAAGACCGGCGAGTTTGCCAGCCAGTCGGCGCCGTTGCCGGTGATCGTGCTGAATCAGCTCGATCCGCTCGACGTCGCGGCCCAGGGTGCAATCAGCGACACGGCACTATCAGACACAGCACCATCAGATTCTGTACCATCAGGCCCGGAACCATCAGAACCAACGCCATCAGACCGCCCACCATCAGACCCCGTAACGACACGAGCGAACGCCCCGGTGGCGACGCCTGCCGAGGAGAACGCATCATGACCAGCACCAGCCAGCCAGCCTCCACCCAGCCCACCTCGATCCCCGTGCTGCGTCGTATCCTGATCTACGGGGTGTATGTCGCCCTGGCCATCGCCGTGGTCGGGTCCATCGTCGGCTTTGCAGTTGACGGCGGTACCGGAGTGCTCAGTGCCCTGATCGGTACGGCCATGTCGGTCGCTTTTATGGGGATCACGGCCGGCAGCATCCTTCTGGCCAACCGCGTGGCCGGAAGCGAATCCGCCATCGGTGGATTCTTCGGCATCATCATGGGGGGCTGGCTGCTTAAATTCGTCGTTTTCCTGGTGCTTTTGGTGCTGCTGCAGGACCGCGCCTGGATCCAGCCGATGGTGCTGTTTTTCTGCATCATTGCTGGAGTGATCGGCTCCCTCGTGGTCGATGCGGTCGTGGTATTGAAGAGCCGAATGCCCTATACGAGTGACGTTATGTTGCCCCCGGCACCCGGCGACGACTGACCCAGGCACCCAAGCCTCAGCCCATCCGGCTCTCGATTCGGCCCAGCGCCTGATCTTTGCTAGAGTAAACACCGATCCAACCCCGGTTTGCACATGCTTTACAGCGTCGTAAACCTGCCCATATTCGTCGATGCGCGAGCAGAGCTCACCGCCCCGAAACAGGAGAAAGCGCTGCTAAAAATCGCCGTAAACCTGATGGTCCCGTCCGCCACCGGCGACGGTGAATTCCACGGTCCCTCCATCAATGAGTTCTTCCCCGATGTAATCTTCTTCGCCGATACTCCGTTCGAGATCAACCGCATTATTTTGATTCGTTTCCTCGCGGTTGCGGTTCTGATGCTGGTCTTCTGGCTTGGTACACGTCGTATGAAAATCATTCCGACCCGCGGTCAAAGCCTGGCCGAAATGGGGCTCGACTTCGTTCGCGTCAATATCGCCGAAGACTTGCTCGGAAAGAAAGACGGCAAGCGTTTTTTGCCGCTTCTGACCACCATCTTCTTCATGGTGTTGTTCATGAACCTCACGGGAATTATTCCATTCCTTAACATTGCCGGCACCTCGGTGGTTGGGGTTCCGCTGCTACTCGGTGTCATCGCCTACGTGACGTTCATCTATGCCGGCGTGAAGAAGAGCCCGGGAAATTTCTTCCGCAACTCGCTTTTCCCGCCCGGCGTGCCGGTCTTTCTCTACATCATCGTGACGCCGATCGAGTTCATCTCGACGTTCCTGGTGCGACCGTTCACCCTCACACTCCGATTGATGATGAACATGATCGTCGGACACCTTCTGCTGGTGCTGTTTTTCAGCGCAACGCAGTTCTTTTTCTTCACCGCGGATGGCGGGTTCAAGCTCTTCGGCGTTGGTACCCTCGCTTTCGGCTTCGCCTTTACCCTGTTCGAAGTGCTGATTGCCCTCCTCCAGGCTTATATTTTTGCCCTACTCACCGCCGTCTACATCCAGCTTGCGCTGGCTGAGGAACACTAGACACTTTAGGAATCCGGCACTCGCCGAATTCACCATCACGGAAGGAAACATACGTGGACGCAACAACCGTTCTCGCGGAAATCAACGGAAACATCGCTACCGTCGGTTATGGCCTCGCAGCCATCGGCCCGGCAATTGGTATCGGTATCGTCGTTGGCAAGACCATCGAAGGTGTCGCTCGTCAGCCTGAACTGGCCGGCCGTCTGCAGGTGCTGATGTACATCGGTATCGCCTTCACCGAGGCGCTCGCCTTCATCGGTATCGCCACCTACTTCATCTTCACAAACTAGTCCTCTTTACTACTCAGTTAGGAGGCATGATGCTTCACGCAGTAATTGCAGCCGCGACGGAAGAAGTGGCTAAAAACCCGCTCATCCCGGAGATCTACGACATCATTTGGTCGGCGGTCTGCTTTGTCGTGATTTTGTTCTTCTTCTTGAAGGTTGCGCTGCCCAAGATGCAGAAGCTTCTTGACGATCGTGCAGAAGCCATCGAGGGCAACATCGCCAAAGCCGACGACGCCCAGCGCAAGGCCGAAGCTGCGCTCGTGCAGTACACGGCCCAGCTTGCTGACGCTCGCGCCGAAGCCGGTCAGATTCGTGACCAGGCCCGCACCGACGGCCAGCGCATCATCGCTGAGCACAAGGAAGTGGCAACGGCCGAGGCCGGTCGCATCACGTCCAGCGCGAAGACGCAGATCGAAGCCGAACGTCAGGCCGCCGTCGTGTCGCTTCGAAGTGAGGTCGGTACCCTCGCCATTGACCTAGCCTCGGGTGTCATCGGTGAAAGCCTGTCCGACGACGCCAAGGCCAGCGCCATTGTCGATCGTTTCTTGGCCGAACTTGAAGCCAGCGAAGCACCAGTAGCAGGAAAGAACTAGCGAATGGGAAGCGCCACCAGAGAAGCACTCGCCACGTCGAGGGCGGCACTGTTCGTTCCCGGCGGTACGACCGATCTGGCGACGGGCGAGAGCCTGTTCGGCGCCGGTCGCGTGATCGGTTCATCGTCGCAGGTCTTGTCTGCGCTTGGCGACGCATCAGCGGATGCTGCGGCCAAGGTCACCCTCGTTCGTGCCGTCTTCGGCACCAGCGTGACGCCTCGCGCGTTGGACCTGCTCGCGGCCGTCGTCTCCGAACGTTGGTCCAGCCACGACGACCTGCTCGCCGGGATCGAAGAACTGGGCCTTCGGGCATCCGCCCTGTCTGCTTCGGCCGGCATGTCGATCGAGGGCGAACTGTTCGCCTTTGGTAAGACCGTCTCCTCTGACGCGGAGCTCGAACTGGCCCTCGCCAGCAAACTTGGTAAAATCGATGCCAAAGCAGCCCTGGTTGAAAAGCTTCTAGCCGGCAAGGTGTCCGGTCAGACGCTCGCAATCGTTCGCCACTTGGTGCAGCAGCCTCGCGGCCGTCGCATCGGCGAATTGCTGCGACAGGCCGCATCCGTTGTCGCCGATCAAGCCGGAACGTCGATTGCCACCATCACTTCGGCGAGCGTTTTGACGCCCGCCCAGCTTGACCGTCTGCTGAAGAGCCTCCAGGAACGCCATGGCCGCGCACTCACCATCAACCAGGTCGTTGACCCGGCTCTGGTCGGGGGAGTACGCGTACAGATCGGCGATCTGGTCATCGACGGCAGCATTGCAACCCGCCTGGCCGATTTGAGACTCCAGCTCACCAGCTGATTTTTGCGCAGTTTGACAAGACCGGCAGCACCGTAAACCACGCAGTACCAGATTCAGGGCGGCAGCGTCCTGAACAGACAGAACCTGTACAGCCGTACAGAAAAGGGAAGATGATGGCAGAACTAACGATCAGCCCCGATGAGATCCGTGGCGCTCTCCAGGACTTCGTGAAGTCCTATGAGCCGAACAAGACATCGACGACCGAGGTCGGCTACGTCACCACGGCCGGTGACGGTATCGCCCACGTTGAGGGTTTGCCCGGCGTGATGGCCAACGAGCTCATCAAGTTCGCCGACGGCACCCTGGGCTTGGCCCAGAACCTCGACGAAGATGAGATCGGTGTTGTTGTGCTCGGCGAGTTCGCCAGCGTTGTCGAGGGCATGGAGGTTCACCGCACCGGTGAGGTTCTCTCCGTTCCCGTCGGTGACGCCTTCCTGGGCCGCGTCGTCGACCCGCTTGGCGCCCCGATCGATGGTCTCGGCGAGATTGTCAGCGAGGCTCGCCGTGCCCTCGAGCTGCAGGCTCCCGGTGTCATGCACCGTAAGAGCGTGCATGAGCCGATGCAGACCGGTATCAAGGCCATTGACGCCATGATCCCGATCGGCCGTGGCCAGCGCCAGCTCATCATCGGTGACCGCCAGACCGGCAAAACCGCCATCGCGATCGACACCATCATCAACCAGAAAGCCAACTGGGAGTCCGGCGACACGACGAAGCAGGTTCGCTGCATCTATGTCGCCATCGGTCAGAAGGGCTCCACCATCGCTTCGGTGAAGGGTGCGCTCGAGGATGCCGGAGCGATGGAGTACACTACCATCGTCGCCGCTCCCGCCTCTGACCCGGCCGGCTTCAAGTACCTCGCGCCGTACACTGGTTCGGCTATCGGCCAGCACTGGATGTACGCAGGCAAGCACGTTCTCATCGTCTTCGACGACCTGTCCAAGCAGGCCGAGGCCTACCGTGCCGTGTCGCTGCTGCTGCGTCGCCCGCCGGGACGCGAAGCGTACCCCGGAGACGTGTTTTACCTGCATTCTCGTCTGCTCGAACGTTGCGCCAAGCTGTCCGACGCCCTCGGCGCCGGGTCGATGACCGGTCTTCCGATCATCGAGACCAAGGCCAATGACGTTGCCGCCTACATTCCGACCAACGTGATCTCGATCACCGACGGCCAGATCTTTCTGCAGTCCGACCTGTTCAACGCCAACCAGCGTCCTGCTGTCGACGTGGGTATCTCGGTCTCCCGCGTCGGTGGCGATGCGCAGGTCAAGTCGATCAAGAAGGTGTCGGGAACGCTCAAACTTGAGCTGGCTCAGTACCGCTCGCTCGAAGCCTTCGCGATGTTCGCCTCCGACCTCGACGCGGCCAGCCGTCGCCAGCTCGCCCGTGGTGCTCGTCTGACCGAACTGCTGCGTCAGCCTCAGTATTCGCCGTACCCCGTTGAGGATCAGGTCGTCTCGATCTGGGCCGGCATCAACGGCAAGCTGGACGAGGTGCCCGTTCCCGATGTGCTGCGTTTCGAGCGCGAGCTGCTTGACTTCCTTGGGCGCAACACTGAGATCTTGAAGAATCTGCGCGAGACCAACGTTCTCTCCGACGAGACCGTTGCCGCTCTGACCGCTGGTGTCGACAAGTTCAAGCTCGAGTTTCAGACCGGCGAGGGCAAGCCGCTCGCCTCGGTCGGCAAAGAGAAGTTTGAGGCCATTGCCGCCGAAGACGTCAACCAGGAAAAGATCGTCAAGCACCGCCGCTAGTCGCTGATCCGACTTACGGCGCCACTGATCTCATCAAACTGAAAGACAAGGAAGCAGACACATGGGAGCGCAACTTCGCGTCTACCGGCAGAAGATCAAGTCTGCCCAGACGACCAAGAAGATCACTCGGGCCATGGAGCTGATCTCCGCCTCGCGCATCCAGAAAGCGCAGGCGCGAGTCGCTGCGTCAACCCCGTATTCGCGTGCAGTGACACGTGCCGTTTCGGCCGTGGCGACGTACTCGAACGTCGAGCACGTGCTCACCACCGAGCCGGAGAAGATCGAGCGCGCAGCGGTCGTCATTTTCGCCTCCGATCGCGGCCTGGCCGGTGCGTTCAGCTCGCAGGTTCTGCGTGAAGCGGAGTCGCTCAGTGAGCTGCTGCGCGGCCAGGGCAAGGACGTCGTCTACTTCTTGGTTGGCCGCAAGGCCATCGCGTACTTCACCTTTCGGGGCCGCACGTCTGAGCGAGTCTGGACCGGCGGCACCGATCAGCCACAGTTCGAAACGGCCAAGGAAATCGGCGAAGCCCTGCTCGAGTCGTTCCTGACGGACTACGCCGATGGCGGCGTCGATGAGATTCACATCGTCTACAACCGATTCGTGAGCATGGTCACCCAGGTTCCAGAAGTCATTCGGCTGCTTCCGCTCGAGGTCGTTGAGGGTGTTGAAGAACCGGGTAACAGCACGGTTCTTCCGCTCTATGAGTTCGAGCCCGACGTGGAAACGGTTCTGGACAGCCTCCTCCCGGTCTACATCGAGAGTCGCCTGTACAACGCCATGTTGCAGTCGGCGGCTTCCGAGCACGCGAGCCGTCAGAAGGCGATGAAGTCGGCCAGCGACAACGCCGACAAGCTGATCACGGACTACACACGGTTGTCGAACAATGCGCGTCAGTCCGAGATTACCCAGCAGATTTCCGAGATCGTGGGTGGAGCCGATGCGCTCTCATCCGCCAAGAAGTAACCAGAGAAGAGAGAGCAATGACTGACACCGCAACCGCGCCAGTCCGCGCGGAGGATACGGCCGGCTCTGTTGGCCGCATCGCCCGTGTCACGGGCCCCGTGGTCGACATCGAGTTTCCGCATGACTCGATCCCCGGCATCTACAACGCCCTGAAGACCACGATCACCATCGGCGATGAGTCGAACGAGATCACCCTCGAGGTTGCTCTGCACCTCGGCGACGACCTGGTTCGTGCCATCGCGCTCAACCCGACCGACGGACTCGTCCGCGGCCAGGAAGTGCGAGACACCGGCAGCCCGATCACGGTTCCGGTCGGAAACGTCACCAAGGGCAAGGTCTTTAACGTCATCGGCGATGTGCTGAACGCCAAGCCGGGCGAGAAGATCGAGATCACGGAGCGCTGGCCGATCCACCGCAAGCCGCCGCCCTTCGACCAGCTCGAGTCCAAGACTCAGTTGTTCGAAACCGGCATCAAGGTCATCGACCTCCTGACGCCGTATGTTCTCGGTGGAAAGATCGGTTTGTTCGGTGGTGCCGGAGTCGGCAAGACCGTCCTCATCCAGGAAATGATCCAGCGCGTTGCGCAGGACCACGGTGGAGTGTCGGTGTTCGCCGGTGTCGGCGAGCGTACCCGTGAGGGCAACGACCTCATCGCCGAGATGGAAGAAGCCGGCGTCTTTGACAAGACCGCTTTGGTTTTCGGTCAGATGGACGAGCCGCCGGGAACGCGTCTGCGCGTGGCCCTCTCTGCCCTCACCATGGCTGAGTACTTCCGCGACGTGGAGAAGCAGGACGTCTTGCTCTTCATCGACAATATCTTCCGTTTCACGCAGGCCGGGTCAGAGGTGTCGACCCTCCTGGGCCGTATGCCTTCCGCCGTGGGCTACCAGCCCAACCTGGCCGACGAGATGGGCATCCTGCAGGAGCGCATCACGTCGACCCGTGGCCACTCGATCACGTCCCTTCAGGCGATCTACGTTCCCGCCGACGACTACACTGACCCGGCTCCGGCGACCACGTTCGCGCACCTCGACGCCACGACCGAGCTGTCGCGTGAAATCGCGTCGAAGGGCCTCTACCCGGCCGTCGATCCGCTCACTTCGACCAGCCGTATTCTCGACCCCCGCTATCTGGGTTCCGATCACTACAACACGGCCGTTCGCGTCAAGGCCATTCTGCAGAAGAATAAGGAACTCCAGGAGATCATCGCGATCCTCGGTGTTGACGAGCTCTCTGAAGAAGACAAGGTCACGGTTTCTCGTGCGCGTCGCATTCAGCAGTTCCTCTCTCAGAACACCTACATGGCGAAGAAGTTCACCGGTGTTGAGGGCTCCACGGTTCCGCTGAAGGACACCATTGAGTCCTTCACGGCGATCGCCAATGGTGACTTCGACCACGTGGCCGAGCAGGCTTTCTTCAACGTCGGTGGCATCAACGACGTTGAAGAGAAGTGGGCTCAGATTCAGAAAGAGAACGACTAAACATGGCAAAGTCGCTGTCCGTCAGCGTGGTGTCGGCCGACCAACAGGTTTGGACCGGCGAAGCGACGATGGTTGTCGCCAAAACCGTCGAAGGCGAGATCGGTATTCTTGCCGGTCACGAACCGATGTTGGCGATTCTGGCCGTTGGCGATGTTCGCCTCACTCTGACCGATGGTTCCAAGGTCGTTGCGAAGGCTGAAGATGGCTTTCTGTCCGTCGACAACGACATTGTGACCGTCGTGGCTCGCAAGGCTGAACTCGTCAGTTCCTAGCAACGTACAGAACACCTTTGCTGATACTGCTTCCGCCGTCGGAGACGAAACGCTCCGGCGGCGAAGCTGTACCCCTGGACTGGTCGCTCCTGGCTTATCCGGTACTGAGCGTCAAGCGCCGGTCCCTCGCACGGTCACTGGTGAGCCTGTCCCGGCATCCGGAAGCGGCGATGGCCGCCCTGAAACTCGGTCGTACGCAGCTGTTCGAACTAGACCGCAACCGCGAGCTTCTGCGGTCGCCGACCATGCCCGTCATTGATCGTTACACGGGGGTGCTCTTTGATGGGTTGGACGCTGCCACTCTGACGGCCCTGCAGCGCGAGTTCGCGCATGCCCACCTTGTGGTGCATTCCGCGCTTCTCGGGCCGATCACCGCCTTGGACCCGATTCCGGCCTACCGTCTGTCGCACGACTCGCGGGTGCCGGATCTGACTTTGAACAAGCATTCGCTCAAACAACACTGGTCGGCTGACGTGCAGAAGCTCCTCGGCCATACCGAGGGCCTGCTGCTCGATCTGCGCTCGGAGGCCTACGTCGCCCTCGGCGCCCGACCGGTGCGGCCCGACTCGATTTACCTACGGGTTGTCGCCGACGCCGGCGACGGCCAGAGACGTGCCCTCAACCACTTCAACAAAAAGTCCAAGGGGGAATTCGCGCGGGCCCTGATCGACAACGGGCAGGACTTTGGGGCTGTTGCTGAGCTGATCGACTGGGCCCGATCGGTCGGTATCAGCCTGACACCCGGTGCGCCCGGCGAACTTCAGCTGCTCGTCGAGCAGCACTTGGCCAGCAATGGCCGGCCGGCGACGTCGACGATCTACACGGCACGGTAACGCAGAAGCATCCTCGGGAGCGGGCTAGCGATGCATGATGCTCTCGTGATCGAGTAGCCAGGCTTTGGTAGGGATTCCCTGACCAGCGCTGTAACCGGTGATGCGGCCCGTGGTCGCGAGCACGCGGTGGCAGCCGATGATGATCGGCACCGGGTTGGCGCCGACGGCTCCGCCGATGGCGCGGCCCGACCCGAACCGCCCGATGTCGCTGCCGAGCGCACCGTATGAGATGACCTCGCCGAAGCCCAGAGTTGAGAGGCGAGCCCACACGCTGCGTTGAAAATCGGTGCCGCGGGTCAGGTGCACCGGAAGATCGAAGGAGTGTCGGGTGCCGGCGAAATACTCATCCAGCTGCTTGGCCGCCCGTTGGAGTACCGGGGAGGGGTTCTCGGCGGATTCTTCGAGCGGAAGGTGACCGTCGGTTTCGATCGAGAGTGAGAGGATGCCGTCATCATCGGCGGTTAGTTCAAGCCGCCCGAGGGGGCTCGGTAACCGAAGAAGCGCGGGAGGCGTGGTGGTCATATTTCGACTGTAGCCGCACCCGCATGAGCGCCCTCGCGGGTTTCGGACTTCGATGCCGAACGTCGGCAACGGTGCAGCTGTGCAGGAGACGGTCGGTTTGCGCCGAGCCGCCCGAACGGTCCTAGTCTAAAGGGGTGGCTCAGATTGAATATCGCAGACTTGGCTCCTCCGGACTGACCGTTTCAACGATCGGACTGGGTTGCAACAACTTCGGCCGCAGGGGTACGGCGTCGGAGGGACAGGATGGCACGACCGCCGTCATTGATGCGGCCTTCGAGGCCGGGGTCACTCTCTTTGACACGGCAGACATCTATGGCGCCGAGCGAGGGCTGAGTGAGACCCTGATGGGTCACTCGCTGCGCGGCAAACGCGATCAGATCGTGCTCGCGTCCAAGTTCGGCATGGACATGGGCGGGCTGAACGGTCCGGACTGGGGTGCGCGTGGCTCGCGCCGGTACATCCGTTTGGCTGTTGAGGCATCCCTTCGACGCCTGCAGACCGACTGGATCGACCTGTATCAGCTGCACGTGGCCGATTCATTGACACCGATCGAGGAAACGCTTTCCACGCTCGATGATCTCATTACCGAGGGTAAGATTCGTTACATCGGCCACTCCAATCTGGCCGGCTGGCAGATCGCGGAGGCGGAGTTCACTGCGCGAATGAACGGGCATCCCAAGTTCATCTCGAGCCAAAACGAGTACAGCCTGCTGGTGCGCGATGTCGAAGAAGAGGTCCTTCCGGCCGTCACTGCTTACGGCCTGGGTTTTCTACCGTTCTTCCCCCTCTATAACGGGCTGTTAACCGGCAAGTTCTCCCGCGCGGGCGGACCAGCCGACAGCCGCATCATGATGATCCGGCGTCACCTCGCTGACCATGCTCCGTGGGACGTGATCGAGCAGTACCAGCAGTGGTGCGACGCGCGTGGCGTGAGCATGCTCGTAGCGACGTTTGCCTGGCTGCTCGCCCAGCCCGGACTCACGAGTGTGATCGCCGGCGCGACCAAACCCGAACAGATCCGTCAAAATGCCAGCGCCGCCGCTGCATGGCAGCCGAGCGCCGACGAGGTGGCCTACATTTCGGAGCTCTTTGCCTGAACGCCTCATGTGAAGTTTTGCAATAAATCGTTGATTTTTGCGCACGGCGCAATACTTCGGACGGCGCAATACTTCGCACGTCGACGCATCGGAAAGAGTGCACTATTGCATCGAAGGTAGCTGTGCCGACCCATCCGGTCTGGGGCGGTGTTTATGCACGCATCCAGACGGTTCAGTAGGAGAGTTTCGTGCTTTGGTCCTTGCTCGTGAGCTATCTGCGGCCGTACTTGCAACTGCTCACCGGGGTGTTCGTCTTTCAATTGGCCTAGTCGATCGCGTCCCTCTTTCTACCCACTCTGAACGCCGACATCATCGACGAGGGCGTCGCTACCGGCGACACCGGCTACATTCTGCGTGTTGGCGGCTTGATATTGCTCATCACCCTCGCCCAGATCGGGTGCGCGATCGTCGCCGTGTACTTTGGTGCCAAGGTGGCGACGAAAGTCGGCCGGGACCTGCGCGGGGCGGTCTTCAGCCGGGTGGGCGAGTTCTCCGAGCAGGAGGTCACCCGGTTCGGCGCGCCATCGCTGATCACTCGCTCCACCAATGACGTGCAGCAGGTACAGATGCTCGTGCTCACAACCTGCACGTTGCTCGTCTCCGCGCCCATTCTCAGCATCGGCGGCGTGATCATGGCGATCCGTCAGGATGTACAACTGTCTTGGTTGATCGCGGTGAGCGTGCCCATATTGCGCATCGCGGTGGGACTCATCGTCGTAAGAATGGTTCCGCTGTTTCGCAAGATGCAGACTCGCATCGACATCGTGGGCCGGGTGCTGCGGGAACAGCTCACGGGCATCCGCGTCGTGCGGGCGTTTGTGCGGGAAGACGTGGAAATCGCCCGTTTCGCCAAGGCCAACCAGGACGTTACCGACGTGGCCCTGAGCTCGGGCCGGCTGATGGCGCTCATGATGGCCACGTTCATGGCCGTGATGATTCCGCGTTCCGCCGTCTCGGCCGACCGCATCGGCGAAGTGCTGGCCACCGCGTCGAGTGTCGTGCCGCCGGCGAACCCGATAAACGTGCCAGTCGGCCACGGCGAGCTCGAACTGCTCGACGTGGGCTTCGCCTATCCCGGCGCCGAACAGCCGGTGCTGCGTAACGTGAGCTTCATCGCTCGCCACGGCGATCATCGGCAGCACGGGGAGTGGCAAAACCACCCTAGTGAACCTGTTGCCGCGGCTGTTCGACGCCACAAGCGGTTCCGTTCTGGTAGACGGCGTGAATGTGCGCGAGTTGAACCCCGAACTGCTCTGGGGCAATATCGGTCTCGTACCGCAAAAGCCGTACCTGTTCTCCGGCACCGTGCGTAGCAACCTGCTCCACAGCAAACCGGATGCGACAGAAGAGGAACTTTGGCAGGCGCTCACCATCGCCCAGGCCCGCGACTTCGTCACAGAGATGGACGGCGCACTCGATGCCCCGATCACGCAGGGCTGCACCAATGTGTCTGGCGGCCAGCGACAGCGCCTCGCCATTGATTGGGACCTGGTGAAACGACCGAACCTCTACATTTTCGACGACTCGTTCTCGGCGCTCGACCTCACGACGGATGCCCGGCTGCGGCTCGCGCTCAAACAGAGCACCGACGGAGCCACCATGGTCATAGTCGCCCAGCGGGTATCGAGCATCATCGACGCCGACCAGATCCTGGTCCTTGAAGACGGCCGTATCGTCGGCCGAGGAACTCACGAACAGCTGCTCGAGTCCAACACGACCTACCAGGAAATTGTGTCATCCCAGCTCGCCGCGGAGGAAGCAGCGTGAGCGAGACGCGCGCTGATGACAAGCCGTTGCCGCGCCCACAGCGCGGCGGCGGGCCCTTCGGAGGGATGAATCTGCCGGCCGAGAAATCCCTGAATTTCACGGTCTCGGGCAAACGACTGCTGGGCCAGCTGCGACCGGAACACCTGTGGCTCGCGCTCGTGTTCGCCCTCGCTGTGATCAGCGTGACCTTCTCGGTGCTTAGGCCGCGCCTGCTGGGCGAGGGCACCAACCTGATCTTTTCCGGCGTGGTGTCGAAATCGCTGCCGAGCGGCAGCAGTCAAGCCGACGCGATCGCAGGGCTGCGGGCATCCGGTGACAGCACGCAGGCCGACATGCTCAGCGGCATGACGCTCACGCCTGGGCTCGGCATCGACTTCGACTTCGACTTCGACTTCGCCATGCTCTCCGCCTTCCTGTTCTGGGCGCTCGCACTCTACATACTCTCGAGCGTGTTCAGTTGGATGCAGGCCTACGTGCTCAACGGAGTCGTGCAGCGCACCGTCTACCGGCTGCGCGAAGAGATCGAGGCGAAAATCAATCGCCTGCCGCTGAGCTATTTCGATAAGAAACCGCGCGGTGAACTGCTCAGCCGGGTCACCAACGACGTCGACAATATCTCGCAGAGCCTTCAGCAGGCGCTTAGCCAGGTAGTCACAAGCCTGCTCACAGTGATCGGTGTCATCGTGATGATGCTCATCCTCTCGCCCCTGCTCGCCCTGATTGCGCTCGTCACCGTGCAGCTCACCCTCGTGATCACCGCCTTCATCGCCAAGCGTTCGCAGAAACTGTTCGTCGCCCAGTGGGCGAACACCGGGGAGCTGAACGGTCAGATCGAGGAGACCTTCACCGGCAATGACCTTCATTGGCTACCTCGTCTACGTAGCCATCGCGGTCGTCGGTGGCCTGCAGGTCGCCTCCGGTGCCATGCAGCTCGGTGACGTGCAGGCGTTCATTCAATACTCCCGCCAGTTCACCCAGCCACTCGCGCAGCTCGGGTCGATGGCCAACCTGCTGCAGTCGGGCGTGGCCTCCGCTGAACGAATATTTGACCTGCTCGATGCCGCGGAGCAGAGCGAAGACGCGGACTCGGTGGAGGCCCCCGCTGAGGTACACGGCCGTCTGGTCTTCGAAAACGTCTCGTTTCGATACACCGAGGACAAACCGCTGATCGAACAACTCAGCCTCGTTGCCGAACCCGGGCAGACTATCGCGATCGTCGGCCTGACCGGGGCCGGCAAGACCACCCTCGTGAACCTCATGATGCGGTTCTACGAGATCAACTCCGGGCGCATCCTGCTCGACGGCGTTGACGTAGCGACCATGACCCGGCACGACCTGCGCAGCCGCATAGGAATGGTGCTGCAGGACACCTGGGTGTTTGGCGGCACCATCCGCGACAACATCGCCTACGGCCGACCGGATGCGACGGAGCAGGATATTCGCGCTGCCGCCGCCGCCACCTACGTGGATCGATTCGTGCACTCGCTTCCGGACGGATATGACACCGTGCTCGACGACGAGGGAGGCAACGTTAGCGCGGGGGAGATACAGCTGCTCACCATTGCCCGAGCATTCTTGGCCAAGCCGAGCGTGCTCATCCTCGACGAGGCAACGAGTTCGGTCGACACGCGCACCGAGGTGCACGTGCAAAAGGCGATGAGCGCGTTGCGGGCCGAACGCACCATCTTTGTCATCGCACACCGGCTGTCGACCATTCACGACGCCGACCTGATTCTCGTGATGGAGTCTGGCCGCATCGTGGAGCAGGGCAAGCATGTGCACTTGCTCACCGCGAACGGTGCCTACCAGGCGCTGTATGCGGCGCAGTTCGCGGCCCCGGTCGCCGACGAGGTGTAAAGCGTCTCCTCTACAGGGGGCCTGCCGCCGAGGTGATCCCCAGATACGCGCTCAGCAGCGGCGGGTTTGCGCGCGACCGGGCACAGTGGCGGCATGCAACCAACCCGTGTTAAAGCCCAGAAGACCCAGGACTTTCTGGCACTTGTTCCCCAGCTGCTCGGGTTTCTGCCCGAGACCAGCGCGGTTCTCGTCGCGTTTCGCGGCAATCGCACCTGCGGCGCCTTGCGCTTCAACCTGCCCGAGGATGGCGCATCGCAGAAGGTGTACAAACGCATCGCCACGACACTGGCCGGGATGCTCTGCAAAATTCCCGGCGTCGACGCTGTCGTTCCCGTCATCTACACGGAAGACTCCTTCGTCGAAGCTCGCGGAATCCCACGTGAGGGTTTTGCGGAGATATTGAACCGGCGGCTCGAGCTCAGCGGTTTTCTGTTGCGTGATTCTCTCTGCGTGTCAGTGGATGCCTGGGGCAGCTATCTCGATCCGCAGTGCCCGGCGGGCGGACATCCGCTCAGCGATATTGCCGAGTCTCCACTGAACCACGAGGTGGCCGACCAGGCTGAGCGACCGCTCGGCACGCTGCAGAACGGCGCGGAACCGGTCGGCGTTAATCTGGCCACCAAAGAACGCCTCGCCAGGGTCTACCGGCGTTACCACCGCCTGATCGCGCGGGCCGAAAATGCCCCGGAGTTGTTTCCTACCCTCGGCGCGCTGCTCGACCCGGTCGCGATCGCGGAGGAAGCGCTGACCTGGAGCAACCCGCCCACCGAGGACGACGCAGCAGCGCTGCTCGTGCTCGTGCAGTCGCCGCCTAATCGCGACCAGATCATGGTGCAGTTCGCCTTCGGCCGCGAGGAAGGCGTGCGCGCCCATGCGGTGAACCAGCACTATGCCCGGCTGCAGCAGAAAACTGGGCGCAGCCTCGACGATATCGTCGCGGAAGAGATGGACTCCGGGGATGCGAGCGCCCAGCATACCGGGGACATTATGCTCGGGCTGCAGCAGGAACGACCGGATGTCGACCGGATCCGGATGGCCATCACCTTGCTGCGCACCGTGGTTGCGATGGCGCCGCATTCGGCCAGGCCGGCGCCGCTTTGCATGCTGGCTTGGCTATCCTGGGCTCTCGGCAGTGGCTCGGTGGCCGGAATCTTTGTAGACCAGGCGCTCGGCATCGACCCTCAATACAGTACGGCGAACCTGCTGGAAGTGCTGCTCGAATCGGGACACCTGCCGGAGTGGGCGTTCGCGATGCCGCGCCAGGACGACGAGACGAGCGACGATCTCGGCTACGAAAACGACGAAGACTTTGGCGAAGACGCCACGCTCAGCGACGACGCTCTGTGGGCTTTCGAGAGCGAGCACAACGAAGACGACGACGAGGTGCGGGCCGCCGGCGGTTGAGGCGGGTGCGGCCAGACGGCGACCCGATCGCGCATCCAATTGGAGGCGAGACCGGGTCGCAGTGAATGAACTACATGTGCTTCGGTGCCTCCGAGAGCACGCCGCGCAGAATCTCGCCGATCTCGGCGAATTCCTTCGGGCCCATGGTCAGCGGGGGTGCGAGCTGGATGACCGGGTCGCCCCGGTCATCGGCGCGGCAGTACAGGCCGGCTTCATACAGCGCCTTAGATAGGTAGCCGCGCAGCAGGCGTTCAGACTCTTCGTCGTTGAACGTCTCCTTGGTGCCCTTGTCCTTGACCAGCTCGATGCCGAAGAAATAGCCGGCACCGCGCACGTCACCGACGATCGGCAGGTCGAGCAGCTTCTCGAGCTCTTTGCGGAACAACGGCGAGTTCTCGCGCACGTTCTCATTGAGCTTTTCCTCCTCGAAGATGTCGAGGTTAGCCAGGGCGACGGCCGAAGAGACGGGGTGGCCGCCAAAAGTATAGCCGTGATAAAACGTCGTATCGCCGTGCTTGAACGGTTCGTAAATACGGTCGCTGATGATGGTCGCGCCGATCGGTGAGTATCCGCTCGTCATGCCCTTAGCACAGGTGATCATGTCGGGCTGAATGTCATAGGTCGTTGAGGCGAACATGTTGCCGATGCGACCGAAAGCTGTGATGACCTCATCGGCGACCAGGAGCACGTCGTACTTGTCACAGATCTCCCGCACGCGCTTGAAATAGCCGGGAGGCGGCGGGAAGCAGCCGCCGGAGTTCTGGACCGGTTCGAGGAACACGGCGGCTACGGTCTCTGGTCCTTCGAACTCGATCATCTCTTCGATGCGGTTGGCGGCCCACTGACCGAACATCTCGAGGTTGTCGCCGAGGCCAAGGCCCGGGCTCATTTCGTCGGCTCGGTAGAAGTTGGTGTTGGGAACACGGAAGCCGCCGGGGGTGACCGGCTCGAACATTTCCTTCATTGCCGGAATGCCGGTGATGGCCAGCGCACCCTGCGGGGTGCCGTGATAGGCGACGTTGCGGGAGATGACCTTGTGCTTGGTCGGTCGCCCCATCAGCTTCCAGTAGTACTTGGCGAGCTTGAACGCGGTTTCGACGGCTTCGCCGCCGCCGGTCGAGTAGAACACGCGGTTGAGGTCGCCGGGCGCGTAAGAGGCGAGGCGGTCAGCGAGCTCGATCGCGTTCGGGTGGGCGTACGACCAGATCGGAAAGAATGCGAGTTCTTCGGCCTGCTTAGCGGCGACCTCGGCCAGACGCTTGCGTCCGTGTCCGGCGTTGACGGTAAACAATCCGCTCAAGCCGTCGATGTACTGCTTGCCCTGGGAATCCCAGATGTGGTGGCCCTGGCCCTTGACGATGATGGGCACTCCAGCGCCGGATTCCATCACGGACTGACGGGAGAAGTGCATCCAGAGGTGATCCTTGGCCTTTTGCTGCAACTCGGCGTTGTGTGCGTCGCTGAAGGCAACTGGTGAATCGATGGGTGTGGTGAGTGTCATTTTCTTTACCGTGTTCCCCAGTTATAGAACTGTTTGTGGAGTTTGAGATAAACGAAGGTCTCGGTGGAAAGAACCCCATCGAGATTGCGGATCTTGGAGTTGAGCAGTTCAAGTAATTCGTCGTCGTCTTCGCAGACGACTTCGGCGAGAATGTCAAAGGTGCCGGCCGTGAGTACGACGTAGTCGACGGCATCAATCGCTGCGAGCTGTTCGGCGAGAATCCGGGTGTCGGCCGAGGCTCGAATGCCGATCATCGCCTGGCGAAAGAAGCCCAGCTGCATCGGGTCGGTGACGGCGACAACCTGCATGACGCCGGAATCGGTGAGCTTTTGCACTCGCTGCCGCACGGCCGCCTCGCTGAGGCCGACAGCTTTGCCGATCTCCGCGTACGACCGACGTCCGTCGACCTGCAGTTGTTCGATGATCTTCTTCGACACATCGTCGAGCTGGGCCGGCTTGGGCGGGTGACCACGCCTTTGTCCATTCATGCATCGATTGTGTCAGTCAAAATGCACTTCAGCAAGTGAATCCGTAGCAGTCTTCGCAAAACACTGCGGATTTCATTTGTGAATCTGGGTGCGTATTAAACCGAAATAGATACACTGGGCCGCATGAGCGCCCCCGAACTACGCAACTTCATCAATGGCCAATACTCTGATTCGACGTCGACGGAACGGTTCGACCTGATCGATCCGGCGACCGAAACGGTCTATGCCAGCAGCCCGGTCTCGAACACGACCGACGTCGATGCTGCATACCGAGCCGCGGCATCCGCTTTTGAAATTTGGGGAGAAACAACCCCGGCGGTACGGCAGCTCGCGCTGTTTCGCATAGCGGATGCCATGGAGACGCGTGCCGAGGAATTCGCAGACGCCGAGTCGCTCGACACCGGCAAGCCGCGCTCGACCCTCGTTGACGACGAGATTCTGCTCTCGGTCGACCAGATTCGTTTCTTCGCCGGAGCAGCCCGCAATCTGGAGGGCCGCGCGGCCGGTGAGTATCTGACCGACCACACCTCGTTCATTCGCCGCGAACCGATCGGTGTCGTCGGTCAGGTCACGCCCTGGAACTACCCGCTGAACATGGCGGTCTGGAAATTCGCACCCGCGCTCGCCGCGGGCAATACGACCGTGCTCAAGCCCTCCGACACGACGCCGAGCGCGACGCTCCTGCTCGCCGAGATCGCCGCGGAGTTTCTGCCGAAGGGCGTGCTCAACGTGATCACCGGTGACCGCACGACCGGTGCGGCCATGATCGACCACAAGACTCCCCAGCTGGTATCGATCACCGGATCGGTGCGGGCCGGTATGGCCGTCGCTGAAGCCGCCTCACATGATCTCAAACGAGTGCACCTCGAACTTGGTGGCAAGGCACCGGTGATCGTTTTCGACGACGCAGATATCGAGCTCGCCGTGGCCGGCATCGTTGCCGCCGGCTTCTTCAACGCCGGCCAGGACTGCACCGCTGCGACCCGGCTGCTCGTGCAGGCCGGAATTCACGACGAATTCGTCGCCGCGCTAGCCCTCTACGCTCGGGAGAACGCGCGCACTGGAGCTCCCAGCGAGCAGGGAGTCTTGTTCGGCCCGGTCAACAACGCCAACCAGCTCGCTCAGGTCTCCGGTTTCGTCGACCGGCTGCCCGACCACGCAGTGCTCGAACTCGGCGGTCATCGTGTCGGCCAGGCCGGCTATTTTCACGAAGCGACCATCGTCAGCGGACTGCTGCAGACCGACGAGGCCGTGCAGCACGAGATTTTCGGCCCGATGATGACCGTGCAGTGTTTCACCGACGAGGCCGAGGCGCTGCGCTGGGCGAACGACGTGCAGTATGGTCTTGCGTCGTCGGTGTGGACGCAAGATCACGGTCGGGCGATGCGCTTTGCCAAGCACCTCGACTTCGGGTGCGTCTGGATCAACACCCACATACCGATCGTTGCCGAGATGCCGCACGGCGGTTTCAAGCACTCCGGGTACGGCAAGGACCTCTCGATGTATGGCTTCGAGGATTACACCCGGATCAAGCATGTGATGAGCTACATCGGACACTAGGCCGGTACGGTGTCAACGGACGGTGACGTTATTATGGTTCGAGTCCTTCGGTGAACGTTGGAACGGCGGGGCCGGCTTCGCGCCCCACACTCGGAAGGCACTACCCGTGACCCAGATTGGTCAAGGTTCGACCGAATTTCGTGTCGAACTGCCCAGCGTTGGAACGACGCTAACGCTGGCGTGGGCTGCCCTGACCGACGTTGGTCATCGCCGAGAGGTCAACGAAGACAGCCTGCTCGCCGCGCCGCCGCTGTTCGCCGTCGCTGACGGTATGGGTGGGCATTCGGCCGGCGATGTCGCCAGTGCCGCCGTCGTCAACCGGCTGGCCGAGCTATCCGGAACGCTCGTTGCCGAGGCCGGTTCGATTGACCGGGCCCTCGTGCTCGCCGTCGACGATATGGCGCAGGGTGTCGGAGTCACCGACCAGGGCACCGGAACAACGGTGACCGGGGTTGCACTGGCCCTGGTCTCGGATGCCGTCAGTTGGATCGTCTTCAACATCGGCGACTCCCGGGTTTATCAGTTGTTCAACGGTGTACTCGAGCAGGTCACCAACGACCACTCGGTCGTGCAGGAACTCGTCGATGCCGGGCGCATTACCCGCGAAGAGGCCGACGTACACCCGCACAGCAACATCATCACCCGGGCAGTCGGCTTTCACGAACCGCCCATTCCTGACTATCGCATTCTGCCGATTCAGGCCAGCACGCGCATCCTGGTTTGCTCAGACGGGCTCACCAAGGAACTGACCTCGTACGGTATCCGTCATTTTTTACTCGAGAAGAAGCTGGCAGCGGACGCCGTCTCCGCGATGGTCGAGGCGGCCCTCGAAAACGGTGGTCGCGACAACGTCACCGCGATCGTGGTTGACGTGCTCGCAGTCGAACCCTACGAGGCGCCGGAAGCCTGATCGCACTGGGCGCGGAGTCGAACGCTTACGTGATCGTGATGGCCGAACCGCTCACGATGATTCCGCCGGTTCGCGGGATATCGACGGTGAGCAGGCTCGGCCGCCCGATATGACTGCCCTGGTGGACCAGCACGCGCGTTGGCCCGTCGACGAGTGCCAGTTCGCGCAGATACCCGCCCAGCGCGGCCGCGGCCGAGCCGGTAGCGGGGTCTTCGAGTATTGTACCAACGGGAAACAGGTTGCGGGCGGCGAATATATTCGGGGCCAGTGCGAAGAGCGTGGTGACCGTGCCGGTCCAGTTCTGCTCTTCGATCAGGCTGGCCATCGGTTCGACGTCGAACTGGAACGTGTCGAACGTCGTCTGGTTGGCGAAAACCAGAATCGGATGCCAATTTCCCGCAAAGGCAACCTGCGGCGCATACTGGGGATCCAAGTCGCCCCGGCCGATGCCGAGCAGATCCAGCAGTCGATCAAGGACTCCGTCGGAAAAATCGGCCAACCGCGGTTCCACACTCGTGAACGACGCGATGATGGCACCCTCGTTTAGTGTGGTCGTGATGACGATGACACCAACTGCCGTCTCGAACCGGAGAGTTCCCACGCCGTCGCGGGTCGCCAGGGCGATCGCTGTGGCGATAGTGGCGTGACCGCAGAAGGGCACCTCGGCGAGTGGGGAAAAGTACTTGATGCGGGCGTGTCGTTGGTCGCCGTCGATGGCAGGTTCGGTCAGAAATGCTGTTTCGGCATACCCGACTTCCGTGGCAATGTCCTGCATCTGCCCATCATCGAGATTCCGAGCGTCGAGGAGCACGCCGGCCGGGTTGCCGCCGCCGGGCTCGGCCGCGAATGCGGCGAGGCGCAGCAGGGATGGCGGAAGAGTCATGCCTTCAATCTAGGGCAGTGTCTTCCTCACATCGTGGTGCGAGAACCGGATCGCCAAGGAATGGCACGTTCGGGTCCGCTCACCCTACGCCACCGACTCCACCAGTCCCACCCATGAGTATTCCGTGGAACTCCGTCTGGAATATTGACAACCCCCACTTCCCAACCGTTCTGATTACCGGGTGAAGTGATTGATCAGATCATGCCATCAGTACACGCAGCGCCAGTGTAGACCAAGCGGTGAACTGGCCTGCATTGCGCTGCGGTTCGGTGGGGGCATTTTTTGCTAGATGGCATGCACAGCTATTAGGTCTCGCCGACTACCTGCTCGATGTTGATAGTCATGACGCAACCACCGAGTGTTCCGGCAGTGCAGCAAGACGCGCAGTCCTTACGCGGTGTGCTGCCCATGCTGATCCTGAGCCAATTGCACCGCGCCGAATCGTACGGCTACGAACTCGTTGTGCGGCTGCAAGACATTGGTCTCAGTGACCTCGCGACCGGCACCGTCTACCCGGTGTTGTCACGGCTGGAGCAGGACGGCTCGCTCACGAGCCGCCTGGTCGCGTCGACAGCGGGACCCGCCCGCAAATACTACACACTCAGCCCGGCGGGAAAGGAAGCCCTCAAGCTTTCGACTGCTCGATGGCGCTACCTGGTTGCGATCGTGCACATGGGCCTCGGTCCCATCCCGACAGATGAACCAGACCAGCCAGAATCACTCCGGGAGGAACCGAAATGAAAACCCAAACCACCCAGACCCGATCCGCGTTCGGAGTCTGGCGTCGCCGGGAGTCCTACCTGTTTCGGCTCGACCTCTGGCTCGAAGAATTGGTGTCGATGCGCGAACGCCGATCGATCCTGCGTGAGATTCGCGGCAACATCAAAGTGGATGCCGCCGCCCGCGACATCGACACCACCCTCGACTCGCTCGGCCCACCGCGCACCCTGGCCCGAAGTTTCGCCGAAACCAACCGCAGCAACCGGCCATTCTGGAATCGGGCTATCTACTGGTTCACCGGCCTCCTGCTTCTCTGGTTCACCCTGTCCTTCTTCTACACGGCCGGCATGTTGTCGGCACTGCTGTCCTCCGGAGCGCATTCGGCCGAGTCTTACTTCCTCGGGCTGCCGGTCTCGGCGTTCAACCGCGAGTCCGGAATCGGGATCGGTCGCCGATAGCCGGCGCAGGCAATCGCGTATTATAGAACGAGTGAATGAGACCTTGCCCCCGTGCCCTGAATGCTCCAGCGACCTGACCTACGAAATGGGCGCGCTGCTGGTTTGCCCGCTCTGCGCCCACGAATGGTCGAACGAACCGGTTGAAGAAGAGCAGGAAGCCGTCGTCAAAGACGCCTTCGGCACCATCCTGATCGACGGCGACACCGTGTCGATCATCAAGGACCTCAAGGTCAAGGGTCAGGCCCTGTCGATCAAGGTCGGCACTAAGGTGCGCAACATTCGATTGGTCGACCCGGTTGACGGACACGACATCGACTGCAAGGTCGATGGTTTTGGTTTCATGCAGCTCAAGTCCAGCTTGGTCAAGAAGGTTTAAGTGAGCCGGTCGTGACGTGTCAGATTTGCGGTGCCTGGCTGCCGGTTGGTGCCATGTTTTGCGGCGAGTGCGGTAGCTCTCGATCGGCTACCGTGGAATCGCGTAAGCGCCCGGATCCGCGCCCGAACGACACGACCATCATCGCGCGCCTTCCGCGAAAGGCAGCGATCATCTCCGTTCCGATTCCCGCACTCGTGCCCGTTCCGGTGCGCGCGGCCGCCGCCGTTACGAACGATCCCCCCGCAGCATCGACGCTGCCGAGCAGCAGGACCTTCGTTTTGACCTTCAGCACCGGTCAGAAAGTGACCGTCCAGGGGTCGGGCCTGATCGGGCGCAAGCCTCTGCCGCAACCTGACGAGATCTTCGACGACCTTATTCGGGTAGTGGATGCCGACCGCTCGGTCTCCAAGACTCACCTCGAGTTCGGCCAGCACGACGGCGAGTTCTGGGTCAGTGACCGGGTCTCCGGCAATGGCACCGTAATTCGCCGGCCCGGCGAAACGGCCGAGCCGCTCGAACCGGGACGACGCTACGTGCTACCGCACGGTACGCGGGTCGAAATCGCCGACCACTCGTTCACCGTCGCCTGAGCCGTTTGCCGTGGCGGGTTGCTCCTCCACCAGGCACCCAAACGCGGATTACGCACGGATAGCTCTCGCCCGCCCCACGCGGAGCCGATCCTCTGGTCTGCTGGTGCTGTGTCGACCGTTGACGAGAACCTCAGCCTGCCGCCGGCGTCCTCCGCGGCGCCACCGGCCGGATTTCCGCTTCTCGCCACTGTGGCACCACTGGCTGCCGCCGGCCTGATCTGGTCGATCACCGGGTCAGCGTTCGCACTGATCTTCGCCGTGCTCAGCCCGCTCATCGCGGTGGCCAGCATGGTCGACTCGCGGCGCGCCGGGCGCAAACGCCGCCGGACCGAAACTGCCGCACAGGCCGACGCCGTCGCGGTGCTTCGGGTGGCGATCACCGAACGCCAGGCCCGCTGGAGGGAGGACGCCTGGCAGCAGACTCCCTCGGCCAGGGACATCGTGCTCGGCCGTGCCTCCGCCGCGCGCTGGCGGCAAACGGATGCCACGCTCGTCACCCTGGGCTGTGGCCCGGCACCGAGTGGCATTCGGTTGGGCGGGGCGACAGCTCCGAACGACCATCGAGAACTTCGTGACTGGGCCGCGATCATCACCGACGCTCCGATCGTCGTCGACCTGACGCACGGACTCGGCATCGTCGGGGCTGCACCTCTTCCCGAAGCCCTGGCCCGGGCGGTGCTCGTGCAGCTGTGCTTCGCACTGCCCCCGACCGACGTCGGCCTGGACCTGGATACCGGCCCCGAGTGGGAGTGGGCAGCCGCGTTTCCACACGACGACGTGCGACCAGCAACTCGGCACATCGTGCTGCATCAGGCGACGTCGGGAACATCGGCACGCACCGCGCGCGACCGCGGCCAGGGGCGACTGTTGGTCGCCGTTGCGACCCGGCTCGACGATCTGCCGCCGGGGTGCGGAACCGTTGTGCGGGTGATCGGTCCCGGCCGAGCGCAGCTGGTCCGGTCGCCGAATCGGGCGCCGGCCATCGATTTCTTCCCGGAACTGCTGACCAGGGCCGCGGCCACCGACTTTGCAGCGGCGCTCACCCGCCAGGCCAGCGACGCCGGCCTCGTCACCTCGGCCGGGGCGATCCCGGTCGGCGTTACCCTGACAGACTTACTCACGGCAGGCGGCAGCGCAACCGCCGACCCGGCGTCGGTTGCCCCGACCGGCCTGGGTTGCGTGATCGGAGTCGGACCAGCTGGGCCGGTACTCATCGATCTAGTGCGAGCCGGACCGCACGCCATCGTGGGCGGCACGACCGGCAGCGGCAAGAGTGAGCTCTTGACGACCTGGGTGGCGTCCCTGGCCGCTGTGCATTCAGCGGAACAGGTGAATTTCTTACTCGTTGATTTCAAGGGCGGCGCCGCATTTGCGCCCCTCAGCCGGCTTCCGCACTGCGTCGGGCTCATCACCGATCTCGATTCCCAGACGGCTGCCCGCGCCCTGGCCAGTCTGGGGGCCGAACTGCGCTTCCGAGAGCGGATGCTCAGCACTGCTGGCGCGCGGAATCTGACCGAGCTGGAGCATCCGCTGCCCCGACTGGTCATCGTTGTCGATGAATTCGCGGCCATGCTCGGGGCCTTTCCGGAGCTGCACGCCCTGTTCGTCGACATTGCTGCGCGCGGGCGGTCGCTCGGCGTGCACCTGATCTTGTGCACTCAACGACCGGCCGGGGTGGTGCGCGATGCCCTGATGGCCAATGCAGCCTGCGCCTTTCGCTGCGGGTCAATAACCGGGCTGACAGCCAGGCCGTGATCGGAACGGATGCTGCGGCCACGCTGGATCCAAATCAACCCGGTCGGTGCGTGATCGCCACCGATACCGTCGAGCCGGTGCTCTGCCAGGTCGCCTCGACCGGGGAGAGCGACATTCTGGAGATTGCGGCGCGTTTCTCCGGCGGTACTGCACCGCGGCGCCCGTGGCTGAATGCGCTGCCGACGCTGGTGACCGAGGCCGATCTGCGCCGGTTCACCGTCGAGGGTGTCCCGGCTCCCGGCTACCCCCTCGGTGTGCTCGACGAGCCCGACAGCCAGCGGTACCGCGTGTTCGCCTACGCCCCCGAGATTGACGGTCACCTGCTCGTCGTGGGCGGGTCCGGCTCGGGCAAGTCCACGCTGCTGTGCACCATCGCCCGGGTGGCCGAACGCGAGCGTGGTGCCCAAATCGCCATTGAATTAGTGAACGCCGACGTCGAGTCGACCTGGGACGCATTGGAACGGGTGAGCATGCGCATTGAAAGCGGACAGCAGACCACAGCGCTGCCGCGACTGTTGCTGCTCGACGACTTCGATTCGGTTTCGGCGCGCTGGCAGCCGGATCATCGACTAGCCGCCGCCGATCTGCTCACTGGATTACTGCGCGATGGCCCTGCCGCCGGCGTGCACCTCGTCGTCGCCGTGCAGCGGCTGACCAGCGCGGTTCCCGGACTCGCTTCCCTCTGCCCGAGCACCCTGTTGCTCAAACTTTCCAGCGTGCAGGATCATCTCGCCGCCGGCGGGCTGTCGGCCAACTACCACGCCTCCCTGCCGGCCGGTGGGGGAGTCTGGCACAACACCTGCGTGCAACTGCTGGCTCCGGTGCCCGTGCAGGTGCAACTCACCCCGCTCGCCCGATCGACTCCGCAGCTGCCCGACCACGGCCCGCTGCTTGTCGTATCGTCGTCACCGGCGCGCACCGCCGCGCGACTGCGCGCTGTGCTGAGGGTGCCGGTGGTGGAGCTGGCGGGAACGACCGGGCCGACAGCATCCGCCCTGATCAGCGTCGAAACCGGTCAAACGGATGCTCCCGGCCGGCTGGTCGTCGTCGGTGACGCCGAAACCTGGCAGGCACACTGGACCCTGCTGACTCGGCTGCGTGGCCAGATTACAAGTGGGCAGACTGCACGCGGTCGGCTCAACGGCGGGCCGGCCAGCATCGTATTCGATCGGTGTGGCCTGTCCGATTTTCGGATGGTCAGTCACCGCCGTCAGTTGCCGCCACCGCTGGCTCCCGGGCGCGGCCGAGTCTGGGTGCTGCACCCCGATGGCGACGTGACTCGGGCGGTCCTGCCGGAACCGGACGGCAGCTTGGCGAGCGGCTAGGCCAGCACCTCGGCGAGCTGCCGGTGCGTCATCCCGTGGGCGAGCGCGACCGGGGGACTGATCAGGCGGCCGCCGAACACGTTGAGTCCCTGCGCCAGCGCGGCATCGGCGCGCAGTGCATTCACCCAGCCGAACGTGGCGAGGGCGCGCACGTACGGCAGGGTCGCATTCGTCAAGGCATAGGTCGAGGTGTGCGGCACAGCGCCGGGCATATTGGCGACACAGTAGAACAAGGATCGGTGCACGGTGAAGGTGGGGTCGGCGTGAGTGGTCGGATGGCTGTCAGCAAAGCAGCCGCCCTGGTCAACGGCGATGTCCACGAGCACGCTGCCCGATTTCATGCGCGACACCAGCTCGTTGCTGACCAGCTTGGGTGCCTTGGCACCAGGAATCAGCACCGAACCGATGACCATATCGGCCTCCATGACGGCTTTGTCGATCTCGAAGCTATTCGAGGCGATGGTCTTGACCCGACCGAAGTGCAGGGCGTCGATCTCACGCAGCCGAAACAGATTCGTGTCGAGCACGGTCACCTCCGCGCCGAGGCCGAGCGACACCTGCATCGCAGCGGTTCCGGCGACACCGCCGCCAAGCACGGCGATCTTGGCCGGATGCGTGCCGGGAACGCCGGGCACCAGCAGACCCGGGCCACCGTTCGGTTTGAGCATGGCATTGGCACCCACGATCGGTGCGAGGCGACCGGCGACATCGCTCATGGGCGCGAGCAGCGGAAGCGCACGGGAGGGTAACTGCACGGTTTCGTAGGCGATCGCGGTGACCTGACTCACAAGCAGCGCCCTCGTCAGGTCGGGTTCGGCGGCGAGGTGCAAATAGGTGAACAGCACCAGATCGTCCCGAAAATAGCCGTACTCGCTCGCTATCGGTTCTTTCACCTTGAGCAGGAGGTCGGCGGCCGCCCAGACGCTCGCGGCGTCCGGCAGAATCGTCGCACCGGCCGAGCGATACTGCTCATCGCTGATCGAGGAACCCGCCCCAGCCCCGGCCTGCACGACCACATCGTGACCGTGCAACACAAGATCGTGCACCCCCGCCGGGGTGATCGCGACCCGAAATTCATTATTCTTGGTCTCGGTGGGAACTGCGATTCTCATGGTGTCCCTCTCTCGCTCCTGGCCACCACCCTAGTCTCGGTGAAGCGACGATTTCACGGGCGAATGTTGCAAGTATGTGCTGATTTCGTGACAAATCGGTTCCAAGATCAATGTTTTGAACACTTTTAAGTGTAATTTCCACCGATATGTGCAACTATCGACCAACTCGCAACGTCGTTAGCCCTGACCGTCTGCGTGCTCAGAATGCTAGGAGAACCAGATGAAGTCCAAGCCGCTGCCTGCTGATCCCATGATCCGCCAGCTCATTCGTCGGGCGCAGAACTCGCAAATGGGCCGTCGTACACTGCTGGCCGGCGCCGGTGCCGGCGCTACCGCGCTCGCGCTCGCCGCGTGCTCCTCCGGCGCCACGGCCAAACCCACCGCCGCGGCCGATACCTCGGCCACTGACAAGTCCATCCGCTGGGACAACTGGGCGCTCTACATCGACGTGGATGATGCCGGCAGCTATCCGACCCTCGACGCGTTCAAGGCACAGACCGGCATTTCGGTCAAGTACACCGAAGCCGTCGACGATAACAACTCCTATTACGGCAAGGTCAAGGACCAGCTCGCCCTTGGCCAGGACATCGGTGCCGATGTCGCCTGTCTGACCGACTGGATGGTCAGCCGCATGATTCGATTCGGCTACACCCAGGAACTCGATCACGCCAACATTCCCAACCTCGCCAATCTGCTGCCGTCGCTGCAGGACGTCGACTTCGACCCGGGGCGGGCCATGAGCGTGCCGTGGCAGGGTGGCTTCGCGGGTCTGGCTTGGAACAAGGAGAAGTATCCCCAGGGGTTGGCCTCGGTCGAAGACCTTTGGGCTGCCGACCTGAAGGGCCGCGTCGGTGTGCTCTCCGAAATGCGCGACACGATGGGCCTGATCATGCTCGATCAAGGCGTCGACATCTCCGGCGACTGGGGCGAAGATGAGTTCACCGCGGCTATCGACGAATTCGAGAAGCAGGTCTCTGACGGCCAGATCCGAAACATCAAGGGCAACTCCTATAAGGAAGACCTCGCCAACGAAGACACCCTCGCCGCCATCGTCTGGTCCGGCGACATCGTGCAGCTCAACGCCGAAAACGGCGACAAGTGGGGCTTCATCGTTCCCGAGAGGGGTGGCACCCTCTGGAACGACAACTTCGTGGTGCCGATCGGCTCGCCCGGTAAGAAGAATGTCGAGGAGCTCATCAACTACTACTACGACCCGGCCGTCGCTGCCGAGGTCGCCGCCTATGTCAACTACATCACCCCGGTCGTCGGGGCCAAGGAAGCCATGATGGCCATCGACCCGGCGTTGGCCGAAGACCCGCTGATCTTTCCCGACGATGCCACTCTCGCCAACGCCTACGTCTTTCGCGGTCTCGACGGCACCGAAGAGCAGACGTTCAATAACCAGTTCCAGGCGATCCTGCTGGGCGCAGCCTGATGGCCGTCGGTGCGTTCGCCGATCGTGGTGCTGACCTGGAACTGGTCGGCATCGAAAAACGTTTCCCCGGGTTCACCGCCATTGAAAACCTCAACCTCACCATTCCGGCCGGATCGTTCTTCGCGCTGCTGGGCCCCTCGGGCTGCGGAAAAACGACGACCCTCCGCCTCGTCGCCGGACTGGAAGAACCGACCAGCGGCCGCATCCTGATCGCGGGAGCGGATGTGACGAATCGGAAATCCTTTCAACGTCCGGTCAACACCGTGTTCCAGAGCTACGCACTGTTTCCGCACATGACCGTGCTGGAGAACGTCGCCTTCGGGCTGCGCCGACGCAAAATCGCAGGCCCGGTGGCCAAGGCGCACGAGGCGCTTCTCCTGGTGGAGCTCGACCACCTCGCCCACCGTAAACCGCAGCAACTATCCGGCGGCCAGCAACAACGCGTTGCCCTCGCTCGCGCCATCGTCAATCGGCCGGCGCTGCTGCTGCTCGATGAGCCGCTCGGCGCCCTCGACCTCAAACTGCGGCGTCAGATGCAGCTCGAACTGAAAACCATCCAGGAGGAGGTGGGCCTGACCTTTCTGCACGTGACCCACGACCAGGAGGAAGCCATGACCATGGCCGACACCATCGCGGTCATGAACAAGGGCCGAATCGAGCAGATGGGTGAGCCGCAGCAGCTTTACGAACTACCCAAGACCTCGTTCGTCGCAAACTTTCTGGGCCAGTCCAACCTGTTCACCGGTCCGGTCGTGTCCACCACGAGCACCGCCATCGCCGTCGACGTTTCTGGCCAGAAGATCGTGGTGCCGCTGGAGCGAGCCCACCGAGTGTCGGGCGAAGTCACCATCGGTGTGCGTCCCGAGAAGGTCATCCTGCACGCTGAAGCACCGGTCCAGGACACCGGCCGCAACGTGCTGGGCCCGGGCCGGGTCATCGATGTGTCGTTCAGCGGGGTCAGCACGCAATACCTCGTCGACGTGCCGGGCGTCGGCACCCTGGTGGTATTCGCCCAGAACATGGTCTTCGGCCCGGCCGCGCACGTCGGCGCCTCTTGTTGGCTCAGCTGGAATGTCGTCCACGGCTTCGGTCTCGACGACGATCCCGCCCAGAGTCCGAGATTCGAAGCCGACCTCGACACCAAGACAATCGCCCAGCAGCGTCGGTCATCGCTGCTCACGGAGCTCGAGGAGGCCTGAGATGGCCTTCGCCGCATTTTCCTCGACCGCGCCGCCACCCACGACCGCGCCGCCACCCACGACCGCGCCGTCGACCGATCCGGCCGCCAGGCGCCGCAGCCCGGTGGCCTTGTTTCTGCTGCTGCCGGGCATCCTGTATCTGGTGCTGTTCTTTCTCACCCCGCTGGTGTCGCTTTTGCTGACCTCGTTCCAGGCGCCGCGGGAGTTCGGGGATATCGGTCAGTACGATTACGCCTTCCGCTGGCAGAACTACGTCGAAGTTGTCACGACTTACTGGCCGCACATCGTGCGTTCGTTCAGTTATGCGCTCGCGGCGACGTTCTTCGCTCTGCTGATCAGCTACCCGTTGGCCTACTTCATCGGGGTGAAGGCGCGAAAGTGGCCGCTACTGCAGAGCCTCATGCTCGTGCTCGTGATCGCGCCGTTCTTCATCAGCTTTCTGCTGCGCACCCTGGCCTGGAAGCAACTGTTCTCCGATGAGTCCTTCGTGGTGCAGACGCTCAAGGCACTGTCGCTGATGGCGCCGGAAGCGCACGTGACCGGCACCGCGTTCTCGGTGATCTTCGGTCTCACCTATAACTTCATTCCGTTCATGACCCTGCCGCTCTACACGACCCTTGAGCGGCTCGACGTGCGCTACCTCGAGGCGGGCAGCGACCTGTACGCGAGCCCGTTCCACGTGTTCCGCAAGGTCACCATTCCGCTGTCGATGCCCGGTATCGTCGCGGGCACGTTGCTCACCTTCATTCCCGCGGCGGGCGACTATATCAATGCCAGCCGGGACTTTCTCGGCGGTACCGGCACCCAGATGATGGGTAACGTGATTGAAACCAACTTTCTGGTGCTGCAGAACTTTCCGGCAGCCGCTGCCCTGTCGATCATTCTGATGACCGTGATCCTGGTGATCGTCAGCATCTACGTCAAACGATCCGGAACGGAGGAGCTGCTGTGAAACTCTCCCTCGGCAAATGGTTGCTGCCGGCTTACAGTGCCTTGGCCCTGCTGTTCCTGATGATTCCGATCGGGTACACCTTCGTCTACTCCTTCAACGACTCGCTCAAGTCGAACATCACCTGGCAGGGCTTCACCTTAGATAAATGGCGGGGCGTCTGCAATGTGCAGAACGGAGCCGTCTGTCAAGCCTTCGGCAACAGCCTGTTCATCGGGGTTGTCGCCACCGTTATTGCGACGACCTTCGGCACCATGATCGCGATCGCCATCGTGCGCTACCGGTTCAAGTTTCGGTCGCAGACCAGCCTGCTGCTGTTTCTGCCGATGGCGACCCCGGAGGTCGTGCTCGGTGCCGGCCTGGCTGCACAGTTTTTGTCGGTCGGGGTGCCGAAAGACATGCTGACGATCATTCTCGCTCACACCATGTTCTGCATCAGTTTCGTGGTGGTCACGGTCAAGGCCCGGGTCGCGAGCCTCGACCCGGCGCTCGAAGAGGCTGGTCGTGACCTCTACGGTTCTGCCGCGCAAGTGTTCGCCCGCATCACCTTTCCGTTGTTGTTGCCGGGGATCCTCGCAGCCGCTCTGCTGTCGTTCGCCCTGTCCTTCGATGACTTCATCATCACGAACTTCAACTCCGGCGCGGTGTCGACATTCCCAAAATATATCTATATTTCGGCGGCCCGCGGCATTCCGGCTGAGGCCAACGTGCTCGCCTCGGCCGTGTTCATTATTGCCATCATCGTGGTCGTGACGGTGCAGGTGGCGGGAGCGGCCAAGGCGCGACGCCTGGCCAGGCTCAGCTAGACGCGAGGAGCGACGAGCCGGTCCGCCGGGACCCGCCCGATTCGGGCAAGCCGGTCGCGCAGATCGTCGAGATCGAGGGCGCCCTTGCACCACCACGTAATCGCACGCGATCACAAACCGTGGCTGGCCGCCGACATCGGCGGTCAGATCGCGGTGGGCAGCGTCTATGCAGGCATTGATTCGCTCACCTCAGCGGTGGTCAACCGGGTGCACCGCCTGGTGGCAAAGTTGCAATTACCCGAAGTCACCGTGCAGATTGCACGGGCCGTCGCCATCGACTCGGTTAGACGTAGCTGGCGCGAATTTCCCCCACCGGCCGGCCACCGCCGGTCACGGTGAGGCCGAGCTCAGGCAGTAACTCTTCGACATCCAGTCGCTTGATCGCACCGGCGTCGGCGAGCAGACCCACGGCAACCGCCGCTGCGGCGCGCAGGTTGCCGTCCAGAATCTTCAGCGCCACGGTGGTGCCGTTTTCGGCGGCGGCCACCATGATGCCCTCGGCGCCGCCCTTCACGAACAGGCCGAGCCGGTCGATGACGATGCTGTCGGAGTGACCTGAGCCGGCCACGACCCAGCCGTTGGCACGAACAGCTTCGGCCAGAAAACCGGCTTCACGGTAGATCGCGAACGGCGAGTTGGACTTGCTCGTGGCGATGCGGGCGATGCCGCGGGCCAGGCCGATGAGCGAAATGGCGTGCACGGGAGCGCCGCAACCATCAATGCCCGAGGCCAGCGGACGTTCGCCGGTGAACCGCTCGAGCACGTCGAGAATACGTTTTTGCAGCGGATGCTCCGGCTCCAGATAACCCTCGATCGCCCAGCCGTTCTGCTGGCAGGCGACGAGCATTGCCGCGTGCTTGCCCGAGCACTCCATGTACACCGGAGCTTTGCCGGCCCCGCGTTTCACCAGCGCATCCCGCGCGGCGGAGTCGATCGGCCACGCCGCCGGGCAGGCGAGTGCCGTTTCGGGCACTCCGGCCCGGGCGAGCAGCCCGCGAACCAGTGCGATGTGTTCCGCGGTACCGATGTGACTCGCGGTGGCGATGGCAGCATCCGCTCCCCGTAGGGCGACGCCACTCGCCATGACCGCGACAGCCTGGAACGGTTTCATGGCCGAGCGCGGAAAGACGGCGCTGGTGACATCGCCGAGGGCACGCAGCACTTCGCCGTTGGTACCGAGCACGACAGCCGAACCAGCGTGCCGGGATTCGATGAACCCGCTGCGTTCGACGACGGCGAGCTCGACGGAACCGTCAACCGTGAAAGTTTCAGTCACGGCGTCAGCGGGTGGGCGCGGTCAGTGCAGCGATAGCATCGTCGATCACCGAGAGGGCGTCGATGATGAGCGCATCGGAGAGCGCGAGGCTCGGCAGGAACCGCAGCACGTTGCCGTAGGTGCCGGCGGTGAGCAGCAGCACGCCGTTCTGGCTGGCGTATGCGGAGATGGCGGTCACCGCAGCGGCGTTCGGGGCCTTCGTCGTGTAGCCGGTACCGGGCTGCACGAGTTCGATCGCCATCATGGCGCCGCGGCCGCGAATCTCACCGATGATGTCGTACTTGTTCTTCAGAGCGGTCAGACCCGCGGTGAGGGACTTCTCGATGCGCTGCGCCTGAGCGAGCAGGTTGTTGGCCTCGATCGCGTCGAACACGGCGATCGCCGCGGCGCAGGAGACGGGGTTGCCGCCGAAGGTGCCGCCGAGGCCGCCGGCCTGGGAGGCGTCCATGATCTCGGCGCGGCCGGTGACGGCCGCGAGCGGGAAGCCGCCGGCGATGCCCTTGGCGGTGAGGACGAGGTCGGGGATCCAACCGAAGTGCTCGCTTGCGTAGTACTTTCCGGTGCGGGCCATTCCACTCTGAATTTCGTCGGCGATCATGACGACACCGTTTTTGGTGCACCATTTCTGCAGGGCGGGCAGGTAGCCATCCGCCGGCACCATGAAACCACCCTCACCCTGAATGGGTTCGACGACGAGGCAGGCCAGGTCGGATGCCCCGATTACCTTGTCGAGGTAGGCAACGGTGCGCGCGGCCGCTTCGGCCCCGGTGAGACCGTCGTGATACGGGTAGGAGCTCGGTGCGTGGTAGACGTCGCTGGCGAGCGGGCCGTAACCGGTGGCGTAGGGCATGGCCTTGTAATTCATGGCCATGGTCAGCACGGTACGGCCGTGGTAGGCGTGGTCGAGCACCGCGACGGCTCGACGGCCGGTGTACTTGCGGGCGATCTTCACGCCGTTCTCGACGGCTTCGGCGCCGGAGTTGATGAGTACGCTTTTCTTGGCAAAGTCACCGGGGGTGTGCTCGGCGAGCAGCTCGGCGACCCGAACGTATTCTTCGTAGGGGGTCACTGTGAACAGGGTGTGGAGGAAGTCCTGGGACTGTTCGACGGCGGCCGCGACGACGCTCGTTTCGGTGTGTCCGATCGTGGTGACGCCGATGCCGGCACCGAGGTCGATGAACTGGTTGCCGTCCACGTCGACCAGGATCGCTCCGTTGGCCTTGGCAATGTAGACGGGCAGCATGGAACTGACTCCGTCGGAGACGACTGCCCGACGTCGCTCGTGCAGTGCCGCCGAGATCGGACCGGGAATGGCCGTGACGATCTTTCGTTCCTGCGCTACAGAGTAAGTGGTGGCGGCAACGGTGGCAGAGTTCGTGAGAGTGTCAGTCATGATGATCCAACTGTACCCAATTGTGCTGGACCGACCGAGGGCGCGGTGTTCCTGAGCAGCCTGCAAGAATCTTGTAAAGCAGAATCTTGCATAGATAGAGGAGAAATATGAACGGAGTGCACGAATATGCGGTGCGGGTCGAGTGGACCGGCAATCGCGGCACCGGAACAAGCCATTACCGTGCCTATGGGCGCGACCATCTGATTTCGCCGGCCGGGCGGGCTTCCGCTGAGAAGTTACCGATCAGCGGCTCGTCGGACCCGACTTTTCACGGCGACAACGACCGCTGGAACCCTGAGGAACTGCTGCTCGCCGCGCTCAGCCAGTGCCACCTGCTGTCGTATCTGCACGTGGCGGCCCGAAACGGGGTCACGGTGACGGCGTATACGGATACCCCGGTCGGCACGATGGAACAGGTGTCGGGAGGTGGCGGCCACTTCACGACGGTGACCTTGCGGCCACGGGTCACGATTACCGACCCCGAGCAGATTGAGTTCGCGCAGTCCCTGCACGCTGAGGCCGCCCGCGAATGCTTTATCGCGGCCTCGGTGAACTTTCCGGTCGGTCACGAGCCGGTCACGGTCACCTGAGATGTAGCGGAAACTCAAGGCTCGGCGCGAGGGTTCAGATTGCGCATGGCACGGTAGCGCGGATTGCGTAGTAGTGTGGGGTGCGTTGAGGGTCAGGCCGATCGAAGGGAAGCCGATGGATACCACCCAGTTACTCAAGGGGGTGCTCGACATGGCCGTCCTGGCCGTGATCGTCGAAGATGACGGCTACGGCTATGACATCGTGCGCCGGTTGCGCGCCGCCGGGCTCGATGAGGTCGGTGACGCGTCGGTCTACGGCACCCTGCGCCGGCTGTACAGCGCGGGGGCGCTGTCGAGCTATGTCGTGCCGTCCGACGGCGGTCCGCACCGCAAGTATTACGGAATGAACGAGAACGGCAGGGCCATGCTCGCCGAACAACGCGTGAACTGGACCGCCTTCGCCGATACCCTCACCCAGCTGCTCGAAAAGCCGCAACCCACAGCCCACCTACGTACGATCGGTGACAAGTCATGAGCCAAACCGCCACCACCCATTCCATTCACGACTTCGCCTTGGCAGTGCGGGCGGCCCTGAGCGACCTTCCGGCTGATGAAATCGATGACCTCACCGACGGCCTTGAAGCCGACCTGACCGAGCAGGCCGCTGACTTCGATGATGCCGGCGCCCCTGCCGATGCGCCAGACTTCGACCTCGGCGATCCGGTCGCCTACGCCGACGAGCTGCGCAGCGCGGCCGGGCTCCCCGTGCGGGGAACGGCACCCACCGTTCGGGTGTCGGGGCTGCGCCGGCTGCGAATTCGGGTCGGAGGCATTCGGGTGAACGTGACTCGGTGCATCCGCTCGACTGCGGCCGGTGCAGCGGTCCTCGACTTTCTGCTCGTCTTGCGCCCGCTGTGGTGGGTGTTGCGCGGCTGGGTGGTCTACGCGGTCGCGGAGATCTTTGTGGGCGGCGCGATCGGCACCATGCCGACCAACCCGGTGCGCGCTCTCGCGCTCGGGACCTTCGTGGTTCTGAGCGTGCAATGGGGGCGCAGCCGATGGCTGCCCTGGCGCTGGCTGCCGCGCTTTCGCACCGTGGTCAGCGTGTGCGCGGTCCTGGCGCTGCCGTGGGTGCTTATTCTTACGGCGCACCAGGCGGCGAATGCGCAGGCCGGCGGGTATGTGGAGTACGACCCGTACAGCATGCCGGGACTGATGCAGAACGGCCAGGAAGTGACCAACGTGTTCGCCTACGACGCCGACGGCCAGCCACTCACCGACGTGCAGCTGTTCGACCAAGACGGCCGCGCGCTCAACGTGGTCAACGACCCGGCCAATACGCACTACCTGCCCCAACTTCTTGATGCGACCGGCGAGCAGGACATAGTGGTGCCGAGCCTGTTAGTGCCGGGCGGCAGCGGCTGGAACGTGTACCCGCTGCGTCTGGTGAGGTCAGCGGATGTCGACTCCACCTACGACTATCTCGGGCAGGCTTACCAAGCGGATGCCGCGCCGTCGCCGTTCCCGTTCGCCCAGGTCCGGCCGCTCATCGTGGTGCCGGCGGCGGGGGAGCCATCGCCCACGCCTACGCCCACGCCGTCGCCGACGCCGTCACCCGCGCCCACGCTATCGCCGGAACCGAGAGTACTCGGTGCGCCAGTGGCCGAACAATGACGCGCCCGTCCGACGTGCCGACCGTCATCAGCCCGTCTGCACTCGACCTGCCGCCGCCCTAGTCTCTTGACATCACCGACTGGGTTGCCGCGGGCGACTACGCGGGGTAGGCGCGAACCTCGACCCGAAGGATTGCACGGGTTAAGGTAGCACGAGGGGGAACCATGAGTCGAAACACCGCCAGAGGGCCGCGCAATCTGTCGGTTGCGCGAACACGATGGCTTGGCGCGGGTGCTGCGGCGACCGTTGCAGTGCTTGCACTGACCGGCTGCGCTACCGGTGAGAGCGTCGCTGCCGACATGGTCGACCACATCGCTGCGGAGCTCACCGACGACCTGGACTCGCCGGTGTCGCGGGTACGCGATGCGGAGTGGTTTGCGGCCACCTACATCACTCCGCTGAATTCCGCGGCAGGCGCCCGCGGATCCACGGTCTACGCGGACACACTCGCCTGGAGCGGGAGCTCTGGTGACGAGTCCGGCGCCCGCATCGAAGTGCGCATCCGGGTAGATGTGGAGCAGAAGAATGCGGGCGGGATCGGCGATTCCTCGTACGGCGAGGGCAGCGCCACGAAATGTTTTCGCTACGAGGTCTTTCGTCTGCCGCATCCGGTCACGCGAAAGGGCATCAACTGCCCGGACAACCCTGCTATCACGACCCCGACCGCGGCGCCGCTCCCGGCCTTACCCGACGACGCCGAGGCCGTGCTCGCGGCGGTTCTCGGTGCCGCGTCGAGCGGGAGCCTCCAGTACGACGTGGAAGCGGCGTTCCACGAGGACTTCATGACCGTCGACACTGCTGTCGTAGATGGCGAGTTCCTCGCCGCCGTCGGTGTTCCGGGCGAACGCGAGTGCATCGTCGCGGTGCGCGGTGCGGACGGCGTCGTGGAATTTTGGGGCTTCGATCGTGCCTGGATCGAGCCTGGCGAGCTGGGGTGTACGACGCGCATAGTGACGAGCCCACCGCTGTAGTAGTTACCCGTCGCCGAGCCGGGGGTTTGAGGCCATTTCAGCGTTGAACTGGCCTCACACTCACGGCTCGCTGGCCGAAACTCACGGCTCGGCGAGGGGGCGGGACGCGGCCTCGGGTTACGCGGGGTAGGCGGCGACCAGGGCGGTGATAGCCTCTTCGAGCACGGTCGCCGCGTCGTCGATGAGCTCGTCGGAGATCACGACACTCGGCATGATGCGCAGCACGGAATCCCAGCTTCCGGCATCCAGCGCGATGACGCCGTTCGTCGTGGCGTGCTTGATCACGGCGGTGAGCGCCTCGGGGTACGGCTTCTTGGTGCCGGGGTGCACGAGCTCGACGCCGAACATGGCGCCCTTGCCGCGCACCTCGCCAACGATGGAGAACTTCTGCGCCCAGTCGCCGATGCGCGCCCAGAGCGCGGCCTCGACGCGTTTCGCTTCGTCGAGCAGGTTGTCGCGCTCGATCAGGTTAAACACCGTGAGGGCGGCTGCGGTCGAGACCGGGTTGCCGCCGAAGGTGCCGCCGATGCCGCCGGGCTGCACTGAATCCATGATGTCGGCACGTCCCGTGACGGCGGCGAGCGGAAAGCCGCCGGCGATGCCCTTGGCCGTGGTGACCAGGTCGGGCACGACGTCGTGGTGCTCGATCGAGTACCAGACCCCGGTGCGGGCCAGGCCAGCCTGAATCTCATCGGCCACGAAGACGATGCCGTTCTCGGTGCAGAATTCGCGAATGCGCTTGAAGTAACCGGGCGCGGGAATGACGATGCCACCGTCGCCCTGGATCGGCTCGACGAAGAACGCCGCGATCTCGGTCGCGCCGATGTGGGTCGTGATGTAATCGATGGTCTTCTCGGCCGCTTCGAGCCCGCTCAGGCCATCGCGGAACGGGTAACTCGTCGGCACACTGTAGATTTCTCCGGGGAACGGGCCCATGCCGGCCCGTTCCGGCCAGGGCCGGTACGTCATCGCCATGGTTAGGTTGGTGCGTCCGTGGAAGGCGTGGTCGAGTGCCACGATGGCGCGGCGACCGGTGAACTTGCGGGCGATCTTCACCGCGTTCTCCACGGCCTCTGCGCCGGTGTTGACCAGAATCGAGTGCTTCTCAAAGTCGCCGGGAGTGATGTCGGCGAGCTTCTCAGCCACGGCCACATAGTTCTCGTACGGCGTCACAGTGAATAGGGTGTGGGTCAACTTCGCTGCCTGAGCGGATGCTGCCGCCGCGACATCCGGATGCGCATGACCGATCGTGGTCACGCCGATACCGCAGCCGAGGTCGATGATCTGGTTACCGTCGACGTCGACCAGAATGGCCCCAGCGCCGTGATCCATGTAGATGTTGGCGAGGGTTCCGGCGCCGCGGGCGACCGTCTTCTCACGCCTGGCCTGAAGTTCAACCGACTTGGGGCCGGGAAGAGCCGTCACGAGTTTGCGTTGCTGGGGCACCGAATACGTTGCAGTCATTCATCCAGCCTATGACCGTCAGCGCGTCAGGCAGACCGCCGCTATAGGCGTTCGCGCGGAAACACCCGGTGAGCGAGGCGATTTAGGGTGCCGACCGGCGGGGATTCGTTGTAGGCGTTGGCCAATTCCTGACCGGACAGCTGATGAATAGCCGCCATGATCTCATCCGTTGCCTGCCGGCGGGCCTTGCCGGAGGTGGCCGGGCCGTGGTGGCCGAGGTCGAGCGGTTCGCCGAAGGTGACGGTGACCTTGCGGATGCGGGGCACCTTGGTACCGACCGGCTGAATCTCCTGGGTACCGATCAGTCCGACCGGAACGACGACGGCTCCGGTGGCGAGTGCCAGCCAGGCGACGCCGGTGCGGCCCTTGTAGAGGCGTCCGTCGAGGGAGCGGGTTCCCTCCGGGTAAATAGCGAAGGCGCCCTCGGCGTCGAGCACGCAGCGGCCGGCGTCGAGCGCGACCTGCGCGGCCTGTCCGGCTCCGCGTTCCACTCCGATGGCGCCGATCGCGGTGAAGAAGGTGCGGGACACCCAGCCGTTGAAACCGGTTCCGGTGAAGTAGGTCGATTTCGCCAGAAACTGCACGCGGCGGGTGGCGACAAGCGGAATGACGATGCTGTCGATGAACGAGAGGTGGTTGCTCGCGAGAATGACACGGCCGGTCGCCGGGATGTTCTCGCGGCCCACGATATTCGGTCGAAAAACGATTCGAGCGACGGGCGCCATGATGCCATAACCGAGAAAATAGACGAATCCCGGGCGCTTGACCCGCTCCGGTTCGTCCTGCACATCGTCAGGGGCGACTGGCTCTGAAGTGTCGATCGTGATGGTTTTAGCGTTGTCTTTGAGTTCTGCATCGGCACCAGTCACCCGTTGACACTACGCCAAGACTGGCCAGCATCGAACATACGCCGCGCCCGGCACCTAGCATGGAGGTATGCGCAGAGTTATCATTCTCGGGTCTACTGGCTCGATCGGAACCCAGGCCCTGGACGTCGTTCGCGCCAACCCAGAGCGGTTCGAGGTGGTGGGTCTGTCGGCCGGGCGCAATCGCGAATTGCTTGAGCAGCAGGCGGCTGACTTCGCTGTCGACGACACCGCGCTTGGCGCAGACGAGGCCGAGCAGCTCGTTCGGGACGTCGACGCCGATGTTGTGCTGAATGGCATCACCGGCTCGGTCGGCCTCGGTCCGACCCTGGCCGCGCTGAAGGCCGGGCGCACCCTGGCCCTGGCCAACAAGGAGTCGCTGATTGTCGGCGGCGACCTCGTGAAGAGTCTTGCTGCGCCGGGGCAGATCGTGCCGGTGGACTCCGAACATTCGGCGATCGCGCAGGCGTTACTCGCGGGGACCCAGGGTGAGGTGCGTCGGCTCGTGCTGACGGCATCCGGTGGGCCCTTTCGCGGTTTCAGTTTGGACGAGCTCGCTCGAGTGACCCCGGCGCAGGCGCTCGCACACCCGACCTGGAACATGGGGCTTGTGGTGACCACGAACTCGGCGACCCTGGTCAACAAGGGCTTAGAAATCATCGAAGCGCACCTGCTGTTCGACGTGGAGTACGACCGCATCGACGCCGTCGTACACCCGCAATCCGTGGTGCATTCCATGGTTGAATTCGTCGATGGTTCGACGATCGCTCAGGCCTCGCCCCCGGACATGCGGCTGCCGATTTCGCTTGGGCTGGATTGGCCGAACCGGGTCGCCGCCGTCGGCGCCCCGATCGACTGGACCGTGCCGCATAGCTGGACCTTCGAACCGCTCGACGATGCCGCTTTTCCGGCGGTCGAGCTGGCCAAGAGGGTCGGCCGCAAGGGCGGCACCTATCCCGCGGTGTTCAACGCGGCCAATGAGCAGGCCGTGGCAGCTTTTCACGCCGGACGCATCGGCTTTCTCGATATCATCGACACGGTGCTGCGCGTGGTCGAATCCCACGAACAGGGCGGCGAGCTCAGCCGGGAGTCGCTGGCCGAGGCCGAACGCTGGGCGCGTACCGCCGCCGACAAGCTCATCGCAGTTCAGTAACGCGCCGGTCAGTCGTCGCGGTCTTCTTTAGCTTTCTCAGCGTCTTTCTTGGCGTTTTCCGCGTTTTCCTTGGCCTGCTCGGCGCGATCCTTAGCATTTTCGTCGTTCTGCTGCTGGGCAGCAGCTGCAGCCTCCGCTGCTGCCTGAGCTGCCGCCTCGGCGGCAACCACAGCGGCATCGATCTCAACGGTCAAGTCGCCGCGCACCGAATTGATCGCGGACTGAATCGACGCTGAGCGCTCGGTGCTGACCTGGCCGGAAGCAGCCGCCGTGCGCAGATTCGCCTGTAAAGCGGTGAGCAGCGACTGGGCGTTGCTGAAGTCGCCGGCGGCGGAAGCCTCGGTGATCGCCAGAATCTCTGTCTGCAAATTCGCGGCCGTGGCGGCCTGCAGGTCGACCGGGTCGGCCGTGCAACCGGACAGCGGCAGTAGCAGCCCGACGGCCAGAACGAGGGTCAATCGCTTGCGTCGATTCATGGGTTCACGCTTTCCTGAAGCTCCTGAAGGTGGGTGCCGAGCGTGCCGTCGACGGTCGGGTAGCTCGGTGGCAGCACGGCGGGTGCCTCGGCCGGGTTGAGCAGGAACAGAGCTACGACGGCGAGGGCGATGAGGAGGAGTCCACTTACGACCACGGCCAGCATTCGCCGGTGCGCCGGGCGGCGCGGCTTGGCCGGGCGCGCCGCCGCAGTGTTGGCGGCTGGAACGCTGGCGGGAGCATCCGCTTTCAGAATCTCGGTCGGAGCCGCATCGGCCGGCAGTAGCAAGGTGGCTGCGGGAGTCACGGCCGGTAGTACCAGGGTGGGGTCGGGCGCGGCAGCCGGTACCGCCGGCAGCAGCAGCACGGTAGGTACATCCGTGCTGCTGCTGCCGGCGGCGAGCGCACGTAGCACCTCGGCGGCCTCGGCAGCAGTGGGGCGGTCGGCGGGGTCGCGGGCGGTCATCGTGCGCAGAACTTCGGTCCATTCAGTGCCGAGAGCGCTTGGGATCTCCGGCTGACGCTGCAACCGGGCCATGGCCGATTCCACGGCGGTACCGGGATAGGCGCGCATTCCGGTGAGGCATTCGAGCAGCACCAGGCCGAGCGAGTAGACATCCGTTGGCGCACCGATAGCGCCACCGAGCGCCTGCTCCGGGCTGAGATAGCTGGCGGTGCCAAGCAGCGACCCGGTCGCCGTCAGCCTGGTTTCGTCGAGCAGCCTGGCGATGCCGAAGTCGGCGAGCTTGGCGTGCATGCCGCGGCCCGGAAAACCGGAGGGTGCCAGTAGCACGTTGGCCGGCTTGACATCCCGGTGGATGATGCCCCGCTCGTGCACGTAGTGCAGCGCCTCGGCGAGGTCGGCGCCCATGCCGGCCACGTCGACGCTCGGCACCGGGCCGTCTTCGATACGGGTGCGCAGGTCGGGGCCGTCGACGAGTTCCATCACGATGAAGGTGCGCGGAGCGCCGTCGACCGTGGTAGTTCCGGCATCGAACAGGGTGACCAGCGCGAAATGGTTCAGACTCGCGAGCAGGGCGATCTCGCCGCTCTGGCGTTCGGGCTCAGTGCCACCGCCGTCGGCACGAAACAGCTTGACGGCGACGGTACGGCCCAAGGCGGTGTCGGTGGCCCGATAAACGGATGCCATCCCCCCGGTGCCGATCAGATTCTCGATGCTGAAACGGTCGGCCAATAGACTGCCGACGGGGCCGAGAGTCGGCGGCACGGCTGGAGCGGGTGCTGGAAGCTTCTGCGTAGGCATGGTTTCGTGAGACAAGGGGACCTCCTAGTGCGTCCGACCTCTAGCCAACCACATGCGTCCCCTCCTGGGGGAGGTTGGTCGGCATAACCAGCCGCTTTGCAGCTTGATGCGGTTACTCTACGACAGTGGAAACCGTACTGCTGTTCATACTGGGCGTCGCCATTGTCGTCGTTGGCCTCGCCCTCTCTATTGGCCTGCATGAAATCGGCCATCTGGTGCCCGCAAAGCTGTTTGGCGTCAAGGTCACCCAGTACATGATCGGCTTCGGCCCGACACTCTGGTCGCGCACCAAGGGCGAAACCGAGTACGGAGTCAAGGCCATCCCCATGGGCGGCTATATCGCCATGATCGGTATGTTCCCGCCGTCGAAGAAGGGTGGAGCGCCGCGGAGCACGACTACCGGGTTCTTCGATCAAATGGTGCAGGAGGGCACGCCGGAGAAGAAGATGAGCGCCCTGTCGACCCTGGCCGACGACGCCCGCGAGGCGAGTGCCGAGACCATCGGCGAGGGTGAAGACCACCGCGCCTTCTACCAGCTGCCGGTCTACCAGCGTGTGATCATCATGCTCGGCGGGCCGACCATGAACCTGCTCATCGCGATCGTTATGTTCTCGATTCTACTGATGGGATTCGGCTCCCCGCAGATCAGCACCACCGTCGGCAGCGTGAGCGAGTGCGTGCTGCCAGCATCGAGCGATCGCCAGACCTGCACGGCAAGCGACGAAGCCTCACCCGGAGCCGCCGCCGGCCTGCAACCGGGTGACCGCCTGGTCAGCATCGGCGGAACCGCCATCTCGACCTGGGAACAGTCCACTGACATAATTCGTGCTTCAGCCGGGCGCACCGTCGCGGTCGTGGTCGAACGTGACGGTGCCGAGCTTGACCTCTCGCTGGCCCCCAAATTGACCGAACGCTACGTCTATACCGACGAAAACGAAATCAAAACGGAGGCCTCCGGCACCGCGGTCACCGAGGAGGTCGGGTTCGTCGGCATCGGAGCAGCCGCCGAAATGGTGCCTCAGCCAGCAACCGCCGTGCTGCCCATGGTCGGCGACAACATTGCCAATGTTGCTCACCTGATTCTCAACCTGCCCGACCGGCTCGTGGCCGTGGCCAACGCGGCGTTCGGGCCGGGGGAGCGTGACCTAAACGGCCCGATCAGCGTGGTCGGCGTCGGCCGAGTGGCCGGCGAGCTCGCCAGCATCGACACCATTCCGGTCGCCGACAAGGTCGCGAGCATGCTCGGCCTGCTCGGATCCCTCAATATCGCCCTGTTCGTGTTCAACCTGGTGCCCCTGCTTCCGCTGGACGGCGGCCACGTGGTCGGCGCGCTGTGGGAAGGCATCCGTCGATTCTTCGCAAAGCTCTTCGAACGGCCAGACCCAGGGCCGGTCGACATGGCCAAGCTCATGCCGCTCACCCTCGTGGTCATCATTCTGCTCGGCGGCATGAGTCTGCTGCTGATCTACGCTGACATCGTCAAGCCGATCAACTTCTTCGGCTAGTGTCTTGCGTCGTAAATTCATTGGTTAAGTGTTATGATGAGTCATGTCGCGAACTGGACGCCCAAAGACTGAGCTG
>NZ_PJJM01000081.1 GCF_002929805.1 Cryobacterium sp. Y50 | reverse complement strand
GGGCAACAATCATGCCGGACCCGACAGGCCAACTCCCTCAGATACTCACACCATCCGAGGTTACAAACAAGGTAACGGGGGGGACATTGAGCCCACTATCGGAACTTCGATGCTCAGTACTTTCCACAACCCTACGTGGACGCTCCTGAATCCGTCACGTTTGACTGTTTCTGCATCGCTTGCGATACGGAGACTAAATGACTGGTTGTGTGACAGTTTCTGTCCTCCTCAAGAGCGCAATCACTCTGTCGTGTAATCGAACGTGTAAATGACAGGGGTCAGCATGCTCGTCGGATACATGCGGGTATCGAAGGCCGACGGGTCGCAAAGTACTGATCTTCAACGAGACGTGCTCCTAGCCGCAGGCGTAGAGCCCGCCAATCTCTACGGAGATTATGCATCCGGAAAAAAGAACGACCGCCCGCACCTGGCGGCCTGCCTGAAGGCGCTGCGCCAGGATGACACGCTCCTGATGTGGAAGCTTGACCGGCTCGGCCGCGACCTGCGTCACTTGGTCAATACGGTGCACGACCTCACCGACCGTGTCATCGGCCTCAAGGTGCTCACCGGCGAGGGCGTAGCGATCGACACCACGACCGCGTCCGGTAAGCTCGTCTTCGGAATCTTCGCGGCTCTCGCTGAGTTCGAGCGGGCGCTCATCTCTGAGCGCACTGTCGCCGGGCTCGCCGCAGCGCGAGCACGGGGGAGGACGGGCGGGCGGGCCTTCAAGATGACGCCAGCGAAGGTGCGCCTTGCCATGGCCGCGATGGGGCAGAAGGAAACGAAAGTCAGCGACCTTTGTAAGGAGCTCGGGATCACTCGGCAGACGCTGTACCGCCATATTTCACCGGTGGGGGAGCTGCGGTCGGACGGTGCGAAGCTCCTCTCGAAAAAGTAGTGGCCCTACCTGGTCACTGTCAGATGGAAACCCTCAGCGGGCATGCTCGCGAAGCTCCAAAGATGAAGCGATCGTGCTTTCGGAATATTGCGAAACAAACGGTTCTGGCTTGGGTTCGATGGCTACGGTTTTAGTGTCAGCGAGACAAGCCGCTGACCCCGAACCCGTCAAGGAATCCTCCATGCCAGTGCTCGAAGAAGTCCTGTCCGCCAACGCCGCATATGCCAAGAGTTTCGGCGACAAGTCTGAACTCGCTCTGCCGCCAGCTCGAGGCTTCGCGATCCTCACCTGCATGGACGCGCGCCTGGACCCGGCCAAATACGCCGGTTTGAGCGAAGGCGACGCGCACGTCATCCGCAACGCGGGAGGACGCGCATCCGACGACGCTATCCGGTCGCTCGTTATCTCTTACAAGCTCTTGGGAACAAAGGAGTGGTTCGTCATCCACCACTCCAACTGCGGAATGGAGTTCTTCACAGACGAAGTCATGCGCGGGCTATTGGCCAACAGCCTGGAGACAGCCGCTTTGGGCGAAGCCGGGTTCTACGACGTCGGTGCGGGTCCGGGCTGCGCCGAGGCGAAGTACATCGACTGGCTGACCATCGCCGACCAGGCTGAGAGCGTACTCGAAGACGTCGCACGCATCAAGGCACATTCCCTGGTCCCCAATGGGATCCCGGTGTACGGCTACATCTACGACATCGCGACAGGACGCCTCATCGAGGTGCCCGCGGCCACTGTGGCAGGTTCCTCGCTATAGCTCTCCTCATGTGAATGGTCAGCGGACTTCAAAGACGTGAGCCGTACACCGATCGGACATCGATCGTCCCGCCATGGTCGTCCTCTTCGAATTCCAGCCCGATCTTTTCCGCTACTCGTCTGGAGGCTCTGTTGTCGGGGTGGATGATCGCGACCAGATGACCTGCCCCCAAGATATCTCGGGCGAAGTCGCGGCAGGCCGTTGCGGCCTCGGTTGCGTACCCTCGTCCCTGCAACTCTGCCCGCACGTGGTAGCCGACTTCAAGTTCGGGTCGGCCGTTGACCACCTGCCACGTCAGGCCGCAGTCACCGGCGAACTCACCGGCCGTCGTCTCGATGATCCAAAGACCGTGGCCGTGTTCGACGTAGTTGCTCTTGTTCCAGTTGATCCAAGCCTGGGCCTCCTCACGGTTTTTCGGTCGTGGGTAGAACTTCATCACGGCCGGGTCAGCCAGCATGGCAGCCATGTCTTCGAGGTCATCGTCGGTCATGTTTCGAAAAATCAACAGGTCTGAGCGAGGGAGCGACATAGTTCGAGCTTAGAAGGTAGCCCAACCGGAGGGCGATCCGACCGTGGCCGCTGGAGAACCCTCTGCGGGACGCAGAAAAAGGGATGCCTTCGTCGCTGTCAAAATTGCCGTGCGGAAGCGATCACTGCGAGCCACATCGTGAACGATCCGCTGTGCGATCGGGCAGACTGGCGAGATGACGGAGATCGTGGTGCGTGAAGCCGAAGCACTCGAGACGGAGGCAATCGCGGGATTGCGCTGGCGGTGGGTGGTCGAGCGGGGCGGAGTTCCGGTTGTGAGCCGGGAAGACTTCGTGGCGTCCGTAGTGGCTTTCGCGGCCGCGCATGAGCAGACCCATCACCGGGTCGTGACGGTGCGCAGCGGCGTCGTCGTCGGCATGGCCTGGCTGGCCGTGCTGCCCCGCGTGCCCAGCCCGCGCGCCACCGATCGTGCTTCCGGAGATGTGCAGTGCGTGTACGTCGTCCCCGAGGAACGAAACGCTCACATCGGTGCCACGATGATGGCGGCAGTTTTGGACAAAGCTCGACAGCTGGGCCTTGAACACGTAACGGTGCACTCTAGCTCCGAGGCAATCCATCTCTACGAACGCACCGGGTTCACCGCGTCTCCGCGCGTCTTGTTCGCCGATTTCGCTGGTCGTTGACGGGTAGCACCGCTCTTCGAGCCGAGCCTTAGGCGGTGGCGAAGTCCGGGCATGTTTTCATGATCACTGTCCCACGCCGCAGCAGCTGACTGAGAAATGGAGAATGGCTGGAAGGCACGCGATCGAAGCCTGTGATAACCAAACCTCCATACGAATGCCCCAGGATAGCCGGCGCTACCGGAAGCGCGTCCACGACACTCTGCACAGCCGCTGTGTCGTTCGTGAGCGAGCCCCGAGCAGGAGGACAACATTTATGCCGATCCCGTGCGCACCAAGCGCAGCTGTCAGACGATCAGAATGCAGGCTGATGCCATATTCCGTGGACGAGATTGACCTCCGGTCGATGGCTCATCCCCCAACAGATGGGTGTCACGGGCGTCGCCATCTCCCAAGAAACGCTTGCCGAGCTTCTTCTAGACTCGGTCCCATGACTGGCAATGTAGTTCGGGATGCATACGCCGGTCGAGCGGCGGAATACACGGCGCTGCTCGGATCGATGGCTAACACGCACGAATCAGATCAGCGGCTTGTCGCCCAATGGGCGCGCGACCTGCGGGGCGCGGTCATCGACGTGGGGTGCGACCCTCTGCACTGGACCGACTTCCTCAAAAAGCGTGGTGTCGATGCGGAGGGTATCGATCACGTTCAAGCTTTCATCGGGCAAGCGAGAAAAACATTTCCGACGGTCCCGTTCCGAGTCGCTTCACTGGGCGATCTCGGAGTCCGAAACGAATACGCAGCCGCAATTCTTGCGTGGTACTCCGTTATTCACCTTGCCCCGAATGACTTGCCAGCGGTTTTGCGCGAGTTCGCCCGCTGCATTGCTCCTGGAGGTAGCCTCCTCCTCGGTTTCTTCGAGGGCGACACCGTCGAGCCGTTTCCACACGCCGCCACGACCGCCTACTTCTGGCCTATCGGTGAGATGAGCACGCAACTCGAGGCCGCAGGATTTCAGGTTCACGCGGTGAACACCCGAACCGATCAGGGCAAGCGGTCCCACGCCGCGATCATCGCCCATCGAATCGATGGTTCAGCGCCCCCAGAAGTTCCGTGTTAGCCACAACCTCCGACGCCGATTCGTCCAATGAACCTCAAGGGTCTAAACCAAAACAGCCTGTGTCATTTGCCGAAACCCCTGCGGGACGGCCTCGTCAGTCGATCACAGCAGCGACGGCTTCGATCTCGACGAGCTGATCCGTATACCCGAGGACGGTGACGCCTATGAGCGTGCTCGGTACGTCATGCGTTCCAAAGGCCTCGCGAACGACTGCCCAGGTCTTGACGAGGTCGCTCTGATTAGAGGAGGCGACGAGGACTCGTGTGCTCAGGACATCATCGAGTCGGGCGCCCGCTGCGTGCAGGGCAATAACGAGGTTTTCCATCGCCTTGCCGGCCTGCGCCGAGTAGTCTCCGACTCCTGCGGTGCTGCCATCGAGATTGAGCGGGCAGGCGCCGGCCAGGAAGATGAGGCGCGCCTCAGCGGGAGCTGTTGCAGCGTAGGCATACTGAGCCACATTGGAAAGCTCAGCAGAACGGATCAAGACAACATTTTGGGACATGCCCTCACTGTATGGGAGAGCCAACGCGCGGCTGGCTTGCTCACGAACGCCCGCAAACCGAACCTCTACCGGTCACGTGCATTCCTCAGCGGGACATGTCCCCGGAAGGCTCAGGCCTTACGAGCCGCCACAGAGAACATCAGCGGCACCCTCTCGCGACCCGAGGCCAAAGCAAATCCGGCCGGCGTCTCTACGAGTGGGGGCACCGGCTTCCAGGGCATAGCGGCCCGTCCACCCTCGCAGGCCGTCGAGGTGCGAGTGTGGTCGACCACGTGCTGCCCGCGGAGGTTCCTTGGCCGTCCCCAGCCTGATCAATCCGTGCAACGTTCGGCTCGCGGCCTCAAGCGTCGTTCGGTCAAGGCCTCGACGGCTTGGAGGCTCAGCGCGTGACCGCGCCGTGCCTCCACGCCGTCAGCTCGCCGGGACGCGACCTCCGGGGTCAGGCGGCCATCGCCCCGTAACGCTTGTGGCCTTTGACGTCGTAGCGGTCGAGCATCATGACCTTCGACCAGACCCGGATGAATGCGCGGACGAACCGCTCGTGCCCGTCGCTGCCCGCGTAGGCGTCGGCGATCGACCGCAGTTGCGCGTTCGAGCCGAATACCAGGTCATTCCGGGAGGCCCTCCAGCGAGCCTCGCCGGTCGCCTGAACCCGACCAGTGAAGGTCATCGCGGTCTCGTCGTCCTTGGTCCAGATGAGGTCGGTGTCGGTCAGATTCACGAGGAAGTCGGTCGTCAGGGCTCCGACGTGATCCGTGAGCACACCCACGTCGGACCCGTCCCAGTTGCTGCCGAGCACGCGGAGCCCGGCGTGCAGGACGGTCCACTCCGGTGCGGTGAGAGTGAACAGGTTCGCCTTGTCGAGGAATGCCGCCTCGGGCGCGACGCCCGGAGCAAACTCTTCGAAGCGCTCGGACACGAAGTTGCGGAACCCGTCCGCAATGGGTCGCAGCCACTCGAACATCTCGATGTCGGTCAACTCCTGTGTCGTGTCGACACGGCCTGGCGTAAACGGCACGCTGGCGTCAGATCCTGCCGCCCGTGCCGCCTGCTCCACGGCGGCGCTGCCGGCGAGGACGATAAGGTCGGCGAGAGACACCTTCCGTCCGCCCGACGTCGCCGTGAAAGCCGCCTGCACGTTCCGCAGCGCGTCGATGACTGGGACGGTGCGTCGGTTGACCGCCCAGTCTTTCTGCGGCGACAAGGCCAGCCGGGCACCGTTCGCCCCTCCGCGCTTGTCGCTGTCGCGGTAGGTAGAGGCGGCGGAGAACGCCGTGTACACGAGGTCGGACACGGACAGCCCGGTCGCGAGGACGGCTTCCTTGAGCGCTGCCACGTCGGCCTCGTCGAGTGAGGATCCTGCTGCGTCCGGGAGCGGGTCCTGCCAGAGCAGGTCGTCGGCGATGGTGACCTCCGGGCCGAGGTACCGGTGCTTCGGCCCCATGTCGCGGTGCGTGAGCTTGTACCAGGCCTTCGAGAACGCGAGGGTGAACAGATCGAAGTCGGCCAGGAAACGCTCGCATATGGCCCGATACTCCGGGTCGACCTTGAGTGCGATGTCCGAGGTCATCATCATGAGCGGGTACATCTGACCGGGTACGTGGGCGTCCGGAGTCTTCGGCGCATCCGAGTCAGTCGGTGTCCACTGCAGCGCGCCGGCCGGGCTTCTCGTCTGCTCGTAGTCGTACGCGAACAGGTTCTCGAGGTAGGTGTTGTCCCACTGTGTCGGGTTCGGAGACCAGCTGCCCTCGATGCCGTTGGTCGAAGTGTGCTCGGCACTGCCGGTACCCACCGGGTTGTGCCAACCGAGCCCCATCGACTCGATCGGGGCTTTCTCGGGTGATGGTCCGATGTCGGATGCGGGTACCTGGCCGTGGCTCTTACCGAACGCGTGGCCACCGGCGATCAATGCCACCGTTTCCTCGTCGTTCATCGCCATCCGCGTGAACGTGATGCGAATGTCGCGTGCTGAGCCCAGCGGGTCGCCGTTCGAATAGGGCCCCTCAGGGTTGACGTAGACGAGCGCCTGGTGCGACGCGGCCAGGGGGCTCTGCAAGTCGTAGCCCGCGTCGCCGTTCTGACCATGCCAGCGTTCGTCGCGGCTCACCATCTCGTCAGGGCTCGCGACCGCGTGCGGGTTCCAGACCTCCGGCCCCCACCAGGTACCGTCGTCCGGTTCCCACGCATCGAGTCGTCCACCACCGAAGCCGTACGTCGGCAGGCCCATCAACTCGAGGGAGCAGTTGCCGGTCAAGACCATCAGGTCGGCCCACGACAGAGCGTTGCCGTACTGGTGCTTGATCGGCTGTAGGAGTCGTCGTGATTTGTCGGTGTTGGCGTTGTCCCACCAGCTTCCGATTGGTGCGAACCGCTGCATCGCGGTGCCCGCTCCGCCACGGCCGTCGGCAATTCGGTACGTGCCGGCGGCATGCCACGCCATTCGGATCATCTGTGGACCGTAGTTGCCGTAGTCCGCTGGCCACCAGTCGACCGATGTGGTGAGCAGTCGCTTAATGTCCGACTTGAGCGTCGTGAGGTCGATCGTGGCGAAAGCCGCCGCGTAGTCGAAGTCCGCGCCGAGCGGGTCGGCGTCTACGCCGTTCCGGTGGAGAAGCTCAATCCGGAGACGCTGCGGGTACCAACTGTCCAGGGTCGGCGACTGACCGAAGGTGCCACCGAGGTGGTCGCCACCTGCTGGCAGCGCACCGCTCATGTGGAAACTGCATGTGTTGGTCTGGTCGTCAGTGCTCATTGATGCTCCCTGTGTGCTTTAGCTGGATGAGAAACGGTGTCGTCGGGGTCACAATTTAACGATTAGCCGCCGCATCGCAGCGGCGTCAATCTGTGGTGCAGCGATGCTTCGACGCTGCTGTGAGGCGGTGCGTCGCGGGCTGCCGACGTGACGGGAAGCCCGATAGAGAAAGATCGTATTCCCGCAAGGTGCGCGTGGCCTGCCAAGAAAGTGACTGACTTCTACACGGCGGTGGTGCGGTGGCCGAGCGCACGACGGCCAAACTAAATAAAGCCCTGCGCCGATTGCTGCGGTGCGGGCGGTGCGAAGCCCGGTGAAACCGACCCCGGAGGATGGGGGCTGTCGGGACCCTCACGGGTTGCTGATGGCGGATCGCGCGCTAGCTTTCAGGCGAGTCATCCTGAGACTTGTCGAGCGCAAATTTTTGCAGATAGCGGCGACGACCGTAATAGATGAACGCCGCTAGCCCGCAGATGAACTGAATGGCACCGAGTACCAACACGAATATGTCACCCGGCTCGCCCTCCCCCTCAGCGATCCGAAGCAAAACTTGCGCCAGGCCAGCGACAGCGAGGACCGCGGCCGCCAGGATGATGACGGTGCTTCGCGTCTTGCGGATCGGGGGTATCGAACCCATGCAGCCGAGCATACGCTCGGAGAAATTTGCGTGTCGCTCATGCGACCGCCCGTAAGCCGAACCTCTTACGGGACAGGCCATGCAGTTCCAGGGACAGATGTCGCCTGCCGACCGGATGCGATGGTCGTTAAATCTGACATGTTCACGCCGTGGTGGCGCCGAGTGCAGATTTTGATTGAAGGCGTTGTATGGGTTCGGGTCTTGCTGAGCGTTTCAAACTGAGGGCCGGCGCTTCGAGATGATGCCAGGAGAGAGTCGCGACCGCGAGAGTGAAGACGATCGTTAATGCAACCGAGAACGTGACTGGAAGATCTGGATTCACTTGGACGATCAGCTGCTGGATTGGATATCCCCACAAGTAGACGCCGTAGGACAAGTCGACACCAGAGCTCGATTCTCGAGAGCGTAGTGCAATGGCAAGTACGATCGCGGGTACGACAATCCACGCAACGGTCGTTGCGAGCGGTGCGTTGAATTCGCCGAGCAGGAGCCATGCGACGCCAAGGCCCACGATGAGCACGGTTGGGAAATGCCGACGATCCACGCGGAGGTGGCAGGCGAGGGCGCCGATCGCGAAGTAGGAGCACACCGCTCCGACCGCGCGCAGCGATTCCAGCGAGCCTCCAGCGGGTTGCAGCGCGAGAGCGATGGCTGCCACGCCGAGGATGAGGGTTCCGATCCAGGCGAATCTTCGCAGCGCGATGCCGAGAAGCGCGGTCGCGAGGTAGCAGCAGGCTTCGATGCCCAGCGTCCACAGGGACCCGTTCACGGCCGGCGAGACGTGGGAGTCGAAGACACCGGGGAGTTCGTACTGGGGGACGAGGAGCACACCGGATAGGTAGAGCCAGGTCTGCGAGGTGCTCAGGTATTCGCGCAGAGTGAGGTCGGTTGCGAGCGGCCCGATGACGACCACCGTGAGGAGCACGACCGACGCGAGGGCGGGCAGGATGCGTAATGCTCGATTGCGCAGGAAGGAGGAAAGATTGGGCCAGCGATTCCAACTCGACGTGATCAGGTACCCGCTGATCGTGAAGAAAATGTACAGCCCGAGGGTGTGGAGAGGGATCCCGCCCACGCGTAACGCCGGCGTAATACCGTTGAGGACGTACCCGTGCCCGACGACCACGGCAAGAGCCGCGAGAAGTCTTAGCTGCCGCATGAGGCGAGCCAGTTGTTTACTATGGTGCGCGCTTCTGCGACGTTGTGGACGCCGATGAGGTCGCGGACCTCGGCGGGCGTATAGGCAATGGCGGTGAGACGCAGCTCGACGGAGTGCTCCATGCGCGGGAGCGCGGCTTCCGGTTCCGCACCCAGGAGCAGGGCGATGGCATATTGCACGCCCTGTTCCCGCGCAAACGTGGGGGCGTCAACGGCACCCGGCACTGCGCAGTTTTCGGAGGTGTACACCGCTTGTCCATAGCTGGCGAGGATGGCGGCGTTCGAGTCGCCTAGACGCATGGAGACCGCATTGATCGGGGACCCGTGTTCCTGCCCGTCGCTGAGGCCGCCGACGTAAGGGGTGACTGCCGCTCGCATCGGGAGACCGGCGGCGACTCCACGGTGAAATGCCTCAGTCACGACGGGACGGATCGCAGGTCCGTACTCGGCATCCTGTTCAGGCCAGAGGCACACTTGCGGGGATGTGCCCTCGCATTGCAATTCGGTGAGATTCCGTGCGACCTGACTGGCTTGACCGAGGGCAGGAACGGACGGTGCGACTGCCACGAATAACGCCACAATCGCAACTGCCGCGCCCGCGAACGACACCGACCTCGGCACGCCGGGTCGTACGGCGACCAACAGCAGGGTGATGGCGGCGAGTACTGTGCCACTGGCGATGGCGATGAGCTGAGCCTGCGGATGCGGGACGACATCTACCCAGAGACAGCATTGCGTCAGGCCGGCGCCGGTCACATTGCGCCACGCCAGCACAACACCATCGAGGGGCATCGAGTACCACGCGTAAAGCAGCACGCCCGCGACAGGAACCGCCAGAACCGGGCGCAACACGGCACCGAGAGCGAAACCTACGGCCACCGCACCAAGTGCAAGACCGGCAAACGCCAGCGGAACGATCAGTGCGCTCGGTGATCCCGTCGCGGGGAGGCCAGAAACGAGAAGGCTCAAAAAAACCACCACCAGGTAACCGAGCAGCAGACTGGCCAGCACCGGCGTCATTGCCCATGCCGCCCTTGCTACGCGCCTCCGCGGCCCAACGCCTGAAGCGGCTCGCCGGCCGTGCTGGTGCCCTGTCATGGCGGCGATTGCCGCCGCCAGCGGGAGGGCAAACGGTGCCGACGATCCCCCCGCCGTCAGGACCGCAGGCCAATAGCGCTCCACCAAGAACGCGTTTGGCCCCTGCCATGATGCCCACAGCATCACGATCAGCAGGACCAGGCCACCCCAGAAACTGGGCGACGTTCGAGCTCGCAGCCAGAGACCCCGGCTAGCGAGATGAAAATCCTCCAGCAGGTCCCCGTGCCGTCGCTGGCGCACCTCGACGAGCGTGTCAACGACTTCAGTTCCGTACTGCTCCCGCCACCACTGGGGGAAAAGCCGGATCGCCAACCGGGTCGTCGGGGCGAGTGGCTTCACCGTCACGGGGTAACTCATGCCCAGGCTCCGCCACCCCAGCCGAAGGCGAAACCAGGGCGGTGCCGGAGGCGGATAGTCGCCCGAGCAGCAAGCTGCTCCATCCGAGCGATCTCCTGAGTGAGGGTCGCAGCGCCATCATCGGTCAGTTCGTAATATCGACGCAGTCGGCCATCGATGACTTCCTCCCCCGCAGGGGCGATAAGTCCTTCCTTCCGCAGTCGATCCAGTGCTGTGTACAAAGTAGCGACACGCAGGGTCACTCGACCGTCCGACAACGTCTCCGCCTCAGCGATCAGGCCGTAACCATGTTTCCGGCCCTCCGCTAGAGCCGCAAGGATCAGAAATGTGGGCTCATGAAGGGCGGCGGAAGACATGACATCAACATACATCAGTCACCGATACATATCAATGCTCGAGCGTTCATGCGTTGATCTTCACGACACCGCTCACAAGAGCGTCGCTAACCAGCAGCAGGTGCGGAGGCACTACAAGGCGACCCTCGGCTCGCTTTTCGTAAGGGGAACCCCTTGCGGGACGAGTCCGGATGAGTGCAACGAGGCAACGAATGACCCGTGGGGCCTCGGCGACGTGTCACGGGGATTGAGACGCGCCGGCGCACTGGACACGGCGCTGGGCGCAGTTCCCGACCCGAGTCAGGCGCGCAGTATCTGTGAGGGCGAGCCCGACTCATGATTGCTTAGCTAAGACGGAGAACTCCCGGCGTCTGGAGGGGGTGTGTTAGTGCAGTTTTCCCCGGTCTTCGGCGGGATTCGTCCACGTGTTGGCCAGCTCGAGTTGACCTGTGCATCCGGTCAGAAGGATTCTCCTTGGGTGGGTTTCCATCGCCGACTTCTTTAGGTTGGAGGTATGGGTGAAATTGAGTGGAAAGCCATTGCGATACTGACCGAGTGGCGTCTGGTATCTACATTTCGTTGTATCGCTGTAAAACGCTCGCGCTTCGACGATGAATCATCCTCGTACGAGGTGCACGCCGAACCTTGTCACTCGTCTTATTTCCTCACTGATCTGGCGACGGGGCGCGTCTCGTCGTACGACGATTATCGTCGCGAGCGAATCACAGGGGGTATCCCTGATGTGGTTTATCCCTATCAGTTTCATGGGGAAGCGATACCTGCGCGGCTGGCCTTTCCGATGTCGCTCAGTGTGTGGGGACGACGAAGCGACACCTATCGGATGGTGAAAGCCGTCGAGGACGGAGAGCGCCTGATTGTGGATCTCGTCAACAAGAAGGACCCCGACGATGCTGGTCGTCTTGTCATTGATGTCGCGCGTCGTGCAGTCGTGGAGCTCGACACCTCGTCGCTCTGGCTGACGTACGAAGGTGTCGAGCCCGCACAAGACCGATTCTGGCCGGCTAGCTAGAGGCCAGCTTCTTGGCCATTCGGGTAGAAGCACCGCTGGTCGGCCGTGTCACAGGAGAACCGCGGAGTTACGACGTCCGGGTTGTCGACAAGAGCATCGAATCCATAGGTTGGGTCTGACACCTGAAGGTCCCCCATTTTGACGGAGTGGGAGCCACCCTCGGTAATGCCGCCCACCAGGAAACCGGTAACGGGTGCCCCGTTGCTGACCGTGAAGATGGCGCTGGTCAACTCCAAAGGAGGAGCGATCCCTCGCTGCTGCTGCACCGTAATAGTGCCCGTAAGTGTCGGAGACCCCTCACTAGGAATCACGTTGATCCGATTCTGCACTGAAGGAAAGCCAGGGAAGGCTATCCAGTCGGTTTGAATGTGGAACGCGCCCACGGACCGTTCGTCGGATGCTCGTTCTGCCCGTAGATCACGCAGAACTCCATGTTTACCTGTAACTCACTTACGATCGTTCGGGTCGGTGCGCCGGCGATGGTGCAAGTATTCGCCTGAGCTTGAGTGTTGAGCGATCGAGCGCTGGTGTCGGTAACCTCCTCAGTCAGAGTCGTGACAGTGCCGTCATTCCCGGTTGCTGTCACTGTCACTTCTCCTGCGGCGCAGGTGAAATCGAAGGCTGTCGTTGCAGCGATAAAGTTGCCATTTTCGAGCGCGGCAGAGGCTGCTGCAGAGCACGCCTGTTCTGCCGTACCGGGTGAACCCGGGTCGGCGGTTGCGGAAGCGGCGACGGGACTTAACAACACTCCCACGGCGGCTAGTGCGGTAATTGTCAGGGAGTTTCTAAGAAATTTCATCTAGTTCTGCTTCCTGTTGTGTTTCAGTCACAGACCCGCCAATGCAGGCCCGTCCCTCAACGCTGGCAGTGACCAGGCGATAATGGTGAACATTCACACGCCACACTCAGGTCAACGTGTCGCCCGTCCTGCCCAAGACAAGAGAATGCTCTAGCCGTCGTGGTCGGCGCCGAAGCGGCCAGTAGCTTCACAGCCCGACCTGTCTCGAAACCCTAACCCTCTACGGGACGGCAGGAGCGTTGGACCCATTTGGTCACGTGCGAGCTGAGTCAACATTCAAGAGTCGCGACGGGATCGCGGACGCTCGACGCCAGAACCCTCGGCCGCCGCGCCCAAATATCTGGTCAATCCGTCGCCTGCGGAATCCTTTACGCAAGGTGGTCGCTACTCATTCTCAGACGCGGCAGGAACGGCGAGTGTGTCAGAGTCAATTTCGACCGGAGTGTCACTCACTTGCGGCGTCAAGGTTCCAGATGCTGAATCACCAGCATTTGGAGCCGAGACTGCGCATCCAGTCAGCGCGAAAATGGCTATGAGTACGGTCAGGCTTTTAGCGCAGGACAGCACGTGCCCAATTCTCCCCATATCTCCACCGTATCGTCGTCGCCATATCGACGTGGCTCGATGCACTTGACCCTTGGACGTTGCCTCGCACTGGCCCATTCGGTATCGCTATTGGCCCGCGAAGATCACGATCTCCTGGTTCGCTTTGTCGTAGACGAACTGCAGGGCGGTCGGTCCCGGGAACGCCGACTGCAGTTCGTCGGGAAGGCCCTCGTCATCCGTCATCAACTGGGTCATCGCCGGAAACGGTCCCGCGGCACAACCGCCCCTGACCTGCCCCGAGAATGAATTTGAGTCGGAGTTCTCGCCGTCCGCGGCCAAGAAGACGCTCAGGCACTCGTCCTCTGCGTCGCTACCGAACCAGCCGCCGGCCACGACGACCGCACGGAGCCCGTAGAACTCGTGGAAGGCCTGCGTAGCATCGCCTTCAGCTGCGGTGTGCTGGAGCATAACGGGGACCTGATAGCTGGGATCGATTGATAGTCGGGCGACTTGGTCGGCTCCGGTCTGGAGAGGATCGGGCTGGACTCGCTCGACAAGAATGAGGGCGGCCACGATGACGCTCGCGATGACGGCGAGACCGAGCGCGATCAACACGGTCGAGCGGCGGACGCGGGCGAGTCGATCCCCAACGGCGAGAGCGAGGCGAGCAAGACGTCTCAAAAATTCGTGAGTCGGGCGTTTCTGCTCGTCATCGACGAGAGGGGACTCTTCTTCGCTGCCGGACACGTCGAGCGGATCGACGGTAGGCGCCGGGGGCACAACTGCGAGAAGTTGCGGCGCTTGTTGCCGTCTCGCGTCCTCGAGTTCCTGGAGCCGCACTTGTGCTGGAAAGTCGTGACGAATGTCGGCCTTTGGACCGTAGGCCCGTGCTTGCAGGCCCCGCAGTTCATCGTCCTCAGTCGCCCCCATATAGAAGATCCTCTCACCAACCACTCCGACGCGCAGACCTCCCCCGGGATACCGACAGCACGTCTCTTAAGGGGAACGGCGAATTCAACCCATCGTTGCGACGACCGGTTGAATCCGCCAACCCCCTACAGGACAGCTGGGATTTTCCCGGGCGGATCGCTCAGCGCGTACCTCCCGCGTTCGGTGCTTTAGGTGGGATCTGTTGCTCGGGCCAGATTGCGCGGAGGATGCGGATGGTGTCGTCCAGCCCGGTGCCGGCGCGGGTACTGGTCGTGGCAAGTTGGCGGGCCGCTTCCACTACCCGGAGCGGTGTCGTCGTCGCGCTTCGGCTGACGCGGGTTCCCCCGCCGGTGCGGGCGGTGAGGTAGCCCTCGGTTTCGAGCGCCTTGTACGCCTTGGCGACGGTGCCAGGGGCGACGCCGAGATCCTTGGCGAGCTGCCGAACGGAGGGGAGGCGCTCGTCGGCAGCAAGTCGACCGGAGGAGATCAGGCCGCGGATTTGATCGCGGATCTGCTCCGTGGGCGGGGCAGAACCCGACAGGGTGATGATCATGATCTGGTTGCGGTTGGCCGGCGCCGTCGCGGCGGAATCGCGGACACGGCGACGGCGACCCAGAGCATGAACCCGAGCCCCGCGGCCACGCTGGACGCGCCGACGAGCGTCGGCTGCAGGGCGGCGAATGGCGTCCAGAATGCCACGCTGCCTTCTGAGGTCGGGAACGACGATCGAACGGAAGCTGTTGCGGCGAGGGAGTCGAAGATAAGTCCGACGTGCACCAGGAGCGCACCAGTCGCGATCAAGACGACGTTGCGGGTGCGGACAGTTCGCACGTGTGCGTCGCGCTCATGATCGGGGTCGAGCGCCGGTCGGGCGATGAGAACCAGGTCAATACTGGCGATGACAATCATGACTCCAATGAGAATGAGGCAGGGTACGGAGTAGAACCAACCGTAGATGCCGGTGCCCATTGCCCGTTCCCCACCGAGGTCCACCCTATACACCGTGTAGCGACCTGTTGTCTCCTCCGGCCGCGAGGCGGCACCGGCTGCGACGGTAAAGGCGACGATTAGCGCGAGCACCACGGCGGGGGTAATGAACCACCACCCTTTGGCGTAGCTCAACGGCGTCCGGGGCGCGAGCTCCGCAGTGCCCCGCCCGCTGCGCGCCCGCACCGGCAATGCGACGATGACCAAGCCGAGAATGCCGAGCACCAGCGGGTAGATAAACCGATAGTCCGAGTACCAGCCCCATAATTCAGTCGGAATATGGAGCACGAGCGCCAACGGCCCGGCCAACAGACGCACCAGGACCCCGACAAGCAGGAGAATCAGCCCTGCAGCCAAAGCTGACGCACCAGCCGTGCTAGCTGGAAGCCCCATTTTCCGCCCCCAAATCAGCCACCAGACCACAACCAGAACAATGCCCGCTGCCACAGGACCCAGCACTATGAAGTACAACCAAGCCATCGTTGCAGCCCCCATCTTGTGTCACTTGAATAATACATAAATGTATCATGTGCTTGTCACAAGCGGGGCAGACCGTAAGGCGAACCCAGCGCGACTGCACTCCGCAATCTACGGACCATTGGCCATTCGCACATCGAAGTGCTCGCGACGGTCGCTCGCTTCGTAAGGGAACCGTTCGAGGTCTTCCCGGTGACGAGACTTACAAAGGACCGCAGCGTTGGCTGAGCGAGCCCGCCTCCCCGCCTACGGTCCCCGCACGTCGTCGAGACGTCTAGTCTGGCAACGTGACGATGCTGACGCCGACGGCCGCCCGAGCATTCTGGCTGGCACTCCTGGACAACGCGGCGCGGAGCATCATTGATGCAGACGCCCTGTTCCCATCACCGCGCGCGCAGTCGCTGGTTGTACTTGCACAGGAGGAAGTGGGCAAGGCGGTCTGGGTCTACAAGTCGTTCTATAACGCCTGGAACGACGGTGACGAAACGCCGCGCGAGGTGCCTGAACTGCGCAACAAGGGGCTTAACCACCTCGCAAAGCTCATAGAGGCCACCGACTTCTTGACCGCAATGGTCGAAGTCCCGGGATTTTCAGAGGCCGTGGACATCGAAATCGCGAAGGTCCACGCACCCGATGCGCTGGCCGCCTATCTGAAGGGCCTCGCCCAGGAGGACAACGAGGCGAAGAAGAGGGGCTTCTACGTCGATCTCCAAGCGGACGGCTCGTTCACGGTGCCACATGAGATCGACAGGCCACTCCTGAGGTTTCAGATCTGGGAGGCCGCTGACATGATCCAGTGGTTCCTCGTCGAAGACCATATGCGAGCCAGCCTGACGGGCAAAAAGCCGGTCTCCCCAACCGAGGACGTTGAGACACTGCTCGGAGCTGTCTTGGCTCGCGGCTCGGACGATTAGGTCGGCCCACCTACGTCACATGGGTATAACCGCTTCTACCCATGTGACATGCAACCGCCCGTTGTAGCGGGCATCCGTAACCCGGACCGCGTACGGGAACTACATTTACGAGGACGCTGCTTCGATCTACGTCAACCACCCGTGCAGAAACCCTTATGGCACGTGGCCAATCGACGTAAATGCGAGCGGGGTTCCGTACAACGGCTCGAACGTGAACAACCTGAACGTGATCCGACGGGCACACCTAGGAAATGGCGCCTGGCAGTCCGGCCCGTGCATCGGCATCATCACCGCCTACGTCACCCTTGCAACACAAAGTGGAACGATGAGTACGTCGGGCTACAGCACCCCGATCGCTTCCTCGTACTATAAGGGGGGACACACTCCTGGAGAACATTCGGGCTCAAGCTCCGTGATTGCAGGCGAGAATGACTGACGGCATAAGTATTGTCAGGACCGCGTCCGGGGTGGAGGCGGTCCTGAGGCTAATGCGGTCTGACAAGTCGATTGTGCTGGAAGTCATGGCTGTTTCTTCCGAAGCTACGCGCGAATTCGATTCTGTTTACGAGCGCGCCTTAGAACGCTATCTGGAAGCAAGCGTGCGCAATGGAATCCGCTACGCTGGAACCCCTCCCTTATCCGGCGCCCATGTAGTGCTGGCGGAAATTTGCGTCGTAGCTCCAGTGGCGATGCAATCCATCGGACGGGAAGTTCGTTCCGTGGGCGGGACGGGTTCGGAATGGACGACTCGATGGGTATGGGATCTATCTGGAATCGAGTCTATTGACGGGGAATTAGTCGTGCAAACACACGTCGATGAAACCAAACTGCCCTTGTCTCGACCGTGACTAACCCCTACTAATCCCACCCGGCGAGGAATCGCGACGCGGAAGTTGCGGCGCTTCGCCAGGTTCATGCCTGCGTGTCCCCGAGCGAGTGCATCTGACACACTGAGCGAGTCAGATTCCGCTCGTGAGAACTACTAGCTAGCCAGTGGGGCACGTTCATCCGCGCGGCGGAAAGCACTGGCCGCGCCGAGTGAGTCGCGATCTTCCGAGCCCCGTTCCGTAAGCCGAACCTCTTGCGGGACGTTGCCTGTCGACTATGAGCGGGCAGTTGGTGGCCATCGCGGGCTTTGTGTTGGCCGCCCACGGTCAGTTCGGATTGGCCGTGGACATGCCTGGCTGCAATAGTCAGAAGATGATCCAACGTACTCTGCAGACCAAACGGTTGACTCTCGTTCCGCTGGGAGAGGAGCACCTCGAATACGAGGTCTTCCTGGACGCACATCCCGACGTCATGCGTTACCTCGGTACTGGCGAACCGCGGGAGCGATTGGAAGTTGAGAAACACCATCAAGAACGCATCGACGAAGCGCGAAACGGTCTCGGCTTCTGGGCGGGTTTTGTTGGTGCCGATTTCGTCGGTTGGTGGCTCCTCACACTGGAGGACGATGATGAGCGAGGACAAGCAGAACTGGGGTATCGGCTGCTGCCGGATTTCTGGCGCCAAGGATTGGCTTCTGAAGGTGCCGCCGCATTGCTCGCTTACGGCTTCGACGACATGGGGCTGACCCAAATTTTCGCCGAAACGATGGCGGTCAACGCAGGATCTCGAGCGGTAATGAGTCGACTGGGCCTGACTTATTTAGGCACTCGGCGCGAGGGGATTGCTGGCCCGATTCCCGGCTCCGATCAAGGTAACGTCGACTACGCCATCACGAAGGACCGATGGGCTGCGTTCGTCGACTAAAAGGGCCCCAGAGTCGATACTGCGTTGCACGGAACGAGGTGGGCGGTGGAACGAGGAACCGATGCCGTTCCCCGATCGGACAATGTCATTGCTTCGGCGGGTATTGGAGGGGAGCGGCAAGACGACTGAGGATGCACCGACAACCATTGCAGTTGGGGCGAGACTTCCTTGATCTGGGAGAATGATCCCATGATCGAGGTGGACGAGGTTGGGGTGACCGCGGGTGATGTGACGCTCCTTGCCCCTGTTTCGGTCAGGGTGCAGGGGGGTGAGGCGCTGATTGTGCGGGGTCGGAACGGGACGGGTAAATCGACGTTACTGCGCGTGCTGGCCGTTGCCGTAAGCACGTATTTCACCTATTGCCTGTGTAATCCGTTCGCCTAGGAATGGAGTGTGCTCCCATGACCGCAATTAAAGCAACAGATGATATGGCGCATCCGAATCACCGGCCGATTGCCACGTGGGCGTTCATGCTTCTGGCCCTCGTCGTAGTTCTGCTCATGCCTGACTGGAGCGGATCTGGCACCAATAGACCGCTGTGGTTGTTCGGCATTCCCGTTGTGCTCGGGCTCGTGGGCGCCGGCTTCGCCGTGCGTGCCCGGCACGGGTGGTGGGCACTGGCATCCGCTCTATGGGGTTTTGCGCTGATCCAGATTCTGATCGTCGTCGTTACACTGGTCAGCGGCCCCTGACCGATCTCGAGGGTGAGGTCGGCATCCGCGGCGATGTGCTGCCACTCAGCGAGCCGAGCAACACGCGCATGATCCCAGCCGTCGCCGTGGAGTGGCTCGGGGCGGTAGTGCTCGAAGGTGGGCTCCAGTTGACTGGCGCGTTCGGGCAGCGCCACCAACGATTGTGCACCGTGCACAATCTGGGTATTGGGGGTGGAGAACTCGGAGTTGCTGATGCCGCGGCCGGAAGTCCTCAGGTTGACTTCACCCGTCCCCACGATCGCGTATAACCCAGCCGAGTTGCGATGCTCAATTTCTCCAGTGAACAACCAGCTCATGGTTTGCAATCCGATATGCGCATGCCGCGGAACACTCACCCCGCCGACCCGCTCGAGCGCGGTCATGAATGAGGCGTGCGGGCTGGACTGGACCGTGGTCCGAGGTCCGCGGCTGACTGAGAAGCTGGGCTACGGCTTGTACCGAGTGGGGTGGGTGGGCGTGGCCGCGATGTTGCCGCGCGGCCGCGCGTGTCAGGCCATGAGCCACGCACCTCGGCTTGCACTCGCCAGCGCACAAGAGCAGCCTAGAACCGGGCGCTTGGTTGTATAAAATGAGACTTCGCTTGGGACAGGACACCTATTGCACCCCGCACAAGCATCGAGAGATCGGCTTCAATTTGGCATTCACTGTTGTCCAAACCCGTCACAAGCGAGGATCGGCCTTCGGACTGGCAGTAGCGGTTGCTGTTGCACTGGCTCGCGTCGCGCCGTTCGCTGTCCCTCCAACCCCAGCAGAGGCTGCCACACCGGGGCTCACACTCTCTGGGTCGGTGGGGATAGCCGTCTCCCCGAACGCTTCCACAGAATCCACTGTCCTTGACGGTCCCGCCAGGGGCGGCCCCGGAGTGCGCCACAACCACTTTGATCGGGCTCAGCGCGCGATGGGAGTTTCTGAAAGAAATGCTACAGCGTTGGAGCCCGGAATCACGGTGAGTCCTTCATCGTCGTCCGCGACGCTGAGCACATCCGAGCTCGCTGTCATGATTACGGCTGCGAGCGACAAATCTGCTGTAACGGTTCTCAGCAACGGCGCTCGGATAATGAGCCAGCTGGAGCAAGGTGAATCTGATGCGACGTTCACAGTCGACCTGCCAGCCAACACGAGTCTGGAATCCTACGACGCTGGCTTCCTCATCGTCGGCGATGCCGGCGGCACAAAGCTGGTTCTGGGTGCCATTGAAACCCCGTGGGCGGTAGATGCTGATGGCACCAGGTTGACAACGCAGTACACCTTGGAGGGGACGCAGCTGACGCAGCACGTCCAAACTCAGGGGGCTCAGTATCCCATCGTCGCCGACCCAACGATTACGTTCGGGCTGTGGAATGCGTCAGGCGGCCCCGGGACATACTGGAATATAACCGGCGCACAGGCAAAAGCGTTGGCAGCCGCGACATCCGCCGTCTTTGCCCTGAGGGTTGCACGAGGCTGCGTCGCCGCGGCCAAGATTCCGAGGGTTGGATATATCGTTCAGGGTGCGTGCACGTTTCTGGGGGTGCCGACCTTCAAATCGATGTGGTCCGGCGTGATGAACGCATTGTCAAACACCAGCATGAATAACTATTCGTGCTACCAGATCAAGATTCTGCCGACCGGGCACGGATTCCACAATGTCGATGCGGCGAACTGCGCATGACAATTCTGCGGTACTTCGGCTGGCTGGTACCCGTGATCGTCTTCGGGATCGTGGCAATCGTCACTCCGATCTCGGCGTGGTTGCTCGGAGGTGCAGCCTTACTTGTGGTCATTCTCGGCTACGCGGTGGCGTGGCGTCGCCGACCCGCTCGACGCGAGAGGTGAGCCGTACCGAGAACGGGGCCACGTTCAGACAGCGGCGGGTCCCGTCGGGGGCCCTGTGCGCGGCTCGTTGTGAGTGAATCGTGGCCCGGGTGTCAGCCGATATCGCGCTGATTTCTGATTTCATCCAGAATCCTCCGCAGGCGGACCGCAAAGTGCGGGCGGCACATTTTCGGGCAGGCCCCGTCAGACACGGTTCACGATGCTGGTCCACCTCCCCGCTGGGCCGTGCGGTGGCAGAACTTGGCCGGATATCGAAAACCCTCTACCTCCTCACCTACCTCGATGACGACAGCTACCGGCGAAGAATCCTGACCCAGCTCAACCGCACCGAGGGCCGCTATGCGCTCGCCCGAGCCATCTTCCACGGGCACCGCGGGCAACTTCGCCAACGCTACCGTGAGGGTCAAGAAGATCAACTCGGTGCCCTCGGACTCGTCATCAACGCACTCGTGCTGTGGAACACCCACTATATGGACGCCACCCTGGGCGAACTCCGCCACGAAGGGCTACAGGTAGCCGACGACGACGTGAAAAGCCTCTCACCCCTCGGCCACGAACACATCAACTTTTTCGGCCGATACCAATTCAGCATGCCCGACCTACCGCCCAATCAACTCCGCCCGCTGCGCGATCCGAACACCCAAGACTGAACGACCAAGCCCTTAGCGGACGTTTTCGTTCCCTTGCTACTCAGACCCCGGCTCGAAACAGGACCGGGACGCCGCTCATCTTCGGGAGGCGGCGGACGGTGGCCAGGGCATCCTGGATGAGACGGTCAGCGCCGCGCGGGGACCAGCACGGACCCCGGCGCAACCGCTGGGCCAAGATAATCGGTGCACCATCCACCGTTTTCATCGTCGCGATGAAGACGTTCAGGCCACGAACTTTGGAGTAGCCGTAACCCGAGCCCTGCTTCTGATACCCGTGTACTTCGATGATCGCGATCTTCTGCACAAAGCTGCACGACCGGCTCCTCAGGCCACTCATCGCAGCAAATACGCCCCCAGCACCAGCCCTACTGCGCCAGGCATTGAAGACCATCGAGCAACACATCGACAGCTATATCAACGATGCCCCCATGACTAACGCTGCCTAAAACTCGGTACAAACGCCCGACTTCTGGCCCCCAAGTGATCTAGGTGTGCTAAAAATGTTTCGTCGCTGTCGCGTCTGCGAAATAAGTTGCCGCGGCGTCGCTCACCTGCCGATTTTTACAACGATGCTTGGTAAATTATGGGCCACCAGACCCAAAACATGACGGCATCCACCAGACCCGCTACGCTCACGCGAACATCCCGCAGGCCGCATACGGTCACTCCCGAAGAGCCGGACTACAGATAAATGTCTCAGTTCTGACCCCTAAGAAAACTAGCGCGGGACCCGCGACGCCTTTACTGCCTGGAAGTATTCTCTTGCCGGCCGCAGCCACACGAGCACGGTCGCGACGACCGCGGCAACGGCCTGGAGCGCCCCAAGGCCGAAGCTGCCTGTGACACTGGTGAGCGACAGGGCGGCAAGAATCGTGAGGACAATGCGGGCCCATCCGGCGCCTCGCTTCATGAACAGCGCGAAAATGACGAAGGCGATCATCCAGATGATCGCGACGATGATCGCCACGATGATCACCGTGGTGATCACGGCGTCGATCGTGCTGGTGGAGACGGCCACGCCGGATGTCGCGAGCTGACTCTCGATTACAGATCTGTCAGCGCCCGCGGTCGCTGCGCGGACAACGCCACCGATCAGCGCCGCGAGGGCTGCAAGGAGGTAGAGCCAGAATGCCATCCTCACCTGCTGGGGCTGGCCAACGGGGGCAGACGATGGCGTGGACTTGACAGAAGGTGCGCTCGGAAGGCCAGTGGGTTCGCTCGTACCAGACGAAATGCTCATTCTGTCACCCTAGCCCGCATCTGGCTATAGTGCAGATTCCGCGAGTACATTGACGTGATGCACTACGTCGTGCACAGCGTCGAGGGAGTCCGTTACCCGTTGTACGCAGTGGGTGAAATCGGTTAGGGGGGGGTTTCCATTTAGGTGCCGTAAGACGATTGTATGTCGCCGACGGCGGGCCGAGACTACCCTGGCTCGTATACGCAGTTGCGCGCGTGGTTCGACGAGGACTGAAAGTGTCTGGACTACCTTGATTGGCTGCGCTGGCCTGATGGGTTCGCTTGTCCCTGGTGTGGCAACGGCCGCGGCTGGCGGGCACCGGATCGGCGCTGGCGTTGTGCTGGTTGTGACCGGCGCGTCTCGGTGACAGCGGGCACCATCTTCGACAAGACGCGGACCCCGTTGACTATGTGGTTAGCCACGGCATGGCTGCTGATCAACAGCAAGACCGGCGTGTCGGCCACCCAGCTTCAACGCGAGATGGAGTTGGGCTCGATCCAGACCGCGTGGGCGATGCTGCACCACTACCGGACTGTGATGGTGCGTCCGGGCCGGGACCGACTGCGTGGCGACGTGGAGGTCGACGAGTCCTTCCTCGGTGGCCCGGAGCCCGGAATCCCTGGCCGTGGCGCGCTCGGGAAGGTGCTGTTCGCGGCCGCCGTCGAGGTGAAGGTCCAGGGGAGCGGCTTCGGGCGGGCGCGGCTGGGCGGCCAGCCTGGCTGGATTCCTTCACGCGAACGTCGAGCCGGGAGACCCCGTCAAGCAGCTGCACCCGCGGATCCCCCAACGTGTGGATCCCTCGGCGAAGAGCTCACGGCGGCGCAGAGCGCGATGCGCACCTTCGAGCACGCACAGCGTGTACGCACGATGATCCACCGGCCCATCAGCAACCGGGTCGGAAAAGATCAGGCGCCGCCAAGCGCCACCCACGACGTCATCGACGATCTCCGACCGCTCGACTCTTTTCCGCCCGACCAGCGCGCCCAGCCCGCGGACGGCTTGGAGTAGCGACGCGCCGGCCTCGGTCGAACGCAGAGGCAGCGTCGAAGCGAACATCGACAAGAACGGCCGCACGGTCGCGTATCGCTTCACAAGCTCGACCTGTTCCAGCGTGGGATCGTCCTCGTCGAACGGACTGAATTCCTCCACAACCTGCACCGCTTTCATCAGCCGCTCCCGCATCCCCTCTGTGCGCAACAACTCCCACACTGCAGCAGCATCGATCTGTTTACCCTGTTCGTCCTGTTCGGCAACCTCCAGCAGTACCTTCGCCGCCGACGCCAACGTCACGGACGCACGGCGCAGGGCCGGCAATGACCGTATCTGGTCCTTGACCGCGGCCCGTGTCGCGGGGCCGATCAGCTTCGTCGCCATCAGTACAGCGAACAAGTCAAGGACATCGTCAACGGATGACACCTGCAGGGACGCCACCGTCGCGAACACCGTTGCCCGCCTCCGCCGCTCGGGCATGCGCCGCAACGTGTTTTCGTCAGTAGACCGGCCGTGCCTCGTCAGAACGTCCAGACGCCCCGGGGCGATCCCCGCCAAATCAACCGTGGACGCACCTACTGCGGTTACCTCGCCCACCCGTTCGAGCGCCTTCACCATTTCCGGCCCCGATGCTCGGACCGGTGCCCTGCGAAGCTCCTCCAGCCCGGAAACACGCCCCTCCACAGCGCTGTCAACGAGAGCATCGAGACGGGAAGCCAACCCGGAAGGCACCCGATCCGATAGCAGCGAGAACAACCGCTCGTTCGCCTCCGCCCTCGCCTCGGCGACCAGTCTCGTGACCAGGCTCACCCCCGGCAGGAGCACCTTCTCACGCCGCAACCACGCCACCGCTTGGTCGAACGCAGCTGTCGACCGCTCCGTGCGCGTGGCCGTGCGCGCTGCAAGGAAACCCGTCAATTCACCCAGCACGACGGGGTCCGATGTCCGCCGATAACCGGCACGACTGGGACACCCCGTGGAACTACTGGGCAGCGAGGCCCGCAGATCAAACGCGCCACAACGAGCGACCGCGCCCAAAATCCGAAACCGGCGCCCACCTCCCAGCGGGTCGGTACAGAGGCTTAGTCAAGTCAGTCACCTCGACACGAACGGGTCGCAGTCCTCGCTCATCCGTCACTGTTGTGCCTTCCCAGGTCGATCACCGCTGCCGGGGGGAGGCTGTCCGGTGGCATGTGCGCAACGAGGAGGACTGTTGCCTCGAGCGACCAGGCGGTGATCTCGTCCACGACGACTTGGACGGTGTCGGCGTCCAGGGTGTTGAACGGCTCGTCCAGGACGATCAGAGAGAAGTCACCGGCGGTGCAGAAGAGGTACCAGAGCTTCTTCGCCGAGCCGCTGGACAGCGTGCCCGCGTTCTCGTCGAGCCACGGCGCCAGCCCCAGGGCTTCCGCGCGATCCAGCTGACGTGTCGGTGAGGTGCCCGTCGAACGTGCGGAGAGCACGAGGTGATCGCGGACGGTCATGAGGGCGAAGAGGGCAGGCGTTGTCCGGCACACCCGACGCCGTGCCCGCACGACCGGCAGGTGCGAGGGCGATCCGTCGACCATCACCTGGCCCGACCACGGACGCAGGTAACCGCTGACGAGCTCGACCACGGTCGACTTCCCTGAGCCGTTCGGGCCGACCACCATCGTAAGGCCCGGCCCGCTGACAGTGAAGGACAGGTCACGCACGGCCGGGACGTCGTCGACCCACCCGGCTGTCACCTGCACCACGCACAGCGCAGGGGTTCGCGAACTCACTCGGGAGCCAACGGCATGAAAGTCAGACGATGTGTGAAGCACCACAGGCCTCCTAGTGCGAGGAACAGGACGTAGAGGAACACTGAGAGCGCCCACCAGCCACCGGCTATACCGGCGAAGATGGCAGGGGCGACAAGCGCGCCGGCGAGGAGCGCGGGCGCGTAGCTGACGCTGCGGCGGTCACCGTCACCGTCACCGCGGCTCGCGTGCGCGAGCACGGACTCGCTCAGGTGCTCGGCAAGCACGACGGTCCACGCCATCGCCAGGACCACGAACATCACCTCACCGGTCAGGGTCGCGATCCCGGCGACCACCAGTATCGCGAGCACCGTGGTCTGGACCAGCGAACCGGTCACGTGCGCAAGCCACACCGTGGTCGGTCGTGCGCCGAGCTCCCACAGGGCGCGGTAGTGCCATAGCTTGTCCTCGTGACCGGCGGCTATGACCGGGACGATGCACACCATGCTCACGAGCATCACCGTTCCCAGCGGAGCTGCACGCAGCACGACCTCGTCCAACGCGAGCGGTCCGAGCCATACACCGCGGAGAGCCGGTCCGTGGGAGAGGACCACCCCGAGGCCGATCGCGACCATCGTGAGCGTGACACGAAGAACCAGCATCACCATCGGGTGCACCGTGAGCGCGCCCGAACCTACGGCGATCGCACCCACGACCGTCGACCGTCCCCGGCGCGGCCACAGGGTGGGACGGTCCGCGAGGAGGGCCGGGGCATCGATTCCCAGGAGCGGCACGTCGGCACCTGAGCGCCGAGCCCTGCGGACCAGTGGCGTGAGCACGCCCACCCCTACCCAACCGAGTCCGACAAGGGCAGCGGCGACCGGTACCACCCACGTCGGTCCGAGGGCGAGGCCCGCGACCGCCACGTCACCGCTCCACCGCAGAGCCGTCGAGGCGAAGGTCCCCACGACCAGCCCAAGCAGGACCAGGTAGCCCTCCCACAACCCGGTGGGTGCTCGCCTCCCGGGATGGCCCGTCGCGTTGCGCAACGCGACGAGGTGGCACCCCAGAGCCCCCGCCAGGACGATGCCGAACGCCATGAAAGTCGTCACGGCCGGCCAGAGATGACCGGCCGTCGCGAGCCCTGCTCCACCGCCCACGGCGAGTGCGGCACCGAGGAGGACCCTCGGCAGGTGCTCGGCACCGCGCTCCACCAGCACCACGTGGCGAAGCGGGAGATCCAGCGCGAGCCACAGACCGCGGACCTGCGCCGCCGAGACCGTGAACCGTACGCGCGAGAACCGTTCGCGCAGGAGCGCGCTCGCTTCGACGTACGCAAGCGCGACGATGACCAGAAACGTCGTCGACCAGGCCACGGTCCTCACCTCGCCTGCGCCCACCCCAAGCAAGACGGGGGTGGCCGAGGTGACGAGGAACGCGGCGGTCCCCGCGGTCGCCGTCACGACCGCGACGATGACGATGTAGAGAGCCACGAAGGTGTGAACGCGCATCCGTATCGAGACCGCGGCGAGGCGTTGCACCGCCCAGAGGCTGAGGACGTCGTCCAGAGCACCCTCTCTCGTGTTCACAGCCGCGAGACCGGCCGGTTCTGGGCCGCGTCAGCCGTCGCGGTCGCTGCCACGCCGGCCATCGCCATGGCGACGACCGCGGCCGTCCACCCGAGCGCCTGTGGTCCCAGGTCGCCAACGTCGCTTCCCATCGCCGCGATGATGCTCAGACCAGCGATCGCAAAGAGCCACGACATCACCCGCACCGAGACCCGGGGAACCACCGCGAGCACGACCAACGCCAGCACCGCAAGACCGAGGCCACCCGCATGCAGCGGCGCGAACCGCTCGTCCGCCGTCCCATCGGACGCCCACACCCAGGCACCACTCGTCGCACTCAGCGCGAGCACGGCGAGGGTCGACGGTCGACGTCCTCGTTCAGCGAGCGTGGTCAAGGACATGGCGAACCCTTCATACGGCTAGGCACACGCCGGCGAGAAGCATCGCCAGTGCCAGTCGGGGGAAGACGCTCCAGCGGGCGTCCCGGACAACGAACGTTCCCACCACAGCCAGACCTGCTGCGAGGATGAGGGACCAGGGTTTGACCCCCGAGGACTGCAGTCCCATACTGAGTCTGGTGCGGCTGTGTCTGAGGCGAACGCAGGTGCTGCACCGATACCCAAAGACATGGCTACTCCAACCCCGATGGCGATCAAGCTATTTTTCGTGCGAATTCTCATCATTGGCCTCGAAATCTTGCCGCAACTTGTGACCGAAATACCCTGCACATGTCCGTGGCACTGCTTAAAAGCTATCGGCTAAATGAGCTGAGCGATGGGATTTTAATCAAATAAAAAACCATTCCGCCGGCTTGTTTACTTGGAGACGAATTAGGAGAGCGTCGCGAAGCGCGGGCGGATAGCGCTACACCACCAGCGTGTTGCCCGTCTCCCAGACTGCTGACCTAATCGAGCCCGAGGGAGGGTGTCACCCAGATGTCGTGAGCCCCGCATGAATGACAGTGGCAGTCGCCGCTGCTCGATTGTACATGCGCCTCGACGTCGTCATATTGGCAACAACCGCGTCGAGCACACATCCGGCGCGCAGGCTTCGCTGATCACCCGAGCACGCTCGTCACAGAGTAGACGCGGATCGATGTCGACCTCAGACGTGTCGGCGCCAGACGCTGCCCAACGTTGCGGCTCTACAAACATCCGTCATTCCTGGGTCCCGCAAGAAGGACGTCCACCAGGACACCCAGGCGCAGGAGAAGCACCTGATCGTGCCCACGGCGGCGAATGCCGCTCCAGTGGTTGCGCCACAGCAGACTTCCACCGTTGCTGTGGTGGACGTCCTTGAAGTAAATCAACTGGCTACCGGTCTTGAAACGCTTTTCACAGAGATCATGACATACGACGCCAACGGTGTGGTTTCGTTTGACGTGTAGAGTACGACCGATCTGCTCGGCGCAGAAGTTGCGGCGGTCCTTGAACAACAGCTCAATCAGAAACGCGCTAATTCGCTGAGCGCCCCCGCATCAATACAGATGTTCGCACAGCGAGTTTCGTAGATTGCATGATTCAGAACAGCGTTATCGGGCTCGCCTCCGGGATCATTGGAGGAGCCTTCTACGAGCTGATTCGACAGAAAGCGTGGAACGAGCTGGCGGAGGCGCTGCTGCCTCGACTCGTCAGAGCGGGAGTTACTGGTGGCGTAGCCGGCGTGGTCGTGTCGCTGGGTGTTTCTGCGGTGCAGTGCGCGTTCTTTAATAACTACCTTTCTCTCGACGGGGCGACAGGGGTTTCCCTGTCGCCCCTTTCTGGTTATAGGTATTTTTTGAGGGCGCGAATGAGCTGTGCCATTTCGCGGCGCCCGAGGTCAGTACTTCGGACAATCGTTTCGGAATATCGTTCACGGCGTTCCTTGCCGACCAGGACGTACTCGTTCTCTCTGAGCACTCGTATCGTCTTGGAAATATCAGTGATGCTCAGGCTGGTGAACTCACCAATCGATGCATAGTTCGATTTCTCAACCTGGCACAGGAACCCCATTACCTTGAACCGCTGAAGAGGATACAGAACTTTGTTGATCGACTCGTCAATCACGTGCGACGTCGCCGAAACAGCAGCGCCATAAATACCCCAAATACCAACAGATTCAACAGGGGCACACCGACAAGCACCCAAACGCTCTCGATGGGCGCATTTCGCCATTGTCCGAAAGAGGTCACGATCACAAAAACGCTAGCACCCACCGATACCGAAAACATGTATCCGGGAATCATCGGCTCGTTCGTCCGGCCCGAGCGCGTGGCGCAAATCGCGATAGCCATAAACCCGGCAATCACCGCCAGGATCGGACCAACAATACTGCCCAGCCCCCCAACGACTCCACTACCGTACGCAAGAACGGGTGTAACAGCGATAAGAATAATGTCTTGCCCAGTAAACACTCGAGAAGGCCGAGCGGACAGCGCGGACAGACGTGACTGAGCTTCACCAGATTCCATTATTCCAATCCTTTCTGTCGATTCTTCCTCGTACTTGCAGCCGATGCAAGTATTTCCCAAACTGCAATGTTAACGGGCTCTCCTGACTCTTCCGTGGTTGAAACCGTCCGGAGAGCACTGGTTTGTGACCGCCGAGGCTGAGCATGGCAAGAGCGATGAGAGCGTCGGGTGATGTGAAGCCGAAGGCGATGCGGGTCATGAGGCGGATCTTGGTATTCATTCGACCCGGTCGTTAGAGAGTCCGAGCTCGATGGACGCGAGGATCGCGGTGCGGTGCTTGACGATGCTCTTCTGCAGCTTTACGAAGGAAGGGATACGGCAGCGGCGGGCCCAGCCGACCCATTTGCCGAGGGCCTCTCCATCCGCACCATCGCAGCCGCCGTAGGAGTCTCGATCGGCGTCATCAACAAGACCGTCACCCAGTCGATACCCCCACCCGAATGAGCCCGCAAGATCCGCCAGCTCAGGCCCGCCAAACGCCCAAATGTGACTGACCGTTCCAATGCGGATCAAGCCCCGAGTCTTGGCTGCGCCGACATACCGGGAATGGTGGGCCAGCTCTAACCGCGTTCGGTCGCTGCGGCGATCAGGCGTGGCAACAGGCGCAGCAGCACGACGCGGGCACGGTACAGCTCGCCCAGCGTGTAGTCGAACAAGGTATCGTGATCGTGCTCGTCGAGCTGGGACACCGGGTCAGCAATGAACAGCAGCGCCGCACGGGCGGCCTCGACGGACTGAGGAGTCCCCAGTCCTCGCGCATGGCGTGTAGGTACTCGTTGACGGGCTGCGTCGGCGGCAGGGGGCCGCGCAGTATCCGCTCACCCCTCCGCGCGACTGACGACGATCGGTGGCTTGCGTACGTTGTCATGAGACCGCTCCGGTGGTCACCTGGCCGCGATCGGCATCAAAGATGAGCCAGGTGGTTTTGTTCTCGTTGGATCGAGCGCACATCACCAACATTTTCGTCAGAGTCGACCCCGGCAACGCCAGCTTCCGATGGGCCACAAACTGGTGGAACTACCCCGAAGCCCTCGCCCGCATCAACGCCCTCTGACGAGCATGGGAGCACCTCAGACTCGACGGCGCCACCGGATCAAGCACCTGGTGGATCGAACACGCCGACCACCACATGCCCATCCTCATGAGCATAGAAGGACCATTCGCAAAATCCGAGGACACCAACAAACCCGGTGAACCACTGCCCTACACGGCCCCACCAGAAGGGCTCTTTCCCGACATGCGGGAGAACTGAACGTGACTAACAAGAGGGCCGCACAATTGTGCGGCCCTCTTTGTGTCTGTTTACGTTCAGGGCTAGCGTTGGTTGTTGTCCATAGCGCGCACCAGGTGACGGCCCCGCGCCCTTGGATGAAAGCACCAAAGTCATCATCCGACGTAGCGCTGCAGAGTTGCAGGAAAATCGATGAACATGCTCGGTCAGGTGCCCCAGATCACCAGCTACAGCCAAAGCATCGGCTTCGCGCCAGCAGAACACTGACCGCACAGCAGCCATCTTCTACAGCCAGCGCGCGCTCTGACCGAGTGTCTCGCCATACGGAGGTATCCAATGGTCTTCAGCCTCGGAACACGAACGTCCCCGATCGCCCTCTCGGGAGGTGTCCACGTCTCAAAGCTCGGCAAGAGCTACGGCACACACAAGGTGTTGACCGACGTCAACCTGTCCATGGATGAGGGTGAGGTCGTATCGATCATCGGGCCCTCAGGAGCAGGCAAGAGCACTTTTCTTCGGTGCCTGAACTATCTGGAGGTGCCGACCGAGGGAACCATCACGATCGGCGGGGCACAGGTCGTCGCTGGCGGGAAGCGACCTGACAAGGTGAGCCTTGGCCATCTGCGTCGTGTGACCGGGAGGGTGTTTCAAAGTTTCAATCTCTTCCCGCACCTCACCGCGATGGAGAACATTACGCTGCCGCAGCGAAAGGTGCTGGGGATCGGCAAAGCTGAGGCGGAGGAAACGACACGGTCATTGCTCGAGCGAGTTGGTCTCCCCGAGAAGGCGAAGGAGTATCCGGCTCGGCTCTCGGGCGGTCAGCAGCAGCGCATCGCCATCGCTCGCGCGTTGGCGCTTTCGCCGAGAGTCATGCTCTTCGACGAACCCACCTCGTCACTCGATCCCGAGATTGGCCTTGAGGTGCTCGCGGTTATGCGGGACCTCGCGGACGACGGCATGACCATGCTCGTGGTCACTCATGAGATGCGCTTCGCTCGCTAAAGTCCTCTCCACAGCACCTGCGTATACATCTACCGTCCCCTGATAAAGGAAATGTCTATATTTAGAATCACAGTACCTATCTAAACGTTCTCTTTTTCTATGTGGCCAAAACCTGCAGAGGCTCATTCCCAAAACCAGCATTGACTGATGGTCTCTAGAGAGGGTCTACAGGAAGGACCACGAATTGATCGAAGTGCAGAACCTCATGAAACGCCGCGGCTCGACAGTGATCCTCGACTCGGTCTCATTCACTGCCCGCCCGGGTAGGGTCACCGGTTTCGTAGGCCCCAACGGCGCTGGGAAGTCCTCCACCCTCCGCATCCTTCTCGGTCTCGACAAGGCCACCACGGGAACCGCGCTCATCAAGGGACGCCGCTATCGAGACATCCTCCGGCCGTTGCTCACCGTGGGCGCGCTGCTCGATGACGCGAGCCCGCTGCCCGACCGGCGAGTCGCAAGTCACCTGAAATGGGTCGCCCAAAGCAACGGGATTGCGCAGGGCCGAGTGCACGAGACCCTGGCTCAAGTCGAGTTGCAGGATGCTGCGAAGCTGCGAGTGGGCACGCTCTCGCTCGGCATGAAGCAGAGACTGGGGCTCGCGGCGGCGCTCCTCGGGGAACCGTCCATACTCGTCCTTGACGAGCCGGTGAACGGACTCGATCCCGACGGCATCCGGTGGATTCGAACGTTCCTCCGTCAGTACGCGTCGCGTGGCAATACGGTTCTCGTCTCGAGCCACCTCATGTCCGAGATGGCGGCGACTGCCGACGATATCGTAGTCATCAACCAGGGCCGGATCGTGTCATCCGGAACCCTAGCGGCAGTGACCTCCGGGTTCGACTCGCTCGAGGATGCGTTCTTCTCCCTCACCGGCCGCGCCGTCGCCGATAACCGCGACGCAGATTAGTGAACGCTCTCAACAGGGTGCTCTCCGAGCTGCGGAAGATCGCTACATACCCGATGGTCTGGATCGTTTTCGCACTGATCATCGCCCTCCAGGTGTACTTACTGGCGCAGGCGTATCCAAATCTGAGTGGGATGCTCCGAGGGGTCTCTTTCGACACAAACATAGAGCTGTTTCGGGGAGAGGTCAGGTCTGCCGGAAGCGCCGTCCTCGACCTCGCCGCGGCGGCCTCGTTCCAGACCGCGGCATTCCTGCCGATCGTGATCGCCCTCGCGATCGGGCAAGAATACCGGGAGGCGCGCCAGCTCTCGATCTCCCTCCTCGCCGTTCCCCGTCGACGCCAGTTTGTCCTGGCCAAATACGCTTCGACCGCCGTGCTCGCCATAGCCTTCAGCATCGTCGTGAACCTCGTGACCACGATCGGCATCCTCGCCGCGGCGGGTTCCTGGAGTTCAGGACTCCTGTCTTCACCCGCAGCGTGGCTAGCATCCGGTCGTTTCACCTTCGTTTGTCTTGTCTTAGCGCTGCTCACCGCCGGACTCACGCTTGTGACCCGAGATGTCCTGTCGAGCATCGGAATCATGATCGTCCTCGCCGTCGTCTCGATCGGTGGATTCATCGGCTATGCCTCGCCAGCCTTTCAGGCCTTGCTGCCTTTCGATGCGGCACGCAGTCTGCTGTTGGACTCCAGCTTCGCCGGCTCTTCCACTCCCCTGCTCGCAGTCTTGATCCTCTCGGCCTGGGTACTCGTGTTCGGGGTTCTCGGCTGGCTTTGCGTTGCCCGACGAGACGCCTGATGACGAAGTTCACGACGGATGAGGAATTCAGCTTCCGTCAGCCGCTCGCCGCAGAACTGACAAAGCTGCTCGCCTTGCGAGCCACCTGGATTATCTCTATGGCGACCCTGGTCCTGTCCGCCTGCATCGTCCTGCTGTCCTATTCCGGGATCAGCATGACGGCGGATGAGAGGGGCCTGTCGGCAGAGAGCATCCGTGCGCTCATGCTCGTCCCGGCTTACCTTTTCATCGGCGTCGCCGTTGTCACCTCGGCATCAGAATACAGGAATGGCCAAATCAGAATCAGCTATATAGCCGTCCCCAAGCGGGTGATCCTGTACTCGGCGAAACTCTGCGGCCTGCTCATTGTCGTTGCTCCTCTGGCGATGCTGCTGTCGGCGATCGGTCTGCTAGCCAAGGGCACACCACCTGCCGAAAGCGGCTCCGCCGATCTCGTTCACGCAGCGGTTGCGAGCCTCCTCGTCCTCACGCTTCTGAGCCTCGTGGGCTTCGGCCTGGCGATCATCACCAGGAGCGCTGTCGTGTCGCTGGTCACACTCTGGGCACTCGCGGCACTCGTTGCGCCGACGCTTCGCGCGTCGATGCCGTCCGTGATCCATCTCCTGCCGCACGATCTCGCACTGCAGGTACTCGTCATTCCTGCCGGAGTGCCGAACGATACCCCGCAATCAGCGGCCATTCTTCTGCTGTCGGCCTGGGCAATCGTCTGCCTCATCGTCGCTGGCGTACTTTTCGCCCGCCGCGACAGTTAGCGCCCCAAAGAAAAGAGCGCGGAAGAGCCCACCGCTACTTCACCTCGAACGGATCCCCGCCGACCCAGCGGCCACGCTCCCGCGCAGTGATCAATGACTGCTCGTCCGGAGTGAGTTCGACTTAGACCCAAAATAGTCCGTCGCAATCAGTATCCCGTTGCGATCCCCTTGACGCACGCCAAGCAGCACTGTCCGTTGCGACCGGGCAAGGTCTTGCGATCCCCAAACAACGCGACGGCCATGTCGAATCGATGCGGATCCTGCTCGCGGAACGCTCCTCAGCCACCAAGGCACGCACCGCGAAAGAGCAACCACCCAGCGGGATGTGACCGGGAAGAGTTGATGGTGGATGGTTCCACGTAGTCACCGCAGCGCTGCGGTGGCTGAGACTTGAGAAGTTCACGGATTCGCTCGACGGGTGTGTCTCCGTCGAGGGTGTTATGGCAATCGTGCCCGTAACGACATCAGTCGGGTGCTCGTTGCTGAAGAGCAGATGACCTACGGAGATCTCCACGACCGTGTCGGGATTGGCGAGATTACCCTGCAACCCACTGCGTGTGCTCACAATTCCTCCGCTCAATGCCGAGCGTATTGCAGACCCTTGAGGGGCAATCACGCTGCAGTTAGCGTCGAACCTTGAGTGATCAACACCCAAAACCGCGCCTGTTTCTCAACCAGCTCATACTTCGACCACACGTTCAACACCTCACAAAATCGAGTGTTACGACGACCAGTTGAATCCGCCAAACTTCTTGCGGGAAAAGCATTTGAGTTTCGTCCGAATGGCGGTGGGCCGCGTGGCTGTGCGATCGTCTGGTTGCAGTTATGCCTCAGCGGTGCAGAGAGGTGTCGGGCGGGACCAACTGTAACGTTTGGAGGATGGGCGGACATTACGGGGTATGGGTACTGGTGTGGTGAACGAAGTCGAAGTCTGGACGCGTGCGTGCGCCAATGATGGCCGCGCGTTCACGTGGCTATTCGACACTCATCGTGACCGCGTCTTTCGCCACGTTCTGCGTCTGGTCGACAACGCTCATGATGCTGAAGAAGTCACCTCGGCGTCATTCTTGGAGTTGTGGCGCCGCCGCGCCAGTGTTGTCCTCGTGAGCGATTCCGTTCTTCCCTGGCTGTTGGTGACGGCCGGCCACATCGCGCGCAATGTTAGCCGTGGAACTCGACGGTACCGCGCACTTTTCGATTCCCTACCGCGAGCGGATGCCACTGCTGATGCTGAGCAGATTGCTGTCGCCCACATCGAAGAGGGCGAGTCGGTCGGCTACCTGAAAGCCGCGATGAAGATGCTCAAGCCCTCTGATGTCTCCCTCGTCGTCTTAGTCGTTCTGGAGGACTATGCCGTTACTGAGGCTGCAACTCTGCTGGGCCTCTCCGATGGTGCAGCCCGCACCCGCCTGCATCGGGCCAAAGGAAAAATCCGACAACAACTGACGGAGGTACGGACATGAAACAGATTGATTTCGACCCGGTATTTTCGACGGCAGTTCGCAATGAGCTAGACGCGCGCGTCACCGCGCCGACGTCGCCCATCCCATACTGGCGCAGACACCTCCGTCTCGGAGCAGGCATCTTTGCTGGTGCGAGCATCCTGATCGGAGGCGCAGCTGCTGCCACCGTCTTCCTGACCATGCCCGGCGCGCAAGACGTCACCGAACTCGGTGCATCCGTCGTTGAAACCGCTACCGGAACGGCTGCTGTCCAGCTGGGTGCTGTCCCCGACGGGGCAACTGGCGTTTTCGTTTCCCTGACCTGTCTGACTCCGGGAACGTTCACCTTTGACGACGGCGCGAGCATCGGCTGCAATATGGACGACGTCGGTCAAACCATCGGTGGTGGCAGCTACACGCTGAATCTCTTGCCAGAACAGCAGTCCATCACCATCACCACCGCACCCGAATCCAGCTGGACCCTTGCTGCGACGTACGTTAGTGGGCGGACCACGGAGTGGGCCATCAACGCCAACGGCGAAACGTATGGAGCGCTCAACGAAAGCGGTGAGCCTGACCTGATTGCGGTCATCGCGACCAACGGAAATGAAGGCTTTGTTCACGCTGGGGAACTTGCCCACGCCAACGGCAGCGAACAAGCAGCAACCTTCATATCCCCCAAGCAAGCGCTCGCATGGCAAGACTCAATGGCGGGGACAACCGTCTCGATCCCCGTCTATCAAAACGATGGCGAAACTCGCATCGGAGACTTCACAATCCAATATTGAAGAGAGGAAAAGGGTCGACACCCCATCGCTGGCAACTCCACTCACAGAACTGGGCCCGCACAGGAACGGCGGATTCAACCGGTCGTTGCAACGATGGGTTTTTCTGGCTCTGACAATCTCAGCGTGATGGCGGTGATGTTCGCTCTCGCTGGTTGGCGGCGCCGGCTGGCAAAGACCAGAAGTAAGCGTCCGTAAGCCGGATCCTCACCGGGACAGCTGAGACAGTAGTCCCCAACTATGCGCGGTGCGCGAGCTGACGCGGCTGGTTCGCTACCCAATCCCGAGGATTAGGTAGCGACTTTCGGCGGTGACCTCGGGGTTGCCGTCCGTCAGTCGTTGCGGCGACGCTGCACTCTGAGGACTCCGGCTTGTAGTGGGCGGCATGCTTCGGCTGCCCCCAGGGAGAGTAAGAAACCCAGGATCACGGTGCCTGCTAGTAGGGAAACACCAACAACTGGGAAGCTTTCGAGTTGGACGGCCGCGACCGTCGACAGAACCAGCCCAAGGGGTACCGATGTGCCCAGCGCAACCGCGAGTGGGACCACAACCAAGCGGCGACGAACTGCAAGATGAATGGTCGCGGGCACGCCCATTCGGTCGAGCGCAATTGACTCCGGGGCGCGGTCGAAAACTTGGGAGGCCTGAGTCATGAGAGTGGCGGTTGCGGCCAAGATCAGGCCCACGGCCAGGGTGATTGCGACTCCGGTCTGGATATCCTGGACGAAGAAGGTGTTAGGGCCGCTATCACCCGTAGTCGTCGGCATGGTGACGACGAAACCGGCGATGAATCCGAGAAACGCCAAAGATGCTACGTTGCGCCACGCGCCACGCGGATCGTCGAGGATGCGTCGGGCGGCCAGTAGGCGCGCCACGTTGCCGGTTCGCGCTCCCGGTCGGGCGAACAGTTGCATGAGCCAGGGGCCGACGAGGTTGATTGAGCCGATGACAACGGCGAGGAAACCGATTGTGGTGCCGAGGCCGATGAAGCTGGCTATATCCGTGAATTGTGCGTACACGAGGAATGCGATGACCAGTGCCACGACCACCAGCAGACGCCACCTTTTGAGGCGGCGAGGTGTTTGGTCGCGTGCCACACCGAGGGGCGAGATGGTGACACGTCGCAGGCCAAACACTGTCGAGGCCATGGCTAGGACTATCAACGCACCGATGACCGTGAGCCACAGCCACCACGGCAGCAGCAACTCTGCAATACCGATAGGTCGCATCTGAAAACTCATGAGCTGCCACAAGGGTAGAGAAAGGACGAATATGGCTGATCCCACCAACGCGCCGGCGACAGATTGCACGATCGTCTCGATGACCGAAATCTGTACTACTTCGCCGCTGGTCATCCCAATGAGGCGCAGCGAGGCCAAGCGGCGGACACGTCCGCGGGCACCGAGACGGGCGGCGCCACCTCCAAGGCCGAGGATCGGGATGACCAGCAGCGCACAGGCGAAGCCAGCCAGGGCGACGTAGGTGACTGCGAGCCCAGACTGCTGAGAGCTGGGGAGCGCACCCTCGACCTGCCATCGCTGGAAAAACATCCAGGTTCCCCCGGCAACAGTGAGTGCCAGCCACGAGGAAACCGTGAAGGCGAGAACTGCCATAGCGTCTAAAACACCAGCGCCCTTGGTCGCGCGGATGCGTTCGATCGCTAACCGGGGTGCAAGACTGACGGCGACGCTCATCGGGTACTCCGACTGATCAGCTGGTCGTCGTGAACCATAGCGTCGCGGATTTCGATGAGACGCTGACACCATCTGGCGACCTCATCATCGTGGGTGACGACCACCAGTGAGGCTCCAGAGCTGGCGGTGGTCGCTGTGAGAATCTGCATCACCTCATGCCCGGTTGTCTGGTCCAATGCGCCGGTCGGTTCGTCGGCAAAGACCACCTCGGGTTCGTGAATAACTGCCCGAGCAATCGCGACCCGCTGGGCCTGGCCCCCGGATAGCTCGCCCGGACGGCGATTCTCCATGCCCGCTAATCCAAGTTTGCCCAACCACTCGTCCGCTGTCTTCAGGGCACGGTTTCTGGGAATACCCGTGAGGAGGAGAGGAAGAGCGACGTTCTCGCGAGCAGGGAGTTCTGGCAAGAGCTGGCCGTCTTGGAAGACGAAGCCAAACCGGCGCCGCCTCAACAGCGAACGTTGTTTGTCTTTCAAGCTCGAGACGGATTTACCACCCAGCGACACCTCTCCGGCGTCGGGAACGAGGATCCCGGACAAGCAATGCAACAATGTCGATTTGCCCGATCCGGACGGCCCCATGATGGCAACAGCCTGTCCCGAGGGGATGTCGAAGGTCACATCGGCCAGTGCGCGGACCGGTCCATAGGACTTGGAGAGATTATGAGCGGCGAGAGTCTTGCGCGGTAACGAGGGGGTGATCATGTTCCTAGTCGACCATGGCGGGAAGGCGGGCGCCATGACGCCAGCCTCCCGAACAGGGTGGAGTCAGCTCCACCCTTTAGCGCGGAGGCCACGTTCGTGGGGCTGATCGTTTGTGCCTCTTCTAGAGTTGTTCCTATGCAAGACCTCACGCGCCACCGTCGCATCCTGTTTCTTAGCCAAGCAGGAGTCGGTCTAGCCAGTGTCTTGGTCATTGGTTTCCTGTTGGGCGTCACGCTGTCAGCGCGAGCAAACGAGTTCAGCGTGTTCGCCAGTTTTGCAGCCGTGGCAGTGGCAGTCCTCGCGTGGTGGGTATTGCTGAAGTTGGAGCGCGCAAAATTCGTGGCCATCACAGCGCGGCCCGTTGATTGGGCACGAGAACTACGGGAGGTGCGTGATTCCCGGCGGGTCATCGTGTCAGCATTCGAGATCGAACGACGTCGCATCGAGCGCGACTTGCACGACGGCGCCCAACAATACTTAGTGTCGGCCAGTATGAAACTCGGCGAAGCCTCATCCGTGCTTCACAACCGCGCCAGCACCCGAGGCTCTGAGCCGATGCTCCTTGCCTCATTGCTGGAGGGAGCGCACCGCGACGCGGAGGAAGCGATGCGCGCACTGCGCTCCACCGTATCCAACATTCACCCCCAAGCACTCGCGGACCTGGGACTGCTCGCCGCCGTCACCGACATGGTCGAACGCAGCACTGTAGACGTAGCAGTGCACTGCCCGCACCGTTTACCGAACATGCCCGAGGGCGTCGCAGCGACCGCCTGGTTCTTCTGCTCCGAAGCCCTGACAAACGTGGCCAAACACGCACCGGGAGCGACAGCGACACTGCTGCTGGCCGCCGATGCAGACCTGCACGTTTCCGTCGTGGACAACGGGCCAGGAGGCGCCCAGTTGCGCCACGGCGGCGGGCTTGTCGGGATGCGTGAACGACTAGCTGCCTTTGGTGGCTCCCTGGAACTGGTTTCACCCAAGGGTGGGCCCACGACACTGTCAGCCCGGATACCGCTACTACTCACTCCAACCAACGAAACGAACCCATGAAACTGATCATCGCCGATGACTCTGCGCTTCTGCGCGAGGGTTTAGTGTCCCTGGTCGAGCGTCAGGGTCACGAGGTCATCTCGGAGGCGGCCACCGCCCCGGAATTAATCCGGGCACTTGCAACGGCCGTGCACGCTGGGCGGCGCCCCGACGTTGTCATCACCGACGTCAGAATGCCGCCAGGCATGCGTGACGACGGCCTGGCCGCAGCAATCAACATCCGCAGAGATTACCCGGGAATGGGAATTCTTGTCCTGTCCCAGTATGTGGCCACTGCCCACGCGACGGACCTCTTCAACGGCTGGGGAGACGGGTCATCCATGGTGTCACCACAAGAGGCCGGAGGCCTCGGTTATCTTTTGAAGGACCGCATTTCACGCGTGGCGGACTTCATGCGGTCACTATCGATCATCGCCGCGGGCGGCGTTGTTGTAGATCCTGAAGTCGCGACTCGCCTCATCCATGGCCGCCGTACAGCACTGGATCGGCTCAGTGCCCGCGAGTTCGAAGTGCTGGAGCTAATGAGCCAAGGACTATCGAACCAGCAGATCGCTGAACGGCTCTACCTCTCCACCAGCGCCGTCTCCAAACACGTCACAAATGTGTTCATGAAACTAGAACTGCCAGCTGGCGAGGACAATCGCCGGGTACGCGCGGTGCTGGCCTATCTCACTGCCAATGATTGACTCGTTGAGTCGACTGTCTTCGTTCATGCGCCTGAGTCTGAACTCGCCCGAAACCTCCGTGTGATCACATCACGGCGTGTGAGCGTGTCCCGCAATGGGGGAACGGCTACTGAGGCAGATATTGACGCTGGTGCCAGTTGACAAGCTGGTCAGTGTGACTCCTTCTGTTTGCCGGATGCTGGTCGACGCAGAGCGTGGCCGTTTATGGCTTGCGAAGCGGTTCATTCATTCGAGATCCATTGGTGGGATCGAACCGCGACGTAGGCTGTACCCGCTGCAAAGAGTGTCATCAGTGCCCAGTTCACGCCTATTGGGAGGAAGGGTGCGGAGTTGGCCAACAGCGCGCTCAGGGTGTCAACGAACCAGGTGGATGGAAGAGCACGGAAAACTATCGTGATCCATTCGGGCAATGATTCGAGCGGGAATACCGCTCCGGACGTGAATAGGGCGATCATCGGAATGATGTACGACAACTGCAGTGCGAGATCTGGATTCGTCATCCGGGCGGCGAGTAAATAGCCGAAGACGAGCATCATGGCCCCGCCGAGAAGGAGCGTGACAGCGAGTAGTCCTACGTCTCCCATAAGGATGCCGTCCGCAATGGCAATGGCAATGATGACGATTCCTTCTAGGGCGAGAATTCCGGCCCGAACAGGGACGTGACCGAGCAGGAACGCTTTGCGGCGCGCAGGAGTGGTCGCCAGCTGAAGCAATACTCCGTTACTGCGGTACGTGACGCGTTGAACGGTTGTCAGGATGAGCGCGACGGCCATGAATCCGGTCACGGCGATGAGCGGCAAACTCTTCAGGAGCAGGCCGGCTGGGCTTCCGGTAGCCGCCGCAATGAGGATGTCGATGCCCCAGAACGGGACGGGAAACGCAGCGAAGCTGACCAGGAGAGCCACCAAAGCGCGTTTGCTCCGAAGAAGTTCGCGTGTGTGCATCCGTGCGAATGGGAGAACTTGAGCGCCCGTCGAGGCTCCAACTGTCATGGCCTGCCGGTGCTCGATTTGGTGCTCGGGTTCGAGTTCGAGATGTCCAGGAAGACGTCTTCGAGCGACCCACGCTGCACTCGATAGTCGTGGGCGTCGAGTCTCGGTGAAAAAGTGATTTTTCGAAGGATGGTGTCGGGGTCTTCCGTCACTACACGGGCATGGGTCTCGGCTCCGATCTGGGTCGTCGTTATGTTGCCGACGAGACCGAGCTCAGCGAGGTCTGTGCTGGTCACCGGGCGGGGAACGGTGAAGGTGACAGTCGCGGTGGCAGAGTACTGCCGGATGAGCTCTTCAGGTTCTCCCTCCGCCGCGACTCTTCCGTCAACGATGATGGCAAGCCGGTCGCACATCTGGGTGGCCTCGTCCATATGGTGGGTCGACAAGAGCACCGTGCCGCCTCGCTTTCGCTGACCTTCGATGATGTCCCACAGTTTGCGGCGGGCGCTCGGGTTTAGTCCGGCGGAGGGTTCGTCCAGCACCAGAATCTCGGGATTCCCGATGAGGGCAATGCCGATAAGTAGGCGTCGTTCTTGACCGCCGGATAAGTGCTTCACCCGCATTTGGTGTGCCTGTTCGAGCCCGACCTCGCGGAGAATGTCGGCAGTCTCACGCGGTGCGGTATAGAACGAGGCGAACAGTTGGACTGTCTCCCACACGGTCAAGGTGGGAAACAACGCTGCGGCCTGTGGCTGCACGGCCATCCGCTCGGTAATCTCACGCCGGTCCTTCGCAGGATCGAAGCCGAGAACGGTGACGGTACCTGAGGTGGGTTGTCTGAGCCCGACTATAGTCTCCAGCGTCGTAGTCTTTCCTGCTCCGTTCGGCCCGAGAAGTCCGAAGACCTCGCCGCGCCGCAACGTCAAATCAATACCCCGAAGGACATTCTGCGTTCCGTACACTTTGCATAGTTTGTTGACGACAATCACATCGCTTGTTCGGTCGATCATCGCTTGCCTCCGGTAGGTGGGGCGTCATTTTCGTCGGGGAAGAAGATGGTCTCGATTGGCACAGAGAACAAAGTCGACACTCGAAAGGCCAACGGCAGTGAGGGGTCGTACCTACCGGTCTCCAGCGCGTTGACGGTCTGTCGGGAGACGCCCAGAGCTTCGGCGAACTGCACCTGAGTCCATCCGTGCTCGGTGCGGAGCTTGCGAACGTCGTTTCTCATCGACTCGCGCGGAATGAGAGAACACTAATGGCGACGCCCCACAAAGACATCCCTCCAATGAACACCCACCACTCGGGGTATGCAACGGTGACGCCGGCGGTGCTCAGGAAAGCGACAGTGAGAGCAATCAACATCGCCGCCCCGAAACCGATCGCGAAACTCTGCAAGACGAAGATCCGTTGGAACTCGTCCACACGATGAATGTGTCGAGCAACGGCGATGGTGATCCAGAGCACAGGGATGAGTGGCAGGAGCGCAATGAGAATACTTGCTGGCGTTCGCTCTTCGGTGCGAACGACTCCCGGGAGGAAAAGAAACAGCAAGACAAACGCGACGACTCCCGCGCCCACCTCCCACATGTACCGTCGAGACCCTTGCAGCTCTCTCGGGGTTCGAGTCTTTGGCTCTGGTGTCACAATTGCGCCTGTACTTTCTCTCGTCGAATCGTTGGTTGGCGGCGTCGCGGTTCGGACTGATCCCACTCGAAGAGTCGGGCAGCCATTCCCGCGGCACATGCTGCGGTCACCGCCATGAGGGCCCAGAGGACCGTGAGGGGAAAAAACGGTTCGGAGCCGGTGAGCGTGGCGCTGGCGGCCGTCGCTAGCCACGTCGTCGGCAGACAGTTCATCGCGATCTGGATAACAGCCGGAAGGATTGACGCGGGCAGGAGGCCACCAGAGGCAAAAACCAGCATGATCGTCAGCATCACCATACTTTGCTGCGTCGCTTCGGCATTACGTGACCGTGCTGCGAACACCAAGCCGAAGGACAGAAGCATGGCCGTACCGAGCAGGAACGTGACACCAAGGCCCAGGACATCGAGTCCATCGAGATAGCGTTGCCAGACGGCAATCGTGACGGTGAGCGTAATCGGGACCACCGCAACGAGAACCCGAGCAGGAAGCTGCGCCAGCAAAAACGTCGAGCGGCGAAGGGGCGTCGTGCCAAACAATCGAAGGAGACCCCGCTCCCTCATTGCCACTAACGGAACAGTGGTGCCAATGAACGCGATACTCGCGATCCCCAGCATCGCGGCGACGCCCAAATTAGCGCGGAGTGGATCGAGCTTCACATCCCCGTCACTATCGACCACTGTGATCGCATCGGCAGCGAAACCGGCATCTCGAAGCCCTATCCAGATCGGATTCCACGCTGGTTGATTCGACGCATCAAGAAGGACATAAACGCGGCCGTCGTGAACAGTGATCTCCGCGTTCCGGCCTTCAGCACCTACGTCGACGAGCGCGACACCGGCACTGTCCAAAGCGTCCATAACGGGCGCACCTGCAGAAGTGACGACAGCCGAAGGAGTCAGCCCGAGAACGGTGAAGGAAAGCCACATCGACACGTAGATCACCAGAATGGTCGCGAACATGAACAGCATCGAGAATCCCGTAAGCGGGTTCCTCAGCACGTCCTTCCCGCTCATCACCGAAAGACGCGCAAAGGTACCCCAACAAAGCGGGAGGGAAACGCCCCTCTTGCCACACCGCATCACAAGCGACACCCAAACCGACCAAGAGCTTCAGTGACAAGGAGACTTACCATATGGAAAGTATCCTTGACAATCGAGGCGGCGTCAAGTCGCGCCGCCAAAATTCCAACTCGATGCCGCATGAGCATGACTGTGAGACCTCCCGCGCACGTATGGGGCGGTACCTCAGCCAACGTACGCGCCCGGAAGGAGCGATCAGCGGGCGCTCGAATGAACAAACTAAATATGGGCGCGACGACCCGCCTAGCCGCCCATAAGGGGAATGGTGACGGGGTCTCTTCGGCACGCACGAAGCGCCGTGTGACTTTCGGCGCTATATGGCGGTGTTCTTTGATTGCTATTTGGCGCATCGACCTAGTTGCCCGCGTTGGCTCAGAGCGGGTAGTCAGCGTCTTGTATCCCTTGTCTTTTGGTGTACATCGGTTATAGGGCACATCTGATCGCCCGCTGGCTTGAGAAGTTTCCCGGTGCGTCTGGTAATATCTCGTTATGTCACGAAATAACGAAGAAGGGATATTCGACGCTCTGGCGAATAGCAATCGTCGTCGAATTTTGCAGTTTCTTCGGGACAAGGACTTCGTTCGTGCCGGTGATATCGCCCGCGATCTGGAGATCGGGCACTCAACCCTTTCCGCACACCTCAAGGTACTTCGCCACGCTGATTTGGTTGTATCGAGGCGGCAAGGGACGGAAATCCAGTACCGCGCAAACCTCATGGTGATCGAAGAAGCGATCGTTGCGCTGTCGAGATTACGTCGCGATGACGGACAAGGGGACCAATCGACCCAAGGAAATGAGAGTTGAATCATGCCTGATCTGGGATTTTCAAGCGAGCTCAAGGCTCTCCGACCGGCGTTTGCGGTTGTTGGTTTTGCCTGCATAACGATGGTTGTTGCGTCCGTAGTCTTCTGGCCGGACATGGCCGAGTCTCTCGTCACGCGAGGGGCGAACGCTCGTCATGGTGAGAGTGTGGTTCAACGCTGGTTCGCTGTTGCGGCCTTCCCCTTCTTCCTGGTCCTTTTCGCTGCGTTGTTGGGAGCTGCGCCATTACTAGATCGCAAACTCCGAAAGGTGCTCTCACAGGACGCCCCCGCGAACTCCCGCAATGCGGTGCGCGTTCTGGGCTATCTGCTTGCAGGCGTGGCAGTGGCAATGGCAATGGCAATGACTATCTCGCACTTCGGACTGTTGAGCGCATTTGCCGGAAACAACTTCCCCCTGGAAGAGGCGATGGCAGCGAGCCTGGGCCTCATCGTCATCCTGCTCGGAATCGCTTTCCCCCTGGCTCGTCCCGAAGATGAGTCCTTGCCTCCCTTCCTGAGACGCCTCCTAGAGGCCGTTGGCCCTGGTTATCGACCCGCGGCCATTCTCATGGTGCTCATTGGTGTTGCATCAATCACGTTGGCCTTCGTGTCGGCCTGGACGGCATTGGTGGTGGCAAGCGCCGGGACGATCACACTGATTCTCGGCGTCTACACAATCGCACTGTTGCGGGTGCGTCGACACGACGCCTGATTCGTGGGGGAGATGCAAAACTGCATAACCGCTGCACCACACCTTCTGGGCAACAGCGGCAGTCATCGGCTCCAACACCGCGCCAGTGTCTCGAAACCCCTTACGGGACGCTGTCGCACCAGACGACAAACCAAGCCCAACAGAACGAGGGCTGTGCCTCCGGACGCCTATCCAAGTTACCGCGATGCATCGATCAGGCAGCGTGGGTGACGCTTGCGTCTCCAACCATCCGTGTAACCGTTGCTGTCAAACGAACTGGGAGAAAGACATGAAGCGTTGGATAACGGGCGCGGCCATCACGCTCGGATTGGTAATTACCGCGCTTCTAGGAGTAATCGGCTATACGGCTGTTGGCCTGGCTCGTGGGAAAGCTGGAGCAGCTTGAACGGCCCCGAGCCAGTGTGGCCGGCGGCCATAGGTTTCGGCGCAATGTACGTCATTCCAACGACCGCAGTCGTTTTGGTCGTCCTCATTGCCATTGCTGTTGTTCGCGCATGCATCCCCAAATCCAAAGCTTGATACATCTGTATTACCCGCTGAGGGAACGTTGAGCGCTTTGACAAACGTCCGTGAAGTCAGCCCGGTTCGTTGCGGGCTTTGATCGGTCACCTTGCCCCATGTCTGCGGACACGTTGGGCCGGGAGCACCTCGTCAACGGCCCTGGCTTACAGTTGCGGTCGTAGGGGTTCGTTCAGGTAGTGAACAGGATGACCACGCAGAGCATGATTGCTGCGAATAAGGGGAAGAGCCAGTTGGTGAACATCACGAATACCCGCATGCCACGAATACCGGCTGCCGGGCGGGCGGGTATGGGGGCTGTGATGTCATCGAGGTTGCCACGTCGCAGCGTTTGGATCGTATTCCATGTTGATAAGAGAACCATGGCGATGGCGCTGCCGAGCAGCCACGGAAGCGGGTCGAGGCTGATCCAGGCCTCTGCCGTTGTGGCCGGCGTCATCGCTGACCACAGGAACCCGCAGCCTGCGCCGACAGCAAAGAGGAGAACGAGCAACCACGGACGTCGTATCGCCGCCGCAAGATAGAGCGGCAGGAGGGCGACGAGTCCGCCGAGAGCTGCGGCAATCACCAGTTGTGCGGGAGTGATCAGGAGCAGTTCCTCTTGTGTCCAGGCGCCGACGGTTTGAACGAAGAGCGAGAAAGCGAGCAAACCGAACATGGAGGTCCACAATCCGCGGGTCGCCCAATCGTGTCCTGACCCACGAGGCAGGTCGAGCGATGCCGCATAGGCACGCGCGGGTCCGAAGGCCTCTTCTGCGCTCTGACCCGTATCAAGGAGTAGTTCGCGGGCGGTCGCTACGGCGTCGCCAATCGCGTGTCCGAAGACATCGCGCATGCGCAGCTCTAGGGTGAGCTCATCGAACCATTTCTTGTTTGACGAGGTGACATTCATGCGATGTTCTCCTTGCGGGGCCCGGTGGCTCCTAGATAGCTCGTGCTGACATTAGTGAAGCGTGCCCAGTCGCCGCGTAGCCGCTCGAGTTCGGCGCGGCCGCGCTCGGTGACTGCGAAGTACTTTCGGCCAGGCCCAGCCTCGCCCGGGCGCCATTCGGTGTCGACTAGACCGGCGGCCTCATATCGAGTCAGTAACGGATAGAGCGTGCCGCCCTTAATCGTGCCGAGCCCGTGCACTTCCAGTTCCCGGATGATTGCATATCCGTAGGAAGGGCCTGATTCCAGCGCACGCAACGCCAGAAAGCCGAGCGTTGCCCGCAGCCAATCGCTTGGCCATTCGTCACCAGGCGCTGCTGGGATGTTCGGAATGTTTGCGTCCATAACTACATTGTGTCTCTAAGTAGTTAGTGTGTCAATAAAACGGAATTTCATCAAGCGTATGACGGCTTCACCAGGCGTCGCGTTCAAAACATCTGCTTGAGTCGGTGTTCCGCGTGAGTAGCCCGCCAGGGGGCCCTCACCGCGATCAGGAATACGGCACTAGACCTTGCCGCACAGGCTCGGGCCCAATTCGTGGCCACGCCACCAGCTCAGCAGCTCGATTCAGACTGGGGACCAGCCTGCCCTAAACGCGGCCTACGGCTAGTCCGAGGGGCGGAGCGGCTTGTGAACTTGGGTGTCATCATCGCCTGCGAGATCGGGTTCTGGGCCGTCATCGGGGGGCCTGGTCGCTCGCTACCTCCTCAAAGCCAAGCGTCTCGGTCTTGTGCTGATAGCTCTAGCCCCGGTCATCGACCTGGTGCTGTTGACCACGACCGCGGTGCACCTCCACGCAGGCGCTGACGCGGAATGGGCGCACAGCCTGGCCGTGGTTTACATTGGCTTCTCGATCGTCTACGGCCCGAGGATAGTGCGCTGGGCCGACATCCGCTTCTCTCACCGGTTCGCCGACGGCCCCGCACCAACACGCCTCCGCGGAACCGACTACACCGTGGCCTGCTGGAAAGACGTCGCGCGCACCTTGCTCGCAACAACAATCTCCGCTCTCGTCCTGTTCAGCCTGATCTGGTTGGTAGGCAATGCCGCGCAGACAGCCGCCCTGGAGCGTTGGTACCTAATCCTGATAACGATCTGCGGCATTGAAGTGATCTGGGCTGTGTCGTGTACACGATCTGGCCCCGCCCCTCACGCAGAACGCCGCAGCCGCATAACAACGACCCAGCCCACGTCTGGTAGGGGGAACCCTCACCGGGAAGAGAGCGGAGCGGAATTCGAGAGGCCGCTCAGACCATGCTGCCGGATGTAGAAACAATCAGGGAATCGGGTCGAGGCGGCCTCCCATCCTTCGGCGGCCGAAGGCAAAGCGTGCGGTGAAAAGACGGAGACACGCGCGACCTCCCACGAGCCTTCACTACGTTCGAGTACATGTTCGCCGTGTAGGGACCGGACTAACTTCCACCCTTGCCGCCCACCCGCGTTAATGTGGTCGACTTCTTCGCTGCGCGACACTGGCCCCACGATCCGTGTGGCTTCGGTGTCAGCGACGGGGGCGCTGCGACGGCTATCGAAACGCTGCTGAGCTGCCTGCCGGGACGTCCCCAGGGCCTTGCCAATCGTTGCCCAGCTCAGTCCGGCTTCCTGTGCTGATGCCACGGCTTCAGATTGCAGTTGCGTAGCAACGCGAGCCAAGTCCCCGAAGACAACGACTGAGTGCAAGATGAGGTCAGGGGATTGATCTCCGTCCTGGTTGGTGAGGGCTGCCCCCCTGCCGGCAGCAAGCTTAGACAACTGCACCGACAAGGCAGCGTCGGCTGCTCCGGTCATCGTTCGTCGTCGTCCGCTGGGCGCCAGGAATTCGCTCGCGAAGCCGATTTAGACTTCTGGATCATAAAAGTGACGAGCCCAATCACTCCAGCGATTAGAGCAATCCAACCGGCAATGCTCACGATGAGGCCGGGGAGGTTAGCGCCTATGAGTGCCGCAAACAATACCAAGCAGATGCCGATAGCCAGAAGGATGAGGAGCGTGGTCCGTGCAGTGCGAATTCGTGTTCTTGCGTTCATGCGTCAAGGTTACATTGACGCCGGTGAAGGCGTCAAGTGTGCATTGACGCGATGTGGCGATCTCAGGCTGCATTCATGCGCAAACCGTCGTGTGAACCATTGGGGGCGGTGGCCAGTGACGTCCCCGCAAGAGGAACGTTCACCAGGACAGCGGAGCTGTCCGGAAAGCGGATCCCTCAGCGAAACGGCGGCCCCGGCTCGCCGAGACTGGACGATACGGTTCTGATTAAGATTCCATATCGACTATACTATCCATATGGAAAATGAAAGCCGGGATCCTTCCCGGCACAGCGCTGCAGAACAATTGCGGAGCTATGAAGACGTGCGGAACCGGGTCACGCTTCAGGGTCCATCCCGTGCGTTCGCGCTGCTCATGTTGTGGGGTGCGGTTGTTCTGGCTGTCTATGTGGGAGTGTTCCTGTTCTCCTTCGGTGGCCGCCCAGTCGATGAGGTGGCGTCGGGCGCGGGCGGCTTCCCGTACACAGGAATCCTCTTGTTCCCCGTGCTGATCTTCAGTTCGCTGGTCAGCGGTGCACGGGAGCGATTCGGCATCCGCACGAAACCGGCGCCCGGTTATTGGATCGCCTACGGGCTCATCATCGCCGGATTCATGACTCTGGCCGGGTTGAGCATCGCCGGAGTGAGCTACCCCTGGCGGCTGAACCTGCTGGTGGCTGTGACGATATTCCTCACGATGAGCGCCGGCCCGATCCGGCAGCTTCGGCGCGCGACGACGCCCAACCCCGATCGTTGGATGAACGAGCCGCTGAGCCGACCTGCGCGATGGTCTACAGCATTGATCGGTGCCACCGCCGGGCTGCTCGCGGCGACCAGCACGCTGGCGTGGTTCCCGGTTGTGGGAGCCACGGTCATGATGGCGCTCGTGGTGGTGCTGGGCGGTTGGCGGGCACGGTGGGGGCTTCCCCGGACGGGCTACGAGTGGGGGCCGATCCATTGGGCTGCGTTCGGGATCGCAGTCGGTGTGCTGTTCTTGCTGACCGTCCTGCTCTCGCGCACGGGCTGGATCACGACCCCGATCAGCGTGGCCACAGGCGTCCTCGTCCTTTTCGTCATGCTCATCGCGTCATTCCTGCCCACCCGCTCACGAGGCAGGCAGGTCGCTCATGGCTCACCCACGACACCGACTGGATGATGCCTTTCAGACCCCGATCCGTTTCTCGCTGATGGCCGCGTTGGGACACAGAACCGAAGTCGATTTCCGCACCCTGCGCGACCTCCTCGAAGCCAACGACTCCGTGCTGAGCAAGGCGATTGGCCACTTGGAGAAGGCCGGCTACGTGAAAGTCACCAAGGGCTACGTCGGTAACCGCCCGAGAACCTGGATCGAGTCAACGATGAAAGGACATCGCGCGTACCAGAATCATCTGCTCGCCCTTCGCGCCATCAGCGAGGGCATCCTCGGCTAGACAGCAGCGACGACGCCCGTAAGCCGAACGGCAAATGGAACATGTTCTGTCAGTTCGCCCACGGAACACTCCCGTTAGCCTCTCCGGCCCTGTGTAAGTAAGGTGGCGTACGGGCTGCTAAGCGTCAGGGCCGCGGGTGGAGCGTTTAGACATTCTCAACACTTCGGCGTCGATGGCATCCTCGGTAATACCGTGGCTGTACGCGTTCAGTCCCATGAAGAACGCTCCGATCCCCATGCCCACGATTGGCCACACTGGCCAGAAATATTCGTTGGGGCCAGAAAAGAACCAGATAGCGACCAAGAGCACCGAAATCCCAAGCCATATCCAGAGGAACTGCCGGAAATCTGCCTTAGCTTTTAACCGCTTGGTGGCAAGTTCGCGCAACTCATCACTGTTCATGGTTTGATCGTATCCCGCTGGCTGTGCGCAATCTACAGCACCGTGGATTAGGGGTTATGGGAGTCTTTATCTTGCCGCTCGACCACGCACTGACCACCTCACTTGGGAACCCTCAACAGGATGGTGGGTCACCATGTCCGCTGAGCACATGAGGATTTATCCAACCGGCCGTTGGACATACTCGCGAAGCTCGATAGGTCATCGACTTAGTTCGAGGTGCGGTTGGCGCGCTTTCACCTCAACTTCGAACGCTTGCCACCCAGAAAGAGCGACAGGCCCGTAGTTGTCAGCGCTGCGAGCAACCAGGGTGCAGACGACGGCGTAGGCCCAGCGACTGCCCAGCCCGCGAAAACCAAAATTGCGGCGAGCCCTGACCCCGCCCACACGATCGGGAGTGCCGCTCGGTGCCCAGCGGCCAATTCATTATCCCCCCGCAGAACGTAACTGTTCTGGTATCCCATTGAATGTGCGAGGTTATTACGCGAGAGCTTGAAAATAGCTAAAGCGACTATTGCAGCAGCACTAAGGGCGACAAGCCCGAGCATCAACCAAATATTCATCTATCGAGCCAATCACGCTCGGCGGCAGAATGCCACCTCCCAAGTATTCAAGATGTGAAAGTGCGATCGGGGCACGAGCGCCCCTCCTCGGCAACTTTGTCCGCGTGCTCGTATTCGCCGCTCGCTCAACCCGCCGACGGCCTTGTCCCCTGCCCGCAACTGGAACCCTGAGTCGTAGACCGACCATAGCCGGGTTCGACCAGCACCTACTTGACTTCGACGGTCAGCCAGCTTAGGTTAACTAGTGCACTATAGAACCTAAGGGGCGCGTGGATGTTTACCGGTGGCGGACCGATCTATCAGCAACTCGCCGACCACATCGCCGAAGACATCATGGCCGGTACTTATTCGGAAGAGTCCAGCGTGCCGTCCACAAATGAGTACGCCGTTTTCTACCAGATCAGTCCCATCACTGCCACGAAAAGTGTCAACCTGCTCGTCGAACAGGGCGTGCTGTACAAGAAGCGTGGCATCGGAATGTTCGTCGCAACCGGGGCGAGAGACCGGCTGCACAAATTGCGGCGGTCAGAGTTCCGCAAGGAATACGTCGCCCCGCTCGTCCACGAAGCGCGGTTGTTGGAGATCAACAGAAGACAGCTTGCAGAAATGATCGACCAGGAGAACAAGAAATGACCAACGCGATCGAAGTCCACTCCGTCACCCGAACCTATGGTCGGGTGCGAGCCCTCGACACCGTGAGCTTCGCCGTCCCTGAGCACTCAATCCTCGGACTTCTCGGCCGCAACGGTTCCGGAAAGACAACCATCATGTCGATCATTGCCGGCCAGGATCGACCATCATCCGGCCAGGTCGACGTTCTCGGGCACACGCCCTTCGAACATGCACCGACTCTCGCCCAGATCAGCTACGTTCGTGACAACCAGCGATACCCCGACGACTACCGACTGCACCATGTGCTGCGGATCGCCCCGGACTTCGCGCCGAACTGGAACTGTGACGTCGCCGAAGAACTCACCGATGGCTTCCGCATCCCGGCGAAGACTCCAATCAAGAAACTCTCTCGCGGCCAACTGTCGTCGATCGCCATCGTGCTCGGATTGGCATCGCGAGCTCCGATCACCCTGCTTGACGAGCCGTATCTCGGACTCGACGTCACCGCACGCGCCCTGTTTCACCGGATGCTCCTTCACGATTACGGACAACACCCCCGGACGATCGTCCTGTCGACTCACCTCATCGAGGAGTCAGCGTCACTCTTCGACCGGGTGGTGATCTTGGAACAAGGAGGTGTCGCCATGAACGGCGACCAAGACGACGTGCTGGCATCCGCCTGGGTGATGAGCGGCACCAAGGATGCCGTAGCCGAGTTGGTCGCGGACCGCCCCGTTCTGCAGAGGAACACCGTTGGCGGCCTGACTTCGATCACCGCGGACTTTGCGCTCGACGACGCCACACGCATCCGAGCACGAGACCTCAGAGTGCAGTTCGCCCCTGCGTCGCTGCAGGACCTTGTTGCCGCATATGGATCGAGTGACACAGACTCCACCGACGTGAAGGTAGCTGAACGAGCATGAGCACAATGATTTCGACGACCAAGTTGCACTTCAACAAACGTGAGCTGACCCTCGTCGTACCGCTATACATCACCGGCATGGTGGCAGTGATCTCAATCTTGATTTCAGTGCTGTTCTGGCGCGGAGGCAGCCTTCCGGGCACGACGGGCTGGATCCAGGGCTCTCAGAGCAATCCTGGGATTCTGTACGCGCTGGTCGGGTTCCTCGTGTATCTCGGCGTCCAGTCGGTCGCGACAACGTTTCCGTTCGCGTTAACACTCGGAGCCACCAGGCGCGGGTTCGCCGCCGGCACGCTCCTGTGGAGCGTGACCGTCTCCGCCTATCTCGCTCTCGCGTTCGCGGCGCTGACAATCATTGAAATCGCCACCGATCACTGGTTCGCCGGATTCTACATTTTCGACATCTACGTGCTCGGAGCCGGTGACCTCGGTCTGTTGCTGCCCATCGTCTTCCTTGGCGTGTTATCGATGCTCACGATCGGCGGCGTGTTCGGCGCATCCTGGATGAGGTTCGGCGCGCGCGGGCCGCAGTTGATCGGGATGAGCACCGCCATCGTGCTGGTCATCGCCTTGATCGTGATGATCCCCGCTGCCGAAGACATCATCGCAGCGTTCGAATTGTGGTGGCTTGCCGTTGCGGCGGCCGTGGTCATCGTTGTATCCGCGATAGGGACCTGGCTCCTGTTGCGTTCAGCGAGCGTCCGCTGACCACGACGGCGATCTAATCGCTGCTGTCCACACAGGTGGAACTGCGTCCCACTCGAGCAACCCTCCACGGGACGGCAACAGTGTGAGCGTGGAGTCGTCACCATCAGTTGCGCGGCAGACGACTAGAAATGCAGTGCGCTGACTTCAGCTGTAGTCCGCGCTGACCATACGGGCTTTGCCGTCGAGCCGGATCGTGTTGCCGTGCGGGATGATCCACTGCGGTCTGGTGTGTCCGAATGGTACTCCGACACAGATCACGGCTTCGGAGTTATATCGGGCGACTTGTTCGATGATTGTGTCGCGCTGAACTGCGCGCAGTCGAGTGCGCTCGTTCGCTAACGGGACGGCTGAATGCAGTTCGCTGACGGGTGGCCGGGCGACGAGAACACCGGCGACGGCATTGAGAATTCCTCGCTCGCCCAGGGCGCGCACCCAACGCTTCACTGTGTCGGCATTGGGGAGTTCCTCGCTCGTTTCGAGCAGGAGAATCGCCCCGTCCAGGTCGGTGACGTCGGGCGTCCGGTTGGCGAGGGCGATCTGATCGATGACTTCGATGCATCCGCCCCACGTTGGGCCGTCGGCTACCGTGCTTGCGCCCGCCCACGCCCACGGTTCGGTTGGTTCTCGCATGCCGAATTTATTGAGAGCGCGGTGATCAGTCCACGAGATGCCGAAGTCTTCGGACTCGCCCGGATCGGTGAGGTTGATAATGCCTCCGTCAAGCAGCGCCGCACGCAGGGACGCCGCGTGCACCTCATCGAGGTGCGGGCCTGGTCCGAGGTGGACTTGTGTTGAGCCTCCGTAATAGCTGGGCACTCCGAGGTTCCAGAGAAGGTTGTGCAGGTTCGTGTTGTCACTGTATCCGAGGAACGGTTTGGGGTTTGAGGCAAGAATGTCGGTGTCGATATGTGGGATGACGGTGATCTGATCATCCCCTCCGATCGTTGCAAGAACCGCCCGAATACTCGAATCAGCGAACGCCGCCTCAATATCGGCAGCGTGCGCCTCGGCACTCGCACCGAGCTGCCGTGTCGTTGGATACTCAACCGGCACAAGCCCAGTAACTTCTGTGAGGCGTCGCATCGCCCGCTCATGAACGTTCTCGGACACCGCAGGAGCCGCAAACGCCGGGGATAGGATCGCGACTCGATCGCCGACAGTGGCCTTGGGGACGTTAGTGAATGTGCGCATCCAGTCATTGAATCAGAGGATCGGATCGCCACGCACGTTCATAACGCCCGCAAAAAGAACGACCTGCGGGCGTGGATAGGCTGGTCCGATGCTCTTCCAGACCGAACACCTATCGGTGCGTCAGTTTCGCCGCGACGACCTCAACGACTTCTCAGCCCTCTGCGCCGACCCGAACGTGATGCGATTTGTCGGGGACGGGACCGTCCTCAGCCGCCCCGAAGTATCGCAGTGGATCGAAATCTGCGAGCGAAAGTACGTCGATCGCGGTTACGGCACCTCGGCCGTCTTCGACGCGCGATCTGGCGATTTCGTAGGCTACTGTGGCGTGATTCGAGCGCCGGATCGAGACTTCGATGAACTCACGTATGTCTTTCGTCAGAAGGCTTGGGGCGACGGTTATGCAACGGAAGTCGGGATCGGCATGCTCGACCACGTGTTTCGCATCTCGTCGCTGGGCTCGATCTCGGCGACGATCGAGCCGGAGAACGAGGTCTCCAAACGCGTTGCAGCAAAGTTGGGGATGATTGAACTGCCATTCGATTCCGATGACGTGAGTTATTGGAGGATTACACGCGAGCAGAACTGCGCTCGATAGCCCTATTCAGTCCCTGGCGGGGCACCCTGTTCACGGTGTCGCTAGACCAACGCTTTACGGACCTGCTCAGCTGAAGGCTCGGGGAGCGAAGCGGGCGAAAAAAAGCCGGTTGGAGATGATCCGGTGCATCGGCCCGCGTATGCCGTGCGGATCCGAGGGCAGTACTGCAGGGTCGATCGTTCCCGACGTGCGGATGCTGTCGACCATGGCGCGGGTGACTTCGAGGGCGAGAGCGGGGTGGGTATCGAGTGCGCTGTGTCCGTGATCACGGACTGGGAGCACTGTGGCGTTCGGGATCAGCGCAGCTATCTGCTCCGCCACAATGCGCGGTGTGCGGACATCATGGTTGCCGGAGATGATGACACTCGGCCAGGAAAAATCGGGAAGCGCGTCCACCAGGCTGAACGGCTCACCCTGGAACGGTGAAAAGTAGTGTGCGGCGTTTGCAAAGGCGTCACTGACTTTCAGAGGCGCGTCTGTGGTGATCGGCGCGTACCCGAGCTCGCGGAACGCGATTTCACCGACCAGATCAAACTCCATTACGAACGGAATCGACGACATGACTTCGCGCGTCCCAAGCCGATTGATCCACTTCCATACTCGTCTCCCCCTACTCTGCTCGAGGAGGGCGAGCATACGATCCACCGAAGGTAGTCCGCCAAACTCGTAGAGGAACTGCAGCGGGAACATCTCATCAGCGTCAACCGTCCCACGCTCGACGAGCCGACGGACCGTGTCTGCCTGATGCTGTGTGGCCGGGGTCCCGTCCCAGAACAGAGACTGGAGCATGCGGGTCGAGAGCTGGTCGGACCCGGCGTTGATCATCGCGGAGTCCAGGATCATTCCCGCCACCCTCTCGGAGTGCCTCACCCCAAACCCCTGGGCAAGATAGCTGCCATACGAGGCTCCGTACACGAGAACTTGGTCAATGCCTTCGGCGTCGAGGATCGCGGCGGCGTCATCAAGCACCTCAGTGATCGCGATCACCTTCCGTGGGAGGTCAATGCCATTCTCATTAGTGCGAGACAAGCCGACCCCGCGGTGTTCCATCATCACTAGATCTAAGCCGAGTTTCTCGGACTTCGCGCGCAGCCCCCGGTACGGCAACACAGACGCAAGCCCGGGCCCGCCAGGGATCACGAAAACCGGCAACCCGCCCTCGGGTCCGGTGCGGGTGTACGCCAGATGGAACGAGCCTCCGCCTTCGAGGGGACGGTCGATGGTTCGCACGCCCGGCGTTCGTGCGACCTGCTCAGAGCGCTTCCGACGCTTCGCCATGGCTCGATCAGTCACCGTGTCTCCTTGACAATCAGGGACCGGATTACACCTGAGACGATGTTTCGCGCCGCGCCTAGGGTCATCGCGGATCCGGGGGTGATGATCTCCAGACATACCCCAGAGATCACGGCGTTCAGCAACAACACAAGCTCGGGGATCCGTCCACGGTCGACCGCGCCCTCATCGGCGAGAATCTCCAGCCAGTCACCAACTCGACGGTGTGCGCGCTGGATCGCGACCTCTAAGAACTGGCGCGACAGGCCATTCGCGCCCGGTTCCAGAGCGTGCCTGTACAGCCCGAACCACACATTTAATAGCTCCTGGGCTGTGGCGTCGTCGGGAAGGAACTGCAACATGCACCGCACCAACCGGTCACCGGAATCCCGACTGGCGTCACGGATATCGAAATCCTGAATCGTATCTTCCAGTACCCGCCGCACCACCTCATCGTGCAGATCTCGCTGCGTCGGGAAGTAATGCCGCAACGTCCCCATCCCAACTCCGGCCGCAGTAGCCACCGCCCGCACTGTCGCTCCACCCAACCCCGCCTCAGAGACCACCTGCGCAGCCGCGTCAAGGATCCGCACTCTCTGCATCTTGTCCGTCACACGAACAAGTTAGCACAATGTGCTAAAACGCCGCCGAAGCGTGCACTCCCCCATCGGCTTCGCGCCAACTCCGGCACGAGAATCCCCTTCTACCGGAATCCTCCGATCATCCCGGCTGGCTCCATCGCGATGCAGAGCATCGGCGGAGGACTCCTCGTCTTCGGCGCGGCCGCACTCACCGGAGTACTCGGCACATGGAGCATGGTCGTTGTCGTTGGTGTTCTTCTCGCCACGCTGACCGTGATCACGATTCACAACCGTCGCCTGACTTTCCCAGCTAACCACTGACGGAAACGGATGGCGTGTTTGGGTGACGCTCGGCGATCCGGTTTCGAAATGGTGAGTCGTCCCAGTGAGGGTTCCCCTACGGAACCATTAGGAGGCCGCGGTCTTCGCCCGACCGCTCCGCCGTCCGCGGCCTAACCAAACCTAATAAGTAGTTGTCAGCAAGATGGCTAACCGCCACTATTCACTGTGTGTATAGTGGCGGTTGTGGACAACTCTCTCACCCTGCTCGGGCTGCTCAGTGTCGAGCCCAGCTATGGTTACGATCTCAAGCACACCTACGATCGTTTCTTTGGAGTGCGGAAACCCCTCGCGTTCGGTCAGGTCTATGCGAGCCTGGCACGCATGACCCGTGACGGGCAGATTCTTTCGCTAGCTGACGAGGCTGGTGGGGGCCCTGATCGTAAGAAGTACGAGGTCACCGAAGTCGGCCGAACCCGCGTCTCGCAGTGGATGTTCACGCCCGATATTCCCTCGGAAACTTTGCAGAGCAACCTTTTCGCCAAGACCATCATTGCCCTACTCGTCGACGACAACGCAGACCGGCTGCTCGACGTGCAACGCACGGAGCATCTCGCCCGTATGCGGGAACTCACCCGTGAAAAGCAGGGAGCAGACCTGATGCGCGTGCTGCTGTGTGACCACGCGCTCTTCCATATCGAGGCCGACCTGCGCTGGATCGACCTGACCGGCGCCCGACTGACCCAACTGCGAAACGAGATCAAACTGCCATGACCGCCCTCATCCAGGCTCGTGGCCTGCGCAAGTCTTTCGGTACAACGGATGCCCTCCGCGGCATTGACCTAGACATCCAGCGCGGCGAGGTCGTCGCGGTGATGGGGCCTTCGGGCTCCGGCAAGTCGAGCCTGCTGCACTGCCTGGCCGGTGTGCTACTGCCCGACAGCGGCACGATATCCGTTGGTGGCACCGTCATCACTGCCCTGAGCGAAGCACGCCGATCGGCCCTGCGCCTGAAGGAGTTCGGCTTCGTTTTTCAATTCGGTCAGCTGCTGCCCGACCTGACAGCAATCGACAACGTCACCATTCCGCTGTTACTCGGAGGCATGAAACGCAGGCAGGCGTTGACGGCCGCGCGTGGATGGCTCGACCGCCTCGGCCTTGAGGTCGCCGCCGATCAGTTGCCCGGCGAACTCTCCGGCGGCGAAGCCCAGCGCGTCGCTATCGCCCGCGCTCTGGTCACGCAACCGTCGGTGCTCTTTGCGGATGAGCCCACCGGGTCCTTGGATTCCCTCGCTGCCGAGAACGTGTTGACAGCGATGCTCGAGCTTGTCCGCAAGGCGGGAACCACGCTCGTGATGATCACCCACGACCCGCGCACGGCAGCCTACGCCGACCGCGAGATCATCGTGCGGGATGGTCAGCTGGCGGCAACTGACCGGGTCGGCATCAAATGAATCCGAGTGTGGTGCGTCTGGCTGTGATCGGCAGCCGTGCATCCTGGGGGCGGCTGCTGGGTATCACCGCCGGAGTCGCCGTGGGAGTGACTCTGGCGCTCCTACTTGGGGGCGCATATCAGGGCTTGGGTGCCCGGGACGAGCGGTCCAGTTGGATGTATGCCTCCGGGGAGTACGTGGTCGGCGCCGACACAGGCCCGGGCACGGTGACCGCTGATATGGCGTCGCTGGGCGACGACCGAGTGGCGCTGGCCCACACGACCGACCGGCACCAGGGGGATCGGATCGTGCGTCTGGATCTCGCCGCCCCGACAACGTCGAGCGTCACGATTCCGGGCATCACCGACCTGCCGCAGCCAGGTGAGTACTACGCGTCGCCCGCGCTCATCGACCGCATTGCGCAGGTTCCGCCCGACGAGCTCGGCGACCGCTTCGGCACACTCACTGGAACCATTTCCGACTCTGCCCTCGCGAGTCCTGATTCGCTCGTTGTCGTTGTCGGCGCCAGGACGAGCGCCCTAATCGAGCGCCCGGCAGCGCAGATCGTGACCAGTTTCACAGACGTGCCACACCGTGCGGGCACGAACTACCAGACCGTGGCGATCGTGGGTGCCATCGCAGTGCTGTTCCCGGTGCTGTTGCTCGTGAGCATCGTGACCGGGCTCGGCGCCGTAGCTCGGCGGGAGCGTTTCGCCACACTACGTCTGATCGGCGCCACCCCGCGCACCGTTGCCGCCATCGCCGCGGTTGAAACAGCGGCCACAAGTCTCATCGGGGCACTGATCGGCGTACTGCTTGCCGCGCTGCTCGGCCCGGTCGCCGCGCTCGTCTCCGTCGACGACGGAGCGTTCTTCCCTTCAGACCTCGCCGTGACGCCGCTTACCACGGCCACGGTAGTGGCGGTCACCGTCGCGGCATCCGCAATTACGGCAGGCGGACGCATCCGTCGCGCGGGCATCGGACCGCTTGGACAAACGAAACAGCAGGCAGAAAAGACCCCCTCGCTGCTTCGCTTAGTGCCGCTTGCAGGCGGGCTGGGAATACTCATCGCCACGACCGTGGCGGTGCTCGCCGGACTGCCCGTTCCGCGCGTCGGAACGCTGGTTGTCATCGGCTTCACCATCACCACCGTCGGTCTGCTCGTGGCAGGCCCCTACCTCACCCTGCTCGCGGGCGGCATCATGGCTCGGCGCAGCAAGACAGCGGCTGGAGTCATCGCGGGCAACCGCATCCGTCGCACGCCCGTGGACACCTTTCGCTCCGTGAGTGGCCTCGTCGTTGCCGTGTTCATGGTCAGCGTCTTCGCGGGTGCCGCGACAACCGCCAACCAGAGCGTAGCCCCCGACGATGGGCCGGGACTGCTTCCGGTCAGTACCCTCATTCAGCATCTGGATTCAACGCCCGCCGCGACCGACCCCGCTCGCACCGAAGCGGCTCGCGCGCGCATTGCCGCGATCTCGGGAGTCACCCAAGTGACCACAATTTTCACGATTGATTCCGGTGAGGGACCCGACGCCAACCGGCTCCTGATTTCGGCGGATGCCGCGAACGACCTCAGTCTCGGGATTGTTCCTTCCGCTCCTGTCGTCTCCATCAACAGCGACGCCCTGAGAGGAACTCCCGCCGTCTTCACTCCCGCGGAAGCGACCAACGTGGCCGAGCTGACTCCGCGCATCCTGCTCATCGGCACCAACGGATCACCGGCCGCGATCGAACGCGCGAGAACCGCGCTGCAGGCAGGCACGATCGCCGGTACCGGATGGATGCCCGCGGGCACCCGAACGGATCTCGCCGACGATCGGTTGCAATCCATGGCCGCGAGTTTCGCGAACCTCGCCTACTTGGGTATCGGCGTTGCCACGCTCATCGCAGGACTCTCACTCGCCATCGCCACCATATCGGCCATGATCGACCGTCGCCGAATGCTCGCCCTGCTGCGGCTGCTCGGGATGAACCTCGCCGGCCTCCGCCGCATCATCACACTCGAAGCGGCAGCCCCGCTCCTGTCCGTGATGGCAATATCGATCGGACTCGGCTTTCTGGTGGCCGACCTCATACTCGTGGGGCTCACCAACGGTGGCCGATCGGTCGGCTGGCCCGATGCCCGCTACATCGGAGCGCTACTTGCCAGCGCAGTGCTTGCCCTCGCCGCGGTCGCTGTTGCCGTCACCCGATTGGGGAAGAACACCGACTTGGCCGCGATCCGCTACGAATAGGCGACTCGCAACGGCATCACGAAGGAGGATTTCGCCGCAACACAACGTCGTCCCGCAAGACGTTCGTCTTGCGGGCATCGTCGATCGTCTGGTGGTGTCCGGCGCTGCAGGGCGGCGCACCGCCGTGGATAAGTAGATCGCCCGACAAGGATTCGCAAGCTATCGAACGGATAAACACGGAATGTGTGCAGGGTTCACTGGCTCGGGCTGTGCCGGTGACAGTAGCGCTCGTAGCTGCGCCTTGGCTTTTGTCATTCTGGATCTGACGGTTGAGGGGTTGATGCCAAGGATTGCTGCTGCCTCGTGTGACTTGAAGCCGTCCCAGTAGATCAGTCGGACCAACTCAGCTTCACCAGCGGAAAGTGATGCGATCGCGTCTCGGAGCTCAATCCCCTTTTCATCGGGCTGGGGTGCCGGAGTTGTTCGCAGTTCGTCGGCGAATCTCTGCACCGCGGCCGAGTGGCGTGCGAAGGTGCGTCGGGTGCGTCGGGTGCGTCGGGTGCTTCGGGTGCGTCGGGTGCTTCGGGTGCTTCGGGTGCTTCGCAACACATTGTGGGCGACGCCGAATAGCCACATGCGTGCTTCTGTCGCGTCTGTCGGCATTTTGCGATGGAGTTTCCATGCCGTGATGAGTAGTTCACCATATGCTTCGGCGGCATCAGCCGGGTTCGAGATCCTGCGCAAGAAGTAGCGGAATAGGTCGCCTTCGCTGTCTTTTATAGCAACGTCAAAGCGAGGCTGCCAGTCAGCAGTGCTCACAAGTCGCACCCTTCCGTGGCCATGCCGAAGCCGACGAGATCGGGGTCGTAACCCTTTGCCACCAGGTGCTCCCACGTCAAGTTCGAGGCCACCCGCCACACAGCCATCTGCTTGGCCTGCGCATCACTCATGGTGATCGGATTTACATCGCCGTTCTCGTCTTGAGCGGTGAGATACGACTCGCGGTTCTCGGCTTCCATCCGCACGGTGTCCAACGTTTCGAGATCGAGGGCGCCGACGAACGCTCGTGCTTCACGCGCGATGGCTGAGTCCTCGTCTACGCCATCCGCGAAGCTGACGGTGAATCCTGCGAAGCAAAGCTCGGCACCGTTCGAGACTGAGAAGACGTTGTCCGCGACCCAACCCCAGGGCGTTTCCATGCCGCCAGCAGCCATCGCTGCTGACCCTCCACCGAAAAGCAGAACCGAAGCTGCGACGCCGGCGGTCCATGCCCGCAAACGACGTGCGCGGCGAGGTCTTGCGTCAGCGAGGATCCGCTCACGATGCCCGGCCAAGCCTGCCGGCAGCGGTGGCTGGGGTGCCGTCTCGTGGAGCATGAGTTCGAGTTCCGTGTTGTCCATGGCGTGCCTTTCGATAAGTACGTTCATTCAGTACATGACCGCTGGCACCCGTTTTGTCCACGTGTCCCCAAGAATAGGTCAGGAGACATCAATCCCCGTCACAGATACCGCGAGGTCCTGCCCTGGACTCGGAGCCGGTTTGCTGGCTGAGAGTCCAGCCCCTTCGGCTTGGGACTGCTTGCGGAACAGGTCGCCGGCCGTGCGTCCGCCGGCAACGCTTCTACTCTTCGTCGAAGTATGCGATTCGGGCAATTGTCAGTGGTGCGGCAAGCTGGATGTATGGGGGACAAAGCGATTTATGTTGAGCTCGAGATCGACGCGTCGGTCGACCGAGTTTGGCAACTCACCCAGGACGTGGATCAGCATCCACGGTGGGATCTCCGATTCAGCCGCATCACCCCGGTCGCGACGCTTCCGGCTGGCGGGAGCCGTTTCGTCTATCAGCGCAGGATGCTGCTGCACACGATCACGGGGACCGGTACGTCCCTGGGAGAGAAAAAGCGGCCCGATGGCACGCTGACCTCGGCACTGCGGTTCGCCACGCATGACCGGCTGTCACCGCTCCGATCCGGGCGCGGCTACTGGCGTTACATTCCCACATCTCAGGGGACGACCTTCATCACCGGGTTCGACTACGATCCCGGGTGGGGGAAGCTGATCGACCGTCTGATCATGCGGAAGTTCATCGGTTGGATGACCGCATGGAGCTTCGACCGCTTGCGTGTCTGGGCCGAGACCGGGACGCCGCCAGAACGGTGGACGATCGCATCCGTCCTCGCCTTCTGGCGCTCAGACCGGCCGAAAGCAGCGCGCTGTCGGCGCACACCGAGACACGGCACCGCCATGGCGCTGGCCCCGATGTCCCTGCACACGCTGGAGGAACCGTGACGTCTATCTTTCAGCACGTCCTCGGCGATGACTTCGACCGGCTGCATCCGATGCTGCAACGACGGTTCGGAGTCGGTCTGGGCGCCGGTTACGCATGCATCGGTCGGGGCACGATGCTGCAGATCAGACGCGGACCGTGGTGGACGATCCCGTTCCTGCGGATCGGGAAGATCCGCAACATTCTCATTCCCGATGTCGGCAGGAACGTACCCTTCACCATCTGGAACTACCCCTACCTGGACCCCTTTGGTCGGGAAACCGTCACCTTCGTGCGCGAATACCAGGTCCGCGACCAGCCGAGCCGGTTCGATGCGACCATGGTCTTGAGCGACGGTAAAGTTCTTGACTACCTGGGGACGCACCAGCACCTGGCCGTGGACCTTGACCTGTCGGTCGAACAGGATGCTTCTATGTTTGTCAAGCGGTTGGCGATGAGGCTGCTGCAGCCAGGGTGCGGTAAATCTGTCTCGTGATGTAGCGC
>NZ_PJJM01000080.1 GCF_002929805.1 Cryobacterium sp. Y50 | reverse complement strand
TCTATTTTTCCTGATCCGACAGGCATTCTCGGTTTAACGCGCCGCTACAACCTCAACTCGACCGGTGGATCGAGGCTAAGCTGCGAGCTATGCCCGACCACGATGCACAACCGCAGCACACGAGCCCATTCACCCGTAGTCTGCTCGCTCCCAATGCGGGGCCGATGACCCTCGACGGCACCAATTCGTACATCATTGCCGCACCGGGCTCGACCGAAATCATCGTGGTCGATCCTGGTCCCCTCAACGATGGCCACCTCGCCGCCCTCACCGCGGCGGGACGGGTCACACTCGTGCTAGTGACCCATCGGCACGCCGACCACACGGCCGCGAGCGCACGATTCGCCGAACTGACCGGAGCCCCGGTGCGGGCATTCGATCCGGCGTATTGCCTGGGCGGCGATCCCCTCGTAGACGGTGAACTGATCGAGGCCGCCGGCTCCAGCATCCACGTCATACATACCCCCGGCCACACCGACGACTCCGTCTGCCTGCACCAGCCGGGCGACGGTCCGACCGGCTCGGTGCTCACCGGCGACACCATTCTCGGCCGCGGAACCTCCATAATCGACGGCACCCTCGCCGACTACCTCGCCTCTCTCAAATCCCTGCGCGCACTCGGCCCGGCCATCGTACTGCCGGCCCACGGTGCGGTGCTGCCCGACCTCGCCGCCCGCTGCGACGCCTACCTCGCCCACCGACACGAGCGTCTCGAGCAGGTTCGTGCCGCACTGAGAGAGCTCGGCGAAGACGCCAGCGCGGCCCGGGTTACCGACGTGGTTTACGCACAAACGGATGCCGCGGTGCGGTTCGCCGCCGAGGCATCCGTTCGCGCACAGCTGGCTTATCTTCGCGGAGGCAGCGGATTGAGCTGACGTGCTCGCGAATCTAGTTGCCGGGCTTCTTCTTCTCCAGGTGGCGGCCCACCAACCCTCCTCTGACTTTGCGTGTAAAACAGACCAAGCGGTATGGTTCTTGTACTGCTCCAAAGCAGCGTTCACCCCTAATCGGCCATAGCAATGCGCTATCTTATTGGGAAACGGGCATCGTCGCCATCATCGTAAAAGGGGAAATTCATGCGCCAACGCTCGCTGCTCACTTCTATCGCCGCTGCCGCACTGCTCGCACTGACGCTCGCGGGATGCGGCGGCGGGGATGCGAAAGCCAAGCTCGACCCGGCAGAGAGCCCGCTGACCAAATATATGTCGGCGATGAACGAGGGCTACGACGAAGATTCCATGCTGGCGCAGCAGAAGGAGCAAGAAGAACTGACGGCGACCTGCATGGCTGACGAGGGCTTCGACTACGTTCCGGTCGACAACTCGCAGTACAGCGGCATGATGAGCGCCGACGACGGTGAAGAATATGGCACCGAGAAGTGGGTCGCTGAGAACGGTTACGGCATGAGCCAATCGCCGGAGCAGATCGCCGAGCAGCAGGAGCAGAGCCAGGAGTTCGTCGACCCGAACCAGGACTACGTGATGAGCCTCTCCGAGGGCGAGCAAGCCGCCTACTACGAGGTGCTCTATGGCGTTACGCCCACCGAGGAGGAGATGGGTGAAGACGGTTCTTACGAGTACAGCTGGGAGACGTCGGGCTGCCAGGGTTTCGCCAGTCACGAGATCAACGGCGACCAGCCCTCACCGGACGAACATGCAGCCCTCTATGAAGCGATGAGTGCAATGTACGAAACGGCGCAGTCCTCCGCTACTCTCGTGAAGCTCGATTCCGAGTGGGCAGTCTGCATGGCCGACGCCGGTTATGCGACCTTCACGAAGAAGGCCGACGCGCAGGAGTCGATTTCGACCGCGCAGAGCGAGCTCTACGAAAACCAGACCGGCGCCGGCCCCGATGAGGCGGTGCTCGCCGAGATGCGCGAAAAGGAACTCGCCGTTGCCATGGCCGACTTCACCTGCGCCGAAGAGATTGACTATACCGAAGCATCGACAAAGGTGCAGTTCGACCTCGAAGAGCAGTTCATCATTGATCACAAGTCCGAGCTGGACGCGCTCATCGCAGACACCGAGCAAGGCAAGTAGGTGTCGCGCCGGTTCGGTCAGAGAAAGAGCGCGCCCGACGAGTTAGCGCCCGCCGCCGAATCGGTCGCGTTAAAACCCCACTCACGTAGCCAGGGCTGGCGCCGCCTGTTCGTCGGAAACCGCGTCATCTGGGTCATGGCCACGGTCGCCATCGTCGCCCTCGTGGCCGGCCTCGGACTCGGCCAGCTCATCGTCTCGCCCGGGCAGGCCGCAGCGGATGCCGATGCTCCCGCCGCCGGCCTCATCACCGTTCCGGTCGAGAATCGTCAGCTCGCCAACGACGTCACCATGCGCGGTGACGCGACCTATGCCGACGCCGTCGAAGTGAGCATCGAAACCGGTGAACTCGCCGGGCCACCCATCGTCACCGGGCAGGTCCCAGAGGTCGCTGCAATCTTCGACACCGCGTCGATCGCGCTCGAGGTCACCGGTCGCCCGGTGATCGTGTTGCCAGGCGACCTACCGGTCTACCGCACCCTGCGGGTCGGTGTCTCCGGTCCCGACGTGCTGCAGCTCAAGCAGGGTTTGAGCGTGGCCGGAATCGATGCCGGTGCGCTCGACTCCGACGTGTTCGACGCCCAGACCGCGAGCGCGGTTACCGCGCTCTACGCCAAGGTTGGCTACCCGGCACCTACCGGCGGTTCCGAGGTCGAGAGCGCAGTGAGCGGCGCCGAAGCCGGAGTCTCGAGCGCGCAGGCATCCGTTGACAGTGCCAATAATGCACTCGCCACCGTTCAGGGTGCGGCGTCCAACGTCGACGTGGTCGAGCAGGGCAACCTCGTGCGCAGCGCCGAGCGGGCGCTCGCTTCGGCCCGGGCCGACGGTACACCCAATGAGATAGCGGATGCCGCCGAGGCCGTCACTCTGGCCGTCGCGCGCCGAGTCCAGGCCCTCGCCCCGCGGGACTCGAGCGCGGAGACGGCCGCCGTTACCGCGGCCAAGGCCGAACTGACGCGCGCCGGGGAGAATCTGAACGACGCCCGCGACGGTGCGCTGGCCTACCTGCCCGCCGGCGAGGTACTCTACCTGCCGGGACTGCCCCGCCGAGTCGACGAGATCAGCGTGAAACGCGGATCGAGCATCACCGGCCCGGTCATGCGGGTTTCGGGCGCGACCCTGGTCATCTCCGGATCGGCGACGGCGAACGACGCCGCCCTGCTTGAGGTCGGGGCCCCGGCCATTCTCGCCATGCCTGATGGCGACCAGGGCGCCACGATCACCTCGATCCTCCCCGTCGAAGCGGCCAGTGGTGAAGCAGCGAGCGGCCGCTTCACCGTTCTGTTCGCCCCGGACGCGCTCACCGACGAACAGATCCAGGCCGTGCAGGGCACCAACGTGCGCGTACGCATCCCGGTCAGTTCGACCGAGGGAGAAGTTCTGGCCGTTCCGCTCGCCGCCCTCACCGCCGGTCCGGGGGGCGAATCCCGCGTCGAATTCGACCCCGGCGACGGCGGGGAAACCGTGCTGGTCGAGGTCACGACCGGCCTCGCCGCCGAAGGATTCGTCGAGATCACCGCCGTCGACGGCTCGCTGGCGGTCGGGGACCTCGTCGTGGTGGGCCGGTGATCGCGGCCCCCGTCGTCGAACTGGTCAACGTCACGAGATCGTTTCCCGGCCCGCCCGAGGTGCAGGCTCTCAAATCGGTCAACCTGCGGGTCGAACGCGGCGACTACCTGTCAATCGTCGGCCCGAGTGGATCCGGCAAGTCCACCATGCTCAACCTGCTCGGCCTGCTCGACCGGCCGAGCGTCGGCGAGTACCACCTCGACGGCCGCAACACGAGCCTGCTCGACGAAAGACAGCGCGCCATCGTGCGCGGCGGCACCATCGGCTTCGTCTTTCAGGCCTTCCACCTGCTGCCGCACCGCACCGTACTCGATAACGTGCTGCTCGCCACCTTGTACAGCGGAGTTCCGCGCGGCGAGCGCGAGGACCGGGCCCGCGCAGCCCTCGACCGGGTGGGCCTCAATCATCGTCTCGACTTTCTGCCCGGTACCCTCTCCGGCGGCGAGCGCCAGCGGGTCGCCGTCGCGCGGGCCGTCGTCGCCTCGCCCGAACTGCTGCTCGCCGACGAGCCCACCGGAAACCTCGACGAGACCACTGGCAGCGAGGTCATGGACCTGTTCGAAGAACTGCACGCCGATGGTCTCACCCTCATCGTCATCACCCACGACCAGGCTGTCAGCGACCGGGCCGACCGCCGCGTGCGCATCACCGACGGTCGCTTGAGCGTGCTGTCATGACCTTCTCTTCTAAACGGATGCTCCGCCGCCGTTCCGCACACACCGACGCGGATGCACCCGCGGGCTTGGCGTCCATTGCAGTGGACCCCTCCGGCGCAGAATCGCACGTCTCAGCGCCCTCCGCGGCAACATCCGCTCGCTCAGGGCCCACCGCCGACGAACAGTCCGCCGCACAGTCCGACGCATTCTCCGGCACCCCGATCATCGTTCCGGTCATTCGCCGGGCCGACCGGTTCTCGGTGCAGGACCTGCTGGTCGAGGCGAGCTACGGCGTCGGCGCCCGGCCGAGCCGGCTCGTCATGACGACCCTCGGCACCGTGCTCGGCATCGCCTCACTCGTGGTTACCATCGGTTTCGCACAGACCGCCGCCGGGCAGATCTCCAACCAGTTCGATGCCGTCTCCGCGACCCAGATTTTGATCGAACCGGCCGCGACCCGCAACTCGAGCGGCGCCGAACAGGCCACCGGCCGGCTGCCGTGGGATGCCCCGGAGCGGGTCGATCGCCTCGCTGGGGTGGAACGCGCGGGTCTCGTGGCGGACGTCGATGTTGCAGGCCAGCCCGTGACCTCCGTTCCGGTCAATGATCCATCGGCCGCGCAGACGCTGAGCCCCGCTGTCATCGCCGCCTCATCGGGGCTTCTCGCCGCGGTGCGCGGGCAGGTCGTCACTGGGCGCTTTTTCGACGCCGGTCACGACGAGCGCGGCGACCGGGTGGCCGTGCTCGGGGAGCGGGCCGCCGAAACGCTCGGCATTAATCGGGTCGACAGCCAGCCGTCGATCTTCATCGGCGAGGTGTCGTACACCGTCATCGGCATCATCGACGGCGTCGAACGACGTGCCAATCTGCTCGATGCCGTCATCGTGCCGCTGAACACCGCCCGCGTGCAGTTCGGCCTGACAGCCCCGGCCGAACTGCACGTGCAAATTGAGGTCGGTGCCGGCACGCTGGTGTCGCGGCAGGCGCCGATCGCACTCGACCCGAGCGCACCGGAGAATTTCACGGTGCAGGCACCCGCTGCGGCATCGTCGTTGCAAGACAACATTCAAGCCGACATCAACATCGTCTTTCTCACCCTCGGCATTCTTGCGCTACTTGCCGGCGGCCTCGGTATCGCCAACGTCACCCTGCTCTCGGTAATGGAACGGGTCGGCGAGATCGGCCTGCGCCGGGCGCTCGGAGCAACAAAGCACGACATCGCCCGGCAGTTCATCGTGGAGTCGGCCGTGATCGGCCTGCTCGGCGGCCTGATCGGCTCGGCGCTCGGGGTCTTCGCGGTCGTCGCCGTCTCGCTGCTGCAGGGCTGGACGCCCATTCTCGACCCCTTCGTCGCCATCGGCGCCGCCCTGCTCGGAACCATCGTCGGCCTCGCCGCGGGCGCCTATCCCGCCGTGCGCGCCTCCAATATCGAGCCGATCACCGCTCTCCGCGGTGGCACCTGATGAGCTCGGCGCGCCGGGCACCCGCGGTAAACATGCCCCTAAAGCCTCGTCAAACCTTCCCCGACGGTTCGACTCAGCCAGACCGACGACGTGCGATGCGAACCTGCATGCAGAGCCGGGGGTATCCGTTAATGGCACACAGTTTCGCCGCTTCGACCGTCGCAGTCCGCGCGGATTCACCCACCCACAGGTTTTTCCGGCTCCAACGGCTAAACTCGCCGTCTACGGGGTGAGGATCAGTTCCATGAAACAACCGGGCATTTTTCTCTGCCTCGCGACCGCCGCCGCCATCGCGGCCGGAAGCCTCGCCGCGAGTTCGGCCGCCGCAGTCGACGACTATCCAACCTGGGAGCAGGTGGAAGCCGCCAAGAGCAGCGTCGCCGCCACACTCGCCGAGGTGTCCTCGATCGAACTCGCCCTCGACGAGTTGCAGACCCGCACCGCCACCCTCGGCGACGACGCCGTAGCGCTCGGCGCCGCCCACGAGCAAACCCAGGCGGATTACAGCGCAGCCGCAGCCCAGCAGGCAGTGCTCTCTGTTCAGGCGGATACCGCATCCGCTCGCTCCGTCGACAGCAGCGCCCGCCTGGGCGCGTTGGGTGCCCAGCTTTACCGCGCCGCAGGCACCGATTTGAGTGTGGGTGCCTTCTTCGACAGCACGCATTCCGACGACCTGTTGTTTCGGCTCGGCACGATGGAGCGGCTCACTGAGCAGGCGGGGCGACTCACCGCCGAAGCTGAAACCGAACGCAACTTGGCTGAAGCGCTCAGCGCGCAAGCCGAAGCGATGACCACGGAGCGCGACCGACTACAAGCCGCGGCACTGGCCGGCCTCACGGCTGCGCGCGCGGCCCAGCAGGCGGCCGACGCGGAGGTCGTCGTGAAGCAGTCCGCGAGCGAGGTGCTCTACGCCCAGCTCGCGTCATTGAAGAACTCATCCGCCGATGTGGAGAGACAGTATCGAAGCGGCGTGGTCGCCCAACAGCAGTATCTCGAGCAGCAGCGCCAGGCTGCGGCCACCGCATCGGCTGTGGCATCCGAGTCACCCGAGTCACCCGAGTCACCCGCGTCGTCGCCCGTACCGCCCGTCGGAGCCGTGATTGATCGCGGCGGCGCGCAGGCGATCGCCGCAACCCAGGTCGCCGCCCGGAGCTGGGGCACCGCCGAATTCAACTGTCTGGTTCAGCTCTGGCAACGGGAATCGGGCTGGCGGGTGAGCGCCTACAACACATCCAGCGGTGCCTACGGAATTCCCCAGTCGCTGCCGGGCAGCAAGATGCAGACCGCGGGCGACGACTGGCAGACCAACCCCGCCACCCAGATCAGCTGGGGCCTCGGCTACATCGCCTCCCGCTACGGCACCCCCTGTGACGCCTGGGCGCACTCCGAGGAGCACAACTGGTACTGAGCTGCGGCGCGTGACATCGAGCACAAATCACCTCGGCCCAGAACTGCCGTGAGCATATGCGTGCTTTGCGCCAGGAAAGAATATTCTTACAATGCCTTTCATGGGCGGCGTTGTGAACCCCCGCGAGCTATCTCGGGGGTCTTTTACAACGATGAGTCGGGATACCTAGAAATCCCAGTCGTCGTCTTCGGTGTTCACGGCCTTGCCGATCACGTACGAAGAACCAGAGCCCGAGAAGAAGTCATGGTTCTCGTCACCGTTGGGTGAGAGGGCGGAGAGAATCGCCGGGTTCACGTCGCAGACGTCCTTCGGGAAGATCGCCTCGTAGCCGAGGTTCATCAGCGCCTTATTGGCGTTGTAGTGCAGAAACTTCTTGACGTCTTCGGTCAGACCGACCTCGTCGTAGAGGTCCTGCGTGTACTGCACCTCGTTCTCGTAAAGCTCAAACACCAGATTGAAGGTGTAGTCCTTGATCTCGTCGCGACGCGCCTGCGTCGCCTTCTCGAGCCCCTTCTGAAACTTGTACCCGATGTAGTACCCGTGCACGGCTTCATCCCGAATGATCAAACGGATGAGGTCGGCAGTGTTTGTCAGGCGGGCATGGCTGGAGAAATACATCGGCAGGTAGAAGCCCGAGTAGAACAGGAACGACTCGAGCAGCACCGAGGCGACCTTGCGCTTGAGCGGGTCGTCGCCCTGGTAGTAATCCATCACGATCGATGCCTTGCGCTGCAGGTTCTCGTTCTCGGTCGACCAGCGGAACGCCTCGTCGATCTCCTTAGTGGAGGCCAGCGTCGAGAAGATCGAGGAGTAGCTCTTGGCGTGCACTGACTCCATGAACGCGATGTTCGTGTAGACGGCCTCTTCGTGCGGGGTGATCGCATCGGGGATGAGCGAGACGGCGCCCACTGTGCCCTGGATCGTGTCGAGCAGGGTCAGTCCGGCAAAGACGCGCATCGTGAGCTGCTGCTCCACCGGCGTCAGCTGGTTCCACGACTGGATGTCGTTGCTGAGCGGAACCTTCTCCGGCAGCCAGAAGTTATTGGTCAGGCGGTTCCAGACGTCGACGTCTTTATCGTCTTCGATCTTGTTCCAGTTGATCGCGTCAACGTGCGACACCAGCTTGAGCTTGTCAATCATAGGAGGTCCTCTTCGGCTACTGCTTTGGTCGTTTATCTCGGTCGCCAGTATACGAAACCCAGCCGCCGCTGGTCGAGCTTCCCGAGACGGCCACAGCATTCATATGACGGTTTCGACAAGCTCGACCAACGGTGTTTCAACTCAGCGTGCGTTCAGCGAACTCACTCATAGCGCGCACGAGACACAATTCTCAATCTCCGTGCCTTCGAGGGCCATCTGGCGCAGACGAATGTAGTAGATCGTCTTGATGCCCTTTTTCCAGGCGTAGATCTGGGCGCGGTTGATATCGCGGGTGGTCGCGGTGTCTTTGAAGAACAGGGTCAGCGAGAGACCCTGGTCAACGTGCTGCGTCGCCGCGGCGTAGACGTCGATGACCTTCTCATAGCCGATTTCGTAGGCATCCTGATAGAAGTCCAGGTTATCGTTCGTCATGAACGGCGCCGGGTAGTAGACCCGGCCCAGCTTGCCTTCCTTGCGAATCTCGATCTTGGCCGCGATCGGGTGAATCGACGCGGTCGAGTTGTTGATGTACGAGATCGACCCGGTCGGCGGCACGGCCTGCAGATTCTGGTTGTAAATACCGTGCAGAGCAACGGATGCCTTGAGCTCAGCCCAGTCCGCCTGCGTCGGAATCGACACTCCAGCCTGGGTGAACAGCTCGGCACCGCGAGCTGTCGTCGGCTCCCAGACCTGTTCGGTGTACTTGTCGAAGAATGCACCGGAGGCATAGGTACTGTTTTCGAAGCCTTCGAAGGTGCGGCCGCGCTCGATAGCGATGGCGTTGGAGGCGCGCAGCGCATGGAACAACACCGTGTAGAAGTAGATGTTGGTGAAGTCGATGCTCTCTTCACTGCCGTAGTAGATGCGCTCACGGGCGAGGTAGCCATGTAGGTTCATCTGGCCGAGGCCGATGGCGTGCGAGCGGTCGTTACCGTCTTCGATGGAGCGGACCGAGCTGATATGGCTCTGCTCGGACACGGCGTTCAAGCCACGAATGGCGGCGTTGACGGTGCGCCCGAGATCGCCGGAGTCCATCGCCAGGGCGATGTTCATCGACCCGAGGTTGCAGGAGATGTCCTTGCCAATCTCGTTGTACGAGAGGTCTTCGTTGTAGGTCGTCGGGGTGTTCACCTGCAGAATCTCGGAACACAGGTTCGACATGTTGATGCGACCCTCGATCGGGTTCGCCTTGTTCACCGTGTCTTCAAACATGATGTACGGGTAGCCGGACTCGAACTGAATCTCGGCGAGCGTCTGGAAGAACTCGCGCGCCTTCATCTTCGACTTCTTGATGCGGGGGTTGTCAACCATCTCGTGGTACTTCTCGGTCACCGAGATATCGGCGAAGGGCACGCCGTAGGCTTTTTCCACGTCATAGGGCGAGAAGAGGTACATCCAGTCGTCGTTCTTGGCCAGCTCAAAGGTGATGTCGGGAATGACGACACCGAGTGAGAGCGTCTTGATACGAATCTTCTCGTCGGCGTTCTCACGCTTGGTATCAAGAAAACGCATGATGTCGGGGTGGTGCGCCTGCAGGTAGACGGCTCCGGCGCCCTGGCGGGCACCGAGCTGGTTGGCGTAGCTGAACGAGTCTTCGAGCAGCTTCATCACGGGAATGATGCCGCTGGACTGGTTCTCGATCTGCTTGATCGGGGCGCCGGCCTCGCGGATGTTGCTGAGCAGCAGCGCCACGCCACCGCCACGCTTGGACAGCTGCAACGAGGAGTTGATGCCGCGGCTGATCGACTCCATATTGTCTTCGATACGCAGCAGGAAGCAGGAGACGAGTTCGCCCCGCTGGGCCTTGCCGGAGTTCAAAAAGGTCGGCGTCGCGGGCTGAAAACGACCGGCGATGATTTCTTCGACCAGTTCGACGGCGAGCTTCTCATCACCGGATGCGAGACCTAGGGCCGTCATGACGACGCGGTCTTCGAAACGCTCGAGATAACGCTTGCCGTCGAAGGTCTTCAGCGTGTACGAGGTGTAGTACTTGAATGCGCCGAGGAAGCTCTGAAAGCGGAACTTTTTGGAGTAGGCGAGGTCGTTCAGGCTCGTGATGAACTCGAACGAGTACTGGTCGAGCACGGCCTGCTCGTAGTATTCCTTCTCGACCAAGTAGTCGAGGCGCTCGCGCAGCGAGTGAAAGAACACCGTGTTCTGGTTGACGTGCTGCAGAAAGAACTCGCGTGTGGCTTCCTGGTCTTTGTCGAACTGGATCTCCCCATTCGGCCCGTACAGGTTGAGCATGGCGTTGAGTGAGTGGTAATCCATGCCCGGCGCATCCACTGGTGTGACCTTCACGGCTGTTGTTTCCAAAATTCTTCCAATCCGTCGTGAACGATGCGCACATCATCCGGTGTTCCAAATACTTCAAAGCGATACAGGTGCGGCACCTTGCACTTGGCTGCGATGATGTCGCCGGCCAGGCAGTAGGCCGTACCGAAATTCATGTTGCCGGCGCCGATGACGCCGCGAATCAACGACCGGTTGGTCTCGTTGTTCAAAAACTTGATGACCTGCTTGGGTACAGCCCCGCCGGTGTTGCCGCCGCCATAGGTGGGCACGCACAGCACGAACGGAGCCTTGGCGACGAGTGGCTCGTCGCGGGCGTGGAGCGGAATGCGCGCGGCCGACCGGCCGAGCTTTTCGACGAACCGCGCGGTGTTGCCCGAGGTGCTGGAAAAGTACACGATTTCAGTCATCCGTGCGTATCGATCCTGTGCTTGTTGGCGTTGATTTTGGGAGTTTAAACTACGCGAGGCGAGCGGCGAGCGCGTTGATCTTGTCCGGGCGAAAGCCGCTCCAGTGCTCTTCGTCAGTGATGACGACGGGCGCCTGCAAGTAACCGAGGGCCTTGACCGCGTCGAGAGCGTTCTCATCGACTGAGAGGTCGCGCACCTCGTACTCGATGCCCTTGTTGTCGAGGGCACGGTAGGTGGCCGTGCACTGCACGCAGGAGGGCTTCGTGTAAACGGTGATTGCCATGGTTATGGCCTCTTTTCTTGGCAAATTCAGTCTAATTCTGTTCGCGATAGTTCGCAACTATGTTCTATAAAACACTTGGATCAAAGACGGAAACCCGTCATACAGCATGATGCAAAGTGAGTAAGTTTTTCGACCGGCAATCCGGCTTAGCTACAGTCTCAATACTACATCTAGTGATCGACGAAGGATAGAGCCACTACATGCAGTAATTACATTTGTGTAGTTATCCACCGAGATTCCACAAGCCGCACACCGCCGACCGGCCCCAGACCGCCCGAATTCCGCGGAAACCCGGACAGTTATCCACAGGGCGTTGCCCTGACTATATTTTGCCTGTGGAATGTCCGACGGCGTGTCGCGGCCGGTCCCCACACCGAGCGCGCACGGCACACAGAAAGGCCGGAACGCTCACGCGTTCCGGCCTTCGGGTGGGTACTGCCAACGCGAGAACGGTCAGTGACCGCCCGACCGGCGCTTGTTGTACACGTCAAAAGCCACAGCGAGAAGAAGCACGAGACCTTTGACGGCCTGCTGCCACTCGATACCAATGCCGAGAATCGACATACCGTTGTTGAGCACACCAATGATCAGACCGCCAATAATGGCGCCGCCGACCGTGCCGATGCCACCCTGCACGGCCGCACCACCTATGAACGCTGCCGAAATGGCCTCGAGTTCGAAGCCATCACCAGCCTTCGGGCCAGCGAGATTAAGCCTGGCGGTGAAGATGAGGCCCGCCAGGGCAGCGAGAACACCCATGTTCACGAACAGGTAGAAGTCGACCTTGCGGTTCTTGATGCCGGAGAGTTCGGCTGCGTGGCGGTTGCCGCCGATCGCGTAGATGTGGCGGCCGAACACCGTCCGGTTCATCACAACACCATAGATGAGCACGAGCACGGCGAGCACGATCAGGGTGACCGGGATACCCTTGTAGCTCGCGAGAGCATAGGCGAAGAATCCAAGTGCCGCAGTGATCAGAACTAGCTTGGTCACGAACCACACCAAAGGCTCGACCTCTTGGCCGTACTTGGACCGTCCCAGGCGCGTGCGCACCTGCTGCACAATCAGAGCAATCACGGCGATCAGTCCGACTCCGAGGGTGAGCGGGTCGAGGTCGAACTCGCCGAACACGTCGGTGAGAAAGCCGTTGCCAAGCGCACGGTACTCGGCCGGAAATGAGCCGATATTCGTATTTCCGAGCACAACGAGCGCCAGGCCGCGAAAGATGAGCATGCCCGCCAGGGTCACGATGAACGCCGGGATTCCCACATAGGCAATCCAGAAGCCCTGCCACACGCCAACGAGAGCGCCGATGCCAAGCGACATAATGATGGCCAGCCACCACGGCAGGCCCCACTGCACGGCGAAGACACCGGAACATGCGCCGACGAAAGCGGCCACCGATCCCACCGACAGGTCGATGTGGCCCGCGACGATCACCATCACCATGCCAATGGCGAGAACGAGAATGTAGCCGTTCTGCACGATCAAGTTGGAGATATTTTGCGGGCGTAAGAGGATGCCGTCGGTCAGGACCGTAAACAGCACCACCACCAGAACGAGGGCAATGAAAATACCGTTCTTGCCCAGGTCGGCCAAAACGTGACTCAGCCAGGAAGTGGCTTTGTTCTCACTCGGGTTGACCAGGCCTCCCGTGGCCGGCGTGGTCTCTTGATCACTCATTGGGGTTCTCCTTTTCCGCTAGCGCCGGCGCTAGCGGGCCTTTTCCATGGTCATGTGCTTGATGAGGGTCTCCGGCGTTGCGGTCTCAATCGGGAATTCCCCGGTGATGGCGCCCTCAGCCAGGGTATAAATGCGATCGCAAATGCCGAGCAGTTCCGGCAGCTCCGAAGAGATGACAATAACGCCCTTACCGGCCGCGGCAAGTTTGTTGATGATTGTGTAAATTTCGTACTTGGCCCCCACGTCGATCCCGCGGGTGGGCTCGTCAAGAATCAAAACGTCGGGGTTGGAATAGATCCACTTCGATAGCACCACCTTCTGTTGGTTGCCACCAGAGAGTTTGCCGGTCTTGACGAGCACGTTCGGAGCCTTGATATTCATGCTTGTGCGGTATTCGTTGGCGACCTGATACTCCTCGTTGTCATTCACGAGGCCCTTGCGTACCAGCCGATGCAGCGCCGCCATAGAGACGTTGCGCTTGATGTCTTCGATCAGGTTCAGGCCGTAGGTCTTGCGGTCCTCAGTGGCGTAGGCGATGCCGTTGTCGATGGCTTCGGTCACGGTGCGAGTCTTGATCTCAGTGCCATGCTTGAATACCTTGCCGGTGATGCGGCTCCCGTAGGAACGCCCAAACAGGCTCATTGCGAATTCCGTGCGGCCAGCCCCCATGAGGCCGGCTATTCCCACAATCTCACCGGCACGTACGCTGAGGTTGACGTGGTCAACGATCATGCGCGTCACGTCTTGCGGGTGAAAGGCGGTCCAGTCCTCAACCCGAAGGATCTCTTCCCCAATGTCGGGAGTGTGATCCGGGTAGCGGTGCTCGAGGTCACGACCGACCATGTCTTTGATGATGCGTTCTTCGGTGACGTCGACCTTGGCGATGGTTTCGATGGCCCGACCGTCACGGATGATCGTGACCGCGTCGGAGACTTTCTTGATCTCGTTGAGCTTGTGGCTGATGATGATCGACGTGATGCCCTGGCCCTTGAGGTGCAGGATGAGATCGAGCAAGTGGTCGGAGTCGTCATCGTTGAGGGCCGCCGTTGGCTCATCCAGGATCAGCAATTTCACCCGTTTCGAGAGCGCCTTAGCAATCTCGACGAGCTGCTGCTTGCCGACGCCGATGTCCATGATGCGCGTCGTTGGATTTTCGCGCAGTCCCACCCGGGCAAGAAGCTTGGCAGCCTCAGAGTTGGTCTTGTTCCAGTCAATGAGGCCGAAGGCGCCGCGCTGTTCGTTGTTCAGAAAGATGTTCTCGGCAATAGAGAGGTACGGACTGAGCGCGAGCTCCTGGTGAATGATCACGATTCCTTTGGCCTCGGAATCGCTGATGCTCTTGAACTCAACGATTTCGTCTTCGAAGACGATGTCGCCGGTGTAGGTACCGTGCGGATACACGCCACTGAGCACCTTCATCAGGGTTGACTTGCCTGCACCGTTCTCGCCGCAGATGGCGTGGACCTCCCCGCGACTGACGTCGAGTGTCACGTCAGAGAGCGCCTTTACTCCGGGAAACGTCTTGGTGATGCCGCGCATCTCAAGGATGTTCGTAGTCACGTAAGCACCTTCTTCATTCCTCTACTGCATGGTCAGAACCCGGGCGATTTCGGCGGCCGGTAAAAATATGGGTGGCACAACGGTCGGTGGGGTAAAACTACCCCACCGACCGTTGGGCACGGGCCAAACAGGAGGCAGCGAAACCTAGCCGTTGACTTCTGCTTCTGTCCAGTAGCCCGAATCAATCAGCACGGCCGGGATGTTGTCCTTGACCACGATCGTCGAGTCGAGCAGGAACGACGGAACGTTCTTCACACCGTTGTTGTAGTCCTCCGAGTTGTTGGTCTCGGGGGTCTCGCCATTCAGCAGGGCGACGGCCATGTTCACGGCGACGGATGCGAGTTCGCGCGTGTCCTTGAAGATGGTGCCGTACTGCTCACCCGAGTTGATCGCCTTGACCGAGTCGATCTCGGCGTCCTGGCCGGAGATGACGGGCCAGCCGTCGCCGACGGAGTAGCCAGAGCCCTCGAGGGCAGAGATGATTCCACGGGAGATGCCGTCGTACGGCGAAAGAATGGCGTTGACCACGGTGCCGTCCGAGTACTGGGCGGTGAGGAGGTCCTCCATGCGAGCCTGTGCTTCTTCTCCGGCCCAGCGGAGGGTAGCGACCTGTTCGATGTCGGTCTGGTTGCTCTTGACTACGAGGACGCCGTCGTCGATCAGCGGCTGGAAGACATCCATTGCACCGTCGAAGAAGAAGAATGCGTTGTTGTCATCGAGCGAGCCGGCGAAGAGCTCAAGGTTGAACGGACCGGCAGGCGCGCCCTCGATGGGCGTTCCGTCGAGTTCGGCAAGTCCGAGGCCGTTCAGGACCGACCAGGCCTGCTGCTGTCCGACCTTGAAGTTGTCGAAGGACGCGTAGTAGTCGACGTTTTCGGTATCGCGGATGAGACGGTCATATGCGATGACGGGAATGTCCGCGTCAGCGGCGTCCTGCAACACGCTCGTGAGCGTCGTGCCGTCGATCGAGGCCACAATTAGGGCTTCGGCACCCTTGGTGATCATGTTCTCAATCTGCGAGACCTGCATGGGTATATCGTCCTCGGCGTACTGGAGGTCGACGGTGAAGCCCTGTTCCTCGAGCTGGCTCTTGACGGCGTTACCGTCGGCGATCCAACGCTCGGAGCTCTTGGTCGGCATGGCCACGCCGATCAGTCCCTTGTCGCCACTTCCGCCGGGGCTGGTGGATGTGCCGCCGGATGAGCAGGCTGCCATCGATACCGCGAGGGCACCCGCGGCCACGACTGCGAAGAATACGTTCTTTTTCACTGTGTTACCTTTCATTCTGTTTATCGTCATTGATGTGAAATTGCAGGATTGTGGAACAGTTGCAGGCCTGGTGCCAGTCGATAGTAGGCCTGATTCCAACGCACTTCGCGGGTGAAATCGCGCAGGGTGGTGGTTTTATTAAGCACGAGCAGCTCGGTGCGAGCTATCTCGGCGAAATCGTAGAGCACCTCGGTGCCGCCGGCAGACGACGTTGCGGTGGTGCGGTCGGCTGCCATCACTGCAACGCCCCCTGCGGTGCTTGTCCGTAGACGTTCTGGTAGCGGTCGAACAGGAAATCGATGGATTCCTGTGGGATCAGAACGAGTTCACCGCCCACGCGGGCAAGCTGAACCGTGCGCGCAACGTCCTCCACCATCACCGCGGCCTTCACGGCATCGCGAGCGTCCTTGCCGATTGTGAAGGGCCCATGGTTCGCCATCAAGACGGCACGAGAACGGTGGCCGGTGAGGGTCTCCACGATGCCGCGGCCGATCGAGTCGTCGCCGATAATGGCGAAAGGTCCGACCGGGATCGGGCCGCCAAATTCGTCGGCCATGGCCGTGATAACGCACGGGATCGCTTCATTGCGGGCGGCCCAGGCCGTGGCGTAGGTGGAGTGCGTGTGCACGACTCCGCCGACATCGGGCATGTTCCGGTAGACGTAGGCGTGTGCTGCGGTGTCACTCGACGGCGAGCGGTCGGCGCCCGGCGTACCGGGGATGACGTTTCCGTCGAGGTCACAGAGAATCATGTTCTCCGGCGCCAGGTCGGCGTAGTCGACTCCGCTGGGCTTGATAACGAACAGGTCGGCGCCCGGCACGCGGCCCGAGACGTTGCCGCCGGTCCAGACCACGAGCCCGTTGCGAAACAGCTCCGCGTGCAGGCGGGTGATTTCAGCGCGAACGCGGGCGACCGCGACCTCGATCTGGGGGCCGTAGGTGCTCACGCGACCACCAGCGTAGCGCGGTCGTTAGCCGCGGCGCGGCTGCCGCCAGCGACCCGCCGTAAAACGGCCCGGCTCGCGTTGGCTACGCTCATCGCGCGGGTCCCGCTGTCGACCGAAGCCAGAGACTCGGCGCGGGAGAGCGCATCGGTTGTACTCACGGAAGTGACTCCTATGTCAGGTCTAAGCGCGGACAGTACCGCGAATGGTTCGGCGTTGACGACAGTGCAGCCAGCTGAAGCGTCTGACTGCGATGACCGAATGTGATCGGTCACATTGCTGTGTGCTTATGTTAGCGGCATCGGGACACACTGTGTCAAGAACGACTTGTCTCGTTTGAATAACGCTCGAAATCGCGCATCCCGCCGATCGAGGCCCGGCCCGACGACCCGCTGATCGAGGCCCGACGAAGGAGTGACTGAGACCAACGTGGCCACGTCTGAGGATCGGCGGGCGTGAGTGCGCCCGATATGGGTAGCCGCTACGGCGGTTCGTTAGTTACCGTAGCGGGCGCCCGTTTCGGGGGCGGCGGCGAGGGCAACTGTCGGTCGAGGCGCTAGTCTGTCGAGGCGCTAGAAAGAAGCGATCGACCCGCACGCCGACCCTCAGAATGCCGGGCGCGCGGTCGAGCCGCGAACGATGAGCTCCGGCATGATGGCACCCTGGTTCTCCGCGGTGGTGCCCGCGATGTTGGCCAGCAGCAGCGCGACGCAGCGCCGGCCGAGCTCGGCGAAGTCTTGGCGCACCGTCGTGAGTGGTGGCCAAAAGTGAGCCGCCTCCGGGATGTCGTCGAAGCCCACGATGCTCACGTCGCGGGGCACCTCGAGCCCGGCTTCCCGGATGGCGTGCATGAGGCCGAGAGCCATCTGGTCGTTGGATGAGAAGATCGCCGTGAAGTCCCGCACGTGCAGCAGCTCGCGCCCGGCGTGGTAGCCGAATTCCGCAGTCCAGTCGCCGAGGATCGGCGCCGTGGTCGGAATGTCCCTGGCCCCCATCTCCTCCAGGAAGCCGTGCATGCGAGCCTCGGCCTCGATCCAGTCCTGCGGCCCGGCGAGATGATAAATGTCGCGGTGTCCGAGGTCGATGAGGTGCCGAGTGGCCAGTCGTGCACCGGCGATCTGGTCCACGGTGAGGGCGTTCGCGCCTACGTTCGCGGAGGACTGCAGCGTCACGAACGGCACATCGATCGACAGGAGCTTGAGGGCATTAAACACCCGCATCTGCGGTGCGATCACAACGATCCCTTCCACGGACTGGGACATCAGGTGGTCAACGGCCGCCGCGATGGACCCGGGCTCCCCACGATTGAGGTTCGCCGTGTTCACGAAGTATCCGGCGTCCCGCGCCGCGTCCTGGATCGCGGCAATGCTGCTCGCCGGGCCGTATTCGGCGCTCGACGCGGACAGCACACCGATCGTGCGGGATCGCCCGCGCGAGAGTGCGCGGGCGGCCCGATTGGGCCGGTATTGCAGTTCTTCGATGACCGCGAGCACCCGGGCTTTGGTGGAATCGCGGATGCTGGCGTGATTGTTGAGCACGCGCGATACAGTCTGGTAGGAGACCCCGGCGAGGCGCGCGACGTCGCGGATGCTCGGCGCACGCTCTTTCGTTGAGTCGTCCGACACGGTCACCCCCGAAGTCATGTGCACGGTCACAAATTGGCCCGCGTTTACATTATGCAGCCACAGAGCGCGATGTGACAGTCACATTGTGACGGTCACATTCGCCCGGCCCGGCTCGTGTCGCAAAGCACGGCACACTGGATTCATGCCCATTCTCAACAAAGACATGACCCTGTGCATCTCACTCGCGGCCCGCCCGAGCAACCTGGGCACCCGATTTCACAACTATCTCTACGAAGAACTCGGCCTGAATTACATTTACAAGGCCTTCGCTCCGGTCGACCTGGCGAATGCGATCGCCGGCGTGCGCGGATTAGGCATTCGCGGTTGCGCCGTATCGATGCCCTACAAGGAAGACGTCATCGCTCTCATCGATGAAATGGATGCCTCGGCGTCGGCCATCGACTCGGTCAATACGATCGTCAACGACGCGGGCCACCTCACGGCGTACAACACCGACTATTCCGCCGTGCAGCGCCTGCTCGTCGAGCACGCCGTGCCGCCGAACTATTCGGTCATGCTGCGCGGCAGCGGCGGCATGGCCAAGGCCGTTGCGGCGGCCCTGCACGGTGCAGGGTTTGCCGACGGCACGATTGTGGCGCGTAATGAGGGCACCGGCCGGGCGCTGGCCGCACTCTACGGCTACGGCTGGGTGCCCGAGGTCGGTGCGCTCACCGCAGACCTGATCGTCAACGTCACGCCGGTGGGAATGGCCGGCGGCGCGGCATCCGCTGTCACGTCATTTCTGCCGGAAGCAATAGCGGCGGCACGCCTGGTCTTCGACGTTGTGGCCTCCCCCGCCGAAACTCAGCTCATTCTGGCGGCGCGAGCGCTCGGCAAGCCGGTCATCACGGGAGCCGAGGTCGTCGCACTGCAGGCCGAGGAGCAGTTCTTTCTCTACACCGGAATTCGCCCAACGCCCGATCAGGTGCGCCGCGCCTCCGCCTTCTCCCGCGAGCACTGACCCTCGCGTTTCTCTTGCATTCGCCGTCCCTCTGCACGGGCCCCGGGTCCGGAAAGCGGGCCTTGCGACGAACGCGTGGCCCCTATTCAGGCCCCGGGCAGCGCACCCTTCAGGTCTGCGATGAGGTCCTCGACGTCTTCGATGCCGACCGACAGGCGCACGATGTTGTCGGGTACCTCGAGCTCGGTGCCGCGCACCGAGGCGTGCGTCATTTCCGAGGGGTAGTTCACGAGCGACTCGACGCCGCCGAGTGACTCGGCGAGCTGGAACAGGTGCATCGACTCGGCGAACTGGCGTGCGGCCACAGCACCACCGGCGAACGCGATGGAGATCATGCCGCCAAAGCCGGACATCTGCTTTTTGGCCAGCTCGTGGCCGGGGTGACCGGGCAGCCCCGGGTAGTAGACATGCTCGATGGCTGGGTGGCCGTCGAGAAATTCGGCGATGGCCTGAGCGTTCTTGCAGTGCCGTTCCATGCGCACCGAGAGCGTTTTGATGCCGCGCACGGTCAACCAGGAATCGAGCGGGGCCGACACCGGCCCGGCCGCGAACTGCAGAAACTTGGCCTTCTCGTGCAGCTCGTCATCGTTGATGATGAGTGCGCCGCCAAGCACATCAGAGTGGCCGCCAAGATATTTCGTTGTCGAGTGCACGACGACGTCAGCGCCGAAGGCAAGCGGATGCTGCAGGGCCGGCGACGCAAACGTGTTGTCGACGATCGCGATGACACCGTACCGGTGCGCTATCTCGGACAGTGCCGCGATGTCGCTGATCTTCATCAGCGGGTTGCTCGGCGTCTCCACCCAGAGGATCTTGGTTTCGGGGCGGATAGCCGCCTCAACCGCCGTGAGGTCACTCATCTCAACGGTCGTGTTGAGCACGCCCCAGGCTCCGTGCACCTGGTTGATGAGCCGGTGGGTTCCGCCGTAAACGTCGTTACCGAGTACCACATGGTCGCCCGGCTTGAGGATGGCACGCAAAATAGTGTCTTCCGCAGCGAGACCACTTGCGAACGACAGGCCGTGCTTGCCCCCCTCCAGCGCGGCGAGTAGAGATTCGAGCACGGTACGGGTGGGGTTGCCGCCGCGGCTGTACTCATAGCCGCCGCGCAGGTTGCCGATGCTCTCCTGTACATAGGTGGAGGTCTGGTAGATCGGTGGAATGACGGCACCGGTGGTCGGGTCGAATGCCTGACCGGCGTGGATGGCGATCGTGTCGAACTTGTTAGCCATGAATATTCCCTCTGTAGAAATGATTAGACACTCAGGTAGCTGAGCAGGTCGTGCCGGGTGATGACGCCGAGTGGTTTGCCGCCGTCGGTCACGAGCAGCGCGTCGTGGGTGGCGAAGGCGGTGCGGGCGGCAGCGACGGGCTCGTTGACGCCGATCAGCGGCAGCGGCACACCCAAGATCTCCCCAACCCGGTCGGTGAGCCTGGCATCGCCGGAGAAAACCCGGTTCATCAGGGCGCGCTCATCGACCGCGCCAAGCACCTCCCCCATGACGACGGGCGGCTTGGCGCTCAGCACGAGCAGCTGCGATACATCCTGGCTAGTCATGGTCTCGATGGCGTCGCGCACGGTGTCGCTCGGGTGCACATAGACCAGGGCCGGCAGAGTCCCCGTCTTCGATTCGAGCAAATTCGCGACCGTGTGACCGGCGGGGGCTGCGCTGAAACCGTAGCTGCACATCCACTTGTCGTTGAAGATCTTGCCGAGATAACCGCGCCCGCCATCGGGCAGCAACACCACGATTGTGTCGTCCGGTCCGAGCTTTTCAGCTGCACGCAGGGCGGCAACGACGGCCATTCCACTCGAGCCACCGACCAAAATTCCCTCTTCAAGCGCGAGCCGGCGGGTCATCGCGAAGGAGTCGGCGTCCGAGACGGCGATGACCTCGTGCACAACGGTGGGGTCGTAGGCGCCCGGCCAAAAGTCCTCACCGACGCCCTCGACCAGATAGGGCCGGCCGGTACCACCGGAGTAGACCGAACCTTCCGGGTCCGCTCCGATGATGCGCACGGCGTCGTTCGACACCTCCCGCAGGTATCGGCCGGTTCCGGTGATGGTGCCGCCGGTGCCAACTCCGGCGACGAAGTGCGTGACCGTGCCGTCGGTGTCGCGCCAGATCTCGGGGCCCGTGGTCTCGTAGTGGCTGAGCGGGCCGTTCGGGTTGAAGTACTGGTTGGGCTTGAACGCACCCGGAATATCCCGGGCGAGCCGGTCCGAGACGCTGTAGTACGATTCAGGGTCCTCCGGTAAAACGGATGTCGGCGTCACCACGATCTCGGCGCCGTATGCCGTGAGGACATTACGTTTGTCCTCGCCAACCTTGTCGGGCAACACGAACACGCACTTGTAGCCGCGCTGCTGCGCCACCAGGGCCAGACCCACCCCGGTGTTGCCGGAGGTGGGTTCGACGATCGTACCGCCGGGTTTCAAGAATCCGTCGCGCTCGGCCGCATCGATGATGCGCACCGCGATGCGGTCCTTCGCCGAGCCGCCCGGATTAAGGTATTCCAGCTTCACCAGCACCGTCGCGGTCAATCCCGCGGTAACCTTATGAAGTTTGACCAGCGGCGTGTCACCGATGAGGTCGAGAATGGTGTCAGAGATTTTCATGGGAATTCCTTCTGTCGAGCCGCGCGCCAGTGGGCAGGCGCAGCCTCGGGTTGCACCGGCGCATCGCGTTTTGGGCGTTGGCCGGGCGCGTTCGTGGAAGGTCGGCTAGCGACAGCAGCAACACGACGAGTGAACGGGCACGTATCCAGTCTATCGGGCGGCGCGATCAGGCGACCAGCCTGAGAAATACCTGCGAGAGCGGGATCAGAGGGAAGGTACAGGGGCGACTGATACGTTCGCATGGAGGTAGTTCCCATAGAGAGGCCGTCGTGACCCCCCAGCCCGGATCCCCCGTCAATAAAGCGTCGATCAAGGAAGAGCGCGTTGCTAAGCGTGCAAAAAAGCTGGAGGAATATCACCGCCAGCAAAAGCGCAGCAAGCGCAACCGACAAATCGGCATCATCGCTGGTTCTGTCGCCGCGGTCGCCATCATCGCCCTCCTAGTCGCCACTTTTGCGTTCGCCCCGAAAGCGGCGAACTACGCGGGCGGCGGCGCCGGCGATGCGTCCACGATCGACGGCGTTCAGACCTTCAGCAACACAACCAGTCACATCGAGACCGCAGTCACCTTCGAGCAGACCCCGCCCGCCGGCGGCCCGCACAGCGCGGCCTGGCTCAATTGCGGCGTTTACGACCAGGTGGTCCCGAACGAGAATGCGGTGCATTCGCTCGAGCACGGAGCGCTCTGGGTTACCTATGACCCGTCAATCTCCGACGCTGAGCTTGACACGCTCAAGACCAAGCTGCCCTCGACCTACGTCATCCTCTCGCCGTATGACGACCTCCCCGCTCCGATCGTGCTGAGCGGCTGGAATTCGCAGCTGCAGATCGACAGCGCCGACGACACGCGCATCGCCGAGTTCTTCACCGAATTCTGGAAGAGCACGAACGTGCCCGAAAACGGCAGCCCATGCTCGGGCGCGATCGATGCACCCGGCAAGGTCTCCTAGAGCGCGGGACAGCGTGCAGCCCACAATGAATGCGCGACCAGCGAATGTCCGACCGTCGCGACCGCGCCGCACCCTAATTCGTGCGATCACGGCATCCGTTCTGGTGACGGCTCTCTCGGTCGGTGCGGTGGCATTCTCGATCGGGAGACTGAGCACGATCGTCGACGCGACGCCCGAGACAACGAGCGCCGAGGCCGGCTTTGCCCGCGACATGCAGGAGCACCATAACCAGGGGGTCGAACTCGCCCTGATCATCCGCGATCGAACCGACGATGAACCGGTGCGGCTGCTCTCCTACGACATTGCAGTCACGCAAGCCCAGCAGAGCGGGCAAATGTCGGGGTGGCTCGCCGTGTGGGGGCTGCCGCAATTCGCCCCGGAGCCGTCGATGACCTGGATGACCCGGCCCGGCCTCTCCGGCGCGACCCACGACGGCGAGCACACGGCCGGTTCCGACGCCGCACACGTCGCCGGGGAGCCGATGCCCGGGCTCGCGACCGCCGCCGAAATTGCCACGCTCACCGCGGCATCCGGGGTCGAAGCTGAACGCCAGTTTCTCGCCATCATGATCGCTCACCACCACGGTGCGATCGAGATGGCCGAGGCCGTGCGGAGCCGCAGCACCAACGCGACCGTGCAGACCTTCGCGACCTCGGTAGTGCTGAGCCAGGAGTCCGAGATCGATCTGATGACCGGGATGCTCGCCGACCGTTCGTAGCGCTCCCGATGCGCCTCCGCTCGGGCCGGGCGCGATCGCCGAGCCCACCTTACGAAACCGGGCCCGGGCCCGATCATGGGCCCGGAAACGGGGGTCAGGCAGGGGTGGCGCGGTAGGTCAGAATCTCGGTGCCGTTACCTTCAGCGAAATCGTCGGGGGCCACCCACATCGTCACGCAGCCCGAGTCGAACGAGATCGCGAAGGGGTTTCGAGTGATCGTGTGCCCGTTCGTCGAGTACAGACCGATCGGAAATTCCTGAGGAATCGTGTGCTGTGCGGTGTCGATGAGTGCCAACCCGCCCAGCTCAAAGGCTCCGGATGCCCCGCTCAGCACCGCGATTCCGCTCGCGGCGATGAGACCCTCACCGAGAAAGCGGCAGTCCTGATAGTCGATGAACCCGCTCGGATTCGGCCAGTACGCGACCAACGCCCCAGCGAGAGTCCAGGTGTAGAAGAACCGTGAGCCCCAGCTAGCGCCGTGCACCAGGCCATTCGTCCGGTCGCAGACCACCCAGCTCACGTGGTCGGCGACCCGAAAGCGCTCCCGAACCTCGCCGGTCTCCGGGTCGATTGTCATGATTATGCTCTGGCCGCCCGGGCGGTACTGCGCCACCGAAACCCACACTGAACTGCCGTCGAAGTCGATGCCGCCCGGGTGGTACATCTCGCCGTCACCCACGATCAGGTCCCGCTGCAGCGCTCCACGCTCGTCGATTACAAACACGTGACCCACTCCACGGGTTTCCGACTGAATCTCCACCGAAGACAGAAAGGTGAGCCCCGCGGCGAAGGTCAGTCCCTGCGGGTGGAAGGTGGCGAAGTCGAGCGGTAACCGGTCGATCAGGTGCCAGGCTGTGTGCCGGTCGAGGCCGTCGAGTGCGGGCATCAGCTCGCGCGCACGGCGGCGCGCCATAGGCCGTACACTTCCATCGCGGCCTCCGGGGCGGCCACCAGAATACCGCCGCGGCGAGGAAATGCGTTCGGAATCCCGTCTTCGTCGAGCACTACGCCACCGGCCTCCTGCACGATCAGCGTGCCGGCCAGATGGTCGACGGCGCTGAACTGACCGATCACCGAGGCGGCTCCCCTTCCGGCGGCTATTCCCACGACGGTCAGCGTGGCTGAGCCCATCACCCGCATAATGCTGAACCGCTCGCCCAGCGCGGTCAGGAGTTCGATCATGCCCGGCCAGGGCAAGTGTCCGGCGAGCTCCGTGTGCACGACCCGTCCGGCCAACGACAGGGGTCCCTTTTCGGGTCGAGGCAGCGACAGGGCAGCGCCATTAAGTCGGGCGCCCTGCCCGGCCACCGCTTCGAACAGGTCGCCACGCCAGGGTTCGGACACGACGGCGACGTAGGGAACGTGATCCACCGCCAGGGCGAGTGAAAACGACGTCCACGGAATGAGGTTGGCATAGTTCGTCGTGCCGTCGACCGGGTCGAGGTACCAGCACGGCACACCGGCCTGCGCCTCGCCGCCCATTTCTTCGCCGACGAAGTTGTGCGACGGAAATATGGCTGCGATGCGCTCGCGCACGTGGCGCTCGACAGCGATGTCCACCTCGGTCACGAGGTCGCCAGGGTTCGCCTTGGTCGAAATCGTTCCCTTATCGGCGGATCGGCTGTATTCCTGCGCCCAGATCGCGAGTTCCCGCGCAATTGCACTGGCCTCGCGCAACTCCTCCGCCGAGAAAGGTATCGGCGCTTCCTCAGGCCCGACTGCCTCGTGCACGGTCTCGGCGAGCAGAGCCAACCGATTGGAGGTCACGGAATCCACGCCCAGCGCGAGCACCCACCGCATTACCGCGGCGCTATCGACCGTCCAACAGGCCACGCGCAAGCCCAGGGCATGAATGTCGTCCACAAGTTTCCGGCTGAGCACGACATACTCCGCGTTCACAAAATCCGGTCGGAGCTCATCGATCAATTCGAGCGGTGGCGCCTCGCGCCGGTCCCACGGCAGCCAGATGTGAGCCTGCGCATCCAGAGAGCGGATGCGCCGCATCCCGGCCAAACTTCCACACCACGCGACGTCCACTCCGCTAACACGCACTACTTCAAAAGCCGGTGCGGCCGGTGCTTCCTCATCCATGTCGATGAGCAATAAGGCAGCGGAATCTTCGAACAACTGCAGGGCGTCTCGCAACAAGGGAATTCGAAGGTCCCCGGCGCCCAACGCGGTGACCTGCTCATAGGTCAGGTCGGAGATGGCGGCTTCCCGGCCCCATAGCCGAAGGAGACTCGCATCGTGCAGTAACACCACCTGGCCGTCACTGGTGACCCGCACGTCCACCTCGACGTAGTCCGCTCCCGCCGCAATCGCCGATCGAATCGCTGCGAGGGTGTTCTCCCGAAAATTCTGGGAATCCCCGCGGTGAGCGGTGACGGCGGCGACCCGCTGGGCGGTCGCGTCGCGCGCGCTCATGCCGTCACCCTGGTGGTCGTGACGAGCCGGCCCTGCCGAAAGGTGAGCGCGTTCTGGATGGAAGCGTGACCGCGATCGCCGGGCGCCGGTGGCAACCCGGAGGCGAAGGCGCGAAGAGTTGCGTCATCGCGCTTCAGGTAGATTTCGTGAAAGTGCCCGTGAGGCACGACGCGCTCGACGACGGCAGGTCGCGCATCGAATGATGCGTGCAGGGTGAACACCACGTCTTCCGGGCGAATGCCGACGACGTCGTCACCGGGCACGATGACGCCGTTCACCAGCGCACCCTCGATCCGGTTAAGGCTGCCGATGAAGGTCGCTACGAACTCGGTTTCCGGCCGGGAATACAGCTCGGCCGGGCGGCTAAACTGCTCGATCTTTCCGGCGTTCATCACGGCGATTCGGTCGGACATCGATATCGCCTCTTCTTGGTCGTGCGTCACGATCAGAGTCGTGATGCCCAGCCGCTGTTGAATTTCACGGATGTCCTCACGCACCTTCACCCGCAGCTTCGCGTCCAGGTTGCTGAGCGGTTCGTCCAGCAACAGCAGCTCCGGCTCTTGCACGAGCGCGCGCGCCAGGGCGACGCGTTGCTGCTCACCACCCGAGATTCGGGCCGGTCGCGAGTTCTTGTGGTGCAGCAGGTTGACCAGCGCGAGGACAGCGTCCACTCGCTGCTCGATTTCCTTCTTGCCGAGTCGACGCAGTTTGAGGGGGAAGCCGACGTTATTCTGGACCGTCATATGCGGCCACAGTGCATAGTTCTGAAACACCATGGCGCTGGGCCGTTTCTCGGCACCGAGGTCGGATACCTCGCGGTCGTGCACCTGGATCGAGCCAGCGTCGGGCGCGAGGAACCCGGCGATCATGCGCAAGGTCGTGGTTTTTCCACAGCCGGACGGGCCGAGCAGGGAGACCAGCTCCCCGTCACGCACAGTCAGGTCGAGATTGTCGATGATGGTACGACCGCCGAGCACCTTGTGCAGGCCTCGCACGCGCAGACCGCGCAAGCCACCGGCATCCGTTTCACGGTGTATGGGTGTCGTGGAATGTATTTCTTCGATCAAAGTCATGGTCTTCTCTACAGTTCTTGCGATTGCCGGAGCGGGGCTATTTGATTTGGAATCCCTCAGCGAGCGTGCCGCCGACGATGTGCTTGTGCGCCGCCAGCAGTAGGGCGACCGAGGGGATGGCCAGCAGGATAGAGAACACGGCCGCCACCTGATTTGGGTAGTTGAGCACGAGGGTATACATCTGCGTTGGCATGGTCATAATGTCGGGTGCGCCGATGAGGTAGGAGCCCTGCGCCTCGTCGAACGACGCCAGGAACGACATCACCGCGGCCACCAAAATTCCGGGCAGTGCCAAGGGAAACGTCACGCTGAAGAACACCCGCAGCTTCGAGGCACCCGCGTCGCGCGCCGCTTCCTCGAGACTGCGAGGCACCGCAGCGAAGGCCGCGGCGGGAATCCAGGTCATGAACACCACGGTTCCCAAAACATGCACGATTAACACGCCCAGCACGGTACTCATCAAGTTCAACGCGTAAAACAGCGAGGCAATGGTGACGTACAGACCCATTTTCGGGAAGGCGTTGAGGGCGAACAGCCCAATCAGAAAGGTTCGTCGACCCCAGAATTCGTAACGCGCGAAGGCATACGCCGCAGGCAGACAGATGCAGGCCGACACCAGCACGGTCAACGCGGCGAGCGCAAGCGAATTCTGCACCGCCCGGCCGAGCGTTTCGTCGCCGAGCACCACGCTCCACCAGCGCAGGGTCCAGCCGTCCGGGCCGAGGTTGGGGAAAGTCCAGGATTCGGCGAATGCTCGAATGCCCAGCCAGGCCAGCGGGCCGAGAATGAAAACGACCATGAGGACGCAAAAGAGGCCGCTGAGCGGACGGCTGAAGTTGAGCCGCGCTGCAGATTTCCGCGCGCGCTTGGTGATCATCGTCATCAGACTTTTCCCTGATCCTTTGCTGATCGAAAGTTGGCCCAGACATACGCTGCGGCGATACCGGATGCGATCACAAAGACGATGAAGGCCATCACGACGGATTGCTGCGGCTGGTTAAAAGCCGAGAAATAGTTGGACATGCTCACGCCGAGCATGTTGGGCGCATTCGGCCCGGTGAAGTACGGAACCGTGAAGGAGCCGACCACGCCGATCGCGGTGAACGTGACCGCGATCAGGATCGGCACGAAAGCCATGGGAATGAGAATGGACACTACGATGCGCAGAAAGCCGGCACCGGCATCCCGCGCGGCTTCGATCATGGCGTTGGGGATCGCCTGCAGACCGGAGGTGATCATGAGTACCGCGAAGGGCAGTGAGGTCCAGACGGATCCGATCACCACAGCGACCATGGTGAAGGCCCACACCGGCGCCTCGACACCGAATTGCGCAAAGACGCTGCGCACGAAGCCGTCACCGGAGTAGAACGTGACGATCGCCCAGGAAGCGATGACCACCGGGATAAACAGCGGGATGATCGCCAGACCGGACAGCAGCCGGGCTATTCGACCGCCCCGCAGTTTGAGGAACAACCCGATGCCCAGGGCCAGAAAAATAACGGTGACCGTACTGAGCGCTGTCACGCCGACGGTGACCGAGAGGTCGCGCAGGATGCGGGAGTTGGAGAGCACCTCGATATAAGCCGCCGGTGTTCCCCACCAGTTCTCGGCTTCGTGCACGTTCAGGCCGATCGAGGCGATCACATGATTCAGGCCACCGGTCAGACCAATGCTGAACGCAAAAGCCAGGACGATCGGGAATCCCACGAACAGCAGAATCAGAATGATCGGGGGAAGGGCGAGAAAGAAGCCCAACGGGCGACGCGCCACAGCCGGAGTGGCGATGGCGCGTCGCTTTGAGCCCCTGGTCGGGGCGAGAGTCACTGTCCCGGAACTTCCTGATCCCACAGGTTGCTCAAGTCACTGCCCATCTGAGAGAAGTAACCCTTGCGCAGGTTGCCGGTATCGGCATCCTTGAACTCGTTCTGAATGTCCGCCGAAAGCAGATCGAGGCTGATTGCCGGGAAGCCGGCGATCTCGTTCACGATCATTTCCTGGGCGTCAGCGGTCAAAACGAAGTTGGCGAGCTTGAGCGCACCCTCCTGGCGTGGGCTGGCAGCCGGAACGCCGAGGTAGGCCGCACTGCCGGTGAAGGACGGATCGGCGATCTGTGTGTAGTCCACGGACTCGCCAATCGCGCCGTTCTTCTTGCCGGAGATAAACATGTCGGACCAGACCGGCGCCATCGAGATTTCACCGCTCGCCAGCAGGTCCAGCGTCTGCTGGTTGCCGTTGGGGTAGAAACCATTCTGGTAGATGTACGGGTTCAGGCTGCGGAGCGTTTCGAACCCTTCGGTCCACTCGCTTTCCAGTTCTTTCTCGTACCCGACGGTCATTTTCGCGCGGGCATCGTTAGAGACGTACTTGTCGAGGACCGTCGCGACGAAGGCCGAGCCGGATCCGCCGGACTTCGGGGAGTTGTAGGTGAATTCGCCCGGGTTCGCCTCAATCCATGCCAGCAGCTCGTCGAGGGTCTTCGGCGGTGTCGGGATGGTGACGGTGTCGTATGCCAGCAGAACGACGGAGCCGCGGTAGGCGATACCACCGGCACCACCGGCCTCGACGACGTCTTCAGGAATGTCGTTGAAGGCGGAGATTTCGTCAGCGGTCATCGGTGTCAGCAACCCGGCCTCGGCGGCCATGGGCACGAATCCGCCGTCAACGAGGTCGAAGCCCGGGTCCTTTTCCTGCTCCGTGGCACTCGTAAGCTTGGCCATCGTCTGGGCATCGTGCTCGCCGTGCAGATCGAGGTTGACCGCGACCGTGTATCCGGGGTTCTCCGCTTCGAAAGCCGGAATCAGGTGGTCTTCCCACAGTGCCTGGATGTTTTCACCGCCACTGATGAGGACCGTGAGGGCCTGATCGGCTGATTCATCGGAGCCCAAAGATGTTGCGGCGCTGCTCTGCACGCATCCGGCGAGGGCCAGGATCGCGACTGATGCAACGGCGGTGGTGGCAAGGAGCCGAGTAGTTTTCATTACTGTCCGTCTGCTATTAGTGGTGTTAGGTAAACCCCGATGTGGGGCACACCGATCTTCCAAAATGCAGGCGACCAGCACATTGCCCAAAGGTAAACACGAAACGTTGCCCCTTCAACGCGAAGGTGAACAAGGCCATGTGGTGTCGCGATCGCCGGGCACACCTTCGGAAACCGGGCCCATGATCGATCATGGAGGCCCTTTCCGAGCCCGGACCCGGACCCGGACCCGGAAAGTTTAGGGGGCGGGGCTGGACGTGATTTGGCGGGCGTAGAGGCTGGCGTAGAAGGCGCCTTGGGCCAGCAGCTCGGCGTGCGTGCCGCGCTCCACGATGCGGCCGGCGTCGACGACGAAGATCACGTCGGCGTCGACGATCGTCGACAGGCGGTGGGCGATCGCGATGGTCGTGCGGCCGTGACTGGCCGTGTCGAGGGCGGCCTGCACCACGCTCTCCGAGATGGAGTCGAGAGCACTCGTGGCCTCATCGAGGATGAGCACCGGCGGGTCCTTGAGCAGCACCCGGGCGATCGCGATGCGCTGTTTCTCGCCGCCGGACAGCCGATAGCCGCGCTCCCCCACCATGGTGTCGTACTTCTCCGGAAAGGAGTCGATCGTATCGTGGATGTTCGCGGCGCGCGCTGCGGCGACCAACTCGGCATCCGTTGCCTCCGGTTTGGCGTAACGCAGATTCTCGGCGATGGTCGCGTGAAACAGGTACGTTTCCTGGCTGACGATGCCGATGTGGGAGACGAGTGACTCTTGCTGAAGGTCGCGCACGTCAACCCCGGAGAACAGCACCCGGCCGTCCACGACCTCGTAAAAGCGCGGAATCAGGTAGGAAACCGTGGTTTTACCGGCACCGGACGGGCCGACAAACGCCGCGAACTGGCCCGGCTCAATCGTCAACGACACGTCGTCGAGAGTCGGTCGAGCGTCGCCGCCGGCATCCGGGTAAGCAAACCGCACGTGGTCGAACTCGACCCGGCCCCGACCGGAGCCGACCGAGGGCACGAGCGCCGCGTCGGGCTTGTCGCTGATCGCCGGCTTCAAGTCGAGGTACTCAAAGATGCGCGCAAACAGTGCTGACGAGGTTTGCAGGTCGAGGGTGACCCGCATGAGTCCGAGTAGCGGAAAAATCAGCCGAGACTGCACGGTCGTGAAGGCCACGATCGTGCCCGCGGTAATCTCTGTCGTTCCGTTGAACACGAGCGCGCCGGCCACGAGGTAGACGATCGCAGGAATCGCCGACAGGAACACGCTCACCGTGGCGAAAAACCACTGGCCGCTCATCTGCTGGCTCACCTGAAGCCGCACCTGGTTGCGGTTCTCCCCGGCATACCGGTCGATCTCGTTCTGCTGCCGGGTAAAGCTCTTCGACAACAGAATGCCCGACACGCTCAGCGTCTCCTGCGTGATCGCAGTCATGTCCGAGAGCGACTCCTGCGTCTTTCCGGCGATGCGCGCCCGCACCTGCCCGACCCGGCGCTGGGCGAATACCAGAACCGGCATCAGCACCACGGCCACAATGGTCAGCTGCCAGTTGAGCAGCAGCATTGCTACGAAAGCCGCGATCACCGTGACTGTGTTGCCCAGGATGCTGGAAATCGTGTTGGTCAGCACCGTCGCGACGCCGCCGACATCGTTTTGCAGCCGCGATTGAATGACGCCGGTCTTGGTCTTGGTGAAGAAGCTCAGCTCCATCGCCTGCAGGTGCGTGAACAGGCGCACCCGCAGGGCACCCATCACCTTGTTACCAACGCTCGCGGTGAGCCAGGTCTGCCAGACGCCGAGCAGCGCGTTGACCAGAAAGACGCCGAGCATGAGCGCCACGAGCACACCGAGCACCGAGAGATTCGGGGGGGTGTCGCCGGGCGGAAAGAGGCCGTCATCGAAGGCTTTCTGGGTGAGAAGCGGCGGCACTACCGAGAGGGCTGCGCTGATCAGAACAAGAACGATCGTGACGATGAGGGTGTTGCGGTGCGGCGCGAACAGTTGGGTGATGCGAGCGAGCAGGTGCGGAATGCGCGGGGCGAGCGCATTCTCGGCGCGCTGCGCTGCGGCATCCGCTCCACTGACTCGCTTGCGTGGGCGCTCAACGCCCGCCTGCTGCCGCGGGCCATGACCAGGGGCACCGTGCATTCCACTCATGCATTCACTCTAAACGTCAGCAGAGACTCGGCAGAACGGATGCCAGTGGTCGGCTCGACCACTGGCATCCGTTTCTGATGTTGCCTATTTTTGCGAGCCGGCCAGGAGCGCCTGCACAAAATAGCGCTGAAAGGCGAAGAACACGATGAGCGGCACGATCATCGACAGGAATGCGCCAGAGGAGAGAACGTCGATGTTCGACCCAAATTGCCGCAACTGGCTTTGGATGGCCACCGTCAACGGTTGCGACCCCGAATTCGTGAAGATCAACGCCACCAACATGTCATTCCAGGTCCACAGAAACTGGAAGATCGCCAGCGAGGCGATGGCCGGGCCGCCGAGCGGAAGAATGACCTGCACGAAGATGCGCCAGTCGCTCGCCCCGTCGATACGGGCGGCTTCGAGCAGTTCAGCCGGAACCTGCATAAAGAAGTTGCGCAACAGAAAGATGGCAAAGGGTAACCCGAAAGCGATGTGAAACAGGATGACGCTGAGCACGGAGCCGAAGATTCCGAGAGCGCCGAACATACGCGCGAGCGGGATGAGCGCCACCTGGATGGGCACGGCCAACAACACGATCACAACGATCAGCAGCCAGTCCCGGCCGGGAAATTGCAGCCAGGCAAACGCATAACCGGCCAGAGCCCCGATCACCACCACCAACACCGTGGTCGGTACCGCGATCATGATCGTGTTCCAGAATGACCCGGTGATCGCGGTGTTGGAGAGCAGATTGACGTAGTTATCTACGGTCAGCTGCGCCGGGGTGGTGAACACGGTCCACCACCCGGTCGACGCGCTGTCCCCGACCGTACGCAGGGAAGAAATGAACAGCCCCACCGACGGGACCAGCCAGAAAATGGCCACGAAGACCAGCAGAAAATTGACGAAGCCCTTACCGAAGAAAGCGAGGATTTTTTGAGCGGCGGTCTGCTTGCCGCGCACAATGGTGAGGTCGCTCATTGCTGCCGCTCCTCCCTGAACCGTCGGATATTGATGATCATCGACGGCAGAACCAAAATCAGCAACAGAATGGCCAGCGCGCTACCGAGCCCCTGATTGTTGCCACCGCCGAAGGACACCGTCCACATTTCCACCGCGATCACGTTGGCCGCCGGTTTCGCCGAGCCCGGTGGTATGACGTAGACCAGATCGAAGATCTTGAGCACGTTAATGATGAGGGTCACGAAGACCACGATGAGCACCGGAGAAAGCAGCGGCGCGGTGATGCGGGTGAAGACATTCCACTCGTTCGCCCCGTCCATGCGTGCCGCTTCCTGTAGGGAACGGTCGATGGCCGACAAGCCAGACGAGATCATGACCATGGAGAATCCAGCCCAGATCCAGATATACGACAAAATGATGACCCCGGTAATGAAGGTCGAGCTGAGCCAGGACACCCCCTGATAGCCCTCATCGAAATTCGCGGCCGGCAGAGCAACGCGATAGGCCCCTTCCGCCAGGCCGTCGATGACGTAACGCCCGGCTGCATCGGTGGTTGCGGATGCTGCGATCGTGCCGTCGGCGGCCACGGCATCGACCAGTATTCCGGGCAGCCCCGTTTTTCCGTCGTCGATCTGGCCACTCGTTCCACCGCCACCCCGCACGACGTCGAGCCAGACGGTGCCCACGAGCTGGCCGGCCCGGGCGTTCACGGCTGGTTCCGCCTGCGCGGCCGCCGCGGGCACGCTGTCGACACGGATGCCTACCAGCGGGAAGTTCTGCTCGGAGCCGGATTCGACCGTACTTTCGCTGGCGATGACGCCCCGGTCCTGCACGAGGCCCAGTCCGTCCCGGCCGGCGGCACCGGGGTAGGCGGCGTCCTGACCGAAGGCGCTGTTGACCGTCACCAAGGCCGCGTTGACCACGCCCAGGTTGGGGTTTTCCTGAAACATGCCCCGAAAAATCACCCCGGCGGCCAACATCGAAATTGCCATCGGCATGAAGATGATCAGTTTGAAGGCCGTCGCCCACTTTATTTTCTCCAGCAGAACCGCAAAGATCAGCCCAAGAATGGTGCACGCCGCCGGGGCAACGAGAACCCACAGAACGTTGTTGCGTATGGCCGTGAACGTCGAATCGTTCGTGAACATGGTCACATAGTTGTCCCAGCCGACGAATTCACCACCACCCGCGCTGAAGAACGACCGCACGACGGTGTAGACGATCGGGTAGAGAACGAGCGCTCCCAGAAATACCAGGGCCGGGGCAAGAAAGCCCAGCGCGATCATGAACATCCGGCGGCGCGATGACCCGTGCGGGGGACGACGTTTGTCGCCCCCCGCCGGAGAATTCGCTACCGGAGCAACCAACTGAGTCATCGCTCTACTCCGATCGTGTGGGCTTAGCCGGCGTACGCCGCAGCCGCGGCATCCTCGAGTTTCTGTTGCGTGCCCATAACATCAGACGGGTTCTGCAGGAACTCAATCATGATCTGCCAGAAGCCCTGGCCCGCCGTGCCACCAAACGCGCTTGGCGTGAGGTCGGACATGTCGAAGCGGAACGTCTCGGCACCGGTCAGCGCCTCGGCAATCTGACGGCTGGTGTCGTCCGGGTACAGCGCGGTGTCGACGTTGTTGTTCGGCGACGTGAGTCCACCCTCTGGCACCCAAACCTCGGCCGCCGCGGGCGAGGCAAGGAACTGCATGAGTGCGTCGGTGGCGGCATCGTCGGTGAAGGACACAGCGACGTCGCCACCACCGACCACGGACGGAGCTGAGTCGTTTACGGCGGGGAAGTCGTAGAACAGGGCGTTCTCTCCGACCGTTGACGTGCCGTCATCGGCAATGTTGCCGGCCACGAAGTCACCCTCGTAGACGGTCGCCGCCTTCGGGTCGGCCCCAAACACCTCGGTGACCGACTCGGGGAAGGTGCGCTGCGCCGCACCCGCCTCAACCAGCGCGTCGTCACCCCACAGGGTGGCGAGAACATCGAGGGCCTCGGTGACCGATGGGTCGGTCCACGGAATCTCGTGGTTGGTCAGCTGGTCGTACAGGTCACCGCCGGCCGTGCGCAGATAGACGTTCTCGAACCAGTCGGTGAGCGGCCAGCCCACGTCGGCGCCAATGGAGATTCCGGCATAGCCGGAGTCGGCGACAATCTGCAGCTGCGCGAGGAAATCGTCCCAGCCTTCCGGAACGGCGGCCCCGGCCTGATCGTAGAGATCGGCGTTGTACCACATGGTCGATTTGTTCGAGGCCTTGAACCAGACACCATACTGGGTGCCGTCTGAGCTTCCGAGGTCGACCCAGCTCTGCGAGTAGTTCTCGGCGACGGCCGCGATGACTTCCGCGGAGAGCGGCTGGAGGTTTCCGTTGGCCGCGAGCTGGTTCATCAAGGCCGGCTGGGCGAGCATGGCGACGTTGGGCGGGCTTCCCCCCTCGATCTGGGTACCAAGGGTCGTGGCGGCGTTGTCGCCAAAGCTGGAGTAGTTCACGGCCGCACCCGACTCTGCGGTAAAGGCGGCCAGTACGGCTTCAAAGTTGGTCTGCTCGGCGCCCGACCAGGCGGCGGAGACTTCGAGTGTCGTTCCGGCGAATTCGCCGTTGCCGCTGGAGTCGTCTGGAGTCGATTCCCCGGAGGTGCAGCCCGCGAGGGCCAACCCTGCTGCTGCCGCAATGGCGACGGGGACAATCAGTCGTTGATGACGCATGAAACGCATGGTCTTCTCCTCATAGAGCTGTCACGAAAGGGTTTTTCGTGCCCAACCTAGGAGGGACCGCATTGCCCGGCAAGGTCACACGGCGCCGGTGGGTGCCAAATCGTTACTCGGCCGGTGAGTTACGCCCGCGCCCGCCGTTCCTGGCGCTGTTTTTTGTGGAGCAGCATCATTTCTGCGAGCCGGCCAGCAGGGCCTGCACGAAGAAGCGCTGGAAGGCGAAGAACACGATGAGTGGCACGATCATCGACAGGAACGCTCCGGCCGACAGTACATCGATGTTCGACCCGAACTGTCGAAGCTGGCTCTGAATCGCCACGGTCAGTGGCTGCGAGCCCGAGTTGGTGAAGATGAGGGCGACGAGCATGTCGTTCCAGGTCCATAGAAACTGGAATATGGCCAGCGAGGCGATGGCCGGTCCACCAAGCGGCAAGATGACCTGTACAAAGATGCGCCAGTCGCTCGCACCGTCGATGCGGGCCGCTTCGAGCAGTTCGGCGGGAATCTGAGTGAAGAAGTTGCGCAACAGAAAAATTGCGAACGGCAGCCCGAATGCCACGTGGAACAGGATCACTCCAAAGATGGAGCCGAAGATGCCCAGCGTGCCAAACATGCGGGCGAGCGGAATGAGCGCGACCTGCAGCGGAACGGCAAGCAGCACGATGACAACGATGAGCAGCCAGTCCCGGCCCGGAAATTTGAGCCACGCGAACGCGTAGCCGGCCAGCGCGCCGAAGATCACGACAAAGACGGTCGTGGGCACGGCGATCAGGATGGTGTTCCAGAACGAACCGGTGATGGTCGGGTTACTCAGCAGGCTCGCGTAGTTCTCGATGGTGAGCTGCGCCGGCGTCGTGAACACCGTCCACCAGCCGCTTGAAGCGCTATCGCCGACCGTGCGCAGACTCGACAGAAACAAGCCGAGAGTCGGGACGAGCCAGAAGATCGCGACGATCACCAGAACGGCATTGACCAGACCTTTGTCGACGAAACCGAGGATGCTGCGGGCAAGCGTTTTCTTGCCTCGCACGTGCGTCGCGGGGCCGCTCACGATTTTCTCTCCTCGCGGAACTTGCGCACGTTGATGATCATCGAGGGCAGCACGAGGATTAGGAGCAGGATGGCCAGGGCGCTGCCGAGGCCCTGGTTGCTGCCGCCGCCAAAGGACACCGTCCACATTTCGACGGCGATGACGTTGGCCGCCGGTTTCGAGGAGCCAGGCGGGATCACATAGACCAGGTCGAAGATCTTCAGCACGTTGATGATGAGGGTCACGAACACGACGATCAGCACCGGTGAGAGCAGTGGCGCCGTGATGCGGGAGAACACCTTCCACTCGTTGGCGCCGTCCATGCGCGCCGCTTCCTGCAGGGAACGGTCGATGGCGCTGAGCCCGGAGGCGATCATGACCATCGCGAAACCAGCCCAGATCCAGATGTAGGAGAGAATGATCACCGCGGTGATCAGACCGGAGCTCAGCCAGGACACCCCCTGGTAGCCCTCGTCGAAGTTCGAGGCCGGCAGGGCGATACGGTAGGCCTCTTTACCGAGGTCGTCGAGAACGTAGCGGCCGGCAGCATCCGTTTTGGTAGTGGAAGCAATCGTGCCGTCAGCGGCGACCGCGTCAATCTTGATGCCGGGGAGCCCGGATTTTCCGTCGTCGATCTGGCCAACGGTGCCGTCACCGCCGACCACGACGTCGAGCCACACCGTGCCCGTGATCTGGTCGGCACCGGCCGACGCCGCGTCCTCGGCCTGCGCGGCACTGGTGGGCACGTCGTCGGCACGCAGGCCAACGAGCGGAAAGTTCTGTTCGGAACCGGCAGTAACGGCCGTTTCGCCGGCGAGTATGCCGCTGTCGTCGATCAGCCCGGAATCACCCCGCGGGGTCGCTCCGGGGTAAGCGGCGTCGCCGCCGCCGAACGCGCTGTTCACGGCCACGGCGGCTGCGTTCACGACGCCGAGGTTCGGGCTCTCCTGGAACATTCCACGAAAGATGACTCCGGCGGCGAGCATGGAGATGGCCATCGGCATGAAGATGATGAGCTTGAACGCCGTCGACCATTTGATCTTCTCGAGCAGCACCGCGAACAGCAGGCCCAGCACGGTGCAGGCAACGGGAGCCACGAGCACCCAGATGACGTTGTTGCGAATGGCCGTGAAGGTCGAGTCGTTGGTGAACATGGTGACGTAGTTGTCCCAGCCGACGAAGGCTCCACCCTCGGCGCTGAAGAACGACCGCACCACCGTGTACAGAATGGGGTACAGAACCAGGCCAGCCAACAGTACAAGCGCGGGCGCCAAAAAGCCGAGGGCGATCAGGAACATGCGTCGACGGCTGGCGCCCATCCGGGGGCGGCGACCCCCGGATGTTGCGTTACGGCGTGCGGTTACTGTCGTAGAGCTCACGGTGCTGGTCCCGGTGCTGATTCGGCGTGCTGGACTTAGTCGACGTACGCGGCGACAGCGGCGTCCTCAAGGGCCTGCTGGGTTCCGGCAACATCGCTCGGGTCCTGTAGGAACTGAATCATGATCTGCCAGAAACCCTGGCCGGGAGTGCCACCGAAGGCGCTCGGGGTGAGGTCGGACATGTCGAAGCGGAAGGTCTCGGCGCCGGTGAGTGCTTCGGCGATCTGACGGCTGGTCTCGTCGGGGTAAAGCGCGGTGTCGACATTGTTGTTCGGCGAGGTGAGGCCACCCTCGGGCACCCAAACCTCGGCCGCTTCGGGCGAGGCGAGAAACTGCATGAGCGCGTCGGTGGCGGCATCATCGGTGAAGGAGACGGCCACGTCGCCGCCTCCGACGACGGCCGGTGCCGAGCCGTTGACGGACGGGAAGTCGAAGAACAGGGCGTTCTCGCCGACGACGGAGCTGCCGTCATCGGTAATGTTGCCGGCCACGAAGTCACCCTCAAACATGGTGGCGGCCTGTGGGTCGGCGCCGAAGACCTCGGTGACTGATTCCGGGAAGGTGCGCTGGGCTGCGCCGGTCTGCACGAGAGCGTCGTTGCCCCACAGGGTCGCGAGGGCATCGAGTGCAACGGTCACTGAGGGGTCAGTCCACGGAATTTCGTGGTTGGTGAGCTGATCGTACAGATCGCCACCGGCGGTCTGCAGGTAGACGTTCTCGAACCAGTCGGTCAGCGGCCAGCCGACATCTGCCCCGATGGAGATGCCGGCGTAGCCGGAGTCGGCCACGAGCTGCAGCTGCACCAGAAAGTCGTCCCAGTCTTCGGGAACGGATGCCCCGGCCGCGTCGTAGAGATCGGCGTTGTACCACATGGTGGATTTGTTCGAGGCTTTGAACCAGACACCGTATTGGGTGCCGTCGCTCGTGCCGAGGTCGACCCAGCTCTGGGAGTAGTTCTCGGCAACCACAGCGCTGGCCTCGTCGGAGAGCGGCTGCAGGTTGCCGTCGGCGGCGAGCTGGTTCATCAGGGCCGGCTGGGCCAGCATGGCAACGTTGGGCGGGCTGCCGCCCTCGATCTGCGTACCGAGCGTGGTTGCGGCGTTGTCGCCGAAGCTCGTGTAGTTCACCGTGGCACCGGATTGTTCCTCGAACGCAGCGAGCACGGCTTCGAAGTTGGTCTGCTCGGCACCCGACCAGGCTGCGGAGACGTCGAGGGTATCACCGGCGAATTCGCCGGAACCCGCGGCATCCGGTGTGGCTGAGGAGCACCCCGCCAGGGTTAGGGCGAGAATTCCCGCGCCGGCCAGTGGCGTGAGCAGGCTGTGGTGCATGGTGGAGCGCATTGCTGATCCTCTTCATCGAGTTAGGGAAAGCGCTCCCGATTTCGTGTTCGGTCAAGTGGCCGGGGTCAGCACTTCCTCTCTCAATCTAGAGTCGCTTGGCATTCACACCAAATTCGCGACGAAGGCTCAGATTTACCTGGGCCAGCGGATGCCCCTTGGCACGAAAAAAGGGGCGCCGTCTCCTTTTGGAAACGACGCCCTTTGCGCGCTGATCAGCCCGAAGGCCGGTCGGCTGCGCCTCAATCAGAGCCCTGTGGGGCGCTGCGCAGTTGGTGTAAACCTACTTGAGGGTAACGGTTGCGCCGGCCTCTTCGAGGGAAGCCTTGGCCTTCTCGGCAGCGTCCTTGGCAACGCCCTCGAGGACGGCCTTCGGCGCGCCATCGACAACGGCCTTGGCCTCGCCGAGGCCCAGGCTGGTGAGCTCGCGCACAACCTTGATGACCTGGATCTTCTTGTCGCCAACGGCGTCAAGGATGACGTCGAACGCGGTCTGCTCTTCGACCTCTTCAGCAGCAGCGGCGGGGCCAGCGGCTCCGGCAGCGGCGACGGGAGCGGCTGCGGTGACCTCGAAGGTCTCCTCGAACGCCTTGACGAACTCGGAGAGTTCGATGAGGGTCAGGCCCTTGAACTGCTCAAGCAGGTCTTCAGTGGAAAGCTTTGCCATGATGTACTCCTATTAGTTTCTTAAAAATTCGTGAACCGCGGTGTAGGCAGGTGCCTAGTTCGCGGACTCCTGCTTCTCACGCAGCGCGTCGATGGTGCGAACAGCCTTCGACAGCGGTGCCTGGAAGAGATAAGCGGCTCCGAACAGCGATGCCTTGAAGGCGCCGGCCAGCTTGGCCAGCAGCACCTCGCGGGACTCGAGGTCGGCAAGCTTGCCGACCTCCGCTGCGGTGAGCGGGTTACCGTCAAAGTAACCGCCCTTTACCACCAGGAGAGGGTTTGCCTTGGTAAAGGCACGCAGGGTCTTCGCGACGGCGACGGGGTCTCCGTGCACGAAGGCGATAGCGGACGGGCCGACAAGTTCCTCGTCGAACGAGGTGATGCCGGCCTTGTTGGCCGCAATCTTGGTGAGCGTGTTCTTTACCACGGCGTACGTGGCGTCCTCACTGATGGACTTGCGCAGGCTCTTGAGCTGCGCAACAGTGAGACCGCGGTACTCGGTGAGCAGAACGGCGGTCGAGCTCTGGAATTTCTCCGTAAGCTCGGCGACCGTTGCTTCCTTGTTCGCCATGGTGCTCCTCATTAATAATCATGTGCCGGGTAGCCCGGGGCGCAGACATGAAAAAAGCTCCAGCGCAGGGCGCCGGAGCTTGGGGAACAATCCAAAAGACTGTAACTGAACTTCGAACACCTGCGCGGGCCGTTCACGTGAATGAACCTTCGTCTGCACTTTTGTCTTTCGACATAGCGCAGCAACCGGCGGTCTGTGGCTAGGGTTCAGCATAGGCGAGCATTCAGTACTGTGCAAATCGCGAGCGGATAATAAATGGTTGACATTGGTCTACTAGTTACGTATAGTTGACTGTTGTTAACTAATCGCAGGAGTTTCATGAGTCGCGCATCTCGCCGCAGCACAGCGTCCGTTCGCCACACCCCGAACGCCGACGGGTCAATGAGCCATCGCCAGGTTTTAGAGTCCCTCTCCGGCCTGCTGCTGGGTATGTTCGTGTCGATTCTGGCCGGCACGGTGGTCGCCACCTCGCTGCCCCTGATCATCTCCGACCTTGAGGGCGACCAGTCGGCCTACACCTGGGTGGTCACAGCCACCCTGCTGACGACCACTGTCTCGACGCCCATCTGGGGTAAGTTTGCCGACCTATTCAATCGCAAGCTGCTCATTCAGCTCGCCCTGGTGGTCTTCGTGCTCGGCTCGGCCCTGGCCGGATTCGCTCAGAACACCGACACGCTCATCGTGTTCCGCATCATGCAGGGGCTCGGCGGCGGAGGTCTTGCCGCCCTCAGCCAGATCATCATGGCCGACATCATCAGCCCCCGCGGCCGCGGCCGCTACGCCGGCCTGTTCGGCGCGGTCATGGCCCTGGGCACCATTGGCGGGCCGCTGCTCGGCGGCGTCGTAACGGATGCCTTCGGCTGGCGCTGGAACTTCTTCATCGCGCTGCCCGTCGCCGTCATAGCCATCATCCTGCTGCAGGTGACCCTGCACCTGCCCGAACGGGTCAAGCGTGTGGTGAGCATCGACTACCTGGGCATTGTGCTGATCAGTGCCGGCGTGTCACTCCTCTTGATTTGGGTCACCCTGGCCGGCAACTCGTTCGAATGGGCATCGCTGCCGTCATTTGCCATGGTGCTCGGTTCAGCCGTCTTGCTGATCGCAGCCGTGATCGTCGAGTTCAAGGCGAAGGAGCCAATCATCCCGCTCGATCTGTTCAAGAACCGCACTGTCACCCTGGCCGTTATCGCGAGCCTCTCGGTGGGCGTGGCCATGTTCGGCACCTCGGTCTTTCTCAGCCAGTACATGCAACTTGCTCGCGGTGCCACGCCGACCGAGTCTGGCCTGTTGACTATCCCGATGATGGGCGGGCTGCTGATCTCCTCCACCTTCTTCGGCAACCTGATCAGTCGCACCGGCAAGTGGAAGTCCATCATGGTTTCCGGCAGCGTGCTCGTGCTGGCCGGCTCCCTGCTGCTCGGCTCGCTGCGCTACGACACGAGTTTGGTCTTCGTGGGCGTGTTCATGTTCATCCTCGGCGCCGGTGTTGGCATGATCATGCAAAACCTCGTGCTCGTCGTGCAGAACACCGTAGAAATCACCCAACTCGGCGTGGCCACGAGCACTGTCACCTTCTTTCGCAGTCTCGGCGGCACCGTGGGTGTTGCGGTGATGGGTTCCGTGCTCGGCACCGTGGTGGCGCAGTACATCCGTGACGGTACCGGCGCTCTCAGCCCAACTAATCAAGCTGTCGCCGCAGAGACCCTCGGCGATGGCACCATTCCACAGGTGTCGCTGCTGCCGGCGGCCCTGCGCGTTGTCGTCGAGTCGGCCTACGGAATCGGAGTGGGCAACGTGTTCCTGCTCATGGTGCCGCTGGCCGTGATCACCCTCGTGACGATCGCTCTGCTGCCCAACATTCCACTGGGAACCATGACCGGCATTGATCGGGAGCGGAGCGCGGCGGCTGACCAGGCCACTTCACCGGCGACCGGCCGGATCCTGGTTGACGTGAGTACGGCATCCGTTGCCCTGCCGCCGTCAGAGCCCGAATCGGGTGAAGGTAAAATTCGATCATGACCATCATCACCATGGATGCTGCCGTGGCGGCCGTTGAGGAGCAGATAACGGTGCTGGCGGGGAACATCCGCGCGAGCATGCGCGACACTGCCCTGTTCATCGACCCGACCCTGCAACCGTTCGGGCTCAAGCTCATGCGCACGCTCGAGCGTTGCGGTCCGACCCACGCTGGAGCCTTGGCCGAGAATCTGGTGGTCGACAAGAGCATCATCAGCCGCCAGGCCAGAGCGCTGTTTGACCTCGGCTTGATAGCAACCCAGGCCGATGAAGACGACGGTCGGGTCAAGTATTTTGCGCTTACCCCCTTGGCCGTGCAGAAACTCGCGGAGGTGCGCGCCAACAAGTCGACGCGCCTACTCAACCGGCTGCAAAGTTGGCCCGCCGAGGACCTCACCCGGTTCGCCGAGCTACTCGCCCGCCTGAATACTCCCGACTGACCCGCGTCGAACCTGCCCCCTTGCCTTCTTGCGGGGCTAATTCAGGAGATCTGCCGGCCGCCAGCCTCGACACTCACCAGACTGCGCGGCGAGCGGATGCCCCGCTGCTGGATGTCCTGAATTAGCCCCCCGGCCCACCGCGTCTGACCAACGAGTCAGGCCAGGGGAAGGGCTACGCGGAAGGTTGTGCGGCCGGGGCGGCTGTCGACGGTGACCTCGCCGTGGTGAGCGGCGATGACCGCGGCCACGATGGCCAAACCGAGACCGGTGCTTCCGGTACTCCTCGGTGCGCCTGTGGTGTTGGCGGCGCGAAAGCGCGAGCTGTCGCCGCGGGCAAAACGCTCGAACAGGGTGGCCGTGAGCTCCTCGGGGATGCCTTGACCGTCATCCGTCACCGTTATCACCGCGCGTTCGTCGTGCCCGGCGAGCGCGACCAGAACTGTGGTGCCGGCATCCGTGTGCACCCGGGCGTTGGCGAGCAGATTGGCGATGACCTGGCGCAGGCGCGGTTCGTCGCCGGTCGCCTCGATCGGTTCTTCGGGCAGTTCGAGGTTCCAGACGTGATCGGGGCCGGCAGCGTGGGCGTCGCTGACGGCGTCGACGAGCAGCATTGTGAGATCCACCGGCTGCAGGTCGAGTTCGCGGCCCTCATCGAGGCGGGCAAGCAGCAGCAGGTCTTCGACCAGCCCGGTCATGCGCACGGACTCCGACTCGATGCGACCGAGCGCGTGCATGGCGTCGGGCGGTAGTTCCTGGCCGCTGCGGCGGGTGAGTTCGGAATAACCGCGAATGGATGCCAGCGGCGTGCGCAGTTCGTGGCTCGCGTCGGCGACGAACTGGCGCACCTTGCGCTCGCTCGCCTGGCGAGCCTCTAGAGCGAGGTCGACGTGGTCGAGCATGCGGTTGAGGGCTGCGCCGACCCGGCCGACCTCGGTGCGTGGATCGGTATCGCCGGACGGAACCCGATCGTCGAGCGAGACTTCACCGCGGTCGAGCGGCAGCTGCGCGACCCGGATGGCTGTCGCCGTGACCCGCTGCAGCGGGCGCAGGGCCAGCCGCACCACCCAGGCGGCGATGATGGCGACGATCACGAGCCCGACGAGCGAAACAAGACCGACTATCAGGGCCAGTTGGGCGGCCGTGGCAGCAACTCCGGAAAGCGGAAGACCGACCAGATAGAGCGTGCCGGTGCGGGACGTTTCAGCTTGCACCCGGTACTCGCCGAGTTCGCCACCAAGGTGCACAGTGACCGGCGTCGACTGATTAACGTGGTCGGCGAGAAGCTGTACCTGCTCCGACGTGAGCGACTCGATTTCACCGCTCGCGTCGTCGGTGTAGCCGGTCGTGATGCTGGTTCCGTCGTAGACGAGGGCGAGCAGTCCAGGCGGCTGGGCCGGGCCGCTGAGAATGCTGTCGGCCGTCGGCGTGCCGAAGTGGGGGTTGCCCGGCAGGTCGCCGAGACTGTCGCCGTCATTGTCACCGATTCCGTCGCCGAGCGCGGTCCTGGAGCGGTCAGCGGCCGAGGCCAGCTGCAGGTCGAGCCGGTCGACCAGGGAGGCGCGCAGAATGACCACGCTGACGATGCCGATTGTAATGCTCACAAGCGCGAGCAGCCCGACGACGGTGAGCACGAGACTGCGCTGCAGGGTCCAAGGCAAGCGGCGGCTGGGCATCCGCTTTGATCGAAGTTTAAGCATCATGCAGTTTTGAGCATGTACCCGGCGCCACGCACCGTGTGGATCATCGGCTCGCGGCCAGCGTCGACCTTCTTGCGCAGATAGGAGATGTAGATCTCGACCACGCTCGACTTGCCGCCGAAGTCGTAACTCCAGACCCGATCGAGAATCTGGGCCTTGCTGAGCACCCGGCGCGGGTTGCGCATGAGAAAGCGCAGCAGTTCGAACTCGGTCGCGGTCAGCTCGATGGCGTCGCCGTTGCGAAACACCTCGTAGCTGTCTTCGTCGAGGGTGAGGTCGCCGACGGTGATGCGGGGATCGGTCGAGTCGGCCACAGCAAGGGTGGAACGTCGAATGAGGCCGCGCAGCCGGGCGACGACCTCCTCGAGGCTGAAGGGTTTGGTGACGTAGTCGTCGCCGCCGGCGGTAAGGCCTGCGATGCGGTCGTCGAGCGAGTCCTTGGCGGTGAGAAAGAGCACCGGTGTCTCGTAGCCATCGGCGCGCACCCGCTGCAGCACCTGCAGGCCGTCGATATCGGGCAGCATGATGTCGAGCACAATGGCGTCGGGGCGGAATTCGCGGGCGATGGTGAGTGCCTGGCGGCCTTCGCCGGCAGTGCGCACCTCCCAGCCCTCGTAGCGCAGCGCCATCGAGAGCAGATCGGTGAGGGTCGGTTCGTCGTCGACGACGAGTACGCGAATGGCACTGCCATCGGCCTTGGTCAGTCGGGGGCCGTGGCCGGTGTGCGTGCTCTCACGTGCGCTCATAGTAGTAAGTATCGCTACTTTTCTATGAGTCGACTATGCGTTACCCCAGCCCGCACTGTGAGCAAACTTGCCCGGGCGTGCGAATTTTCCGCGTGCTGGGGCAATCCTTAGGTTTCGTCCCAAATTCTGCCGTAAATCCTGAGGTGGAACGGGCAACATCGATCAGACACGAAGTACGCCAGAGGGGGGACACCGGCCATGACCTTGCCAGCCCTGCTCCGCCGCCGCGCAATACCGTCCAGCCCTGCTGCACTCGTAGACCGCGCCCCGGCCGATTCCCACAATCTGACCGACGTCGGTGGAAAGACCTACTTGCTGGTCTACGGACGAGATGCACTGTTCTGCTTCGACGGTTCGAGCCTGGCCGCCGTGCCTCAGGCCCCAGTGGGAATCACGCGCATCGTCGCCGTGGGCACCGACCTATATCTGACGGCCGAGTCCGACCGGTATCCGGGTCTCACGTCGATCCATCGCTATCGCAACGGCCGGTTCACCTTCATCGCCACAACCGAGGCCTCGCAACTGCTCCTGACCAGCTTTTGCGGACGCGCGTACTTTCGCTTACAGTCCGGCCTCTGGTACATCAACGGCCGTGACCTGGTTCCAGTGGTCGGGTCCCCGATCGACATTCTCGCCCTGACGGTATTTGAGCAGGAACTCTATGTCGGTCATCATGATTCCGAGGTGTGCGCCATCTCCAGCTATCGCGGGTCATCGTTTACCCGGCTGGACGGTGTTCCCGCCGACGGGCCGTTCGAGTTCGCCGCCCTCGATGAGGCGCTTTATATTCGTACGCGCCGTCACGTCTACGTCTGGGCACGGTCGACCTTCAGCCTCGCCTCGAGCGGGCGATTCACCGCGCTGGCGGCCTACAACGGGGTGCTCTATGCCAAGGCCTACGGCACGAGCAAGCTCGGGGTACTCGACCGCACCGGCTTCTCTGAGCTCGCAAACACCCCGCCGCTGAGTGGGGAGATCAACATCGCTCGGGGTGGTCTGTACTTTCTCGACCGCACCGGACGACTGCACACGCATCAAACGAATGCCCCGCCACTTCGTGCGTCGATTGGCTGAGCGCGCTCGCGGTTTATTTCAGGATGTTGAGCAGTTCCGGCGCGGGCACGAGCGCGTGGCTGCCGGGCAGGAACAGCCGCTGGCAGCCGTCGAGTTCGACCTGAATCGACGTGTCGAGCCGTGTGCCTGCGTGCTCCGGCCAGAGCACCGCAAACCGGGTCGGGTCGGTGCTGCAATCGGGCGCCTGCGAAGCGGATGCTGCGGCGGCGAGCAGCGCCGCCGCATCCGCTTCAAGGGTGCTCGCGCCAGCAAAGGTGCCGAACTGCAGGTTCATCATTGCGCCGAGAGCGAGGTCATCGATTCCCTCGACGGAGTTGAGCTCGCTGAGGTCGGGGTCTTGCTGCGGATCGACCGTGTAGACGCAGACGCTCGCGCCGTCGACGCCGGCCAAGGACGGGGTCTTGGCCGGCGACGCGGGAATCATCTGCACGTCCTGCCCGATATCTCCGAGATTTAGGTACGTCTGCAGGCCGGTAGTGCCAAAGAGCAGGGACTGTTCGGGTGCGCCGGTGCCCATCGCACAATTGGCGTCGAGCGCCTCTCGCGTGACCTGCAACACGAGCGGAAGCAGGGTCGTGTCGGTCAGCTCGAGCTCGTCGAGAGCGGTATGGGTCGCCGGCTTGGTTTTGCCGCAGGAGGTGCGCGGCCAGGCGGCGCGAAGTGCGTCACCGTCGGTGTTTTCGAGCCAGAGTTCCGGCACCAGCTCCATGTCGGCGGTGCAGGCCTGATTGGGGCCCGCCTGGTCGCTGGGTTCGGCGAGCGCCGACAGCAGCGCGCCGAAGTCGCCCTCGAGGGTCTCGACCTGCACGGCCGACCAGCGGCCCTGCGCGTCGTCGAGGCTGCCAAAGAAGGTGCAGCGATAGGCGGCGACGGGATCGAAGTCGGCCGGAACCCGTCTGGGATCCGGCGCGGCCGGGTGCTCGGCGGTCAGGTCGGTCTGGGTCGGAACACCGTCCTGCTCAACGATTTCGTGATTGAGGTTGGGCGCCTGGCAGTCGACGCCGGCGACGAGTTGCGCAACCGGGGAGTCGGTCGCGGCGGGAAAGCCGGGGAGGCCAGCGCATCCGCTCAGAAAAACGGCGAGCGTGATCGCGACCGCGCCTCGAGCTGTGCGTACGCGATGCGACATGGTGTTCCCCGATTGGTTGCCGTGTACTCACGCTAGCGAACTCAGGTCACTTCGCGATAACAATTCTCAGGGTTTCGACGACGGGGTGAAGCAATCGAGCGGCACCCCGTGGCGGTGGCGCGCCGACCGGGCGCGCGGGCACACAATAGAGGGGTGCCGAATTCAACGCTGTCCCTCTTCGATCTGGACCAGCCGCACCTTGAAGCATCCGTTCTGCTGCCGGCACCGGCACCGCACACACTGCGCATCGTCGCTGACTCGACCGACCGAGTGGCCTGGCTTCGGGCGCGCAACCAGGGAATCACCGCAACGGATGTCGCGAAACTGTCGACTCCGAAATCCATTCTGAACGCGGCGCACGACAAAATGCACGGCACGAGCTTCACCGGCAACAGCTACACCGACCACGGGCGGGCTCGGGAGCCGGTCATCGCTGCCTGGGTGCTGGAGCACTACGGCATCGAGCCGAGCACGAACCTGTTCCGGTCGCTCGGGCACCCGCGGCACCTGGCCACGCCCGACGGCGTCGGCGTGGCGCCCAATGGCGATCTGCACCTGGCCGAGATCAAGACCACCAGCAAGCCGTGGCGCAGCATTCCGCGCAGTTATTTGCGGCAGGTATGGTGGCAGCAATACGTGCTCGGGGCCGACCGCACGCTTCTGGTCTGGGAAGAGCACCGGGGCTTCGTGCCGGTGGCCCCGGTGCCCGAATGTCGCTGGATCGAACGTGACGAAGACCAAATCGCCATACTGGTCGGCCTCGCGAACGCCCTGATCGACAACCTCGACGAGCAGACTCGCCGGTAGCGACCCGGCCGCGCTGGATTTCGCGCTGCACGGGCGTCGGTCCCGCGCAGTTCGTTGTCGACCGACGGATGCTCTTCGCTGAAACTCCCGCACACTGGCGCAGGTCCCGCGCTTTGGCGCATGTCCCGCGGAACGCGACGCAAACCACCGCATCTCCAGCCCGAGCCCGGCTCGACGCCTGGGCTCGGGTACTAACGTGCGCTCCATCGGCGAATATGTGGGCAACGGGGATGAGTGGTCGCAAATCGTCCTTTCGGAGTCGGTTTCGGACGTTTTGCGACCCTTCACCGCCCAAGAGTGAGCGAGCCAGTTCAATGTTTGGAGCGCGCCCGCTCCCGCTCCGTGGGCCCACTTTTCAGGCCCGAAAAGTGATGGGGCGGGCGCGAAGCGGCAGAATGGGGAGCATGGCTACTGAATACGAACTGCCGGAGACCATGCGCGCCCTCATCATCGACGAGACCGGCGCCCCCGAGGTGTTGCACCTGGTCGATCGGCCGCTGCCCCGACAGATTTCCGACGAGGTGCTCATCAAGGTCGTCGCCGCCGGTCTCAACCCGATCGACGCCAAGACCCGTGCGGGCAAGGGCGTCGCGGCCGCGATCGAGAGCTATCCGACCATCCTCGGCAACGACTTCAGCGGAATCGTCGTGCGCGCGGCGTTCGACGCCTCGCCGCTGCAGCCCGGTGACGCCGTCTACGGCATGGGTCGGGTGCCGCGCACCGGCGGCAGCTTCGCCGAGTTTGTCTCGGTCTCGAGCATGAGCGTCACGCACAAACCGGCCCGGCTCAGCCACGCCGAAGCGGCCGCCGTTCCGATCGCGGCGTTGACCGCCTGGGGCATGGTCAAACTCGCCGGGGCAGCTTCCGGGCAGCGGATGCTCGTGCACGCTGGCAGCGGCGGCGTCGGTCACTTCGCGGTACAGTTTGCCCGGGTGTTGGGAGCGCACGTGACCGCGACGGCGTCGACTCGCAACCTCGACTTTCTGCGCGAGCTCGGCGCACACGAGGTCATCGACTACAGCACAACCCGCTTCGAGGAAGTGGCCCACGATCTCGACTCGGTCATCGACCTCATCGGCAACGTGCACGACAACACCGGCACCCGCTCGCTCACGGCCCTGCGCCCCGGCGGCCTGCTCGTGAACGCACCGACCGGCAGCTGGCCGACCATGGCAGCGGATGCCACAGCCGCCGGCCGCCGCGCGACCGGTTTCAAGGTGTCCCCCGACGCGCGCGCGCTGGACGAGATCTCGGCCCTACTCTCCAGCGGAACCGTGCGTGTGCACGTCGATTCCGTGTTCGAACTCGCCGAGGGCGCCGCCGCGCACCGGCTGCTCGAACAGGGTCACACCCGCGGCAAGATCGTGCTGCGCGTCTCGTAACCCGAGGGCCTGGTCGTCGGCATCCGCTGCCCCTTTGCGGGTTTTTCTGCGGTCGAGCATGTCGCCGGCCACCATGAAGCAGGCATAGGCGAACAGGGCCACGGTCACCACGGGGAAGATCCAGGCCCGGTTTGCTTCGGTGATCACATTGTTGACGTAGCCGACGAAGGGTACCGCGTACCAGAGCCGACCATGAATTTGCTCGGCCAGCACGGGGTCGTCGTCGGGCAGACTGTTGTTGTCACCCTGCACGATGAAGGAACGTGATCCTTCTGAGTTCGAAATGATCGAGAGGATGCGATGCGTCACGACCTTGGCGTCGCCGGACTCCATTTGATAGGTAACGACGTCTCCAATCTGCAGCGCGTTGGCGTCGACCGGGCGCACGATCACGACAGTACCGGGCGAAAGTCCCGGCTCCATCGAGCTGGTCAGCACGGTCAGCGGGGTCGCACCGGTCGACTTGGGAATGACAACGAGCGCCAGGCCGAGCCCGACGACGAGCAGGAGCACGGCAGCGCTGAGCGCGGTCCGCAGAAAACGCCAGAGGCTGGGAGCGGGCGAATCGGTCGGCGCGATACTTTCGTCAGCGAGCTGCGTCACGGTTCACGCCGGTCACGGCGCCGCCGGGTGACCAGAAGCACGCCAACACCGAGCAGCAGTCCGCCCCCGATGATGGCTGGAACGGGCAGGTCAACCCCGGTGCGGGGCAGAGCATCCGACGGTTGGGACTCTGACGGCCCGGCGATGGCCGGAATGAGCACGCCATCGTCGTTACAAGCCGATGCCGCGAAGGGTCCGGCCTCGACATCGCGCAGCGCAACGAGAACGCCGAGTTCTGCACGCGCGTTTTGAGCGGTCAGTCCGGTCACATTCATCATCTCGATCGTGAACGCGACCTGCAAGGTGGCACCGGCCGCGAGCGGCTGCTCGGGCGCGAGCACGGCGCAGCCCGCTTTGGCCAGCTGCGGAACGGTCGTCACCGTCTGCGCCGCGGCGTCTTCGACGGTCAGGATGAGGTATTCCCGAAGGTCAGAGACCGTTCGATCAGCGGATGCTCCGCCCGGCTCCCGCAGGCTCACCCGCACGTTCGCGGGCCGGTCGCTCGGGTTCTGAATCCACAGGCTCGATTGCATCGAACCATCCGGAATCAGCAGGCCGTACGATCCGAACAGTCCGACGGGCAGGCTGCTGGCAAAATGTTCGCCATCGCTGCTGACCAAGACGTCGGGAGCGGACTCGGCGCCCGGCGCCGCCAGGGCCAGGGCGGCGGTCCCACTCACGGTCAGCAGGAACACGGCGCCCACGGTCGCTGCGATCCGGGCACGGATCAGGAATCCGGTCATGAAGTCACCTCGTCGAGGGTGAATAGCTGGTTTTCCTGGATGGGTACCGTGGTGTCGCACGTCTTCAAGGTGAGCGCGTTGCCTGACTCAAGGCACTTCGTGTCGTCCTTCACGCTGCGAATCTGAAAGGTGGCACTGCCCAAGCTGATCGGGGCGAGCGTGAAGCGTTGCTTGGCTTTGTCTGCTGGGCCACTCTGCGTGCTGAGCGACAGGGGAGACGTGCCTTCCGCAGTCCACACCAGGTTCTCGTCAGCGGCGACGATTTCATACTCGGAACCGTTTCTGTCCGCAACGAAGCTGAACCGTGAGGTTGAGGCGGTCGAGCACTCCTTCGTCGCCAACACTCGTCCCTTTTGTTGCGGGGCGGCCGCATCGACACAGGTCCCGGCGGCGGTGACGACGTGGTACCACAAGCCAGGGGCCGGTGGCTGCTTGTTCGTAGACACGGCGAGCTCGTTCGAGGCGGCCAAGTGATTGTCGTTCGCATCGACGGCGTAAATCAGGTAGGTGTAGCGCGTGTTCGCCGTCAGGCCGGTGTCGGTGAAGGTTGTGGCGCTTTGTGCGTTTGCAACCCGCGTGCCGTTTCGCCAGACCTCGTAGCGCGTCACGGTTCGGTCTTGGGCAGCGGCCCAGGTCAAGGAGATGGAGCTGTGCGTCTTCCTGACCGCCGCCAGATCGCGTGGCGCGGTGTTGGTGACAGATTGCGCGGCGGTGACGAGCGAGATGGGTGACGTCCAGTTGCCCGTTCGCGCTTGCAATTCCAGTTGCGCCGTTACGGAGGTGCTGGCCATGGTGCCGGCGGTGGTGTTGGCGATCGACGTCTGCACGCAGTAGCGCACCGAAGCCCTCGCCGCCAGGTCGCCGCTCAGGGTGAGTCCCGTCGCCAAGGGGGTGCTCGCTGTTCCGGTCGGGGGCGCCGTGGGGCAGCTGCCGGTTGCGGCGATCGACCAGGCGCGAACGCTGACTTCCTCGGCAAACGCGGTCGCGGAGACCGAACCGAGTTTCAGGTCGTAGGCGGCAGGCACGGTGCCGTTGGTCAGGGTGATCGGCTTCGTGGTCGTGGGCAGGAGGGACGTGTAGTCGGTCGCGAGCGCGGCGAACCCGTCCTGGCTGATGGTCACGGCGCCCGAGACAGCGGATGCTGTGGGGTTGACCGCCGCGGCGGTCCAGACCGCCTGCGCCACTCCGGTACCGGCGAGGGTCAGAAAGAGAACGCTCGCGATCGCCACGGCGGCTCGAGCAGCGGGCCAACGTGCCGGGCAGGCAGACCGGGTGCGCAGCCGCAGAGAACGATGACGGTTCGACGTCATGGCTTAGTCCTGCCGTCCGTCAATCAGGAGTCCAAAGCTCGTCGCGGTCTGGGATTGGCTGCCGCTCGGGGCATCCGCTGACAGCCTCACTGAGACGCACAGAATCGCGCTGGATCCGGGCGCCAGGGTCGTACCGAGCTCGTCAGTCGGCGCGTCAGCGAAGGTGCCGGCAATGGTGGGCGTGAGGTTCGACGTACACTCTTGTACCGTCGAAACGGCGCTCACCCCGAAGATCAGGACCTCCGAAAATAGCGTCGAAACGGTCGGTCGGGTCAGGCCGGCGAGACGGAGCGCGAGCGGCACCGTGCCGTCATTGAGCACGGTGACCGTGCCGACCTTGCTCGCTCCGGGATACAGCGGGGTATTCGACATCTCGAGGTCTGACGTGATGCTGAGCTCGGCGGATCCGGCCTGAATCGTGACTGCGGGGCCGGCCGAAGCGCTCGAGTTCAACAGGGCATAGGTTCCGCCCACGGCGGCAGTGGCCAGCAGGGTCGCACCGAGAATCGCCGCACTCGCGAACAGAAACGTTTTCAAGAGATCACCGGCTTTCGCAAATCAAAAGTGGATGCTGCCTGCTGGTCGTTTCCGGGTGCCCACCGTTGGTGGGCACCCGGGCACCGATCGGTTAGATCTGGGTGAGGTTGACCGCCACGTCCTTGAGGGTGACCGAACCGAGCATCATGGTGTTCTCAGCGCCCAGCGCGCCGTTCGGGAAGGTGATCGTGACCTCGACGGTGACGTCTTCCTCGACGATTCCCGCTCCGGGTGTGATCGTGTAATCCGTCGGGCCGGTGGTCACTGAACGCTCAATCTGGGAGAAGTTATCCTTGATGCCGCCATCGGGCGTCACTGTCAAAACTGCGGTCCCGATGAGGTAGGCGGCCAGTGCGTCGTCGGCTTTGTAACCCGGCGTGGTGGCGCTGATGGAGCCCGCATCGAGCGTCAGCTCGGCGACGAGGTTGTCACCCTCGGCCAGGACGTGCATTTTCTTGGTATAGACCAGCACATCGCCGGGCGAGGCCGCGAATGTTTCGAGGTTCAGGACTACATCGTTCTGGTCCGTCCAAACACCGGCAACTTCAACGCCGTCGATGGCGCTGGGAGAAACAACCAGGTTGCCGGCTTCGATCGTGCCGCCGGCCACCTCGGCCGAGGAGTTCCACAGCGCAAAAGTCGTGCCGCCGCCGAGCAGGAGGGTGAGACCGGCGGCGCCGGCAATCGCGCCTTTGGTGAGCTTGTTCATGTTGAGGCCCTTCGGGTACTGGTCTGAAAACTTCGGGTGGTCGCAGGCCAGCGAGCGGCAGGCGTGGAGCAACGGCAAGAAGCCCGCTACGTGATCGCCGCGGGGTAAGCGCGACGGTGATGCGGCCGGTCGTCCACAACCCTGGGTATTGGGCCATGAATTTGCTACAGTCCGATGGTGTTTTCTGGGGCTGCAGCTCCATCCGCGATTCACACACTAGATGGGACAGACAAATTTGTCTGTCCTGCTCCAACCCCCAGAATGGGGAATTGAGTTTTTGGGCAAATGGCGACGATTTGGTCTGTACGCACAAAGATTTACGCCGTTTAGCTCTATTTTCCGCAGATATACCGACGTTTCAACGTCTGGCTCCGTTGGTCGAACCTCGGCCGACGCTGGCGCGACGAACCGTTCTACCTCCGAATTGGTCTCATCCGCGGCAGGGTACACACTGGAGTTCTCACGAGGAGAGCCCATGACTTCACTTCCCCTTACCCCGGCAGAATCCAACGAGCACGCCGGTCCCTCGGTCGTCTGGTTTCGCGACGACCTGCGCGTCGGCGACCACCCGGCGCTGCACGCAGCCCTCGCCCGACACCGGCCGATCGTGGCCGTGTATGTGTTCGACGACGAGTCCCCCGGAGTGCGCCCGCTCGGCGGCGCCGCCCGTTGGTGGCTCCACCAGAGTCTCAGATCGCTCGGTGCAACGCTCGAGGCGCTCGGCGGCCGGCTGATTCTGCGCCGCGGCCCGGCCGCACCGATCATCGCCGAAATCGTCCGTGAAACGGATGCCGCGGCCGTCTTCTGGAATCGCCGGTACGGCTCTGCAGAACGCACGATCGATACCGCGATCAAGGCCGAGCTGCGCGCCGACGGCGTTGATGCTCACAGCTTCGCGGGTTCGCTCCTGTTCGAACCGTGGACCATCCAAACCGGTCAAGGCGGCTCCTACTCGGTGTTCACGCCGTTCTGGCGTGCCTGCCAGGCCGGTCCGCCGCCGCGCGCGCCCTACCCCTCCCCCGATACCGTCTCCGGGTGGTCGGGCAACCTCGCCACCGACAGCCTCGACGATTGGGGCCTCGAGCCCAGCGCACCCGATTGGGCCGACGGGCTCCGCGCGGCGTGGCAGCCCGGCGAGGCATCCGCTCAGCAAACGCTTGGGCGCTTTCTGGCCGAATCACTCCCCCGCTATGGGGCCGAACGTGACGAACCGGCCCAGAACGCGACGTCGCGTCTGTCGCCGTTCCTGCGGTGGGGGGAGATCAGCCCGCATCAGATCTGGGCTGCCACCCAGGAGGCGCAACGCTCACTCTCCGGCCCGGCGCTCACGAGTGCGACCCGGTTTCTCACCGAGGTCGGCTGGCGCGAGTTCGCATACCACGTACTGTTTCACGCTCCCGATCTGGCGACGAAGAACCTGCGCCCCGCCTTCGACGCCTTTCCTTGGCCGTCGCTCGACCACGACGCCCTGACTGCGTGGCAACAGGGTCGCACCGGCTTCGCCTTGGTCGATGCCGGCATGCGCGAGCTCTGGCGAACCGGAAGTATGCACAACCGCGTGCGCATGGTTACCGCATCATTCTTGATCAAGAACATGCTGGTCGACTGGCGGGTGGGCGAGCGCTGGTTCTGGGATACCCTCGTCGATGCCGACGCCGCCAGCAACCCATTCGGCTGGCAATGGGTAGCCGGCTCCGGGGCGGATGCTGCGCCCTACTTTCGCATCTTCAATCCTGATCTGCAGGCGGCCAAGTTCGACCCACACCAGCAGTACATCCGCGCCAACGTGCCCGAATACGGCACGGATTCCTACCCCGCGCCCCTGGTAGACCTCGGCGAAACCCGCCGAGCAGCCCTCGCCGCCTACGACAAGGTGAAGGCCCAGTCTGCAAGCTAAGCGGCAAGAACGGACGCGATTCGTCTGGACCCCTTGGACGGTTTCTTCTCGGGCTTCTGTTCCGGTTTCTGTTCGGACGACCCGACGTACCACAGGCTCAGCACACACATAATGAGGGAGCCGAAGGCCAGCGGGTTCTGCAGGTAGACCACGAGATACCCGAAGCGGGGCACGAAGGCGGTAACTCCGCCGATGACATCGGCGGCCGGCACCGTGAAGGGGTCGATCGTGTCGTTCGCATCGCCCTTGGTGGTCAGGGTGCCATCGTCGTTGATGGCCACGAGTCGGTGGGTGGTGCGATCGTCGGCGCGTCGAAAGGTGATGACCTGGCCAACCGCGTACTGGTCGGCCTCAACGATCACGACGCTGGCCGGCAAAATGGTGGGCGACATCGACCCGGTGCGTACGACGTAGGCCCGGTAGGGCAGGGCGCCCGTGGCCACGAGGGCCACCGGTGTGAGCACGGCGGCCAGCACGAGCAGCAGAATCACGGTGCCTTTGAATCGCTTCACGGTGCGCCTTTCAAGCTCGAAATGGAATGGAAAGTGGCCCGGACGTCGCTACCCGACAGCGACATCCGAGCCACTTGCTCAAGCCTTAGAGGCCCGGTTCCTGTCCAACCTGAGTTGCAACGATCTGGTACGGCAGGCCGCTTTCGGTTGCCACTGCATCCGGGTTCGCCGGAGTCGGGAGGGGATAGGAATTCCAGACGCCACCGCCAGCCTCAGACTGGCCCGTCATCAATACTCCGTTGTAATTGAAGCGGAAGGATACGGTACCCATCGCCGAGGGTGCCAGGTTCGACTGAAGCAGGATCTTTTCCGGAACGGGCCAGCACCCGGCCGGGTCGAATATCCCGCTACAACCTGGAGGAGACTGAAGGTCGCCGTCGTCGTTGAGGTTCGCTGAATCGAACACTGCATTGTTATTCGCCGCTACGTGGAATTCACCATAATTACCGAGGTCATTCAACGCATGCAGAGCCTCGGCATCATTGAAGACGACCCAGACATCCTGCGCGTTCAGCCCGGTGTTTTTGTAACGCTCGGACACCGTCTGGGATTCACCGGGGAGCAGATTGGTGAAGTGCAGGTTAAGGCTGTCAACGCCATCGACCTGGATCGAGCCGATGGTGCCGTCGATGCGGCCCTGCTCGGTGTCGCTGAAGTACGCACCGGTCGGGCCCAATGCCGCGAGGGCCATGGTCAGCGCTACGGCGACGCCTCCGGCCCCAATGATGGTTTTCTTGCGGTTTAACAGAAGTTTCACGTCAGTCTCATCTCAAATAGTCAGTTTTGGAGTGGATAATGACGTATTTTCACTATCCCCACCCAGAACGATAGGGTGGAGCAATGCTCACGTATGCCCCCCATTGGGTGTTTCCCTCCCCCAATCTGGGGGCTGGACCGCTTGCTGACTGCGGCATCGAAACCGACCAGTGCACAAGATAGCGTTTTTTTAGCCTCGTTCGTCGACTTTCACGCCAGGATCAGCCCCAGCCGAATCGAGCGTTTTTCCGCCCAATTGATCCGCTCTGCGGCGCTTGCGCACACTGGCTACAACGCCGACCAGGATCATGTAGCCCGCGTAGGCGAACAGCAATGAAGCGGCCACCGGAATTAGCCAGGCCCGGTTAGAACCATTGACCGCACTATTGACGTAGCCGATCAGCGGAACGGAGTACCAAAGCCGGCCCTGCACCTGCGCTTCAAGCACGGCATCCGCGTCGGCCGCCCCGTTGTTGTCACCCTTTGTGACGAACGTGCGACCACCCGCCGAGGTATTGATGGCGATAATGCGGTGGGTGATGACGCCGCGTTTTCCGGTCTCCATTTGGTAGGTGATGACATCACCCAGCACCAGGGCATCCACTTCAACCGGCCGAACGATGATGAGCGTGCCGGGCGGAAAGCCCGGCTCCATCGAGCTGGTGAGCACGGTCAGTGGGATCGATCCGGTGACCTTTGGGATCACAATCAGCACCACAGCGGTTGCGATCACGAGTAGCAACACGGCCAGGCTTAGTGCAAACCTGATCTGACGCCACAGACCAGCAGCCTTCCTGGCCGACTCGGGCAGCGGATGCCGATCGACCGGGAGAGTCGCGCTCAAAGCTTTACTCCTCACGCGACTCTCCTTTCTGGGCACGGGGGCAATTACAGCGTCTGCGAAAGGATCACCGCAAGGCCGGACAGGTAGACCGACCCGGTCTTCGCATCGTCGTCATCGGCGGCGTTTTCTGGGAATGCGATTGTGACGGTAACGAGAAGCTCATGCTCGCCAGCAACCAGGTCGAACCCGGTGCGACCAACGCCGACACTGGCGCCAACCCCGCCACCGTCAACCACCTCAACAGTGGTCGCCTTAGCCTCGATCCACCGGTCCGCCTTGAGTGTGCGGAGTCGGTGAAATCTGAGTGGGAGTTTGGTTGCGGGCGTGGCGAGGGT